>JBBSFE010000001.1:0-182713 GCA_038239005.1 Polyangiales bacterium
CCGCTCGCCTTCCATTCCGCGACGCGCGCCGACCACGTCGCTTCCGTGTCCGTCATGCGCGTGATCGTGCGCCCAGGCGGCGCTCACGACAAGGACGTGGCCTCGTGCATCGCATACAAAGTACGTGACACCGAGGCGCTGGCAGGAATCTTTCGCGCTCAGGCGTGCGCTCCCAACACGACAGCCCTTCGCGACGACATGCCACGCCGCGCCCAGACACCGCCCACAATAAATCTGATTCTCCTCTCGCTCTCCTTCTTCAAACCCCCTCGTTGCCGAAGGCAACGTGAGGGGGCGCGAATGCGCGCAGGCCGGCTCCGATCAAACACGTTCACACGCGGCGCCGGCCGAGCACATTCGCGGGGGGAGCCCCAAACCACCCCACTTTCTTGCCTGTTTCAATCTCGTCATGATTGTTTCCGACGATGCGTCTCGCTTCCGCATCCTTCATTGTCGCTTTCACGCTCGAGGCCGCAACAGCCGCAACAGCCGCAGCGTCCACAGGCCACCGCACGCCGCCGCAGCCGATCATGCCGATGGGCCGCAGCCTCGGCTCCCCAACAACGGGCCACCTCGTGGGCGGCGCGCACCTCAACGACGCTCCTTACTTGCGCGTGATGCCGGCAGACCAAGCAGGGGACGTCCGCTGGGGGCTCGGCGCGCTCGTTGGCATGATCGAACGCGCAGCGCAGCGCGTGAGGCACGCATATCCAGGCGCAGTGCTCAACGTCGGCCACTTGTCGAAGGCCTCCGGAGGCGAGATCGAGCAGCACGCTTCCCACGAGAGCGGCCGCGACGCCGACCTCCCATTTTACGTGCAAGATGCACGTAATCGTCAGATCTTCGCAGACCACATGGTGTCATTCCACGGCGACGGCACCGCGCCGACCTGGCCGGGCGCGAAGTTCGACGACGCCAAAAACTGGGCGCTCGTGTCCGCGCTCCTCGAGGACCCCGTCGCGCGTGTGTCGCACATTTTCGTGTCGGCGCCGCTCCGGCTGAGGCTCCTCGGGTACGCGCAGCACATTGGCGCGCCCGAGGCGATTCGAACGCGCGCGGCATTCGCGATGGTTCAGCCGCACGGCAGCTTGCCGCACGACGATCACTTCCACGTCCGCATTGCGTGCCCTGCGGGAATGACCGGATGCATCGAGAATCCCGCAGTTCGCATCGCTCGGAGATCGCACGTGGGTCGCGCGCGCGAGCAGGTCCCGGAGCATCATCGCGAGGCCACGCGCGAGCACGGCGCCGAGCCGACGGTGACGCCGCAAGAAAACGAGTAGTGGGTTATGCTCCCGTGACATGACGGACCGCGTCAGCCTCATGCCGCCCGCCGGAATCGGTGTGGCGGAGCGCCGCGCGATGCTCCTCGGGCGCATGACGGAGATGCGCGAGCTCGAGGACGCCCTCAACGACGTCGTCAAACGCAACGTCTGCCGCACCGTGACGCTCCTTGGCGCGGCGGGCGTCGGCAAGACACGCCTCGTGCGCGATTTTCTCCTGCGCATGCGCACGCACGTTCCAGCGCCGCGCGTCTTCCGCGGTGGCGCGCGCGATCAAGGGCCGGCGTATGGCGTGTTCGGTCGCGTGCTTCGCGCGCGCTTCGGCATCGTCGAAGGCATGGACGCCGAAGCGGCGAAAGCTCAGGTCCGCGCCCAAGCCGCCGCCGTGCTCGAAGATCGCAAAGTCGGCGACGTCGTTTATTTTCTCGGGCAGCTACTCGATTTGCAGTTTCTCGATTCGCCGCTCATCAAAGCCGTCGAGGGCGATCCGCAGCAGCTTCGGCATTTGCGCCGCGCGGTCATCAAACGCTTTCTCGAAGCCGACGCCGTCTATTTGCCCGAGCCTGCCGGCACGCCGCCGTCGCTCAACTCCACGTCTGCCGCGAACATGGCCGCACGCGGGCCCATCGTGCTCGTGTTCGACGACTTGCATTTTGCGCACGAAGAATCGCTCGATTTGCTCGCATACCTCGTCGAGTACCTCTCGGCGCCGATCTTGATGATCTGCCTCGCGCGCTCCGAGATGGTCGTTCGGCACGATGGTTGGGCCAAACACGGCGGCGCGCGCCACAAGACGCTCGAGCTCGCGGCGCTCTCGGACAGCGACGCATCGGCAGTGATGAACGATCTTCTCTCGCCGTGCGGAGATGACGAAGCCGTCGAAGATTTGATCGACGCCGCATGCACGCTCGCGGGTGGAAACCCGGCGCTCCTCGAGCAGATGGTTCGCATCTTCCACGACATGGGCGTCCTCGAAGTCGAGGACGAGCTCGCCGAAGACGAGAAATGGAAAATCCATCCCGAGCGACTCGCGACGGTTCGCTTGCCGATCACCGTCGAAGATGCGGTGCAGGCGCGCATCGCAGCGCTCACGCCTCCCGAGCGCGAGCTCCTCGAACGCGCAGCAACGATGGGCGCGGTGTTTTGGGTCGGTGGTTTGCTCGCAACACTCCGCGAAGAGGCGCCACCACCTGATCTCTGGCACGAAGGCGAGAGCGCCGAAGCCACGCGCGTTCACGGCATCTTGCGTGAGCTGCGCGAGCGCGACTACGTGCTCCGCCTTCCCGACAGCACATTTTCGGACGACGAAGAGTACGTCTTCAAGCACAACCTCGAACGCGAAACGCTCCTTCGGCTCACGCCGCCTGGCACGGCGCGTCGCTATCACGCGGCCGTTGCCGAGTGGCTCGCATCGAAAGACTACGTTCGAACGCACGAAGAGTCGCTCGGCATGCTCGCGCATCACAGCGATGCCGCGGGCCGTCGCACACAAGCGGCCGTTGCGAATCTCGCTGCAGCCGACGTCGCGCGTGCACACTACGGAAACCAAAAAGCCGCCGACTACTACAAGCGCGGCCTCGAGCTCGCGGCTGCCGGCGCCGAAATCGACCCAGAAAAGCGCCTCCAAGCGCTCCATCACTATGGCGACGTCCTCCAGCTTCTCGGCAAGAACGACGAAGCACTCGTCGCCTTCCGAGACATGCTCTCCGTCGCGTTCCGCCTCGACATGCGCACACGCGGTGGCGCGGCCCACGGGCGCATCGGTCGCCTCTATCGCGACACCGGCCGGCTCGACAAAGCATCGCAACATCTCAACGCCGCGTTTCGATTGTTCGAGCAAGCCGGCGACGAGCGCGGAATCGCGAGCACCGTCGACGACATCGGCAAGCTCCATTGGCTCAAGGGCGACTACGAGGCCGCGCTCGAGCACACGCAGCGCGCGCTCGGCATGCGCCGCCGCATCGGCGATCGCCGTTCGATTGCGCTCTCGCTCAACAACATGGGTCTCGTCTACCAAGACTCGGGTCGTTACAAAGAAGCGCTCGACGCCTTCGAGCAAGCGCTCATGATCCGGCGCGAGATCGGCGATCTCGTCGGCGTTGCGATCTCGCTCAACAACCTCGGCACCGTCGCTCAAGATCAACGCGACGACAAAAAAGCGTTCGAGCTTTTTCGCGAAGCCCACGACTACGCCAAAGAAACGGGCGATCGCAATCGCATGGCGCTCATCCTCACGAACCTCGGCGAAACGCTCAACCGCCTCGGCGACACGCAACGCGCCATCACGCACTTGAAGCAAGCCGAAGACCTCGCCGACGAGCTCGGCGACAAGCTCGGTCTCGCCGAAGCCGTCCGCGGTCTCGGCAAGGCGTATCTCGCGCAGCGCGAATACACGAAGGCGCGCGAATGCACGGCGCGCGCTGTCGAGCTCTTCACGGAAATTCAGGGCAAGGTGCAGCTCGGCATCGCGCTGCGTTCGCTCGGCGAAGTCACCGCGGCGGCAACTGCGGGCGGCGATGGTCTCAAGCAGGCGCGCACGTATCTCGAGCGATCGATCAAGATTTTCGAAGAGGCCGGCAACGAAGTCGAGCTCGCGCGAAGCTGCCGCGCATTCGCGACGCTGATCCGAAACACGTTGGACTACGCAAACGATCCGCAGATGCGCGGAGACGCAGCGGCGTTTCAGAAGCGCGCCGACGACATTTTCGCAAAGCTCAAGCTCAGCTCGTACGGCCTCACGACCTGATACGCTCGGGGCATGCGACGCACTCTTCTGCCTCTGGTCGTCGCCGCGAGTCTTGTCCCGCTCTCCGCGAGCCTCGGCTGCGGTGGCGGTTTGCGTTTGACGCCCATCAAGTCGACGAGCAACAAACCAAGCAACGTCGTCGTCTACTTCAAAGTTCAAAAAGGCAAAGAGCCCGTTGGCGGTCTCACCGCGCAGAGCTTCCAAATTTACGAAGACGGCGATCTCGTCTCGCAATACGAGAGCAAGCAAACCATTCTCAACCCCGAGGTGGCGGCGTCGCACTACACGCTACTTCTCGTCGACATGAGCGGCAGCATCACGGAGTCGGGCGCGGTCGACACGCTCGTCGAAGCCGCTGGCGCATTTGCGGAGCGCGTCGAGGGCCAAAAGCAGCAAAAAGTAGCGGTGTTCGCGTTCGGCGGAGAAGAAGAGCTTCATCCGATCGTTCCGTTTACGACTGCTGGCGGCGCAAAGGCCGCCGTCAAAGGGCTCGCGGGATACAAGCCCGCTGACCCGAGCACCAACCTCAACGGCGCCATCATCAAAGGTCTCGCCGAGCTCGACAAGGGGCTCGCGCAAGCGCCCAACCCGCTGCGCTTCGGAACGCTCGTCGTTTTCACCGACGGCAGCGATCGCGCGCGCCGTGTCAAGTGGGACGACGTCCAGAAGGCACTCGACACGACGAAGTACGACGTGTTCGCTATCGGCCTCGGTGTCGAGCTCCAAGACGCGCAGCTCGCCGCCATCGGCAAAGACGGAACCGCGAAGGCCGCCGACAAAGCTGCGGTTGTCACGGCGTTCGACACCATCGCGCGCCGCATCGAGTCGGCGATGAAGGCTTATTACCTTCTCAGCTACTGCTCGCCCGCACGCGCCGGAAAGCACGAGCTCACGATCGAAGCGCAGCTCAAAGATCCGAATGGCGACACCGCGTCAGGCAAGCTCAAAGACGAATTCGACGCGACAGGCTTCGGCGTTGGCTGCGATCCGAATCAGAAACCAAACTTCGACATCACGAAAGGCGAGGGCCTCGTCCCGCACGCGAAACCCACGGGCAAGGAGCCGTAAGACCCTTAGTCCACCACGGCTTCTTCTTCGGTTTCGATGGCGTCGCGCTGGGTGGCCGTGCCGAACATCGCGCGGTGCTCGTGCGCGAGAACGCGAATGGCGTCGAGCATGCGCTGCGATGCGCGCTGCGCCGTAGCAGGCGACTGCGGGAGCATGCGGAGATCGTCGAGGAGGATCTCGGGGCCGAAGAAGCAATCGACGCGCGTCTCTTCGGGCCGCAAGACGTTGTGCGCGAACTCTTTCGGGAGATGGTTTCCCATGCCGAGAACGAACGCGGGAATGATGCGCGCCTGCGGCGAAGCGAGCGCGATGCGACCCACGCCACCGCGCGCGCGAAGGAGCTTGTAGGGGTCGGCGTTCTTGTTGCGCGTGCCTTCGGGATGCAAACCCATCACCGTGCCGGGCTCCATCAGCTCTTCGACCGAGCGTTGCACGCTGTATTCGTTGAACGTGCCGCGACGGCGCACGCTCTCGCTGCGCAGCACGGGCGGGAACATGCGCATGCCGCTCATCGCCGCGTTCACGAACGGGCCGAGCGGGTGATCATAAAAAAAACTCGAGCGAACCGGAAAAAGAATTCGGTGCGAGAGCTGGGTGCGCCAATACACGATCGCGGTGATGACGAAAAAATCGAAGAACGTGCGGTGATTGCACACGACGAGCACGCGCTCGGGCGCTTTGAACTTCGAAAGGTGCTCGAGGTGATGAACGTGAAGGCGCCGGCTCGAGGTCGCGTAGAGGATCGCGCCCATGAAGACCGTGTTCCACATCTTCGAGGGCACCACGAGATAGCGCGACCAGAAGTCGCCGATCTCGAAGGCAGTTCGCTCCATCGGTGTGAGGGTCGCGAGCTGCTCTTTCGTGGGTTTTGAGAAGCGCACCGCGAGCGAGACTAACTCAAGAATTGTCAGATTCGTGTCAGTTCGGCTCGAGAACGCCGCGCAAACGCTCGGGTGAGATGCGGTAGTGGCGTTGGCAATAGTCGCAATCAATCTCGAGGGCTTCGCCGACTTCGATGCCTTTGACGAGCTCGCGAATGTCGTCGCGCGGGAGCGACAAGAGCGTGGCAAGGAGGCGTTCTTCGCTGCAGCGGCACTCGAAACGCAGCGCCGTTCGGCCGACCTCGTCGTAGGGCATGCCGTAGAGGACTTCGCTCAGCAAGTGCTCGGGCGCCGCTTCGTTTTGCTCGAGTAGGCGCTCGATGGGTGGAAAATCTTTGAGGCGCTCGGTCATCACCATCAGCGGCCCTTCGGATGCTTCCGGAAGGAGCTGCACGATGTAACCGCCGACGGCGATGACTCCATCGCTTTGTTCGTGCGCGCCGACTGCCGCGAACGACACGACCTGCTCGGACGCCTGCATGTATTCCATCAGCGCCCCAGAGATGCCGCCCGTGCTGCTCGCTGAAACGACGCCTTGCTGGATTTGCCCGTTATGGAGCGTGCGCATCATCTGGAGCACCGAGCGCTCGCCGAGCGACACATCCGCGCCGTCGCGCAGCTGAACCAATCCGCGCGTTGTGCCGTCGGGAAACGAATCGGCCACGATGCGCGTCTTCGGATCGTTGCCTTGAAGAATGGCCTGCACGCGCAGATCCGGCGCCATCGTCTCGCGAACCAGCACCGCGGCCGTGACCATCTCGGCCAAAAGCCGGGCTCGCGCCCCGTGCGCTTTTTGCGACGAAGCGACGTCTTTCGCGGTCTCCGTGGTGCGCACTGCGATGACTCGGAAGGCGCCGTCTGCGGTGATTGCGCGGACTACGATATCGGAGTCAGCCATTCGCAATCATTCTAGCGCGCGTTACGTTGGGGGGCATGTCGAAGAAGAAACGTGAGGTCGAGAAACCGGAAGCCGTATGGAAGAAAGAGCTCACACCCGTGCAGTACGCCGTGCTTCGTGAAAAGGGGACCGAGCCCGCATTCACGGGCGAGCTTTGGGACCATCACGATGCCGGCACCTACAAATGCGCGGGCTGCGGGACCGAGCTCTTCGAGAGCGATGCGAAGTTCGACTCGGGGTGCGGCTGGCCGAGCTTCTCGAAAGCCAAAGGCGAGGGCGGCATCGACGAAGAGACCGACACCACGCACGGAATGAAACGCACCGAAGTTCTCTGCTCGAAATGCGGCGGCCACCTTGGGCACGTCTTCGACGACGGCCCCAAACCCACAGGTCTTCGCTACTGCATCAACTCGGCGAGCCTCAAGTTCGACAAGAAGTAGGCTATAAGGAGCCCCATGAAGAGGGCATTTCTTGCGGTGGGGCTCGGGATTTGTGTGACCGCTACGTTTTGGGCCTGCGGAGGGGATGACACCGTCGTCGCCGATGGCGGTAGCGACGGCACCACGAACGACGTCGCGCAAAACAACGACGTCAACACACAAGACACGGGCGGAGACACATCGAGCTGCGCCGACTTGAAATGCGCGCGCGATCCATCGACCACCATCAGCGGCGTCGTCTACGATCCTGCAGGCAAGCGAACGATCTACAACGCGATCGTGTACGTCCCGAACGCCAAACCCGACGCCATCACCAACGGCGCTTCGTGCGATCGGTGCGGGTCCGTCAGCGGCGATCCCGTCGCCACGGCGCTCACCGATGCGAGCGGCGCATTCAAGCTCACGAACGCGCCGGTCGGCACGGCCATCCCGCTCGTCATTCAGATCGGCAAGTGGCGTCGTCAGGTGACGATCCCCGCTGTTACCAAAGGCGTCGACAACGCCGTCTCGAGCCAGCTCACGCACTTGCCGCGCAAAGCATCCGAAGGCGACATGCCGCTCATCGCGATGGCGTCCGGTTGCGATCCCATCGAGTGCACGCTCCGCAAATTCGGCATCGACGACAGCGAGTTCACCGTCGGCTCGGGCGCGGGTCACGTGCGCATCTTCGCGGGCGCGAACGCCAGCACCGTCACGGTCGGCACCGACGCCGCCACGGCGGCGCTCGCGTTCTGGCAGAACACCACGGATTTGCCGAAGTACGACATCCTCGTCAACGCATGCGATTGCAATAACG
Organism: Polyangiales bacterium; assembly: GCA_038239005.1. GTDB lineage: Bacteria > Myxococcota_A > Polyangia > Polyangiales > Polyangiaceae > DASXHD01. The sequence goes on from JBBSFE010000001.1 coordinate 8,113, forward strand.
TCATCGCTGACAAGACGACGGCCTACGCCAACGTCCAAGCCTTCCTCGACAAGGGCGGCCGCGTTCTCGGCTCGCACTACGCGTTCGATTTCTTCGCGCCGCCGCGTGGGCCGCTCGAGTTCACGGCCGCCGCGCAGTGGAATACGAACGTCCCCACGACCTCGGCCGACTTCATCGACACCAAAGCTCCGAAGGGCAAGGGCATGTCGGATTGGCTCGCCCAGAACCTCGGCGGCACGGCAGGCCAAGCCTCGATCGATCCGAACAGCATTCGAACGGACATCGGCGCGACCTACAACGCCACCTCGCGCTGGATATTCGAGACGGCAGCCGCCGACGGCGGTGGGACCTCGTCGGCGAAATACATTTCGTTCAACACGCCGACGCTCGTCGCCGATGCCGGTACTGATGCGGCGCTTTCGCCCGCACAACAATGCGGTCGCGGCTCGTTCGTCGACTACCACACGATCAACGCGAGCGGCTTCGGCGGCTCGACGAACCACGTGTTCCCCTCGCTCTGCGGTGACTACGAGACGGCCATGAACGACCAAGAGTACTCATTCGAGTTCGCGTTCTTCGAGCTCGACTCGTGCATCCAGGACGAGAGCGCCGCGCCGGCCGCTCCGCCCGCTGCACCCTGAGGCTCGTGGAGAGCGAGACGCTCAACGTTTGTGCGTCTTGTGAGTCGAGCTGTGTGACGAGCGCGCGCCGTGCGATCCGACGGCGCCGCTCGCGCATGCGCACGCGAGATCCATCATCGCGCCTGCGACGGCATCGGCAACGGCGTTGTCTTCGTCTGAATCGCCTCGCCCGACGCCGCGCGACGACGACGCGCCATCGGAGACGCAATCGCCTTCGCCGGTGCAATCGTAGCTGCGCTCTCGCCCGCACCCCGTAGCGACGAAATGTTCGGGTGACACTTGGTCGAGCGTGACGCTGTTGCACGCGAGATCGCCAGCCGCCTGCGCCGAGAGCGTGTCATGCGAGGCTTCGGCTGACGCGCTGATGAAAGCAACGATTAGGGCAGGGAACACCCATTCTCTGCGGAAGAAGCGCATGCCAAGGAAGAGTACGTCGACGGCGGCGATTGCTTCCTTTAGGCTGGGCGGCCCCGATGAGTTTGGTCGCCGTGATCATGGGCAGTCAGAGCGACTGGGAGCACATGCGTCACGCATGCGACGTGCTCGCGGAGCTCGGCGTCGCCTACGAAAAACGAATCGTGTCGGCCCACCGCATGCCGGACGAAATGTTCGAGTTCGCCGAATCCGCAGAAAAACGTGGCCTTCTCGTCATCATCGCCGGCGCAGGTGGTGCGGCACACCTTCCTGGAATGGTCGCGGCAAAGTCGCTCTTGCCCGTGCTCGGGGTTCCGATCCCCGCGACCGCTCTCGTCGGTGTCGATGCGCTTCTTTCGATCGCGCAGATGCCCAAAGGCGTTCCCGTCGGCACGCTCGCGATCGGCGCACCCGGCGCTGCGAATGCGGGGCTCCTCGCGGCGATGATCGTGGCAGCCAAGCACCCCGAGGTGCGTGAAAAGCTCCGCGCGTGGCGAGCCGCGCGCAAAGACGAAGTCTTGGCCCAGAAGCTCCCTTGAAATGAAACCGTCATGAAGGCGAAGCCGATCCTTCCCGGCGCGACGTTCGGCATCCTCGGCGGAGGGCAGCTCGGTCGAATGATGGCGATGGCCGCGCGCACGCTCGGCTATCACGTGCGCGCGCTCGATCCGGATGCCTCGTGCGCTGCGCGATTCGTCGTCGACAAGCTCGTGACCGCGTCGTTCGAAGACGCCGGCGCCGCGGCCGAGCTCGCGCGCGGCTCGGATGTCGTCACACTCGAGATCGAAAAAGTCTCGCAAGCCAGCATGCGTGCGGCTGCGCGCCATGCGCCCGTCAGGCCCGACGCCGCAGTGCTGGAGGTCGTCCAAGATCGCATTCGGCAAAAGCAGTGGCTCGCACGTCACAAATTTCCGGTCGGAGAATTTTCCGTCGCGCGAACGGCGCACCAGCTCGCGGGCGCCGCGCTTCGCATGCGATCGACTGCATATGTGAAAGCCGCACGGGGCGGATACGACGGGCGCAGCCAAGTCGTTCTCACGGCGCCCGAAATGGCGGCGGTCGCGTGGACGGAGCTCGGCGCTCGCCCATGCGTCGTCGAACGCGCGGTTGCGATCGATCGCGAGCTCTCGATTCTCGTCGCGCGCTCTCCGAGCGGACAGACCGCCGTGTATCCGCCGTCGCTCAATCATCACGAAAACCGCATCCTCGAACATTGCGTGCTCCCCGCGCCGATCTCGCCGCGCCTTGCGAAGCGCGCCCAAGAGATCGCGCGTTCGATCGCCGAAGCGCTGCATGTCATCGGTCTGCTCGTGGTCGAGTTTTTCGTGACCGAAGACGGCGAGCTCCTCGTCAACGAGCTCGCGCCGCGCCCGCACAACACGTTCCACGGCACGGAGGTCGCGTGCCTCACGAGCCAGTTCGAGCAGGCCGTGCGCGCCGTATGCGATTTGCCGCTCGGCTCGACCGAAGCGCATCGATCAGTTGCAATCTACAACCTTCTCGGCGACCTCTGGCATTCGCCCGACACGAGCCAATCTTCGCCCGCGTTCGACCGTGCCCTCGCACTTCCCGGCGTGCGCCTGCACCTCTACGGAAAGCGTGAAGCGCGCGCGGGCCGGAAGATGGGGCACCTCTCGGCTGCGGCGAAGACGCCCAAAGAAGCCGTCGCGCTCGTCAAGCGGGCGCGGGCTCTTCTCTGAGGGGCACGTCGGCGAGCACGCCTTTGTCGAGCGTGCCCGCGCGGCTCGCGACATCGCGCGCGAACGGGAGATCGTGCGTCGCGACGAGGAGCGACATTCCACCTTGCGCGAGCGCGAGCAAGAGCTCGGTCAAGCCTTTGCGGCGCGCGGGGTCGAGCGCAGACGTCGGCTCGTCGAGGAGAAGCACATCGGGCTCCATCGCCATCGCGCGCGCGATCGCCACGCGTTGCGATTCGCCGCCCGAGAGCTCAGCGGGTTTGGCGTCTCGGCGATGCGCCACGCCGAGCTCCGCGAGCAATTTCTCCGCGCGCGCTCGCGCATCGGCCGGCGAAAGCTTCGCGACGTGGATCGGCGCTTCCATCACGTTCTCGATCGCCGTCATGTGCGCGAAGAGATGGTGCTGCTGAAAGACGAGTCCGACGCGGCCTTCGCCGCCGACTTTGATCGTTCCTTCGTCGACCTCGTCGAGCCTGGTTACGCATCGCAAAAGCGTGCTCTTGCCCGTTCCGGATTCGCCGAGGAGCGCGTAGATGGTGCCTGGCGCGATCGAGAGCGAGACGCCATCGAGCACCCAGCGCTCGCCGCGCCGTTTGCGAACTCCATCGAGCACGAGCCTCGCGGAGAGCGGTACTGTCATCGCGCCTCGAGGCGTCGCGCGATGCGCGCGAGCGGGAAGCTCATCGCAAAATACATCGCGGCGCAGAGCGCGCCTGGCAAGAGCCAGCTGCGGACGTCGACCGAGGTGATGGTCATGCGCTTCGTGAGCTCGACGACGGTGATGACGCTCACGAGCGACGAGTCTTTGAGGAGCGCGATGAAGTCGCTCGTCACGTTGGGTAGTGAGTGCTTCAGCGCTTGGGGCACGATGATGCGGCGGAGCGCGAGCGGGATTTTCATGCCGAGGGCGCGCGCGGCTTCCATCTGGCCGATCGGGACCGCGAGAATTCCCGCGCGGTGCGTCTCGGCTTCGTAGGCCGCGTAGTTCATGCCGAGCCCGACGATGGCCGCGACGAGCGGGCCCATCCGAACGACGGGCGCGAGCCCATAGTAGAGGACGTAGAGCTGCAATAGTACCGGGGTACCACGGTACAATTCGACGTACGTTGCCGCGAGATTGCCGAGCCAGCGCGGCCCATGCGTGCGCGCGATCGCGAGCAAGAGGCCGAGCGGGAAGGCGACTGCCATCGCGAGGACCGAGACGAAGAGCGTCACGCCGGCGCCTTGGATGAAGAGCCAGACGTGGTGTGCGCCAAAATGCGGGTAGGCCTCTATGCGCGACTCGCCGATGGATGCGCTCCCGCCCGAGGGATGTCCGTACGTCTCGAGCTTGTCTTCGCGTGGGTCGTCGATGCCGGAGCGCGCGAGGATGGCGCGGAGCTCGCCGTTCCACACGAGCTCGTCGAGTGCGTCGTCGATCGCGAGCATGAGCGCGTGGTCCGTCTTGCGGGTGGCGATAGCGTAGACGCCCTCGCGCACGTCTCCGGCGGTCGCGAGCTCGGCGTGCCGCGTCGCGTACCGTTGGGCGATGATGTCGTCGAGGAGCACGGCGTCGATACGACCATGCGCGAGATCGGCGTAGGGCTCCTCTTGGCCTTCGTAGAGAACGGGATCGGCTCCCGCAGCGACGAGCGTGTCGTAGGCGAGCGACGTGCCGAGAGTGCCAACGCGGCAGCCGCGCAAGTCACCAAGGTTCGCGCTAAAGCGCGCTTCGCCTTTGCGCACGGTGAGGCGCTCGGCGAACACGTAATACGGGCGCGAGAAAAGGATGCGCCCCATACGCTCGCGCGTAATCTCGTATCCGTTCAGGATGATGTCGAACGTGCCGCGCTCGAGCGATGGCGCGAGCGTATTCCAATCGTTTTGCACGAACTCTTCCGTCACCCCGAGGCGCTTTGCGATCGCTTGGGCGAGCTCGACCTCGAAACCGACGAGCATGCCATCCGGCCGTTGCGAAACGTACGGCTCGCCGCCTTGCAAATCGCCACCCCAGCGCAGCGTGCCGCGCGACTTCACTTGCGCGAGCGAGTCGTCGCCGTCTGCATGAGCCGATCGCGCGAGGAGGCTCGCGAAGAGCGTGACGACTATGAGCGTGATCGCCGTGACCCATGCCCATAGCGTTCGACGCACGCGCACAACCTACACTACTCTCCCTACCCGATGCGCATCGTGCACGCCGCCGACCTTCACCTCGACAGCCCTCTTCGCGGGCTCGCACCCTACGATGGCGCGCCGGTGTCGGCCATTCGCGAGGCGACACGCCGCGCACTCGAGAACATGGTTGCATCATGCATCGAGTCGAAGGCTTCGCTCTTGCTGCTCGCGGGCGATCTCTACGACGGCGACTGGCGCGATTTCTCGACGGGGCTCTTTTTCGCAAAGGAGATGTCGCGCCTTCGCGAGGCGGGCGTTCGCGTCGTCATCGTGCGCGGCAACCACGATGCGCAAAGCCAGATCACACGCGCGCTCCGGCTACCCGAAAACGTGCGTGAGCTCTCGCACAAGAAACCCGAAACGGTGGTCTTCGAAGATTTGGGGATCGCGGTGCATGGCCGAAGCTTCGCCGAGCGCGTCGTGACCGACGATCTCTCGCGCGACTATCCAGCACCGATCTCGGGGATGCTCAACTTTGGACTGCTCCACACGTGCGCCGAAGGGCGCGCGGGCCACGAGCCATACGCGCCCTGCAACGTCGAGTCCCTCAAATCGCACGGGTACGACTACTGGGCGCTCGGTCACGTGCACCAGCGCGAGGTGCTCGCCGAGGAGCCGTGGATCGTCTTTCCCGGCAACATTCAGGGACGTCATGTGCGCGAGCTCGGCGCCAAAGGCGCGACGATGATCGATGTCGACGCGGGTCGCATTGCGTCGGTCGAGCATGCGTCGTTCGACGTCGTGAGGTGGTGCGTTTCGATCGTCGATGTTGCTGCGTCTGCGGGCGTCCATGACGTGCTCGATGCTGCGCGCGAAGCCATGGCGAGCGAGCTCGAGGCCGCGGACGGTCGCGTCGTCGCCACGCGCGTGATCGTGCGCGGCGCCGAGAGCGCAGTGTCACGCGTGATTGGCGCACGTGACGCCGTGACCGCCGAGCTCCAAGCCATCGCGAACGATCTCGGCAACGTCTACTTCGAAAAGTTGAAGGTCGAGACGACGTCGAAAGCCCCACGCCCCGTCAGCGGCGAGTGGGTCGATGCGCTCGCAACGCTCGCCGACGTCACCGACGAAGAGCTCACCTCGCTCGCGGCTGAAGCGCTCGCCGAAGTGCGCTCGAAGCTCCCGCTCGAAATCGAAGGGGGCACCGACGGCCTCCACCTCGACGACGTGAACGTGCTTCGCGCGCTATTGAACGAAGCGCAGCAAGCTCTGGTCGCGAAAGTCCGAGAGGAAGCAGGCGAGGAGGGCTCCCCCCTTCGGGGATCACGAGGCGCGTAATGCGTATTCGCTCGCTCGACCTGCTCGCATTCGGGCCGTTTCAAGGCAAGCGTCTGCGCTTCGCCAACGACGGCGGCATCGAGGTCGTCTTCGGTCCAAACGAAGCAGGCAAAAGCACGACGCGCCGCGCCGTGCTTGGCTTGCTCTTCGGCATCCCCGAGCGCAGCAAGGACGGGCACTCGGTCGACGAGGTGCGTGTCGGCGCCACGCTCATTGATACGCACGGGCAGTCGCTCGACCTCGTGCGCCGCAAAGGTCGAAAGAACACGCTCCTCACTCCAAGTGGCGAGCCCTTCGACTCCGAGGTGCTCGCGCGCTGGCTCGGCGGCATCGACGCGAACGCCTACGAGCAAACGTATGGGCTCGACCACGTCGGCCTGCGGAAGGGCGGCGCTGCACTGAAGGTCGGCAATGGCGATCTCGGGGAGAGCCTATTTTCGGCTGCAACTGGGCTCACGGGCCTGCATGCGGTTCTCGTTGCGCTGCGTGCGGAGGCGGATGCGCTGTTCGTTCCGCGCGGCACAGCGCGCCCGCTCAACGAAGCGCATCGCTCGTATACGGAAGCGAAGAAACTCGCGAGCCAGCTGGCAACGCACCCAGACGAGTGGCTGAAGGTCGAGAAACAAATCGAGCAAGCTCGCGCCCTGCTCGAGACATTGCGCCGTGAGCGAGCGGCGCTAGCCGAGGAGCGCGCGCGAGCACAGAGCATTGCAGCGGCGGCTCGCTCGCTCGATGCGAATCGCGCGCGCGTTGCGGAGCTCGATGGCTCGCTCGCCCTTGCGCGTGCCGAGCTCGAAGGTTTGAGCCCCGCGGATGACTTGCTCTCACGCTCGCAAACGATCGCAGAGCTTCAAGAGCGGCTCGGAAGCCATCGCAAAGCGCAGCTCGATCGCCCGCGCATCGCCGCGGAGCTAGACGCCATCGAGGAGCGCGCGCGCAAAGCGAAACGCGCGGCGCCGGCCAACGTGGAGAGTGCGCTTCCTCTCGCGCCGAGTGTGCGAAAGCTCGTCACCGATGCAGCGAGCCTGCGTGCACGTGCACGCGTCGTCCAAACGCGCGAAGCCGAGACGGCGGAGGCGTCGAAACGCGCGGCAGCGGATTGCACCAGCGACGTAGGCGACGACGAATCGAATGATCTTCGCGACGCACTCGAGCTCTCACGCAGCGAGGGCAAGCTCGAGGCGCGTCTCGACGAAGCGCGCGCCGCGGCCGCACGCGATCGCGCCGCGGTCGCCACACGCATCGCGTCGCTCGATGTCCCAGCGAAGACGCTCGATGAGCTTCTCGCCATGACCGTCCCTTCGAGCGATGTCGCATCGACACACGCACGTGCGGCCGCGAGTCACGTGGAGCGCGCGCGCGGTGCGAGCGATCGACGTCGGCGTCTCGAGGAAGAGCACGCCGAAGCCGAGCGCGCCGTCGCAGCGCTTCGCGCCGAGGGTGACGTGCCCACCGAGGAATCGCTCGAGAAAGCGCGCTCCGAACGCGACGCGCTCTGGGACGCCATCCGTGACGGAACGAACGCGCCTTCGGGTCGCGCGGCTGGTCGATTCGAGCGATCGATGACCGACTCGGACGAGCTCGCCGATCGGCTGCGGCGTGAAGCGGCGCGCGTCACGCGTCTCGCCGAAGCCGAGGCATCGCTCGCTGCGACCGATCGCAAGCTTGCAATCGCTCGCGACGAAGAGCGAGCGCTCGCGGAAGAGGCGGCCGCATCCGCGCGCGCGTGGTCGGTGCTGTCGCCACGCTCACCGGAAGAGACCATTGCGTGGCTCGCGCGTTACGAGAGCGCTTGCGTCGCAGCGCGTCGCGCGATCGAGTCCGAGCACGCGGTGGCGCCTCTCGAATCGGCAGCGCGCACGGCGAGGCAGGCGCTCGTCGCGGCACTCGTCCGCGAAGGGGAGGCCCCCGCGGCCGATGCGCCGCTTGCTCGGCTCGAACAAGCGGCCAAGCGCTTGCTTGCAGCACGAGACGAAGCGCATGCATCGCGCACGGTGGCGGCGGGCGCACTTCGCGTCGCCGAGCGCGAGCACGCACAGGCCGTTCGCGATCACGCCGCGCTCGAACGCGATCGCGCCACGTGGGAGACCGAATGGAGCGGCGTGACGCGTGCCCTCGGCCTCCGCGATGCCGCAAGCCCGGAAGAAGCCGAGGCCGCTCTCGAGGCCGCAGCGCTATTGGCGCGAATCGACGAAGAAGCCGACAAGGTTCGGCGGCGCCTCGCGGGTATCGATCGCGACGCGAAACGGTTCACGTCCGACGTCCTCGAAGTGTGCGAAGCGTGTGCGTCCGATTTGTCGCCGCGCGCACCCGAGGAAGCGTGTGCCAAGCTCGCGCGCCGCGTCGCTCGTTCGAGCGCAGAGCGCGCCAAACGCGAAACCCTAGAGGAGCAAGCGCGTCGGCTCGATGCGCAAGCACGTGAAGCGCGCGCCGCGTTCGACCAATCATCCAACGCTTTGGAGTCACCGGAGCCCGCTGCGTCTGCGGAGTTGCGTGCGGCCGATCTCGAAGCGCGTCTCGTCGAGGTCGACGATCGCATCCAGCAAACAAGCCGCCACCTCGGAAGCGTCGAGACCGGCGCAAAAGAAATGCCGAAGTCCCCCGCTGTCGAGCAAGCGGCGGAAGCGCAACGCCAGCTCGCGCGCGTTCGCGATCTTGCCGAGCGCTTCGCGCGTGCGCGTCTCGCCGCGGCTGCCGTATCGCGCTTGCTCGACAAATATCGGCGCGAAAATCAGGGCCCGGTGCTCACGCGCGCGAGCTCGCTCTTCGCAACGCTCACGCTCGGCGCGTTCGAAGGCCTCGAGGTCGGCTTCGGCGAATCGGACGAGCCCGTCATCGTCGCCGTGAAGGACGGTCGGCGCCTCGAAACCACCTCGCTCTCGGATGGCACCCTCGATCAGCTCTATCTCGCGCTCCGCGTTGCCAGCCTCGAACGCCTCACGCATGCGCGCGGCCCGCTCCCGCTTCTCCTCGACGATGTGCTCGTTCACTTCGACGATCAGCGTGCGGCCGCGGCGCTCACGATTCTGTCCGAGCTTGCGAAGCACACCCAGGTCATTCTCTTCACGCACCACACTCGCATCGTGGAGATTGCGCGGCGCGCCATCTCCGACCGCGATGCGTCCCCCACGGCGGGTATCCACGATCTCGGCGCCTGAGCCCCGCGGATGGCGGGATGTCTGCTATATGCGCGGCCATGACCTCGCCGTTTCCGATGTCGAGCCCACTCGACGGGAGCAAGCTCGATGCCGTCGAAGCGACGCCGCTCGCCGACATCGCGACCATCGTTGCCGCCGCACGTGAAGCGCAACCGGCGTGGGCCGCCCTCGGCCCAACGGCGCGCGCCGAGATCATCGCCGTCGTCAAAGATCGCGTGCTCGACCGCGCCGACCTCGTTGCCAAAACACTGCATGGCGAGCTCGGTAGGCCAGACGCTGAATCACTCCTCGCCGAAGTGCTTCCGTCCGGCGACGTCGTCGACTTTTGGTGCAAATCGATCGAAGAGCTGATGGCGCCCTCCGAGGTCGAGCTCGACGCCATTGCGTACCCCGGAAAATCGGGGACGATCACGCGCGAGGCACGCGGCGTCGTTGGCGTGATCATGCCGTGGAATTTCCCTGTTGCGCTCCCACTTCGCACGATCATTCCCGCGCTTCTCGCAGGCAATGCGGTCGTCTTCAAGCCGAGCGAAATCACGCCGCGCTCGGGCAAGCTCGTCGCCGATCTCTTCGAAGCCATCCTTCCGAAAGGCCTCTTCGGTCTCGTTCAAGGCGCCGGCGATGCGGGCGCAGCACTCTGCGAGGCCGATGTCGATCTCGTCGTCTTCACTGGCAGCGTCCGCTCAGGTCGCAAAGTCGCTCACGCGTGCGCCGAGCGTCTCATCCCGTGCTCGCTCGAGCTCGGCGGAAAAGATGCCGCCATCGTGCTCGCCGACGCAAACCTCGAACGCGCCGCCCATGGCGTCGTGTGGGGCGCGATGAGCAATGCGGGCCAAAACTGCGCGGCGATCGAGCGGGTCTACGTCGAGAAGTCGATCGCATCTGCATTCGAGAAGAAGGTCGCCGAGATAGTCAAGTCACTCCGCTTCGGCGAAGACATCGGCCCACTCGCAACCGAAGCACAGCGCCTGGTCGTCAGCTCACACGTCGACGACGCCAAGAAAGCCGACGGCGCCAAGGTACTCGAAGGCGGTAAAACGCTCGAGCGCGGCTACGGCTTCGCGCCCACTGTGATGCACCTCGAGTCGGACGACACACCGCTCATGCGCGAGGAAACGTTCGGCCCGATCCTCCCGATTCGCGCCGTTGCCGACGCCGACGAAGCCGTGAAGCTCGCAAACGACTCGAAATATGGCCTCACGGCGAGCGTCTGGACGAAAAACATCGATCGCGGTCGCGCGATCGGCGCTCGCCTCAAAGCCGGCGTCGTCACGATCAACAACCACGCATTCACCGGCGCGCTCCCGCAAGCTCCATGGAGCGGCCACGGCGAAACGGGATACGGCATCACGAATTCGCCGCTCGCGCTCGATGCGTTCACGCGTCCGCGTTTTCTCCTCGTCGACACGAGCCGAGGTGCGCGCGAGCTGTGGTGGTATCCGTACACGCCCGCGCTCGAGACCATCGCGCGCTCGTTCGCGAAGCTCCGCAGCAAATCGACGCCGCTCGGCGAAAAACTCAAGGCCGTGTGGTCGCTCGTGACGTCGTTCGTTGCCCGCGTCCGCGGGAATTGAGCAACGCTCGAGACCTTCGCATCAAAGTCTCCCGCCAAGCGCACACGTCCGCGTCGCAGTCGGCGCCCGGAGCGAATTCGCATTTGGGCGCAAACGCCCACCGGGCGCCTGACTGAAAATGAACGTGGACAGATAGTCCTCGCGTGATGCGAGCAAATTTGTAGCGCGGCAACCGTCCTCCGAAGAGGACATATTCAGGCGCGAGGTCCCGTTCCCTCCGCGATGCCTCACTCACTCACGGTGGTGTAGTGCGACGTTTGTGAAAAACGTCGCGCCCTTTCCGTAGGAACATTCTCGGCCTGCACATTCAAGCGCAACACGCGCACTGGTGCAGGTTCGTCGTTCCCGTGGTGAGATTTGCTTGCTTCCGACTCTGACCCGTTGTGCAAGCCACTTTCGTTTTTTTAAGCGATTCCTTTCGCAAATAAGTGAATAAGCAGAGCGCGCTCGGTGACACGTAGAGCACGGCGCGTGCCGCGCAGAATCGCCGGCGAATCGCAGATCGGGGGTGGCAGGGCCACATTGGGCCACGCCAGCGGGCCGGTCACGGCCAACAGCAGCGAAAGCCGATGTTGTCGTCGGAGTTGTGATCGCGGTGCTGTGTGACCGTGGAGTCGCACGCCGAGTTGCTCGGGTTGTCGTTGTAAGCGCCACCCAGCAAGCGGCAGTTGTCGTTGTTGCCGTTGTCGTTGTCGCACGAAGCAATCCACTCTTTGACGTTGCCCGTCATGTCATAGAGGCCGGGGTATCCGCCGACGCAGCCCGGATGCGTCGCTACGGCCGTGGTTTGACCGTTGACGCCGTCGGAGTTGCACGCGCCGGCGTCCCAATACGATCCGTAGGCGTACTTTCGCAGACCACCTTGCGAGCATGCGTACCACCATGCGTCGGTGGGCGAGGCGACGGGCGTCGAGTTGGGCAATTGCCCGCCAGCACGGGCGCCGCACAAACGTTTCTTCGCCCACTGGCAGTACATGTGCGCTTCGCACCAGTCGATGTAGACCTGCGGAACGGCTGGATCGAGCATGATGTTCTTCGGAACAAGAGTGTTCACCCACGAGCAGCGCGCTCCGGCGTCTGGGATGAATGGGCCGTTCGCGGCAACGAACAGCGCGTATTGCGCAGTGGTGACCTCCGTCGAGTCGACGCAATAGTCTTCGACGGGAACGAGCGTCGGGCCTGCCAAGCCCGTTGGGCACATCACTTGTGCTTCCGCAGCCACGTCGGTCGAGGCGTCGACGCCGCCGGCATCGCCGCTCGCATCGGGCAGCACGGTGACGTCGCGTGATGCATCGAGCGGCATCGAGGCGTCAGGGCTGCCGAGACCGACCTGGTCGATCCCGCAAGCGACGAGCGTCGCAACGCCAAACCATGCCAGCGAGCGCATGCGTTAGTTTATCACCTCTCGCGCTTTCGTCCGATGCCGTGAGACACGAGGTAGCGGCGCACGTGCGTTCGTTGGAGCTTTGCGCGCCGCGACATCTCGGCGATGTTGCCGCCGGTCTTGTCGCTGAGGGCCGAAAAATAGGCCTTTTCGAACGAATCGAGCGCGGCACGTTTGGCCTCGTGGTAGCCGAGATCGATCGATGCCTCACCGCCGAGCGTGCGCATCGAGCCTGCTGGCGGTGATGATCCGAGATGCGCAGCGAGATCGATCGTGCCGCCCTCGTCCGCCAGGGCGACGGCAACCGCGACGACGTTGCACAGTTCGCGCACGTTGCCTGGCCAATCGTGCCGGAGGAGCTGCGCCATCGAATCGCGCGGGATGCGTTTGAACGCCGCGCGCTTTCCGTCGCGCTCGAGGATCCATTGCACGAGCCCGGGAATGTCTTCGACGCGATCACGTAGCGATGGAATCGCGATGCGCACCTGTGCGATGCGAAAGTAGAGGTCCGCGCGAAACGCGCCTTCGTTCACTGCACGCGAAAGATCGCGACGCGTCGCGGCGACGATGCGTGCGTCGAAAGGAACGTAGCCCGTGCCGCCCACGGGCTGGATGCGATGCTCGGCGAGGGCACGAAGGAGCTTGGGCTGCGTGTCGAGTGGAAGCTCGCCGAGCTCGTCCAAGAATACGGTTCCGCCTTCGGCGAGCACGAACGGCGATATTCGGTTGTCAGTCGCGCCGGTGAACGAGCCACGCACGTGACCGAAGAGCGTGGACTCCGCGAGACCGTGCGGAATCGAGCCGCAGTCGACGATGACGAATGGCCGACCTTTGCGTGGGCTGAGGTCGTGAAACGCTTGGGCGACGAGCTCTTTGCCCGTCCCCGTTTCGCCTTCGATGAGAGCGGTGAGATCCGATGATGCGCTGCGCTCGATGCGCGCGAACACATCACGCATCGCTGGCGTTCGCCCGTAAAGCTCGCCGAGCTCCTCTGCTTGCGCGAGCCGCACTTTCTCGGGGCGCGTCGGCGCGAACGCAACATCGATGGGCCCGAAATGAAGAACGGTCGCTTCGGTGAGGTAGCCCTCTTGCACGCGGACGTCGCCGGCCCAGATCCCGTTTTTGCTGCCGAGATCGCGGATGCGAACGCCATCTGCCGTGGCGACGAGCTCGGCGTGCATCGCGCTCACGCGTTTGTCGCGTAGCACGAGGGTGCACAGCTCGTCGCGGCCGACCAAAACAGGATCAGCTCCAACCACGACGCGACGTGCGGCCTCGTGGACGAGCTGAAGCGTGCCGCCGCGCAGCTCGACGTGTTTGCTGGTCGCTACAGTGGAACCGCTCATGACGATTTCGTTCGCCTCGTATGCGTCATCGTTGCGGTGGTGTCACCGCCTTCATCTGGGCCGATCGCGATTGCTGGCGCCGTCCACGCGCTCGTTGCGAATACGGCGCGCCATGCCTCGAGCATTGCCGCGGCGGTTGGGAAACGCCCTTCGCGTTCGCGTGCGAGAGCCGTCGCGACGAACGACGACGCCGCCGTCGGATAAGGCGCGCGCGTGACTTCGCCGATGGTGGGCGCGTCGAAGTCGCGCTTGATCGTCAAGAGACGCATCGCGTTCTTCTCCGGAAACGGCAAGCTTCCTGTGAGCGAGCGAAAGATGATCGTGCCGAGCGCGTAGATGTCGGTTCGCGCGTCGACCTTGGAGGGGTCGAGCCATTGCTCGGGGGCCATGTACGCGAACGAGCCCATGGTTGCGTCGGCGGGCGTCATCGGTTCTGGGTCGTTGAGCTGCTTGCCGACACCGAAATCGATCAGCTTTGCCGTCTCCACTTTGCCCGCGCACAAGAACACGTTGTCGAGCGAGAGATCGCGATGCAAAACGCCCGCGTCGTGTGCGTCACCGAGGCCGAGCAAGACTTGCTCCACGATGGGCCCGAGGTCGGCGAGCGTGAGAACGCGCGATCGCCGGAGTCGCTCGGCGAGCGTTTCGCCGACGAGGCGCTCGCACACGATGAACGGGCGCTTGTCCTCCACGAAGTAACCGTAGAACCGCGCAACGTGGTTGCTGTTCACGCGCGAGAGCATCGTTCCTTCGCGCGCGAAGAGGCGCAGCAAATCGGTGCGCTGCATCGCGGTGGAGCGCGGCGTCTTCACGACGACCACGAGCCCCGTGCTCTCTTCGACAGCGGTCCACACCTCCGCCATGCCGCCGCGTGCGATCCGCTCCGTGAGGCGATAACGACGGCCGATGACGATGCCGGGACCGATCACCTTCGTCACTTCCTCGGTGGGCAAAGTCGCGTTGCGGGCGCGAGCGAAGCTGCGCCGATGTCGCGCGAGTCGATCGAGAGCGAGAGCGGCGCGCGCACCGTGCCGTCGTCGCACTTCAGCGGAACGGTGGAGGCGACCTTCAACAAGACGGCGTCGTCCAAGATCGCGATCGTTCCCGCGAGAGGCGCATCACCCGAGCCGAGAGCGAAACGGCCGCGCTGCACATCGAGCGCAGCACCTGGCGCGCCCGCGAAGGCGAATTCGGCGTTGAGCGGCGCCGCGTGAGCGCCGGGAACGTGGAAGCTCTCGATGAGCGCGTTCACCGTGCCGTTCCAGACTGCGCCTTTTCGCTCCGCGTGCATGGTGATGTCGAACTTTGGCGGGTCGGCGGGAGGTACGCCGAAAGTATCGGGCTTCACGTTCACGTCGGCGAGCGTCGCGCGAGCGGCGCGCAAATCGACCTTTGCGGCGCCGTCACTGCCGGTGATGTCGAGCCCGAAGCTTTGCTGGTGCGCTTGGTTGAACGACAAGTTGAACGTGTACGCGCTACCCGTGCGACTCGCGGAGAAAAGCCATGGGCCCATCGGGCCGAGCGGCGTGACGACGTCTAGGCTCGTCGGATCGATTTGGAAATCTTCGCCGAGCGGCCGACCTTCTTTGGGCGTCATGTCGAGCGTGAGGCTTCGCGCTTCGAGGTGCGTCCCGACGCCCGAAGGTTGATTCCACGCGATGTGCCCACTTTCGATTCTCGCGCGCCGAACGGCCGCTGGAAATCCGAAGACCGAACCGTTGCCGTGTTTTTTGGACCACCCATCGAGCGACTTGAAGAGCGATGCGTATCCAACGCCGACGTTCACGTCGACATCGCGCAAGATGATCGCTTTTGGCTCGAGGCTGCCATCGAGATCGACGAGCGCTTCGTGAATGTGCGCGCTCGCCCCCGGCACGTCCGGCGAAGTCACCGTGACGCCGACGAGGCGAGCCGTGCCGACTTGTGCGTACAGATCGCATTCGTCGACCGTGACGACCAGCCCACGCTGCGCGAGCGATTCGACGAAGCTCTTTCGCACGAACGAAGGCGCACCAAGCACGACGCCGGCGAAGAGAAGCAGCATCAGCAAAACGATGACCGTGCCGACGCGACCGCGGCTGATCTTCTGAACGTGAGTCTTCGCCGGCTTGGCGTGCTCCATCGGGATCGCAGGCGCATCGAGCGACATCGGCGCAAGCGGCACGGACACGTCGCCTGCGGGTGGCACGTAAAATTCGTCGCGACGAACGCTGAGTGGCGTCGGGCGTGCCGGCGCGGGGAGTCCGCTTGGCACCGGCGCCTGTGGTGGCGGAAGGGGAGGCCCCGACAAACGATCGAAGCTCGCGCGATCGCTTCGTCGCGAAAGCGGCGTCGGCGTGTTGCTCTTCGGTTGACTCCCCGATTGCGCCGAAGGCGGTGGCGGCGGAGGAGGAAAGGGTCGCGCGCCCGATGCGCTTCGTGCAGAGAGGATGTCTTGCGTGAACACACGATCGGAAGCGATGTCGGCGACCAGCTCACGACTCCGTGCGCTGCTATCAGCACCCGCGGATTCGATCTCGTCGATGCGCGCTTGCCGTTCAGCAAGCACCTTCGCGGCGACTTGCTCGACCCACACACCGACCTGTGCGGTCGTTGCGGGCGGAACGGCGTCTTCGAGCGCGAGCGCCATTTCGCGCGCCGTCGACCAGCGCGAGCTCGATTGAAGTGCGAGGCCCTTGAGAACGATGTCGTCGAGCACGGGCGAAATTTCCGGCGCGAGCTCGCTTGGCGGGTCGACCTTCTGCATGCGCGCGCGCGCCAAGAGCGCCGTTTGCGAATCGCTTTCGAAGAGACGCTGGCCCGTGAGGCACTCCCAAAGCACGACCGACGCCGCGAAGATGTCCGTGCGACGCGTGAGCGGCTCGCCGAGAAGCTGCTCGGGCGCCATGTAAATGAGCTTTCCCTTGAGCTCGCCCTCGCGCGTGAGGTGCACTTGGTCCGCGGCTTTGGCGATGCCGAAGTCGAGCACGCGCGCGACGCCATCGACGCCGACGATCACGTTTTGCGGCGACACGTCGCGGTGGACGATGCCGAGCGGCTCGCCCTTCTCGCTTTTCGCTTCGTGAGCTGCGTGCAAACCGTGGAGCACGCCCGACATGATCGCGACGGCAATGCGCAGCGGAATGCGCTCGCTCTTGCTCCGAAGCGCGCGGTTGATGCGCGAGAGCGCGTCACCGTGGATGTACTCCATGACGAGGAGCACTTCGCCGCGCTCGACGATCACATCGAGCGACTGGACGACGTTGGGGTGACGAATACGCGTCGCGAGGCGCGCCTCGTCGAGGAACATCGCGAGAAAATCGGGGTCCTTCGCGAACTGCGGATGCATCCGCTTGATGGCCACGAGCTTCGCGAACCCACCGGCGCCGCCCATGCGCCCGATGTGCACCGTGGCCATACCGCCAGAGGCGAGCTCTCCGTGGACCGCGTACCTGCCCACCTGCCAAGCTGCGTGGTCCTCGAGCGGCATGGACGATTTAAGGCGTATCACGAAACGCCTAGAACTCCTCGTGAGCGGCGGTAAAGCTCAGCCGCCGTCGCCGCATGATGCGAGGCACGAGATGATGGGCGCGCAGCTCGCGCTACCGAGGCAGTCTGCGGTTGCCTTGCTGAGGCAATCGCCGGCGTCGGCGTTTGCGACGCACATGCCGCATTGGGGTGACGACGCCTTGTCTTTACAAAGGTTGGCGCCGCACGGCGTTCGGCACGCAGCCGCATCGCCACATGCGCATGCCTGGATGTCGACGATGATCGTCGCTCCAGCTTCCGGATAGAGTGTGGCGCAGCACGCGCGGCAACCCGCTTCGTCGCTCGCGCACCCAGTGGAGGTGTCCGCGCGCGCGTCGGTGCTCGCGTCGTTCGTGCTCGTGTCCGATGTGCTCGTGTCGCTGCCGCCCGTGTCCGTCGTTGCGTCGAGATCACCGCCGTCCGTCTTGGAGTCGTCACCGCCGCACGCGACGACGAGACCGAGAGCCGACGCGGAGCAAAGACAAAGCATGACGATGGTGCGGTGATTCATCCGCATATCGTCTCACGAACGCGCGCGATCAAGCCACAAGATGGAGCGGGACAAGTCGCCGCGTCGTGCGCCTCAATGGAGGACGCGTGTTTTGATGTTCGAGGGTAAGTCGGCGATGGCGTCTGCGATGGCGCTGGCGACGTCTTGCTCGACGTCCATCACGAGGTAGCCGACCGTCGGATCGGTCGCGAGCATTTGCGTGCGGATGTTGGCGCCGAGCTCGCTGACGATGCGGTTCACCGCGCCGAGCACGCCCGGCACGTTCTTGTGCACGTTGAGGATGCGATGCGTGCCTTTGGCTTGTGGGATCTCGACCTGCGGGAAATTCACCGCGCCGGTCGTGGTGCCTGCGTTCGTGAGCTTGATGAGCGAGGTCGCGACTTCTCGACCGATGGCCTCTTGCGCTTCCTCGGTGGAGCCGCCGATGTGCGGCGTGAGGATCACGTTCGGCAAACCGCGGAGCTCGGTGGCGAAGCCGTCGGAGTTGGACTCGGGCTCGTCCGGGTAGACGTCGATCGCGGCGCCGCCCACGCGCCCATCGCGAAGCGCAGCGGCAAGCGCATCGATGCGAACCACCGTGCCGCGGCTTGCGTTGATGAGATGCGCGCCGGATTTGATTTGGCCGAGCTCCGTTGCGCCGATCATCTCGTGCGTTTCGCGCGTGGCCGGAACGTGAAGCGTGACGAAGTCGCTGTCGCGAAGGAGCGCTTCGAGTGATTCGAGCGAGCGGTTGTTGCCCATCGGAAGCTTGGTTGCGATGTCGAAGAAGACGACACGCATGCCCATCGCCTCGGCGAGCACGCCCACTTGCGAGCCGATGTGGCCGTAGCCCACGATGCCGAGCGTCTTGTTGCGGATCTCGTGGCAATGCGCTGCGGCTTTGCGCCAGCGCCCCTCGTGAACCTCGCGCGATCGATCTCCGAGCTGCCGCGCGAGAACGACGATCTCGGCGATGACGAGCTCGGCAACGCTGCGCGTGTTCGAAAACGGAGCATTGAAAACGGGAACGCCGCGCTCGGATGCCGCGTCGACCTCTACTTGGTTCGTGCCGATGCAAAAGCAACCCACGGAAAGCAGGCGCTTCGCATTCGCATGGCAGAGGACGTCGCGCGTGACGTGGGTCTTGCTGCGGATGCCGAGGATGTGAATGCCGTCGAGGCGGGCGGCGAGCTCGTCGGGCTTGAGAGCCTGTTTGACGAGCTCGACCTGGAATGTCTCGCGTTCGAAGAGCTCTTTCGCGCCGGGGTGAATCCCTTCGAGCAAGAGAACCTTCAATTTGTTTTTCGCGAGCGAGTGGCTCATGGTAGCGGGCGATTATGCACAAAGTCGTCGCCCTCGTGTGCATTACGCTCTCCGCGAGGCTCCTCTTCGCATGCGACGACGCCTCGGCCCTGGGCGCAGACGACGCCGGCACCGAGGCCGAAGCCGGGCGCACATGCGCGGGAACGGGCGTGACGAAGGGCCCATGGGTCCTCGCCGTCGATGACACACATGCCGTCATTCGATGGGAGACGTGTCGCAACGGAACGCTCGGCACGGTCGCCGTCACGCCCGAAGGTGGCGCCGCATTCGTCGCCGGCTCGACCGAGAGCGAGACCGATCTCACGATCGAGCATCGCGCGGTGCTGAATTTCAACGCCACAACGGACTACGCGGGCGCGTGGTTCATGCACGAAGCGCCGCTCGAGTCGCTCACGCAAGGCACTTGTTACGACTATCGCTTGGACGCTGACACCACGCGCGTCGGGCGCTTCTGCACCGCGAAGCCGAGCGGTGCTCCGCTCCGATTGCTCGCGATCGGCGACACCAACGTCGGGCTCGGCGATTCGGCAGCCAATGTGCTTTCGCACGTCATCCCGATGGCGCCCGACTTCACGATGCACCTCGGCGACATCGAATACTACGACAGCGGCTTCGACACCTGGCAGCTCTGGGACCAGATCATGCGGCCGCTTCTCGCGCGTGGCGCATTCTTTCCGGCGATCGGAAACCACGAGAGCGAAACGCCCGACGAATACACGGACTACACCGAGCGCTTCTTCCACGGCACCGGCTTCGCGGGCAACGACGAGTACTACCGGTTCGAATCGGGCGGCGTTCAGTTCTTCGTCCTCGACACACAGGACTCGACCGACGCAACGTCGGCACAAGCCGGTTGGTTCGCGCAGCAGATCGTGCAGGTCGAGCAAGAGCCGGGCTACCGATTCTCGATTGTCTACTTTCACAAACCGTTCGTCACGTGTGGCGACACCGGAGACGATCCGCTCGCGCGCCAGTTCTTCGAGCCGCTATTTCTCGCGCACAAGGTCCCGCTCGTTCTTCAAGCGCACATGCACGGCTACGAGCGATTCGACTTCGGCAACATCACGTACGTCACGACAGCCGGCGGCGGCGGCGCCATCAACAACCCAAACGAGAACATCCAACGCGACTACTGCGGCTCGCGCGTCGCGTCGGGCGCCTTCTACCACGCCACGATCATCGACATCGCCGCAGGCATCCACGGCACCGTCGTCGACGACCAAGGCACGGTCCGCGACACGTTCGACATCGCCGCTCCTTGATGCCACCTACATTTTGGAGATGAGGATGCCCGTGGCGACGGCGACGTTGAGGGACTCGATCGTGGAGGAGCCCGAGATCGACACGACGTCGGTGAGGTGCGGGCGGATGCGGGCGCTGATGCCTTCGCGTTCGTGACCGACGACGAGCACGACGGGGCGCGTGAATGCGTAGGTGAGGGCGCTCGTCTTCGCGTGGCCGTCGGCGCCGACAATGGTGATGTTTTGTTTGCGCAGGCGCGCGAGCGTGTCGGCGAGATCGGTCGTGCGTGAGATCGCGACGTGCTCGGCGCCGCCTTCTGCGACGCGTACGGCGTCGGGCGCAAGCGCGGGGTGTGGTGCGGGCGCGCCGAGGATCATCGCGTCGATGCCGAAGAATGCGGCCGTGCGGATGATCGCGCCGACGTTGTAAGGGTTGCGAACGCGGTCGAGGGCGATCGCCGCGCCTTTGCGTCGCACGAGGAGCTCGGCGAGGTCGGCCTGCGCGATGAACTTCCGCGCCTTCGCGACGACGCAAAGGCCCTCGTGATTCTGTGATTGCGCGAGGCGCGCGAGCGCGTCGGATCGCTCCTCTTTGCACGGGAGGCCCCGCTGCGATGCGAACCGCACGAGCGCGTCGAGCTCACCATGCACTTCGCGCGCGAACGCGATGCGCTCGATGTCGTCGCGTCGCATCTCGAAGACTGCGAGCCCCGCGCGCAGGCCGTAAATCGTTTCGGGGGCTCCGCTCATGGATCGAGGACGAGTCGAACCGGTTCGCTTTGCGGACATGGGGTTTGCAGCGCTTTGCCGCCCACCTCCGCGACGTCGCAACGATGCGCGAAAATCTCCAGCGGGCCGTCTTTTTCTGCGACGAGCGGCACGTCCATCTCGACGACCCACTCTTCGTCGTTGTCGCCTGGCACGTCGACCGTGCCGTCGGCATCGCACGCGGCGTGCGCCCCGCTTTGCCACGTGTAGTCCCACGGGCCGTTGCCGTGACGTTTGCTGTCGGTGATGGTGCACATCGGGTCGACGTCGATGGCGTACGAAACGTTTCCGACCGTCATCACGACGTGGAATGTGTCGCCGCGCCACAGCGGACCGTCGGCGGGGACCTTTGCGCTGACGATGTCATGATCGGATGCATAGAGCCCGATGTGAAGCGTGTCGCCGCTCCACGTGAGACGAATGTCCGAATAGGGCCGCGCTTCGTTTCCGTCTTGCTGAATGAACTTCTCGCGCGCGCTCGTCTGCCAGCTGGGCTCGTCGAGATCGCCGTCGACTTTGATCTCACCGATCGCGCGTGGCACGTGAACAACGCGCACCACGCGCTGATGCGCAGGCGCTATGTCGGGTTGGCGCGAGAGCCAGATGGCCGTGCCAACGGCGGCGATCGCCACGACCGCCGTGGTGACGAGCTCGGAACGCTTCATCAGGGCGCGGGCGAGCCGTCCGCGTTCACTGCGAAATGGAACGACGTATCGGGCGTGCCGGCCTTGTAGTCGTACATGTCGACCGCGAGTGAACCGTCGCCGCGCTGCGCGACGATGCCGAAACCGTAATTCTGATTCGTCGCGAGCGGCGCGCCGCCGTTGCCGATGATCACTTCGCGTGGCCGATACGTCGTGTGCGCGTACTCGTGCGAGTGCCCGACCAGCGCGAGCGTGTACGGATACTTCGCCATGATCGCTTCGCTGGGAGAAACGCCGGGCGTGGTCGTCGTTGCCGCGGGCTCGTGACGAATGATGAACGTATACGTCGACGGCACGGCGAGCGCGGCGTCGAGCCAGGTCGCTTGTGTGTCGTCCCATGCGTTGGCCGCAACGAAGACGAACTTCGCAGTCCACGAGTTATCGGGCTTGGCGACGTTGATGACGTAATAAGGCGTCGTCTTCTGAAGAGGCCCGAGCATGAGCGTCATGAACGATTTGTAGTTGTTGGTTAGCCCGTTCACGTTGCCCGCTCCGCAGTTGCTGACGGTCGCGCCGGTGCACTCGTGGTTGCCAATGACGGGGAACTGAATACCGCTGTAGCTCCCGCGCGCATTCAAATAGAGCGCGAGCTGCGCGGCTGCCTCGTTCTGGTACGGATTCGAGAATTGATAGTCGCCCGTCGAGACGACGAACGGCGGCGGCGGCGTAGTTGCTTGGAGGTTCGAGAAGATCGTCGAGATGATCGTCGTCGGATAGTGCGAGGTGTCATCCTCGCTCGCGGGGCGTGTGTCGCCAACGATGGCGAAGTAGAGAAGTGATTCGGTCCCGCCGTCGATGCCGATGCTCGACGTGATACCGCCGTCGTAAATCGTCGGCGCGCCGGCGTCACCGGTGCCGGGGCAGGTCGCCGGTGGTTGCTGGCATTTGTTGAGCGTGGTGTCGCACCACCAACCGCCGTAGCAGCCATTCGGCTGACACGACTTGCCGCCCGAGGTGCACGACGTGCAGCCCGCAGTGGTGTTGGGGTCGGCGTAGCCGGGGCATTTGTTGGCGCCCGCGTCGACGACGGGAGGCGGACCACAGGTCGTGCTCGAGGGATCGACGCATGCATTCGACGAGTCGCCAGTGATCGTCGTGACAGCGGTGCATTGAAGCGCGCCACTGCACTCGTCGCCGTTGGGGCATGCGACCGCGCAGTACGAATCGCCGCCGAGCTGCGCGCAGATGCTCCCGCCAGCGCAGTCGGTATCGATGACGCACGGCGGACACGGTGATGTCGCTGCGTCGGGCTCGGTCGTGATCGTTTTCGAGCACGCGATCGACACGATCACGAAGCCAACTCCAAGAGCGACGCGGCGGAGATTCATCGCGACAATGTCTGCCGTTCGTACGCACTGTGCAACGATTTGCACGCCTCTCGCCGCGGATTCGCGGCGTTTTCCGCGCATTGTCGTCTGGCACGCGCACTGCATCGATGCGGATAATGGTCGCGCACGCATTCGGCAAATACGAAGTCGTTCGTTGCATAGGCCAAGGCGGCATGGGCACGGTGTGGGAGGGGCGACACGTCTCGCTCGGCACACACGTCGCGATCAAAGTGATCGAACGCGACCTCCCCGCCGGCGACGACGCCGACATGCGCCGCCGATTCGAAACGGAAGCGCGCGCGGCCGCTGCGCTCGAATCCAAACACACGATTCGCATTTTCGATCACGGCACGACGGGCGACGGCAAACCGTACATCGTGATGGAGCTCCTCACGGGCGAGTCGCTCGACGCTTGCATCACGCGCAAGGGCACGCTCTCGCTCGCCGAGACTGCGCACGTGATTCGCCAGGTGTGCCGCGGTCTCGCGCACGCGCACGAGCACGGGATCATTCATCGCGATCTGAAACCGGAGAACGTCTTTCTCGCCAAGCGCGAAGAAGACGACGAAGCGACCGCGAAAATTTTGGACTTCGGCATCGCCAAGCTGAAGAAAGCACCCGGCGAAGAAGACGCAACGACGGCCACGAAAACCGGAACGATCCTCGGCACGCCTTTCTACATGTCGCCCGAGCAAGCGCGCGGTTTTCGCGAGGTCGATCACCGCACCGATTTGTGGTCTGTCGCCGTCATTGCGTATCAGTGCACCACGGGTCGTCTTCCGTTCGACGGTGACACGCTCGGTGATTTGCTCGTTAAGATCAGCACCGCGCCAATCCCGATTCCATCGCGCGTGAACCCGACGCTGCCACGTGCGTTCGACCTCTGGTTTGCGCGCGCGCTCGAACGTGATCCGCGTGCCCGGTTTTCGAGCGCGAGCGAGCTCGCCGACACACTCGAGTTTGCCGCAGGCTCGGTGCCCGCAATCGCCGAGACGGTCGGCCAGGCCGTGCCGCTTCGCCGCCCGAGCAAAGTGCGAATGGCGCTCTCCTTCAGCGCGGCGTTCGTCGGCGTCGCCTGCGCGGCGTGGCTCGTGACGCGTCTCGTTCAAACGCACAACGGTCGGATGACGCCACTCGTGAGCGTCCTCGATGCGGTCCCCGCAGCAGTCGGCGAGCCTGTGGTGATGGAGCAGCTCGAAACGCTTTCGTCGCCCATTCCGACGGCGACCGAATCGGCCACGTCGGCCGGCGCAGAGCCGCTGCGTCCGCACGTGGTCGTCGTGAAATCGCAGCCGTCCGTGAACCCGACCGTATCGCCGTCGGCCTCGGCGGATCTCGGCGCGGGGTTCTGACCCAAGCTCGACGACGCTCGGTGCGTCGAAGCGCATGAACCATGCGCGTGGTGCGATTTGCGACCGCGGCGCTGGCCGTGGCGTGCGCGCGCGAGGTACCGCCGGCTGCGGTTTCGCTGCCGTTCGTCGTGGCCTCGCCGCAAGCGCCGAAAGGCGAGTGCCTCCCAGGCTCGCTCGACGTGTGCCACGCGCTTGCGCACCGCGTGCTGCCGACCGATCCGCGGCATGCGTTTCAATACGAATCGCTCGCATGCGAAGGCGGAATGGTCGCGGCGTGCGGTGAGCTCGGTTGGATGATGCTGCGAGGTGTGTGGGGCGCATCCGACACCAACGAAGCATTGTTTCTCATCGAAGGCGCATGTAGCGCCGGGCTCGTCGAGAGCTGCGTGATGGTGGGCGTGCTTGATCGCGATGCACATCACGACGACGCCGCGGCCGCGGAAATTTTCCGGCACTACTGCGACGATCGCTCGGTGGGCGCCGCCTGCGACGAGCTCGGCTCGATGGTGGAGAGCGGTCGCGGCTTCGCAGCCGATCGCGATGCAGCCGCGCGCATCTTCGAGCACGCATGCGCGCTCGGCTCGCCGGCAGGATGTGGCGACTTCGGACGCGTCATCGCCGCATCGAACCCAACGCGTAGCCACGCGCTCCTCGCCGGCGCCTGCCGCGCGCACGATGGTCGCTCGTGTTACGCGCTCGGTCGATACGAGCTCTCGTGCAATCTCGGCGTGCCACAAGGTTGCCTCGCGGTGGCCGCATCGATCGACAGCTCCGCGCGCTCGCTGCAAGCGCTCTGGTGGATCGATCGCGCGTGCGACCAACGCGAAGCGAGCGCATGCGAAACGCTCGCCCTACGCATCAACGCGCCGCACCTTCATGCGCGAGCGCGAGCTTTGACCCAATGACCATCGGGCGCAGAGCGCCCGGAGTAGAGAAGAGCGGCTGAAGGAGAGACTTCGTCAGCGTGCGGTGATGATTGGTGCGCGTTGCAAAGTAACGTTTCGGTTGTTTTGGGCGGAGTTGTCATTCGAGGTTAATCGAACTTGGTTGCGCTGCCCTCCACGCGTTTTAGGCCGCCCAGTATTTGTACGGCCCCCCGGCCGGCAAGGCTGGGGCCCCACGCTCACCCGAAGTCCCTCCTTCAGCCGCCTTTCTTTTTCGAAATGTCGACTTTCCAGTTCGTTGCTTGAATGTGCACGTTGAGATCGCGAAGCTTCTTGGCGATGTCGTCCGATTGCTTTTGCAGCTTGGCGACAGGGATCACGCTGACCCATTTGATCTCGCGCATGCCGTAACGCGAGGGCTCCTTGCGCGTCGCTTCGATCGCCGCTTGAAGCAAACCGTGTTTTGCCGTGAGTGCGTCGCGCTCCGCCATTGCATGCGTGAGCGAGCGCCCATCGGGAAGCTTCGCCGAAATGTTGGCGTGGTTGATATCGGTGACGAGCTTCGAGAGCTGGTCTTGGATGTCGAACGATTGCTTCATGAGCTCGTTCGGATCTTCATGAGGCTTGTCGCCCTCTTGAACCATCGCGTTGGCCGCGATGCGTTCGCGCAGCGATGCGGATTTCTTCTGCAGATCCGAGCGAAGAAGGAGTGCCTCAGCGAGCATCATTGTCGCCATGGAAGCATTTTAGCTAGGCTGAGGCATGCGCTTATTCTTCGTTCTTGGCGGTGTCGGTTCGGCGATCGTGGCGGTGCATTGCAGCGCCGCACCCACGCAGCATTCATTTCCACAACAACATCGCCCGACGGTCGCCGCTTGCTCGACGACACGACCACCGGGGATCACGACCGACGGCGGGCTCGTGGGCACGTGCGCGACCGACGCCGATTGCACGCAAGGCACGAACGGTCGCTGCGGCCCCAGCCAAGCCAAGGGCTATAGCTGCAGCTACGATCTCTGCTTCACCGACACCGACTGCGCCGCGGGCACTTCGTGCAACTGCTCGCCGCAAGGCAACGCATGTCTCCCGTCGACCTGCCGAAGCGACGCAGATTGCGCAGGGCTCGGCTGCTCGCCGACGTACGACACATCATGCGGCGCGTACCATGGCACTCAAGGCATTTACTGCCACACCAAGGACGACACGTGCACGGACGACACTGATTGCACCGAGGGCGGCGCCGGCTACTGCGCGTATCAACTCGATGTCGGCCACTGGGCCTGCTCGTACGGGTTCTGCGCAGGATGAATCGCTGGCTCGCAGCGACGCTCCTCTTGTGGGCGTGCACGTCCGATGAGAGCTCGCGTCGCGCGACGCTCGAGGAGTCGCTCGTCAATCCATCGAACGGATATTCGACGCTTCGTCTCGCGCACTATGCAACCGGGCAGCCCGGAGATTGGGATGCGCTGCCCGAGTGGAATCCGCCTTCGGAGCCGCTCGACGAAAATGCGCGAGCCAATCCAACGTCGGCGCTCTCCGCAGCGGCCGCGCCACTCGAGCTCGACGATGCGCCGCTCGCTCTCGGCGAGGCGGCCTTCTTTCGCTATCCAATCCAGCTTCTCACCGCGAACGAGGTCGCGCTCATTGCGGCCAATCCGTCGGCGTACGGTTTCTGGTCCGATGCGGCGCGCGGCGTCGGCGGGCTCGTGCGCGTTCGTGTCGCCGATGGATCCACTGCGCTCGCGTACACGTGTGCGACGTGCCATGCGTCGTCTCGCGATAGTGCGTTCGTCATCGGTCTCACGAACGCGACGCTCGACCTCGGAAAGTTCATCATCGATTCCTCGCCCGGCGATGCGCGGCAAGCGGCTTTGCTCGCGTGGGGTCCGGGTCGCGTGGACGTCACGACGAACGAAGGCACCGAGCCCGTTCGCATTCCCGATGTGCGATCCGTGCGCGTGCTCACCCATTTGCACGCGACAGCCAGCGTCATCCAGCGTGATTTACCGACGCTCGCGATTCGCCTCGAGACACTCATCATCGTCACGCAGTCGCAGACCATCCGCCCGCCGCGCGAAGTCACGCGCGCTCTCGCCGCGTACGTGTGGTCGCTTGCCGATTCGCTGCCGACGCGGCCGCCATCAACGGACGCAGAGCTCGCCGGACAAGCGCTCTTCACCGCGCGCTGCGCGAGCTGCCACGCGCCACCGAATTTCACGGGGCCTCCCGTACCCCTCGCGGTCGTCGGCACCGATCCGGTCGTGGGAGTGTCGCTCGATCGACGCACAGGAAATTATCGCGTACCGTCGCTCCTCGGCGTCGGTGAGCGCCCGCTATTGATTCACGACGCGAGCGCGACGTCACTCGACGAGATGTTCGACCCGTCGCGCACATTGAGCACGTATGTCGGCCGACTCGGCGGCCCCATCGTGGGTCACGCGTTTGGTTTGGATCTCGCCGCCGGCGATCGTGCCGCGCTGCTCTCATTTTTGAGGACGCTATGAGTCTTGTGATTTGTCATGCGTGCTCCAGGCACATTCGACGAAGCGACGGCACGCGCTGTCACTTCTGCGGCGCCCGACTCGTGATGCCGCCGCCGTTGCCGCGCATCACGCGCCGATCGCGCAGGGCAATCCTCGTCGCGACCGCAGCTCTCGGCGTCGCGTGCGGAGCGCGAACGGGACTCGACACCGGCTCCTCCGATCATCCGACGCTGCGAAGTCGAAAGACGCCGCCGCAGACCGAGACGCATTCGCATTTCCGCCTCTCGACGCGTCGAAAGACGTATCGCTTCCCCCATTCGACGCGACAGTCGACGATGTCGTTCATCCACCACCACCGCCGTACGGAGGCGTGCCGCCGCCTCCCGACGAAGACGATTAGCTCGCTACCACTTCGGCACGGCGGAGTTCGGGAACGGGCCGGCGTCCTTGATGAACGCTCCAACGTCGTCGATGCCGAATGCGTTCGTCGAGAGGTGGCTGTAGTCGGACCAGACGACGTACTGCGCTCCCATTCCTGCGGGCGCTCCTTTGATGGCGGTGTCGTACGTCGAGATTAAATCCGGCGTCGCGCAGAGGAGCATGTCTTGGCGCTCGACTGCGACGTTGAACGGGATGGTGCCTTGCACGCTCTTGTCGAGCAGCACTGTGTATCCGGGAGGCGCCTTCGAGAACGCTTGCGTCGTGCAGCCCGCAGGGCGCGCTAGGTACGGGAGCGGCGCAACATCTGGACACCCGATACCAGCGAAAGGACGGGAGGCGGCCCAGGCCGCGTACTTCGCGAGGTCGGCGCTTTGGTTGGATGAGCCCGGCATGAAGTTGATGTACTGAAACACGGGCACGCCCGGAAACGCAGCGCCGGCGGCGAGCACATCGGCTTCGAGGCCCGCGAGATAAACGTCGGGGCTGTAGCCCGGGTACGCCGTGCAACTGCCGGCAGTCTCTGCGAACACGACGCCTGCGATCGTAGACGCGGTCGCGGCAGTCATGACGTGCTTGCCCACTGCGGCGATCCAATCATGGAGTCGATCGGCGGTCCCTCCGGCGTCCTGACCTTGCCAGATGTTTGCGACTTGGCCGTTTCCGACGATGCACTGCCCGCAGTCCGTGCCGCCGATGCACCATGGTCCGGGCTTGAGCATGTAATCGGGAACTGCTCCGCCGCGCTTCGTGAAGTTTTTGTACTGAAGGAAGATGATGAGCTTCTTCTTCGCCTTCACGACGGCCGCGAGATCGGAGTCGAGCGCTGCGAAGCCGGCGGAGTAGTTGCCCGGCGTGGTGCCGTCTTCGAAGAGCCACCAATCGTATTGAATCTGAACTCCCACGAATGGATCGACACTGTTCGCGAGAACATCGGTGAGCTCTTTTTGCTCCGACGCCTGAATCGAAGCCGACGCGATCTGGATGTAGTGCCCGGGAAACCAATTCGTGAGCCCGCCGGCGTCCGTCACCGCGATCGCATCGGACGCCGCATCCGTCTGCCGCACGTCGTTTCCGCCCCCGCCATCGACGATGACATCCACGTCGCTCCCGGTGTCCGCGTCACTCCCATCGCTACCCGTCGTCGAGCACGCCGCTGCCGCGAGCGCACCAAAACCCGCGAGCAAAAGGGCCGCCTTGAGGAGATGAGCGGGCACGTGTGTACAAGGTAGCCGCGTTTGTTCGAGAACGGGCGCAAGATGCGTTCTCGCGATGACCATACGCACCAAGCTAACTGTCTCCCCGGCGTGGATTCAGGTGGCGCTGCTAACCTTCGTGATCGGCTTCGGCATTCTGGGGTACCTCGCGTATCGCGTGTACGCGGAGCATCCGCCCGTTCCGCACGAGACGGTCGCGGCGGACGGAACGGTGCTCTTCACCGAGGACGACGTCTTCCGCGGCCAGCTCGTGTTCGAGAAGCACGGGCTCATGGAGTACGGAACGATCTTCGGGCACGGCGCGTACCTCGGGCCGGACTTCACGGCGGATTACATCGAGCGCGCCCGCGAGGCGATGCGTCGCTTCTACGTGGAGGACGGCACGCCAAACCCGGACGACCGCATCCTCGAGGACTTCAAGACGAACCGCTTCGACACTGCCCGCGATGTCCTCACGTACACACCTGCGGAGGTCGCTGCGTTGCGCGCGCTCGAGCGATATTACGCGGAGTGGTTCGGGCCCGCGGACACGCAAGCGGGGCTTCGGCGACCCACGCTCTCGGCTGACGAGGTGCACGCATTGGTCGCGTACTTTTCGTGGGCGGCCTGGGTCTCGACCGCGAATCGACCGGGGCTCGCGTATTCCTACACCAACAACTGGCCGCCCGCGCCACGCGTCGGAAACACGCTCACGGCAGACGCCATCCTCTGGTCAGCGCTGTCGCTCATCGCCCTCCTCGCCAGCATCGGGGCCACGCTCTTCGCATTTGGACGCTTCCGCGATCTCGGTTGGCCGGATCAGGCGCGGTCGCTTGTCTTTCGCGAGCCCCTCACGGCGCGCCTCACGCCCGGCCAGCGCGTCACGGTTTGGTTTTTCCTCGTCGTCACAGCGCTCTTCCTGCTCCAAGGGCTCTGTGGCGGCGCCAACGCGCACTACCATGCCGAGCCATCCACGTTCTTCGGGATCGACGTCGCGTCCTGGTTTCCGTACGAGCTCACGCGGACGTGGCACCTTCAGCTTGCCCTCTTCTTCGTCGCGACTTCATACCTCGCGATCGGGATCTTTCTTGCACCGCTGATCGCGGGGCGCGAGCCGAAGCACCAGAAGGCGCTCTCTCTCCTGCTCTTCGGCGCGCTCGTCGTCGTTGTCGGCGGCTCGCTTGCCGGCGAGGTACTGAGCTACCGCGGTGTCATCCGCTCGTCGTCCATCGCGTGGTGGTTCGGCGCGCAAGGCTGGGAATATCTCGACCTCGGTCGCGTCTGGCAGATCGCTCTCACCGTCGGCCTCTTGCTCTGGCTCGTCATCATCTTTCGTGGGCTGCGCATGAAGCTTCGCGGCGAGCACCTCGGCAGCCTCCCGTGGCTCTTCTTCTACGCATCGCTCTCGATCCCTCTGTTTTACGCGGTCGGCATGCTCTTCGGGCCGCGCTCGCACTTTGCCGTGATGGACTTCTGGCGGTTCTGGGTCGTCCACCTCTGGGTCGAAGACTTCCTCGAGATCTTCACCACCGTGACCGTCGCGTACATGTTCGTGCTCATTGGCATGGTGCCCGAGCGCTCGGCCACGCGGCTCATCTACCTCGAGATCATTCTTTACTCCGTCGGCGGCGTCGTCGGCACGATGCACCACATGTACTTCAGCGGCGCTCCGGCGGTGCACATGGCGCTCGGTGCGTTTTTCTCCGCGATGGAGGTCGTCCCGCTCGTGCTCTTGACGTTCGAAGCGTGGCGCTTCATGCGGCTGCGCGAAGACAAGATGGACACGAGCGCCGCGAGCTTCCCACACAAGTGGGCGTTCATGTTCCTCGCCGCCGTCGGCTTCTGGAACTTCGTCGGCGCGGGCGTCTTCGGCTTTCTGATCAACCTGCCTGTCGTGAGCTACTGGGAGATCGGCACGCAGTTCACCGCGAACCACGGACACGCGGCGATGATGGGCGTCTACGGGATGCTCGCTGTGGGGTTCTTCCTTTTCGTCACGGCGTATTTCGTACCGCGCGACTCGCGCACCGACCGCGCGATGCGCTGGTCGTTCTGGTCGCTGAACGGCGGCCTCGCGTGGATGGTCTGCGTGAACCTCTTTCCCATCGGCGCCCTGCAGCTCCACGACGCGCTCGTCCACGGCTATTGGCACGCGCGCAGCCCCGAGTTCTTCGCGCGCGGCGACGTCCACGTGCTCGAGTGGCTTCGCCTTCCCGGTGACATCGTCTTCATCACAGGTGGGATCGTGCCACTCGTTTACCTCGCGCTCCGCATGGTCGCGAACCGCAATCGCCCAGGAACCATCGCGACACACGAGGAGCTGGAGAACCTCACCGACGCGCGCCAAGCAGAGTGATGTCAACATCACAAAAACGATGCGTTCCACCCGTCGGGGCATCGAGGGGTTCGCGCGTCGAAGCGCGCCATCACGTCCAAGGCTCTACTTTGTAGAGCGAATAAACGTAGCGCCCGTCAAACACGGCGCCGGCGAAGGACCCACCGAAATCTTCGGCGACCCATAACCGCCGTGGAGGTTTCGGCAGTCAACTGCACTCTCAGTAAGAGCCCTGACACTTGTGGGCGTTCGTCGAGACGCACGAGGCCGCGACGGCGCCAGCCGACCGAAGCCGAACGAGGTCCCGTAGCCGATGGGCGTCGTAGCTCCGGCTGTAGGACTCGAACCTACGACCCGGCGGTTAACAGCCGCCTGCTCTACCAACTGAGCTAAGCCGGAAAATTGGTAACGGAGGCGAAGACTTACTTTTTGGGGCGCATACCGTCAAGTCACCGACGCAGAAGGGTTCGACTTTCGGACGGCATCGGTCGCGCGGCGTCGCGCGTTCTCATCCAGCACGAGGAATTTGCGAAACGGCGAAAACCCCGATAAATCCGGGCTCGGGACGGGATGACGCGTATCAACGTTGCAATACTGACGTGCCTGCTCGCTTCGTGCGTGCATCAGGCCGACGACGAAGGCGATCCCGCGCCTTCCGCGCACACGTCGCTCTCGGCGGATCAGCGTAACGATCGCGGTTCGTCGCCGGCGGTTCGTGCGCAACGAGATGGTCGCGCGTTCCCCGATGGCGTGCTCGCCCTCACCTGGGACGACGGCCCCGATGTGCATACGCGCGCGCTCGCGGAGTACCTCCAGCACGAGCACATCTCGGCAACGTTCTTCGTCGTCGGCGAGTGGGTGAAGGGTGTGTCGTCCGATCCGGGTTTCGGCACGCACGTGTACGAATCGGGTCACGCGAAGATGCCGCTCCTCGCCGAGGTCGTTGCGCTCGGGCATCGCATTGGCAATCACACGCTGCATCACACGCTGCTCGGGCGTGCGAATCCGCAAGCAGTCGATCGCGAGCTCGGCGACAACCAGCGCGGCATCGACCCGTACGTTCACGACGAGCTCCGGCTCTTTCGTGTGCCAGGCGGTGACTGGAACGGCAGCGCTTCGCGCGCGGTCGATGGTGATGCGTATCTCTCGCAGCTCGTCGGACCGATTCGTTGGGATGTCGACGCCAAGGATTGGTACGGCTCGGTGTGGTGCGACTCGTCGCATCCCTCCCGCGAATGCGAGCACGCGGGCGGGCGCTACCGCGTGCGCCCAGACGTGATGGCGCAGCGCTACGAAGCCGCGATCGAATCGGCAGGGCGCGGCATCGTGCTCATGCACGATCGCGTCGGCGATGTCGGCTCCGACTACGCGCTAGAGATGGCGCATCTCTTGGTTCCGCGCCTCGTCGCGCGCGGGTACGTGTTCGCCGCGCCGGTGCTCGCGTTTTCTCAATCGCGCACGCGCTGGAGCGTTGCAACGTGCGATGGGTTGCGCCTTGGCGACGTCGACGGCGACGGCCGCGCGGATGCATGCGTGCGCGATCACGATCGCGTCACGTGCGGTACGTCCGTTTCGCACCGAGACGACACGGGGCTCGAGCATGTCGCGTTCGATTCCGCGCACGACGAGCTTCTCCTTCCGTCGCGCGCGCGTGCGCCGTTCGAGCTCGCCGATGTCAGCGGTGACGGGCGCGCCGATGTTTGCGTGCGCACCGCAACGGGCATCGAATGCGCGATCGCGACAGCCACGGGTTTTGGCTCGTTCGAGCGATGGACGCGCGATTCGTTCGACGACGCCCGCTTCGCCGACATCGACGGAGATGGTCGCGCAGACGTTTGCGGCATCACGGCGGCGGGCATTGCGTGCGCGCGAAGTACGGGCACCGTGTTCGAGCCCGCTCACGCGTGGTTTGCAAGCCCGACGCGGATATCGGCGATCGTGCTCGGCGACGTCAACGGCGACGGTCGCGCAGACGTCTGCATCGCACAAAGCGGCGGCGTCGACTGCGCGCTTTCCACGAAAGCCTCGTTTGCACGCGCATCGCGCTGGTCGACAGAAGCACCATCGGGCTCAATCGAGCTCGGCGATTTGAACGGCGATGGTCGCGCCGATTTGTGCGTCCGCACGAAAGACGGCGTCTCGTGCGCGCTCTCGCGCGGGCACGCATTCACGAAAACGACGAGTTGGCTCGACGGCGCAGGCCCCGCTACGGCAGAATGGGGCCACACGCATGACATCAACGGCGACGGCCGCGCCGACTTCTGCGACTGCGACGGAGGAAGTATCCGTTGCGGTCTCGCACCCTGACATCACGCATTTACGCTCTGCGAGGCTCTGCGGCCCCGTTGCGATCCTGATGCCCGTGCGCGATGGCGCTGCTGCCCTCGCGCGCACGCTCTCGACGCTTCGCGACCGCGCATCGGCGTTCGGTGGCGTCACGGTGTTCTTGGTCGATGACGGAAGCGATGTCGCACTCGACATTCCGAAGGCGACCGAAACGTTTCGCGTCGTCGTCGCGCGGCATGTCGTGAACCTTGGTCAGGGCGCGGCCCTCGAGACCGCGCGTCAGCTCGCGCTCGCATCGCCGCCGCGCTTCACCGCATACGTCACGATGGACGCCGACGGGCAACACCTCGAAGGTGACGCACGCGCCCTCGCTTCCGCGATCGAGGACGGCGCCGACGTCGCATTCGGCAATCGCTTTCTCGGCGACTCGAACGTGCCAGCGAGCCGTCGCGTCGTTCTCTTCTTCGCGCGCTGGTTCGAGCGTGCCATCACGGGCCTCGCGCTCGCGGATGCGCACAACGGACTACGCGCGTTCAGCCGCGAAGCGCTCGAGCAAGTTCGCATTCGTCAAAATCGCATGGCGCACGCGACCGAGATCAAGCTCGCGGTCTCGCGCGCGTCGCTTCGATTCGTCGAGATCCCCGTCTCCGTTCGCTACACGCCCGAGACGCTCGCACGCGGCCAATCGAACGCGGGGGCCGCCATGATTCTTTGCGATTTGATGCTGCAATACCTGTTTGGAGAATGAAGATGACGCTCGCCGCCATTTGTTTGCTCGTCCTCGTGTTCGGTCTCGTTGCGTTCGATTGGGCAACGCTCCGCGGGAAAAATCGCCGCGCGCTCTTCGTCGAAGTGGCCGTGCTCGTCGGAGGGGCCGCGTTCATCGTCTTTCCCGAACGCGCCACGGCGCTCGCTCACGTCGTCGGCATCGGTCGCGGCGTCGACTTCTTGCTCTACCCCACGGTGATCTGGCTCGTTCGCGAGTCGCTCTTGTCCCGTCGCCGCCGCATCGAGGACGCCGAGCGCCTCACGCATGTCGTCCGCGCGTTCGCGATAGCGAATTCAAAGTCCAGCTGACTCAAAGTGAAGGCGTCGCCGTACAACCTTCCGTCACTGCGTAAGCGCGCGGCGCGTGGAAGCGCGCGGCCCACAAAAAATTCCACGGCGGGTGCTCGACGCACACACGCTCGCCATCGTGAACGTTGCCGAGAGCTTTGCCGAGCGCGGCGTCGCTCACTTCGGTGTGCACGAGCTCGCGAAACGATTCGCCCGATGGGTACGCGTAAGCGCCGCGCGTGAGGACGAGCACCAGCGCGAGCGCCGCGGCGTACGCATATTGTGGAGCTTCCTGTTTCGAGCGCCGCGCGAGCCACACGTTGACGCTGACGAGCGTCATCATCCACGTCATGTAGTAGCGAAGCTCGTGCGACTGCGGGAGCACCGACACCATCGCGGTGACGAGCACGACGCCGAGCGCCGCAACACGCACGACGCGATCAGCGCGCTCGCGAACCGCGCGCCACGCGAGGAGGATGATGTGCACGATCACGTAGAGCCCGAAAAACCCGCCCATTCGGTAACCGGGCGCCTCGGGTGGCGTCCATTGGTCGACCGTCCAGCGTTTCGTGTCGCCGAGCGAGCGCACACCAAGCTCGAGCACCGAACAGGCGAAACGAATCGGTCGCGGCGCGTGCTCGAGCCACACCGGTGACGACGAATACGGATCGTCCGGTCCGGGAAGCGTGCGCCCGAAGATCTCGAGCGCGACCGGATAGTAAGGGTTGTGATGCACGATCAGATTCTTGAGCGGCGTCGCAAAAACGATCGGCAAGAGCAGCGCGCCAATCACGACCACGCGTCGCCGATGCCGAATGCGTGCGCCGAGCGCCAGGAGCGCGACGAGCACGATGGGTTGCATCATCGCTTTCATGTTCGCGGCGACGATCGCGCTCGCGATCGCAAGGACGAGCATGCGATCGCTTGGCGCATCGTCACGCTCGGCCCACGCGCCAATCGCAATCATGACGACGATGGTCGCAGCGGTGTTCGCGGGCAAATCGACGTAGCAAGACGTCGCGTGGATCTGCACGAGCGGCACGGCGAGGAGAGCGATGATCGACACATGCATCGGAACATCGAACCGCCGCCGCATGAACCACGCGAAGAGCGGCAACGTCGCAAACGCAACGAGATTCGCGCACTCGGGTCGCCCGGTGACGCGCCAGAGCAAACCTTGGAGCGCTTCACCGAGGAGCGGAAAGCCATCGAACCGCGCTTGGTTCATGGCGTCGTAGGCGTATTCGCTCGCCGGTACGATGCCCGCGATGCGCGCCGCGAAGGGCAGGTGGTAGTACCAGACGTCCCAAGCGCGCGAGACGTCGTGCAACGCGGCCGCGAGCATGGACGCAAGAAGCCCCCACGCGAAGAGGCGCATGCCGCGATCGAGCCACAGTCGCACGTGAAAAGCCGTACTTTCCCACGACTGCGAACGCAAGTAGAAGGGTGTCCGTGACGCTCGGAGACGACATCATCGACCGAATCGAGCAGGCGTCGCTCGTCGAGATTTCTCGCGCCGAGTTCATGGCGCCGAGTGATTCGGAAGTGGGCGCGAGCGATGCGTCGAACGTCGCGGCCGCCATCGTTGCGACGATCGCGAAGAGAAATCAGTTCGCGCGCGCCGAGCTTGACGTTCCCGCCATCGAGCGCGAGGTCGCGGCGTGGTTCGCCGGCGACAAGGCGAACGCGTCAGCGCTCGCTGCGATTTTGGGAAAGGCGCTCGGGCCATCACCGCGTGAAGTCGTCGCCGCGACGTATTCGCCGGAGCTTCAGCTTCGCGTGCTCGGGCTCGATCCGAGCGCTCTCGAAGAGCCGATTCTCGATGTCGGTTGCGGCGCCGATGCCGCGCTCGTTCGGTTCTTGCGCTCCATCGGCAAGGACGCACGTGGCCTCGATATCGACGCACCCCCCGACGCCGGCGTTCGCGGCAGTTGGCTCGCGCACGACTACGGCGCCGATCGCTACGGCACAATCGCCAGTCACCTCGGGTTCTCGCTTCATTTCATGCACCAAGAAATGAAACGCAGCGATGTCGCGTACGAATACGCACGCGTCTACATGCGGATCTTGAAGGCGCTAAAGCGCGGCGGCACGTTCGCGTACGTCCCCGGT
The DNA here is from genome assembly GCA_038239005.1 of Polyangiales bacterium. GTDB lineage: Bacteria > Myxococcota_A > Polyangia > Polyangiales > Polyangiaceae > DASXHD01. Next base: position 45,262 of record JBBSFE010000001.1, read on the forward strand.
ATCCCCTTCATCGAGAGCATGCTCGATGCGCGCGTGCATCTCATCGTGCGGCGCAAGCTCGACACGGAGCTCGTCACCGATTCGGTGGGTCGTGCGCAACGCGAGACCGGGCTCGTGCTCGACAGCGCCACCCACGTCACGCGACGTTGAGCCGAAGCCCGCGCGCGCAGCAAGAAGCGTCGCGACCATGAGCGCCCCGGGGATCGAAGTCGCCACGAGCGGCCACGTCAACGTATACCAACCGAAGGAAAGGCCCGTGGCGACCGCGAGGATTGCGGAGAGTGCGCCTGCGAAAATTCCCCAGCCGCGCATCTTCACGAGGCCGATGCCCGAAGCGAGCAGCGTCGTGCCGAGGAGCGCGAGAGCGAGCCCGGCCTTGAAAAGGCCGTGAGTCGACAAGTAGGCAAGCGCGAGCTCCGTGGTTGCGAGCCCTGCGCCCACGGCGGCCGCCGCGGCCCCGAGAAACCACAAGCGAAGCGCGATGGGCGCGAACGTGAGACGCGCTCGTTCGTCATCGAGGAGTGGGCGCGCGACGAGCAACGCTGCGCCTGCCAAAAGAGAAGGCCAGAGCGCGTGCATCGACACGGCGTAGCCGTGCGTCGCCGACATGATCGCGATCGTGACGCCCGGAAAAATCACCGACCAGGCGCCGCCACGCGCGAGCGTTTGCGCCACGGCCGAACGACGCATGAACAGCAAACCCGAAGCAACCGCGACGCCGGCAACGAAGAGCGACAAGAGAGAGCGGTACGCATGCGGCGCACCGCCAAACAGGGCGATGGCGATGAGCGAAGCTGACGCGAGGGCTCGGCGATGCACTTCGAAAGGTGCAACACCGGGTCGCGCGGGCACATTCCTACTTCACGAGCTTGATGTTGAAATCGGCCGTGCCGAGCGCCCCATACATGCGTAGCCAAAGGAGCAAGTAGCTCTCGGGGCCGCGCGCGCTCGTGATGTCGCCGAGATCTTGGACATGCTTCCAGCCGAACCAGCCCGTGAGGATTTCGCTGACGCGACCCTTCGCACCCGCGTCGTTGCCGCTCATGAAGACGGTGTGATCGCCACCCGCGACCTTCTTCGGGTCGACCATGACGCCGCAGGTGATCGTGTTGAGCGTCTTGACGACTTTGGCGTTCGGAAATTCTTTTTGCACGAGCTCGCCGAGCGAGTCGCTGTTTCCGGCGAAAAGCGTGGGCGGCATGCCCTTCGAAAAATCGAGCGGGTTCGAAATGTCGATCAGGACTTTGCCGTCGAGGTTTGCGGCTGTCGCGGAGCGGAGCGCGGCGAGGGTGCCATTGCCGTTGGTGCACACGAATACGATTTCTCCGAAAGCGGCGGCGTCGGCGAACGTGCCGTGGGAGCCTTTTCCGTTCGTGGTTTTCGACCACGTGGATGCCTTCTCGTTGGTCGCTTCGCGCGCGCCCATTTTTACGTCGTGCCCGAGGGTGGTGAGCTTCGTGGCGATCGTTTGCCCCACCATTCCCGTTCCTAGGACTGCGATTTTCATGTGCGCCATGATACACAAGTCGGCGCGTGTTGCTTTCGCTGCTCGGTCCGGACGCGCTCACGCCGGCGCGGCTTGCGAAGCTTTTGAATTTGCCCGCGCTCCGCGACAACAACAAATACGTTCGTTCGCTCCAGGCGCAGTTTCTCCATCTCGTCGATCTCGAAGAACCGCTCACCACCGACGAGCGACGCAAGCTCGATGCGCTCCTCGCGTACGGTCCGAAGCCAGTCGACGGCGACGACGAGCAAACGCTCGAAACGGGCGGCCGCTTCGTGCTTCCGCGTTTTGGAACCATCTCGGCGTGGTCGTCGAAGGCGACCGACATCTTGCATGCGTCCGGTTTGTCGCGCGTGCGCCGTATCGAGCGTGGCATCGCGTGGACGCTCCGCGGCGCCGTCCGCGACGAGAAAGCGATTCGCTCCGTCATTTCGGATCGCATGACGGAGACCGTCGTGCTCGAAGTGGGCGAAGCGGCGAAGCTCTTCGTGAAACGCCCGCCACGTCCACTCACGATCGTGCCGCGCGACTCGCTCGCGTCCGCCAACGATTCGATGGGTCTCGCGCTCGCACCGGATGAAATCGAATATCTGGCACGTGCGTTTGACGCACTCGGCCGCGATCCGACCGACGTCGAGCTGATGATGTTTGCGCAAGCCAACAGCGAGCACTGCCGTCATAAAATTTTCAACGCGGCGTTCACCATCGATGGCGCACCGCAGGCCGATTCGCTCTTTCGCATGATTCGTCGCTCCACCGAAGCGAGCCCGGCGGGCGTTCTCTCGGCCTACAGCGACAACGCCGCCGTGATGACGGGCAGCGAAGCCACGCGCTTCTTCGCAGGCGCCGATGACAACGTGTATCGCGCGCATCGCGAGCCCGTGCACGTCTTGATGAAGGTCGAGACGCACAACCACCCAACGGCGATTTCTCCGTATGCCGGCGCATCGACGGGATCGGGCGGCGAGATCCGCGACGAAGGCGCAACGGGTCGTGGCGGCAAACCGAAAGCCGGGCTCGTCGGGTTCGCGGTCTCGCATTTGCGCATTCCGGACGCCATCCAGCCTTGGGAACAATCCATCGGCACGCCGTCTCGTATTGCGTCGGCGCTCGAGATCATGACCGAAGGTCCGCTCGGCGCGGCGGCGTTCAACAACGAGTTCGGTCGCCCCGCGATTTGCGGATTCTTTCGCACGTTCGAGCAGGGCTCCCGCGGTTTCCACAAACCGATCATGATCGCAGGCGGGCTCGGAAGCGTTCGCGACGTTCACGTGCAGAAGGGGACGATCCCCGCGGGCGCCGCACTCGTCGTGCTCGGAGGGCCCGCGCTTCTCATCGGTCTCGGTGGCGGCGCGGCTTCGTCGCTTGCCCAAGGTGCGTCGAGCGCCGATTTGGATTTCGCATCCGTGCAGCGCGACAACGCCGAGATGGAGCGCCGCTGCCAAGAAGTGATCGATCGCTGCTGGGCGCTCGGCGAGGCGACGCCCATCGTGTCGATTCACGATGTCGGCGCAGGCGGCCTATCGAACGCACTTCCCGAGCTCGTCAACGACAGCGCGCGCGGCGCCAAGCTCGGCTTGCGAACGATCCCGAGCGGCGAGCCGCAGATGACGCCGCTCGAGCTCTGGTGCAACGAAGCCCAAGAGCGATACGTGCTCGCCATCGCCGAAGATCAGCTCGAGCGATTCCGTGCAATCTGCAATCGCGAACGCTGCCCATTCGCGGTGCTCGGGCGCGCCACCAACGACGGCCGCCTACTCGTCGCCGACGAGCATTTCCAAAACAAGCCAGTCGACATCGCCCTCGAAACGATTCTCGGCCGGCCGCCGAAGATGAAGCGCGACGCCGCGCGCGTACGCTCGCCTAGCGCGCCGCTCGATCTCTCGAAGCTCGACGTCCGCGACGCCGCATACCGCGTGCTCCGATTCCCTGCGGTCGGCGACAAAACATTTCTCGTCACCATCGGCGATCGCACCGTGGGTGGGCTCGTTGCGCGCGATCCGATGGTCGGCAAGTGGCAGGTCCCCGTCTCGGATGTCGCCGTCACCACATCGGGGTTCGATGGCTATACGGGCGAAGCGATGGCGATGGGCGAGCGCCCGCCGATTGCATTGCTCGATGCAGCAGCTTCCGCGCGCATCGCGATCGGCGAAGCGATCACGAACATCGCGGCCGCGCCCATCGCGTCGCTCTCGGACGTGAAGCTCTCCGCGAATTGGATGGCAGCCGCCGGACACCCCGGCGAAGACGCCGCACTTTATGACGCCGTACGCGCAGCAGGCGCCGAGCTCGCACCAGCGCTCGGGATTGCGATTCCGGTCGGCAAAGATTCGCTGTCGATGCGTACGAAGTGGGAAGGCGGCGAGATCGTCGCGCCGGTGTCGCTCGTGGCGAGTGCGTTCGCACCGGTGACGGACGTGCGCGCCACACTCACGCCCGAGCTCCGACTCGACCTCGGCCCGACCGAGCTGTGGTTGATCGATCTCGGTCGCGGGAAAAATCGACTCGGCGGAAGCGCCCTCGCACAAGTTTACGGGCTCCTCGGAGACGTTGCCCCCGATGTCGACGATGCCTCGCTCGTGAAGGAATTCTTCGGCGCGATTCAGAAGCTCGCTCGAGAAGGCGTGATCCTCGCCTACCACGATCGGTCCGACGGCGGCCTCTGGGCGACACTCCTCGAGATGGCCTTTGCGAGCAACACGGGCCTCGCGTGCGACGTCGCGAGCCTCACGCTCTCCGCGAGCCTCGCGGTCTCCGCGAGCCTCGCGGCGCTCTTTGCCGAAGAGCTCGGCGCGGTCGTGCAGATTCGCGCCGGCGACGAAACGAAGCTAAAAACGGCTCTCGGAGGCCTTGCACAAACCACGCATCGCGTTGGCGCACCGGCCGCAAACGGGCGCGTGGTGATACGCCCCCTCGTCGACGAATCGCTCGTCGATTTGCGCGCCGCATGGTCCGAGACCACGTTCCGCATGCAAACACTCCGCGACGAGCCTGCATCGGCGCGCGAAGAGCACGAAGGTCGCATCGACGCGACCGATCCAGGTCGAAGCGCGAAGCTGACGTTCGATCCGTGGTCGTCCAAAGCTCCGACAGGCGCGCGACCTCGCGTCGCGATATTGCGCGAGCAGGGCGTCAACGGGCAAGTCGAGATGGCCGCCGCGTTCGATCGCGCGGGCTTCGAAGCAGTCGACGTGCACATGAGCGACATCGTCGAAGGTCGCGCCACGCTCGATGGATTCCGAGGGCTCGCAGCATGCGGTGGCTTCTCGTTCGGCGACGTGCTCGGTGCCGGTGGTGGGTGGGCGAAATCGATTCTGTTCGTCGACCGCGTCCGCGACGTGCTCGCGCGCTTCTTCGCGCGGGGCGACACCTTCACGCTGGGTGTGTGCAACGGCTGTCAGATGCTGTCGCAGCTCGGCGCCGTGATCACCGGCGCCGAACGCTGGCCGCGATTCGTGCGAAACCGCTCCGATCGCTTCGAAGCACGCGTGTCGCTCGTTCGCATCGAAGACTCGCCATCGATCTTTTTCAAAGGCATGACCGGCTCGGTCCTGCCGATCGCCGTCTCGCACGGCGAGGGCCGCGCCGAAGTCGATCCACCCACGCTCCGCATGCTCGAGAAGGACAAGCTCATCGCCGCGCGCTTCGTCGACCACGCACACGAGCGCACCGAGCGATTTCCGTTCAACCCGAACGGCTCACCCGGCGGCGCGACCGCATTCACGACACCCGACGGTCGCGCAACGATCATCATGCCGCATCCCGAGCGCGTCTTCCGAAACGTTCAACTCTCATGGCACCCCCGCGAATGGGACGCCCACGACGACAGCCCATGGATGCAGCTTTTCAGAAACGCGCGCGCCTGGGCCGGCTGAGACTCGATCAGGAATGGGGCGTGCACGCGCGTCTCAACACGATCGATTGCCACACGTGATGCATCGGTTTGCGCGAGGTTTCAGCGGCATCTGGCTTGCACGTTCTCGAGGGTATGAAGGCCCATTTCATTTTCGCCACGCTTGCTTCGGTCGCGTGTGGCGGTGCCGATCAGCCGGCGCGCGTGCCCGAGACGACCACGACCTCGACCACGGTAGTGGCACCCGACGCGGTGCCCATGACACCCACGGACAACGTCGCGAGCATCAACTCACCCATGCCGACGCAAGTTCAGCCCCCCGAGGCATCGTTCAGCGATGCGCAGATCGCGGCCATCACCGATGCGGCGAACTCGGGCGAGGTCGAGCAGGCCCGGGTCGCGCTTCGTCACTCGACGAACGCCCACGTGAAAGCGTTCGCGCAGATGATGATCGACCACCACTCGCAGGCCAAGCGCAGCCAGCAAATGCTCATGTCGTCGATGAACGTCGCGCCGCAGCCGACACCGCTGGCCATCAAAATCGAAACCGATACGAAATCGGCGATCTCGTCGCTCAGCGCCATCTCTGGAAATGATTTCGACAAGGCGTACATCGATCTCCAGGTGAAGGAGCACAAGGACGTGCTCGATACGCTCGACACCAAACTCATCCCGTCGGCGCACAGCGCCGAGCTCAAGAAGGCGCTCATCGATTTTCGGCCGAAGGTTGCCGACCACTTGCAGCGCGCCCAGGATCTGCAGCAAGTGCTTTCGAAACCGTAGTAGAAGCGTGGCGTGCCCCGTTCGCCGCGCCTGGAAGTCACGACGCTCTGGGAGTTCGAGTCGCAACACTACGGTCTCCGCGAGGCTCACGGCGGCGAACAGCAAGGCAGCTCCGCTTTTCGCGGCGCCACGCCTTCGTACGTGATCTGGAACGTGGTTCAGCGCTTCTCCAAAGAGGGCGACACCGTGCTCGATCCGTTTTGCGGAAGCGGCACCACCCTAGACGTCTGCAAAGATCTGAAACGCAAAGGCCTCGGGTTCGACGTCGCCCCCGTGCGCTCCGACATCGGCAACGCTGACGCGCGATCGATTCCGCTCAAGCAAAAATCCGTCGACCTCATCTTCTTCGACCCGCCCTACGCCGACAACCTCGACTACTCGGACGACCCACGCTGCCTTGGCAAGCTGAAGCCCGATGGCCGCTTCCAGCGCGCGATGCGCCTCGTGCTCGAGGAGTGCACGCGCGTCTTGAAAGACGACGGCACACTCGCCATCTACGTCTGCGACATCTTCAAAAAAGATCGCGGTTTCTACGCGCTCGGTTTCGAGATTTTCGAGATGGCCAAGAAGAATTTCATTCCGCTCGATATCGTGTGCGTCGTTCGCCACAACAAAACGCTCGAGATGGGCAACTACAGGCGCGCCGCCGACGAAGGGAATTTCTTCCTGCGCGGTTTCAACTATCTCCTCCTTTTTCGGAAGAGAGTCCCCGCGCAACCGTAACGAGCGCGACCACGAGCGCGACGAACCCCGCAGGCACCGCGAGCACCGCAGGCGACGGATCGCCGCCGTGTACAGACACACCGCCCGCGAAGAAACCGCCCGGGATCAGCACGAGCGCCGCCGTGAGCGCAGAGCTCGCAATCGGTCGCGCGGCCCTCGGGTGCGCATGAATCGTGAGCCCGTACGCGATGTGAACGAGCGCGAGGAGTGTTCCGTGCGCGTGCGCGAGTCTCCACATGAGACGCCGCGTTTCGTTGTCAACGTCGAGATACGCGCCCACCTTGAACGCGTGCATCGCTTCGAGCGCGAGCCCGAGCGTCACGAAGAGCGCGAGCGACCAGTACCCGATGCGAAGGTGCCGGAGGCCAAGGTCATTCTGCGACATAGACCTCCCGACTATCGCGGTGGGCGACGAGTTTGTCGATTGTCGCGCCATCGACGAGTGTTCGGTCGCTGCGGCCGAGGCGATTCGCGCTGCGCGTCGCGATGAACCGAATCACCGCATACGGATCGCGGCTCGCAGCGACGAGGAGCGGAGCCTCCCAATCTTTGCCGGAGGCAGCGAGCGCGTCCGGATCGCCGAATGCGTCGGCCCAAATCACGCGCTCCGCGGCGTCGGCCATCAAGAGACCGACTGCGCTCGCTGGAACATCGGTCGCGATGTCGCTTCGCGATCCCCGACGGGGGAAAAGCCGCGCGAGCTCCGCGCCTGCCCACGTGAGGGTGCGATCGAGATGACACAAGTTGCATGCGTTGGGCTTGGCGCCGTTCGCGACGGGTGAGTCGATGCGGTGCGATCGAATCGCCGTGCGGAGCGCGTAGCTCGTCTTCGGCATATGGCACGCGACGCATGCGCTCCCGGATGACGACGGCGCGTGGTGCGTGTGGTTCGCGGGCATTTTGTGGCATGAAATGCATGCATCTTGCACGGTTCGATCGCGCCGAAGCTGGTCGTCCGGATCGCTCGCATGCATCGAGTGACACGACAGGCACGTGATTTTCCGATCGCCTTCGCCGCGTGCATAGCAAGCCGACAGCACGAGCGCGTTGTGCTCACGCCCGCCGACGCGCACCGTTCCGTCGGTCCAAAAAAGATTTCGCGCATCGGTGTCGAGCGCAACGCGGCCCGAGGCGAGCACTTCCGGTGTGAGGATGATGCGCGTGGCGTCGAGCGCATCGCCCGGATGGAACGCGCCAGTGTATCCACGCGCGAGGAACGCCTCTTCGTCGCGCGGGAACGTGTACGCATGACACTGGCCGCACACGGCCGTCGAGCGGTCGGGCGCGAGCTTCTTCGGATTCACGATGTGCGGATCGCGATCGCCGCGCCAACGCAGAAGCGGATCTTGCTCGCGTGCTACGTGCGCGGCTCCCGGCCCATGACACGCTTCGCAGGCGATGCCGAGCTCGCCGACGGTCGCAAGCGCTGGACGATTGGGTCGCCCCGCTGTCGCGTGACACGCGATGCAGTTCGTCTCCCAGTGCACGTCTGCCTGCGGCGCATCGGGCGGCTCGAGGAACGCCTCGCTGCGCCCAATGATTCGGTGCTCGTCGAACGCATAGACGAACGGCGACATGTGGAGCGCGCCGCTGTCGTCTGCCTTCCAGAAACCCTTCATGTGATGCGAGCCCGTCGTGATCGCGTAGGGCGCGGGAGCACGCTGGGTCATCGTGCGGTGGTAGGTGCGCGACCACGACGCATGCTGACTCGCATGGCACTTCGCGCATGCGTTCGAGCCGACGTAGTCGTCGTGTATGGCTTGCGGGCCGCGCACGCCGTCATGGTGACGCGGCCGCGCAAGCGCGACGCTCGCGGCAATCATCGCGACGATCAAAGCTGCGCGACCCGCGCGTGAGGCGCGCGTACGCCACACGATGACGAGCACGACGAGCGCGAGCGCCGCGGCGAGCCACATCGACAAGAGCTCCACGCCTACGTTCCAAACCGCGCGATGCGCACCCGCGAACCGCCGGTGATCGCCTCGACCACGTAGGGGCCGCCACTCGTTCCTACGACGGAAAATCGCGCCGTTTGCGCGCTGAATCGCCCGCGAATCGTGGCGTCAGACCCAACAACGAGGCACTCGCCATGCTCGTCACGAAGAAGCGCTGAATCGCCGCACGTCTTCTCGATGCGCATACTGGGCCCGACGTAGAGCCGGGTTCGCTTTTCGCCGAGCACATGAAGCGCGTTGCGATCACGCATGAAGAGCGTGCCATCGCGCGCATCGAGGAGGCTCGCTGATTCGATGGGAATCGACTCGGCGACGGCTTTGCCCGTGCGCGGATCGATGGTGTCGGCCGACGCGAGATCGTAGACGAGCAAACCTTCGCGAGCCTTCGCGAGGTAGCGCGCGCCCGAGAGGTTGCGCGGAATTTGAAAGCGCAGGGCGCCGTCGTCGCCGTAGCCGGAGAGCCCGCCTTTCACGTCGCGAAGGACGATGACGACGCCATCGCCGATACGAATCCACGACTGCGATTGAACGGCGAACGTGCGCTCGAAGACTTCGCCACGGCGCTCCCATCGCTCGACCGTATATGGCGGCTCCGACGTTTCGCACCAAAGGACCGAATCGCTTACGACCTCGATGAGTCGCTGTCCGCGCTCGCCGCGACTCTGCGCGATCATCTCGAACGATGCGTCGAATAGCGTGAGTGCCTGCTCGGCTCCGGTGTCGTCGACGCAGCCGGAGACGATCCAGCCGGCGCCCATTTTCTTGGGCGGGCACGGATACGTTTTCTGTGGAGCGAACGCCATGCGGATCGAAGTGACGCGCGGCGAATCGTGACGGCGAAATTCGACGTTCCTGGTCGGCGTGTCATCGTCCGGAACGAAGAGCCAATCGCCGCCTTCGAGATCGGTCACGGAGTAGCGCGTCGTGGATGGCGGATACGAAGTGACGTCGCCTGCGGCGTCGATGCGATGAATGCGATCGCCCACGCTGAACACGAAGGCGTCGCTCGTGTGCGATAGGAATCCGATGGGCCCGGCCCATGCGCGCTCCGAGATGCCGCTCGCGTCGATGCGAATGGTCGCGTGGGTCGGTGCGGTCTGCACGATGACGAGCGAGCGCCCGAGCTCGTAGTGATCCTCGAGCGTCCGACCCGCGATCAGCATAGCGGCAGCGAACGCGAGAGGCGGCGCTGCGATCGGCACAGCAAGCACGCGCTCGCGAAGCATGTTCGCGGCTTCGGCCCAGAGCGCGTCCGGGTGCGCTGCGTCGAGCGCGAGCGAACGGTCAGCGTCCGTTGCGTTTGGCGTCACCGCGCGCAGCACCGAAAGGAGCGCCGACGAAGTCTGCCAAATCGGACCTTGTGGCAACTTCATCGACACGAGGAGCTGCGCAGCCGCGTTCGCATCGTGGTCCACGAACGCGCGCTCGGCGAGATTGCGGTCGAGCTCCCAGTCCTCCACGAACTCCCATTTGCCGCCAACATCGGTTGCGAGCCACACCCACGCGCCGCACTTTCGGCATCGCGCCCAATCTTCCGTGCTCTCGCTGCCGATGACTTCGAGGTCCGGGTGAATCGCGAGCCCGTCCGGGGCGCGTTTGGGGTGGGGGAGAGCGCAGCCCATCGGTGCAACAACGCTAGCGCGCAAGCCGTTTGATGAGTACAAACGCGGAGAAATGAGTCGCATTGTCCACTGCAAGAAGCTCGACAAGGATCTTCCCGGCCTCGAAAGGCCGCCCTACAAAAGCGAGCTCGGCAAACGCATCTTCGAGGAAGTCTCGAAAGAAGCGTGGGACATGTGGCTCAAGGATTCAGTGAAGTACATCAACACGTACCGCATCGACCTCGCCTCGCCCGAAGGTCAGAAGTTCATGTTCGAGCAGGCAGCGATCTACTTCAATTTCAAAGAGGGCGATCTCGCGCAGACCGCCTACACGCCCGCAGACAAAAAATGAGCCTCACCCTGGGTGTGCCAGGTTTTGCGTGGGAGGACACGTACTCGCCTGCCAAGCTCGCGGAGCTCGCGGCGGTGTTCGAAACGTTCTTCCGTGAACGCTCGCCCGAGGCGCACGCCAAGTTCGACGCGTACCGCCAATCCAAAGGCGACGGGATGACGCCCGAGGCGCAAAGCGATGCGCTGCTCGCCGCGGCTCCGCACTTTAGCGCGTTCCTCGTGAAGCTCTTCGGCATCGAAGCGGAGACGTCGCGCATCGTCGCTGACGTCGACGGGCGCGCCGCGCTCTGGAAGTTTCGTCACGAGTTCGTGAAGAAGCGCGTCCACGGAAAAGATTCGGGCAAAGCTTGGCGCGATGCGGGTTTCGACTCCGCGCAGGCGAAGGCAACGGCATCGCTCGCGCTCGGGCCGCTCGAGAGCGACGAAGAGCTCGGCGTTGCGAAACGGACGCTCGTGCTCTTCGAAATCGACGACGTCGCTCGCAAAGCAAAAAAGCACGGCGGCGCTCACTGGACGGACGAGCTCCACGCGCGCGCCAAACAAATCGCCGACACCGTTCGCGCGGGCGGTGTCGTCTCGGGCTCCGATGAAGACGTGATCGCGAAATCGCTCGACGCGATCGAAGTCGTCCTCGCCGAGCGTCGAAGCGATCATCACGACGACGCGCGCCGTTGGCCTTCGTTGCGTCATCCGCACGCGCTCGACTATCAAAACCTCGTTCAGATTCGTCGGCCCGATCCTGCGCTCCCCGAGCTCTTCGTCGGGCCGGACGCCGAACGCCGCCAACGCCGCGACTTCAAGCTCACCGACAAACGCGGGAGCGCGCGCGAGGCCGAGCAAGAAGTCGACTACTGCCTCTACTGCCACGGCCGCGACAAAGACTCATGCAGCAAAGGCCTCCGCGAAAAAGACGGCGCGCTGAAGAAGAACCCTCTCGGGGTCGAGCTCCGTGGCTGTCCACTCGGCGAAAAAATCTCCGAGATGCACGTCATGCGACGCGAAGGCGACGTACTTGCCGCGCTCGCTCTCGTCACCGTCGACAACCCCATGTGCGCGGGCACGGGTCATCGCATCTGCAACGACTGCATGAAGGCGTGCGTCTTCCAGAAGCAGGAGCCGGTGAACATTCCGCAAGTCGAGACGCGCGTCTTGACCGAGGTGCTCTCGCTTCCGTGGGGCCTCGAGATTTACTTGCTGTTGATGCGGTTCAATCCGCTCTCGATTGAGCGGCCGCACATGCGTCCTTACAACGGGCGCAACGTGCTCGTCGTGGGTCTCGGCCCCGCGGGCTACACGCTCGTCCATCATCTCGCGGCCGAAGGTTTCGGCGTCGTCGCGATCGATGGGCTCAAGCTCGAGCCGCTGCCGGCAGCGCTCACGGGTACGCGCGATGCGCCACCCGAACCGATCCGCGACGCGATGTCGATCTACGGCCGCCTCGATGAGCGCATCTTGCTCGGGTTCGGCGGCGTCAGCGAATACGGCATCACCGTTCGTTGGGACAAAAACTTTCTCACGCTCGTTTATCTCTCGCTCGCACGGAGCCGGCACGTTCGCATGTACGGCGGCGTTCGCTTCGGCGGCACGGTGCTCCTCGAAGACGCATGGGAGCTCGGCTTCGATCACGTCGCCATTGCGGCGGGCGCGGGCAAACCGACGCTCATCGACATCAAGAACAACCTCGCGCGTGGCATCCGCAAAGCGAGCGATTTCTTGATGGGGCTGCAACTCACGGGCGCCTACAAGCACACGTCGATCGCGAACCTCCAAGTGAGCTTGCCCGCAGTCGTCATCGGCGGCGGCCTCACCGCCATCGACACCGCCACCGAGCTCCTCGCGTACTACCTCGTGCAAATCGAGAAGACGGTTGAACGCTTCGAGCTCCTCGAAAAAAGCGGGGATATTGCACGCATCTTCGACGACGAGGAAATGCGGCAGGCGCAAGAGCACCTGGCTCACGGTCGCGAGCTTCGCGCGGAAAAAGAAGCGGCCAAGCGCGAAGGCCGCGTGCCGAACGTGCAGAAGCTTCTCGACAAATGGGGCGGCGTCACGCTCGTCTATCGAAAGAGCCTCCAAGAGTCGCCCGCGTATCGCCTCAATCACGAAGAGGTGATGAAGAGCCTCGAAGAAGGCGTGCGCTACGTCGAAAACCTCGCACCGACCGAAGCGGTTCTCGACGACAGCGGTCGCGTTCAAGCGATGCGCTTCGGCCGCCGCGACGGAACGAGCGTCGAGCTCCCCGCGCGAACGGTGTGCGTCGCCGCGGGCACGAGCCCCAACATCGCCTACGAGCGCGAGCACCCCGCAACGTTCGAGCTCGACAAGCGCGGCCAATATTTCCGCGGCTACGAAGCCTTCCGCGACGACTCGGGCAAAGTCGTTCTGCGCCAAGCCGAGTCGACGAAGTCCGGCTTCTTCACGAGCTACTTGAAGGACGGCAAAACCGTCTCCTTCTACGGAGACAACCATCCCTATTATGCAGGCAGCGTCGTCAAAGCGATGGCGAGCGCGAAGGATGGCTACTCGCACGTTGCCGAGATCCTTCCGCCGAAGCCCGGCGCGCGCGAGTCGGATCTCGCCGCGCTCTTCGCCAAGCTCGACGACGAGCTCGTCGCGAAAGTGCACGAGGTCAACCGACTCACGAGGACGATCGTCGAAGTCGTCGTTCGCGCACCCATGGCGGCGCGGAAATTCCATCCGGGGCAATTCTATCGATTGCAAAACTTCGAGTCGCACGCGCCGATCATCGGCGGCACGCGCCTCGCGATGGAGGGCCTCGCGCTCACGGGCGCGTGGGTCGACAAAGAACGCGGCCTCATGGGCACCATTGTCCTCGAAATGGGCTCGAGCTCACGCCTCTGCGCGATGCTCGAGCCGGGCGAGCCCGTCGTCGTGATGGGGCCCACTGGCGCACCTACCGAGATCGCCGAAAAAGAAACCGTGCTCCTCTGTGGCGGCGGTCTTGGCAACGCCGTTCTCTTTTCGATCGCTCGCGCTTTCCGCGCGATGGGAAGCAAAGTCATTTACTTCGCGGGCTACAAAGACGGCTCTGACCTCTTCAAGCGCGAGGAAATCGAGCGCTTCACCGACCAAGTCATTTGGTCGACCGACAGCGGCAAAGAAATCGAAGCCCACCGCCCGCAAGATGCACACTTCCGCGGCAACATCGTGCAAGCGCTCGTGGCCTACTCGGCTGGCGAGCTCACGAAACCGATTGCGAAGCTCTCCGAGGTCAACCGCATCATCGCCATCGGAAGCGATCGCATGATGAACGCCGTCCGCGAAGCGCGTCATGGCGTGCTCTTGCCGCTCCTCGACCCGCGCCACATCGCGATCGGCAGCATCAACTCGCCGATGCAATGCATGATGAAAGAAGTCTGCGCGCAGTGTCTCCAAAAACACGTCGACCCCAAGACGGGCAAAGAGACGGTCGTCTTCACGTGCTTCAACCAAGACCAGAACCTCGACACGGTCGACTTCGGCCACCTCCGCCAGCGCCTCCGCTTGAACTCGATGCAAGAAAAACTCTCGAGCGCGTGGCTCGATCACTTGCTCAAAGAGAACCCGAAGCTGCTCCGGGTGTGAGTGAACCGCGTCCGGTCGGTCACGCCTGATGATGGAATGGGTGGCCCAAGGCGCGTCCGGGCGATCGCAGTGACGCCTGAAAACAGGCGATTCAGCGTGGCATTGCGCGTGCACTAGCGGGAGCGGGAGGTCTCTTTGCGCACCCTCAAGCTCACCTTCGCTCTTGTCGTCGTGGCCCTCGGTCTTTCGTGGGCGCCGCGCGCTCACGCGGGCCTCTCGGTCTACCACCTCTATGTCATTTGGCTTCAGGGCGAAGGCGAGGGAAACCAGAAGGACCTCGACGCGTTCGTCGACTGCCTTTTCCATCACTCGTCGTACGAAACGTATTGGGGCAGCAGCGTGCTCATCGACGAAGCGAGCTACGTCGTACCGAAGCCGACCGCGGCGCTCGGCGACGCGAGTCAGATTGGGCCATTCATCGATGGGCTGATCGCGGCGAAGAAAATCTCCGCTCCGCCTTCATACGGAACTCCGATCTACCAAGTGATGGTGGACCCGTACCAAACGAGCTGCTCGCTCGGAAACGGCACGGGTGGACGCAACGCGCCCGGCACCGTGCAAGGCAAACCTGCGGGCCTCATCATCAACACGACCAACACGAAAGCATTTTGGCCTGCGCGCATTCCCGCGGCCGCCGAAACGCAGCTCACCGAGCACGAAGTTGCCGAGGTGATTGATGGTCTTCGCGGTGGCGATCGATGCTGCGGCGACTTTTGCTGCGAGGGGTGGTGCAACAACACTTCGTCGTGCGGAAATTTCTCCGGCCTCGAATGCCCGGGCGCGCCGGCAACGACGTTCACCGGATCGTCGGCGTGCGGCGACGTGAAAGGTTGGCTCGTGCAAACACTCGCGCACGGCGGCGCCACGACTTGCTACGGCTCGCCGACGTGTGACTTCAGTCTCGGAAAGGCGTGCGCGACCAACAGCGACAACATGCATGCGCCATGCGGCGTCGACGCCGATTGTTGCGCGGGGCTCAGCTGCCAAAAGTGGACGTACTCGGGCCACGCCGATGATCCGCCCAAGGACGTTTGCTGCAAGGCCATAGGCGCGACGTGCGCGTCGGGCACCGATTGCTGCGGCGGCATGAACTGCGACAACACCAATCACGTTTGCACGTGCGCTACAGCCGCGCAGTTTTGTGCGAACGACACCGATTGCTGCGACGGCCTCTCGTGCCAGAACGCCGCGTGCGCGACGAAGCCACCTCCTCCTCCAGCCGACGCCGGGTCCGAGGCGGCCCCGCCTGCGCGCGAAGCCGGTGCCGATGCAGGCGCCGACGGCGGTGACGGCGAGCCGCCGCCCGGCGAAGGATGTAGCTGCCGCGAATCGTCTTCGAAGCCGCCCGCGGGCGCGTTCTTGCTGGCGCTCGTCGTCCTTGGTTCGTTGCGACGCCGTCGATCGGCCGTGTAAGCTTACCCATCGCATCACTTGAGTCATCACGAACAAGCCACGCGTGTCATCGCAGGTGACGCAAGCCACATCCAGCCTGTCGAGGTCGTCGTCATCGACGGGATGGATCGTGGGCTCACGGTCGCCGTGAGCGACGGCGCGCTCAAAATCGGAACTTCACCGGGCAACCCGATGCGTCTCACCGATCCGACCGTCTCGCGCATCCACTGTGAGATTTCCCCGATTCCCGGTGGCGTTCGCATCACCGACGACGGAAGCACGAACGGCACCTACGTCGATGGTCATCGCGTGCGCGACGCCGACCTCGGCACCGGCAGCACGATTCGCGTCGGCGCGACAACGCTGCGTGTCGTGGTCGGCGAGGAGATGCTCCAAATCCCGCTCTCCGACCGACAGAGCTTTGGTGGCGTCGTGGGCGCGAGCGTCGCCATGCGTCGCGTGTACGGCGTGATGGAGCGGGCCGCGCCGAGCAATGCCACCGTCCTGTTGCAAGGCGAAACGGGAACAGGCAAAGAGCTCGTCGCTCGCGCAATCCACGATGCATCGCGGCGAGCTCAAGGTCCGTTCATCGCGATCGACTGCGGCGCGATCGCACCTACGATCATCGAGAGCGAGCTCTTCGGTCACGTGCGCGGCGCATTCAGCGGCGCTGTGAACGATCGCAAGGGCCTCTTCGAAGAAGCACACGGCGGCACGCTTTTTCTCGACGAAATCGGCGAGCTGCCCATCACGCTCCAAGCCAAGCTCTTGCGCGTTCTCGAAACGCTCGAGGTTCGTCGCGTCGGAGCCAATAGCGTCAAGAAAGTCGACGTGCGCCTCGTCGCGGCGACGAATCGACCGCTCGCGCCCGCCGTGAACGAAGGCATGTTTCGCGAAGAGCTCTACTACCGACTCGCGGTCGTCGAGATCAACTTGCCGCCGCTTCGCGCGCGCCGCGAAGACATCCCGATGCTCGCTGCGCACTTCTCGACGCAATTCGCGGGCGGCCCGACGATGTTGTCGCCCGATTTCGTTTCCGCGCTGATGACGCGAACGTGGCCAGGCAACGTGCGTGAGCTCCGCAACTTCATCGAGCGACAAGTCACGCTCGGCGGGACCGACGTCGCGCCCACGACGCGTCGCGCACCGATGCGCGTGCTGCCATCTGGAATCGAGTCGTTCGTTCCTGTGGACATGCCGATGAAGCAGGCGCGCGACGCATGGCTGAACGAATTCGAGGGCGCTTATGCGCGCGCGCTCCTCAAACGCACCAACGGAAACGTCACGCGAGCAGCCGAAATCGCCAACGTTAGCCGTCGTTTTCTGCAACGCCTGATGCTTCGCCTCGGAATGCGTGACATCGGCGCATCCGCCGACGACGACGAGTGATGTAAACTACGTGGGAGTACGCATGACGGCCCCCGCGAGCGCAGATGGCCGATTCGCATCGAGCCGCTACGCGATCTACGGAGAGATCGCGTCAGGCGGCATGGCCACGGTGCACTTTGGTCGCCTCTTCGGCAACGCCGGTTTCTCGCGCACCGTCGCGATCAAACGTCTGCATCCGCAGCTCGCGAAGGATCCGGAGTTCGTCGCGATGTTCATGGACGAAGCAAACGTGACTGCGCGCATTCGTCACCCGAACGTCGTGTCGACGCTCGATGTCGTTTCGATGCAGGGCGAGATCTTCATCGTGATGGAGTACGTGCTCGGCGAGAGTCTCTGGAAGCTGCTCGACATGCGGCACGACGGCGTGGGCCGCGCGGCGCCTCCACCGATTGCTGCGGCCCTCGTTGCCAATGTGCTTCACGGTTTGCATGCAGCGCACGAAGCGACGAGCGAATCCGGCGACCCGCTCGCCATCGTGCATCGCGATGTGAGCCCGCAAAACATCATCGTCGGCAAAGATGGTGTCGCGCGCGTGCTCGACTTCGGCATCGCCAAGGCCCGCGACCGCATCCACGTCACGCGCGGCGGGACGCTCAAAGGCAAGGTCGCGTACATGGCGCCCGAGCAACTGGCGGGCAAGGCTGATCGCCGAACGGACGTGTACGCAGCAGGCGTCGTCTTGTGGGAGGCGCTCACCGGGCGAAAGCTCTTCGTCGCCGATGGTGACTTCGCAGTCGCTGACAAAGTGCGCACCGCGGAGGTCGATTCGCCAAACATTTCTCCCGCGCTCGATGCGATCGTGATGCGCGCGATTGCGCGTGCACCCGATGAGCGGTTCGCGACGGCAAACGAAATGGCCGTGGCACTCGAGCGAGAGGTGGGCGTCGCGCTTCCATCCGACGTGGGTGCGTGGGTGGTATCGCTGGCGAGCCAGGCGCTCGATGCACGCGCGCTCACGCTCAAGGGAATCGAGCAGTCCGCGCCAAGGTGGGCGCCCGATCGTGCCGAAATCACGAACGCCGATCCCGATCCAGACGGGCTCGCACCAACGCGCGCCATCGACGTGGGTCCGCACGGTGAAGTGACCGAAGTGAGCCTTTCGCTCTCCGCAAGCCTCTCGAAGCCCGCGCGGCCGATGCGCGTGCGTTCGAGCAACATCAAGCTCATCGCCGTTGCGTCGCTCGTGGCGTTCGCGCTGGGTCTTCTCGGTGTCGTTGCATTCATGTTCGTCCATCGCGCTCCGCAAGCCGCCGTGGCGACAGCCTCGGTCGTTCCCGACTTGGCAGCACCCATCGTGGCGACAACGGCAACGCCGACAACGTCACCGATCGCATCGTCTGACCCTGTTGCCTCTGCCCCATCGGTGGCGACGGCAACGAGCGCAGCGCGCGTTCATCCGCTCGCGCCCGTGCACGCCGACCCGTGCAAACCGCCGTATGTGATCGACTCACTCGGCATTCGCCGCTTGAAGCACGAGTGCTTGCGATGAAGAGCGCGCGCGTCGTCGCGGCCATCTTGCTCATCTCGCCACTCGCGCGCGCCGGTGATGCCGATCAGTGCGCCGTCGCGTACGAGCACGGGCAAGAGCTTCGCGTCGAAAAAAAATTGGGCGCTGCACGCGAGCAGTTTCTCGTGTGTGCGCGTCCCGCGTGCCCCAAGGTCACGCGCGACGATTGTTCGAAGTGGCTCGGCGAGGTCGAGGCCACGCTTCCAGGCGTCTTCATTGATGCACGTCACGGCACTACGAAGATCGACGACGCGCGTGTGCTCGTCGACGGCGCCGTCGTCTCCGAACGAATCGACACGCGCGCGATCACGCTCGACCCTGGAAAACACATGGTTCGAATCGAGCCGCGCGGCTGCGCGTCGCACGATCGCGAGATCACGCTCACGGGCGGCGAACCGATCCACGTCACGTTCGATGTCTGTGGTGAAGCGACCGTGGTGACGTCGCCGTTGTCAGCTGCGTCCAAGGCGCCACCGCTCGCAAGCATCGTGCTCGGTGGTGCCACGCTCGCGGCGCTCGGCACGTTCATCGCGTTCGGCGCGATCGGCTTGTCGGACGCCAATACGCTCCGCCGTGTTTGCTATCCGCTGTGTGAGCAAGGCCGCGTCGACTCGGCAAACGCGGAGCTCCTCGCCGCCGACATTTCGCTTGGCATTGCCATCGTGACGCTCGGTGTTGCTGCCGTCGTTTGGCTCGTCGCGCCGCGCACGCAGCCCAAGACGCTCGCATGGAGATTCTAACGATGCGTGCGCGATGGCTCGTTGCTCCAGCGATCGCAAGCGCCTCGGCTTGCTCGCTGATCTACGGCTTGCACGACAACGTGCCCCCACTCGATGCGTCCACCGAAGCCTCCACGGATGCAACGCCAGCGCCGATCAATGGTTGCCCGGCCGAGGCGGGTGCTCACACGTTCTGCGAATACTTCGACGAAGCGCCAACGTGGCCGACAGGCGCAACGATGCTTCCGAACGCGACGCTCCCCGCGAGTCTGACGGACGCCGGCTGCACGACCTCACCGCACTGCCTCACGTACTTCGGCACCGAGGGAACCGCCTCCCGTGCGGTGGCGACACCCGGCGGTGTCACGAAGATCACGTACGACTTCTACGCGCGCTTCGTCATCGAGGCCGGTGTCACTCCTCGTGTCGCGTGGATCTCGTTCACGGCCGGCGCGACGGTTTACGAATTCGGCATCACGTTTGCCCACTACATCCCAACTGGCGACTTCCAGCTCTTCTACTTCGCGACGCCGAGCACCGATGCCGGATACAAAGCGCTCGTGCCGTTTTCGGAGGGCAACGAGTATCACCTCACGCTCACCGTCACGATGATGGCGGATGGCGGCAGCGTGTCGCTCAAGTCCGAATCCCCACCCAACGAGTCGTCGCAAACATTCGGCGAGCTCGCCGTGCCGCCGTTCGACCCAACGACGATCGCACAAGTGTCGGTCATCGCCGGCGTCGGGACGGGCAACAACCACACGGGCGCGACCGTCGACACCATCACCTTCGACCTCGAATAACTGCGTCCGGCGCGTCGCAGCGGACGCGGAAAACGCGGTGTTTTCCGCATGGAACGCGCACTGCACTCTCCGCGAGAGATGCGATCTGCTGTTCACGCCTTGGTTTCGTTGCTCTTGCTCACGGCTTGCGCGACGAGCTCCACTGATCCGCCGGAAAGTGATGCTGGCGCGTGCGCGTCGTGCGACGCAGCGTCGGACGTTCACACCGAAGCCGCGCCCGCCACGTGTCCGGCGCTCGCCGATGTCGGAAGCGCGGGGCAGGGGCCGGGCGCGCCGATTTATCCGGATGCAAAGTACGCGTCGGTCGGAGCGAACGTCGCCGCAGCAAAGACGGCGTGCGTCGACACGAGCGCCCTCGCGACGCACGCGAAGCTCGACGCGCTCGCTGCTAGCATTCTCGCCGAGCACGGCCTCACCGCGGCGCCGCTTGGCGATTGTTCGTGCGAGTGGACGCTCCGCTTCGACGCGCCCCCAACGCTGACGGACCAAGCGCAATCGACGTTTGCTGCCGGAAAAAACGCGAGCGAGCTCTACACGGTCGTCACGACCGCCGGCAGCGATCACCGAGCCTCCACCGCTCTCTACGCGG
This sequence comes from Polyangiales bacterium, assembly GCA_038239005.1. Lineage (GTDB taxonomy): Bacteria > Myxococcota_A > Polyangia > Polyangiales > Polyangiaceae > DASXHD01. The sequence continues at coordinate 66,016 of JBBSFE010000001.1, forward strand.
CAAGCGAACGCGGAGCGCTCTATGCGCTGCGTGCCGCAATGGCGACCTCGACGAAAGGGGCGAGCGGCGTCTTCGTGCCCGTCGCTTCGCTCGTCGACTATCCGGACATAGCTCAACGCGGATTCATCGACGGCATCTACCGCATGATCGGCGGCGGCTATGCGTCGTATAACGGGTGGCCTTCCGCATTCACGCCGGCGATGCGTTCCGAGATTTTGAAGCTCATGGTTCGCCTTCGCGGCAACACGTTCATCTACGGACCCAAATGCGACCCATACGGGCGCGGCTCGACGTGCTCGGGCCAGGGCGCGTCGCCGAACTGGACGACGCCGTACGCCAAAGATCGCGGGCAGCAGAGCGCCATCGTCACGCTCGCAGCCGACGCTGAAGCGAACATGGTCGATCTTTTCTGGGCGCTGAACCCGGTGACCGGTGTCGACTGGAGTCAGCCCACCGGCGCGCCCCTCACGGCGGCGAAAGCCAAGATCGACGAGCTCCGCGCGATGGGCGTGCATCACTTCGCGATGTTCGTGGACGACGCGAGCCCGACCACGCCGCAAAACGCGAGCGCGCTGATGAACGCAACCAACGCCTATTTGAAATCGCTCGACCCGACGGATCACTTGCTCGTCGTCACCTGGGCTTACAATTCCGGCTGGAGCGCATCGACGCAGCAGGCGTTCGGCAGCGCGCTCGACAAAGACGTCGAGGTCATGTGGACAGGCAACGGCGTCGAGCCGTGCACGCTCGGCGGCAGCGACATGATCGGCCCCAACGCGAACTACAAACGCACGCTCAGCATCTGGGACAACTGGCCATCCGAGACGACGAGCTGCACCGGCGCATACCGCAAGATGATCGGCCGCGCGGCTGATTTGCCCTCCCAAATACGTGCATATTACAGCAATCCCGTGTTGAACGAAGACGGCGCATCACTCGACACCGAGCTCGCGCAGCTTGGACCGATCTTCGACTTCACATGGACCGCGGCGCACTACGACGCCAATATCGACGGCAGCTACACGCGCTGGGCCGCGCTCTTGCCCGGCCTCAAAGCGATCGACCATCCGTGCTCGAACACGCACTGCTACGACTCGCAAAACAATCTCTTCTGGGGCTTCGTGTGCGATCCGAAGAACTCGAACGACATTCTCTTCTGCGACACCTACGAATCGAACTGCGTGTCGACGCTGCACTGCCCGAAAGGGTGCACCGTGCAGAACGGGATGATGGATACCTGCAACTAACGTAGATCAGAGCAGCCAACGACGATCTCCGTAGGGTTCGAAGCGACGATCCAACGAGACCATGGTAAAGAGCGCGCATGACCGCGCCTGGCGATTTCTTCGCGTACGACGGCCATTTTTGGCGTCGTATGGCGGCGCTCGGCTCGCAGCGCCTTCCGTGGTGGTGGGTGAAATACACGCCGCCAATGTTCGGCGTCGCCGCGGCCGTTGCGCTTCCGCGCGCGCGCCGTGCGGTTCGCGGGAATTTGCGGCGCATTCGTGGGCCGCGCCCGTTCTGGCGCGACGTGCTCGACACCACACAAACGTTCGCGTCGTACGCGGGTTGCCTCGCTGAGACGCTAGCGGCTGGCTCGAAGAATGCCGCCGTGCCTGACGTCGAGATCGTCGGCCGCCAGAACATGCAAGACGCCATCGCGAAGGATCGCGGCGTCCTCCTCTTGACCATGCACACCGGCGGTTGGGAAGCCGCAGGTCCGCTCCTCGCGCAGCACACCCAGCTCGATGTCGCGCTCGTCATGGAAGAGGAGCGAGACGGCCGCGCGCGCGAAATTCACGATCGCGCTCGCGAGACGCACGAAGGTGTTCACGTGATTCACATCGGGCCCGATCCGCTCGCGGCGCTTCCGCTCGTGCGTCACCTCACCGAACGCAAGGGCGCGGCGGCCATGCAGGTCGACCGCGTACCGTCGAGCGGCCGCACGGTCGATGTCGAGCTGCTCGGCAAACCCGGCGTGCTACCGGAAGGCCCTTTCCGATTGGCGCAGCTCACGGGCGCGCCTCTCATCACGGTATTTTGCGCGCGCCGTGGCTATCGCAGCTACGAGTTCGAGGCGCGGCCCGCGCAAACGCTCCCGCGCCGTGCAACGAAAGAGCAGCTACAAGCCGTGGCGCAAAACGTCGCCGATGAAATGAGCCGCTTTCTCCGAGCGCATCCCACGCAGTGGTTCGAATGGGGAACACCATGACGCGTTACCACGTGGGCGCACGGCGCCTCGAAAGCAACCTCGCGTCGTACGCGAAGCGCTTCGATTTTCTCGAAGTGCACATGCCCGCGCGCGGCGAGCCCGCTCCCACGCTCGCAACGCTCCGGCGCTGGCGCAAACAAGTGCCGCCGCACTTCGATTTCTCGGTCGTGGTCGGGCCGGGCGTGAGCGAGCTCAAGCCGGGAAGCGATCTCGATCGCGATCTCGAATCGGCCATGGCTGCCGCCGATGCGCTCCAAGCACGCTGCATGCTTCTCGTCACGCCACCAACCGTCACGCCTTCGAACGTTTGGCGCGATCGACTCGCCAACGTGGTCACGCGCCTCGCGCGCGACGCCACGATGATCGCCTGGGAGCCACGCGGCCTCTGGGAAGTCGACGACGCACGCGTGCTTGCGCACCGCCTTGGGCTTTTGCTCGTGGTCGATCCACTTCGTGACGCCCCGTCCGAAGGGCCCGTCTTTTACGGGCGGTTGCGCGCTCTCGGGGAAACGCGTTCGTATGGCACGTCGGCTCTCGAGCGTGTCGTCGCGACGATCGGTGCGCGCCGCGACGCATACATCGTCATCGAAACGCAAAGTGCGCTCGTCGAGTGCAAGCGTTTGCGTCAGCTCTCGCAGGGCGGCATGAAGAAGTCGGGCGGCATGGGTCGCATCATTCGCCCTCGCGAGGTGCCCATCGCGGCCGTCACGGGCTCGTTCCGCGTGAAGGACGACGAGCAAGAATGACCGCGAAGTCCAAGCGCGCGGCAGCCGCCACGCAGCCTGGCGTTGCCGTTGCGGCCGAGAGCGTCCTCGCGCGCGGCAACGCAGTCGACGCGGTGTGCGCCGCGGTGCTCATGGCGGCGGCGCTCGAGCCGGGTGTGCTGCTCGGGCCGCTTCACATTCTCGTGGCGGGCCCGGGACATGGCCTCCGCTGCATCGACGGACGACTCCGCCAACCCGGCCGCAAAGCTCCGCGCCCACGCGGCTTTCTCACCGAAAGAGAAGTTCCACTCGCGGCTCGCGTTGCCGTGCCTGCGCTCGCAGCTGCAATCGGCACGGCCCTCTCGATGTTCGGGACGGTCACGTTTCGCAAAGCGTCGGATCCCGCACTCGCTGCGCTCACACGCGGTCATCCGCGCCGCGCCGTTCTTTCGGGCCTCGCGCGCGAAGGTGCGTCGTGGCTCGCAAAGCCCACGTTCAGCGAAATGCTCGTCAGCGTTGCCGGTCGTCTCGTGGGTGGTCAAGTGACCGTCGACGATTTGCGTGACGTGCGCGCGCCCGCGCTCGCACCAACGGTCGACCACGGCATCGCAACCGCGCCCGTCAGCGATTCGAACGAGCTCGACACGAGCGAGTGCCACGTCGTGTGCGCTGCAGATTGGCGCGGCGGCGTCGCGGCCGCTTGTTACGAAATCGCACGCGACGGCCTCGCCATCGACGCATGCGGGCTCATTGCACCACTTCGCGCGGCGCCGGTGATGCGCGGAGAGCGTCGCGTCGAGCCGGGCGCGTCGCTTTCGTGCGCGACCACGATCGCGCTACTCGAGCAAGACGCATCGTTCGGATTTGCCGGCCCGGACGCCGCCGCGCATCTCACGGAAGTCGCAGCGAACCTCGTGCGCGGACGAACACTGGCCGATGCGCTGAGCCATCGTGCGCCGTCCGTTGGAGTTGTCGTGGCGGAAGGTAACGCGCGAAGTTACAGCTTCACGCCGTGACGCTTCGCGTATTCGGTCACGCCGATCTTGTCGATCGTGCGGATGTCGCGCGTGGTCAGGTTGAGCAGAACGAATCGGCCGAGCTCCGGAACCCAGACGCGGCGCGACTGAATGTTCAGGTGCTGCCAACGCTTCGTCTTGATGTTGGAGTGCGAGACGTTTTGCGCCTTGAGCTTGCGTTTACCGGTGATGTCGCTGCGGGCCATGACGGGGCGCGGAAATTGGTCGATTGACGCCGTTTTGTCAAGCCGACAGCGTGATCGCCGCTTTTCCGAGCCTTTCGACGAGCTCGCCCGCAAACCCCTGCATGGCCCCAAAACCACGGCTTTTCACGAGCGCCGCCTCGTCCATGTAAAGGCGACGGGCCATCTCCACTTGCACCGTATGAACGCCGCGATGGGGCCGACCCCAGTGGCGTGTCGTGAAACCGCCACGGTAGGGCTCGTCGTGTTTCACGCTGAGGCCGGCCTCTTTGCAGTGACGCTCGACGAGATCGATCAGCGACGGGTCGGCCGTCGTTCGGCCCTGCGTTCCCGGAACGATGTCGGCGCGGTCCACGTTGGCGTCGCCGTGACCGGTCCGACCGACACTGGGCATCGAGTGACCCGCAAGGAGCACGCACACGCCGAAGCGATCCATCTTTGCTTGAATCGCCTCAGCAAGAGCCGAGTGATACGGGCGATAAATTTCGTCGAGGCGCGCTTCGAGCTCGATGCGTTTGAGTGGATTCGTGAGGCATCGCTCGTTGTCGGTCGTGAGGCGCCACACGACGCCACGGGGCGCGCGCGGCGAGGTCGGCCCACCCACGACGGCTTCCGCATCGACATCGGTTTCGGCGCGATTGAGGTCGACGACATACCTCGACACGCACGACACGAGAAGCGTCGCGCCCACGTCGCATGCGCTGCCGTAAATTTCGTCGACGAACAAATCCGCGTCGCGCGCGATGGACCTCGCCGATGCGAGCAAGCTCGTCGCAAATTGCGGCGGAACGCCGAGGCCTGCATGCGGAACTTCGACGATGATGGGCGTCTCGTTCTTTTGCGGCTGTGACAGCACGAAGTGCGGTCCCACGACAGGCACTATAGAGCCAAGTTAGCCGCGCGGGTGCGATCGCTTGTGCGCGGCGTGGACGTGATCTTGCGCGACGCGCGTGTAGATTTCGGTCGTGCCGAGGTCGGCGTGCCCGAGCATCGCCTGAACCGCGCGCAAATCCGCGCCGCCCTGAAGGAGGTGCGTCGCGAAGGAATGTCGCATCTTGTGGGGCGAAACGGGCGAAGTGACACCCGCTGCGCGAGCATAGCGCTTGATGATCTTCCACACGGCCTGCCGCGTGAGCGCCCCGCCGCGCGGCGACAAGAAGAGAATGTTCGTCGGGCGTTTCGGAAGCCGTGCGGTCTTCGTGTACGTGTCGATCAGCCCGAGCGCGACCTCGCCCACCGGAACGAGTCGCCGCTTGTCGCCTTTGCCGCGCACCGACACGACGCCGCGCTCGCGATCGAGATCGCCGACTTTGAGCCCGCACAGCTCGGATACGCGAAGCCCGCATGCATAGAGGAGATGCAGCATCGCGGTATCGCGCGCGCCGCGCGGTTTCGTGGCGTCGGGCTTGTCGGCGATGGCGACCACCTCGCGCTGCGAGAGCACGCGCGGCAAACGCTTGCCGAGCCGAGGTCGTTCGAGCAGCGCGCTCGGATCACTCTCGACGGCGCGCTCCTTCATCAAGAATTTGAAGAGGCCGCGAATCGCCGAGAGCTGCCGCGCGCTCGAACGCGCACCGAATCCACGTTTCGCGTTCGCGGCGAGCAATCCCGAGATGTCCGCTTCGGTGATGTCCTCGGCTGCAGCGTCATCGCCCACGCGACCGGCCATCTGATTGAGATCCCGCGCGTACGCCTCGAGCGTGTTTTTGGAGAGCGCGCGCTCGACCCGAAGGTGATCGAGGTACGCATCGATGCTGCCGGCGAGATGCACGGCGTATTTTCGCTCATTTGGCGCGCCGGGCCAATATTCGTTTCAAAATATCGATTGGGTCGTCGGCGCGCATCAAGACCTCGCCGACAAGCGCGGCGTCCGCGCGTCCGCGCGCGATGTGCTCGACGTCGCTGCCGTCGCGTATCCCCGAGAGATGAACGGCAACGACGTCTTTGGGAACGCGCGCGAGGACGCGCTCGGCGCGATCGGCGTCCATCACGAGCGTGTCGAGATCGCGCGCGTTCACACCAACGACGCGCGCACCGGCGGCGACGGCGCGATCGAGCTCGGCATCGCCCGCAACCTCGACGAACGCTTCGAGCGATTGCGCATGGCACGCAGCGATGACCTCATCGAGTGCGGACCCCGGAAGGATTCGAACGATCACGAGCACCGCATCGGCGCCCGCTTCACGCGCGCGTTCGACTTGCACCGGATCGATCACGAACTCTTTTGCGAGAAGCGGCACGCTCACAGCGGCACGCACGAGCGCGAGATCCTCGTACGATCCACCGAAAAAAGGCCTATCGCAGAGCACGCTGATCATCGCCGCACCGTGCTCGGCATACACACGCGCCCGCTCCGCGACGCCAAGGACGGTCGAGAGTGCGCCCGCGCTCGGGCTCTTCCGCTTGATCTCCGTGATGAGCGAGAGCTCCTTCGGTCGCCGAAGCGCGCCGACGACATCGAGCGTCGTACGTGTCGATGCGTGCACGACGCGGGCCCGAAGCCCATCGAGCTCGGCGCGCTTCGAGGTGACGATGCGCTCGAGCAGCCCACTCATGGCGCGGCCGGAATGATCGTGGGCCTCGCGACCTCGCGCCAGTCTTCGAGCGTTTGATTTGCCGCACCCGATTTCAACGCGGCATGTGCCGCATCGGCGGCCTCACGAAGACTCGGCGCGTGCCCCGCGACGTAGAGCATCGCCGCTGCGTTCAAGAGCACGGCCGTTTTGCCGGGATGGTCACCGTTCAACAAAATCGTTTGAATATATGATGCGTTCTCGACCGCATCGCCGCCGTGCAGCGATTCGAGGCCGACGGGCTCGAGCCCGAAATCTTTCGGCGCCACGACGCGCTCGATCACGTCTTTTCCGCGAACCTCGAATACGCGCGTTTCGGCGGCGGGGCTGATTTCGTCGAGCCCGTCTTTGCTGCGAACGATCCATGCGCGCTCGCACCCGAGGTCGGCGAGCACGCGCGCGAGCATCGGTTGGAGCGCGTCGTCGTAGACGCCAATCACTTGATGCGTTGCGCGCGCGGGATTCGCGATGGGCCCGAGCGCGTTGAAGATCGTGCGCACGCCGAGCTCGCGACGCGCTTCGGCCGCATGACGAAGGGCAGGGTGATGCGCCGGCGCGAACAAGAACGTGATGCTCACATCGCGAAGCACTTCGGCTTGCCGCTCGGGCGTCATGTTGATCGGAAGCCCGAGCGCTTCGATCACGTCGGCGCTTCCGCACTTGCTCGAGATCGATCGATTGCCGTGCTTCGCAACCGGAACACCGCACGCTGCGACGACGATTGCGGCCGCAGTCGACACGTTGAACGTGTGAGCGCCATCACCACCCGTTCCGCAGGTATCGGCGACGAGCGGCAAACCGTGATCGACCACGGTCATGTGCGATCGAAGCGCGCGCGCGGCCGCCGCGATCGCTCCTGCGGTTTCCCCACGCACGCGCACCGCAGAGACGAACGCGCCGACTTGCACGGACGTCCAAGCGCCCGACAAAATCGAATCGAACGCATCGCCGACGAGCCCCGCATCGAGCATGGGCGCGCCGAGCAATCTCCCCATTGCATCGGCGAACGTGATCACGGCGAGCCTCGCGGAGCTCGAGACAGCCCGCCGAGCCAATTGCAGAGCAGCGATTTCCCCGAGAGCGTGAGGATGCTTTCCGGATGAAACTGCACGCCCTCGATCGCGAGCGTTTTGTGCCTGAGCCCCATGATTTCCCCCTCCGCCGTCCAGGCGCTCACTTCGAGACAATCCGGAAGCGATGCGCGCTCGACGATGAGTGAATGGTAACGCGTCGCCTCGAACGGATTGTCGAGACCGGAAAAAATCGTCCGCCCGTCATGCTGGATGGGCGAGGTCTTGCCGTGCATCAATCGATCGGCGCGAACGACGCGCCCGCCAAACGCCTGCCCAATCGCCTGATGGCCCAGGCAAACGCCGAAAATCGGCAGCTTTCCTGAAATCGTTTCAATGGAGTTTAGCGAGATGCCGGCTTCGTTCGGCGTGCAGGGGCCGGGCGAGATCAGAAGACCGTTCGCGCCGCGCTGAAGGATCTCTTCGGGCGTCGTGGCGTCGTTCTTCACGACCTCGCACGTCGCGCCGAGCTCGCCAAGATACTGCACGAGGTTCCACGTGAACGAGTCGTAGTTGTCGATGATGACGACGCGAGGCATCGCGCTCTCATCGTACTCCGTGATCAACCTCGGTGAATAGCGTGCGCGCGCGCCGCTCGATTTCGATTTGTTTGTTCATCGACGCGAGCACGAGCTCGTCCACGTGCGACTCGAGCGCCACTTCGTATTCGTCGATCGCGTTCTTGCGATCCGTCACGAGCGCGACAAGCTCGGTCTTTTGTTTTTTTCCCCACGCCGTTCGCGCGGCGACGCTCGATGCGCCGTCGAACGCGGCCTTCGCAGCAGGCTCCGACGTTCGTTTCAATATATCGACGGCGGCCTCTTCGTGACCCGCGCGCGACTCACGGTCAGCGTCGCCGAGCGTCTTGGCAGTCGCCTCGTCGAGGGAGAGAGCGCTCTTCAAATCGCTCCGATCGAGCACCCGAGGGTCTGGATGATCGCAGCCGATCGCGACCAGCGCGGCGGCGGCGATCACTAGGCGACGGAACAGGCGTTCCAACGAACGAGCTGGCGCAGCTGAGCGCGCTCGAGCAAATCCGCGTAGGTGATGCGAAGTGCCTGAAACTTGCCGGATTGGCGCACGATCTCGGCCCAAAGCCAAAGCTTGTGAGCGCTCCCCGGAATGCCGAGCTCGAGCGAAAACGTCTTGTCGGGTGTCTTGGGTTCTAGGGTCGTGCGAATCAGCATCCCGCTTTCCGATAGCTCCCGAAGCTCCACGAGGTGGGGGAAGCCATCCAGGTGCTTGTTCATCCAGAGCGGTGCTGCGAGCCGAGCTCGCGTCGAGATGCGGCGATCCATTGCCAAATTGTAGGTCGATGTAGTTTCGATGGGCCAATATAACTGCCTTAACGCAGAGATCACGTCGATCGATACGGTCTTGCCGCGCCGTAGTGACCGACGAGCGGCAGCGAGGCAAGCGCGGCCCGGCCGCGAGACTGTCGATCCGCCTCGCGTGCTGGCGGCAAAGACCTCGCGGCGTGCGCTTTCTGGGAGCATCCACGCGCCGGCCCCGCCGGTTTTGTCTCGCTGCCGCCGGTCGATGACGACCACGTTGCAGGCCGACCAACTCGACTACGCTTTGGGATTAGCGTTTGACACGAAACGCGCTGGGAAACTAACGTTCCCCCGCTTGGTGGAGACTGTCGATGGCCGAAGAAAAAAAGAAGATTGACCTGAAAGCGCGCCTTGGCAAAGGCGCACCGACGCCGACGCCGCCCCCCGCGGGCACGTCAGCGCCAGCCGCAGTGCCGTCCGCTCCTGGAGCACCGCCTCCAGGAATATCGGGACCGGGCTTGCCCGTGCCTCCCGGTGTGCCGGTCGGCCCCGCGCCCTTCGACCCGACCAATCCGCTCGCAGCGGTTGCAGCTGCGCGTCCGATGTCGGTCGCCGCGCCGGCTCAATCGCAGCGCATCGAAGTCGACGAGATGGCGGTGCAACAAGCCGCAGGTCGCGCACGCAAGACTGGATTCATCATTGCGTTCATCGCGCTCCTACTCGGTATCGGCGCCGGCTTCGTTGGCGGTCAGGCCAAAGAAGCAGGCGATGGTCGCACGCAAGCCCGCGGCGACGCAGCCGACCTCAAGAAATCGGTCGACGCCGCCAAGCTGAAGATCGACGACATGGCGACGAAGCTCGAAGCCGGCGAAAAGCTCCTCGCGGACAAAACGCAAAAGCAGTTCCCGAAAGATCTCGCCAACCAGCTCGGCGGGATCAACGTCGACTTCTCTGGCGAGCTCCTCGCGGGTCGGCGCTTCTCCGGCTTCTCGAAGGACACCTCGAAGCTCCTCTTCGACTTCGTCACCTCCGTCAGCGCGCTGAACGATCACAAGACGGCCATCAAGAATCTTCTCACGAAGCTCGAGAAGCCAATCACCGAGCAGTTTGCCGCGAGCGCATCGGGCGCACACTCGATTCAATACGTCGCGCTCTTCGGCGGCACGTCCGGAAAAGATTCGGCCGGCAACTTCACCGGGAACCTCGCCGCGCTGAACCCGCCGCTCAGCTTCACGGGCGACGCGCCCACGCTTCCGCCGGACATCAAAGCGAACTTCTCCGGTCAGAACGTCAGCGTGCCGAAGTACAAGGGCGGCAACTTGAACGATCCGTCGGCCGTTTACATCACGCCGGGCAGCTTCGAAGCCGTGTGCCCGTCGGATACGAAATCGGTCGTCGCCCAGCTCGGCATCAAGCTGCACGATCTCATCATGGAGATCCGCGGCGAGGGCAAGCCGGTCGGCGAAATCGTCCAAGACGTGAAGCTCGGCATCGACGAGCAAGCCGATCTCCTCAGCAAAGGTCTCGAAAAGACCGCGGCTGGAACCAAGTAGTCGGCCTGCTAGGCTCGCGCGTGAACGAGATCCAGTCGTGAGGCTGGGTCGAGCTCCGCGGTAATGCCCACGTAGCCACGCAGCAAAAGCGCGGCGCATCGCGCGCTGCGTGCAATCGGTTTTCGTCCGAACGCCGAAAGAATGCCGCGGCTGCGTGATGCGTCTGGAAGGATCACCACGATCGTTTCAGGTGCGAGCGTCGATGCTTCGGGGATCGCATCCATCGAGCCTTCATCATCCACCTGAATCGCGATCGCTCGAGCGCTGTCGCTCCATGTTGCGCCGAACGGTGGATGGCGTGGTCGCGTGCCGCGGCCGGCAAATCGAATTTCAGAGAGCGTCACGCGACCGCGACCTCCACTTTGACGACGCGACGCTCGTCCGCTTCGCGAACGGTGAAGCTGAGCCCGTCGATCGAAATCGTGGTGCCCGCAGGCGGCACGCGCCCGGCGCGATTGACGATGAGACCACCGAGCGATTCGAAGTCGTCGCTCTTGGCGATGTCTCGTTTCAGATGCGCGGCAAGATCGGCGAGCGACACGGACCCATCGGCGACGAAGTGGCCGTTGCCAAGATCTTCGAACGGACCATCGGTGTCGTACTCGTCGCGGATTTCGCCGACGAGCTCTTCGAGAACGTCCTCGAGGGTGACGACGCCCGCCGTGCCGCCGAATTCATCGGTGACGATCGCGAGGTGCTGACGCTTGGCTTTCATGTCGCGCAGCACGGTGGCGAGCGGCTGCGTTTCGGTGACGAAGAACGCGGGGCTGCGAATGAGATCTGCGAGCTTGCCCGTCTCGAGTTGGTTGTCGCGCACCACCCGAAAGAGGTCTTTGACATAGAGAAGGCCGACGATCTGATCGAGCGTCTCGCGATAGACCGGGTAGCGCGAGTGACCGTCGCTGGAGACGATCTCGAGTGTGCGCGCCACCGAGGTCGATACGTCGATCGCGGAGATCTTCGGGCGCGGAACCATGATTTCGCCGGCCCGGATTTTTTTGAACTCGAGTGCGTTGCGGATCATCTGCGCGGGCTCGTTGGCGAGTGCGCCGGTGCGTTCGCCTTGCGTGACGATCCAGTTCACCTCGGCCTCGGTCGTGCGGGCATCGCGACCGCGCTTCGGAACCAAACGCGCCATCGTGCGGCCAATCCATGCAAGCGGCTCGGCGAGCGGCGCGGCCGCCCACTCGATCGGGCGAAGCACGCGGAGGGCGAGCGAGCCGAGCTTTTCGGGCCTCTGCCGGCCGAGCGTGCCGAGCACTTCGGCGAGCGTGCCGTACGTGACGAGCGCGCCGAGCATCGCGAAAATGGGCCCAAATCGACGGATGTGGACCTCATCGGCGGCTTGCTGGAGAAGCGCGGCGGCGATGGCAATCGACGTGATGCGGCAGACGAGCCAGCGCGAGAGAATGCGCGACCGATCGCGCGTGTAGCGCGAAAATGCGGACTTCGCGTCGCGCGCAAACGATTGAAGGACCGCTTCCGGGATGGCCGTGACGGCAGCGTCACCGGCCGCGAAAAGTGAGCCGATCACCGACGCAATGACCGCGCCCGCAATCCATCCGACCGGCGTGTCCGACATCCCCTGGCAAACGTAGCGCAACGAGCGTGCCGAAGGCAGGCGAAGTGGCTCCTGCTGCGAAGTGCGGCGGGAGGCCGCACGTTCGCAACTTTGTCGGTTGTGGGGCCGATGGGCACGCGATGACGCCGACCAGCAAACCCGCCACATCCGCGCCCGCGCGTTCGCCGACCGCGCAGAACGCTCCAGCTGCACCGCACGGGCTGATGCTTCCGCCGAAAGGCGCGAGCTTCGTGAACGTGCTCGCCTCGCTGACGCCCGCGCTCGCGCTCGCACCGAAGGGCACGGTGGCGCCGAATGGGTGCATGATGCAAGCATCTCAGCCGCACGTAGCGGTGGCAGCCGTTCATCCCGATGCGGAGAAGCGCGCCCCATACAAACGGCCCGATCACGAGAGTGGCGAGGAGCTCGACCCGGCGATGCGTCAAACCGCTCAGCTCGCTCCGCCAATCGGAACGATGACGAGCGCGGAGAGCGAAACGTCGAAGCTTGCCTCGCAGACGCGCGTGTCACTCGAAGACTTGGTGCCGCAGCTCGTGAAGAAAATCGCGTGGAGTGGTGACGCACAACGCGGCACCGTGCGCATGGAGCTCGGTGCCGGAGAGCTCGCAGGCGCGACGCTGACCGTGAGTGCCGAAGCAGGCCGCGTGAGCGTTCACATGCAAACGCCACCGGGAACGGACATCGCCGCGTGGCGCGAAAGACTCACGTCGCGTTTGGAAGGGCGGGGCTTGTCGCTGGAGTCGGTGTCGGTCGAGTGAGCACACGCATCGCGTTGCCGCGGAGGATTTTCGCGATCGCCCGCTCGCTGATGCCTTTCTCGAGAAGCGCGGCCGTGAGGAGCGGCAGGCCCGTCGGGTCGGCGAGCTCACGCGTTGGAATGATGAAGCCATCCCAATCGCTGCCGAGCGCGGGGCAATCTTCGCCGACGACCTCGATGATGTGGAGCAAGTGTTTGACGACGGCGTCGATGCCATCACCGCCGAGGTAGCGCGGGCAGAAGATCACGCCGACGCAGCCGCCGAGATCTGCGACCGCCCGGAGCTGATCGTCGTCGACGTTGCGCCAGTGCTCGAACGCGCCGAGAACGCCCGTGTGGCTCACGATGGGCGGGCGATGCGCCATCGCGCATGCATCGAGAAACCCGCGGCGATTGATGTGTGCGAGATCGACGATGACATCGAGCGCTTCGCATCGCGCGACGAGCTCGCGACCCCACATCGTGAGGCCTTCGTCGCGTGCGCCGCGGCCGTAGGCGGGGAAGCCGGCTTCGTTTGCGGTGAAATGGAGGAGACCGAGGTAGCGCACGCCGCGGCGCGCCCAGCGTTCGAGGTTTGCGTAGTCGCCTTCGAGCGCGTGCGCGCCTTCGATGCCGAGGAGAGCGGTGACGGCGCCGTCGCGATGTGCGCTTTCGATTTCGTCTGCGGTGCGGCCGAGGCGGAGCTCCTTGGTGCGGCCGAGCGTTTCGTCGAGCACGTCGATTTGTTCGTCGATGGCGCGCGCAAGCCCGCGCACGCGCCCCATCACGGGGAGCGAGACGAGCCCGAAAAATTGCGCGCCCACTCCGCCGTCACGCATCCGCGGAAGATCCACGTGCCCCAAGAGCGCCTTCATCGGAAGAGGCGGCTTGTGACGCGTGAGAAGATCGTAACCGAGCCACCGACCCCACATGAGCGTGTCGGCGTGGAGATCGATCGCCGGGTGCCGCACATGGATCGCGCGCGCTTCGGCCAAGCTCCCGGCATCGGTCATCGCCGAGAGCATATCTCGTCGTCGCGGCGACTGCCCCCCTGTCGACGCGGTCGCGTCGCGCCTGCAGGGCAGCGTGCTACGGTCCACCGCGATGGCGGACGAAGCGATCGTGTGCGACGACGTCCTCGCGCTCGTTGGCAACACGCCGCTCGTGCGATTGCGTCGCATCGCTGGGGATCGGCCGCGCGCGGACATCTGGGCGAAGATGGAGCAGCTGAACCCTGCGGGCTCCGTGAAAGATCGAATCGCGCGCGCGATGATCGAAGCCGCCGAGCGTGATGGCTCGCTGAAACCGGGCGGCGTTGTCGTCGAGCCGACGAGCGGCAACACCGGCATCGCGCTCGCGATGGTGTGCGCCGTGAAAGGCTATCGCTGCATCCTCACGATGCCCGAAAGCATGAGCCTCGAGCGCCGCGCGCTTCTCGCGGCGTTCGGCGCCGAGCTCGTGCTGACACCCGAGCGCGAACAAATGGAAGGCGCAGTCGCCAAGGCGCGCGAGATCGCGGCCGCCACGCAAAACGCGTTCATGCCGCAGCAGTTCAACAATCCCGTGAACCCGCGCGTGCACGCGGAGACGACCGCGCTCGAAATCATCGAAGCGATGAAGGGCCTGACGATCGACGCATTCGTTGGGGGCGTCGGCACGGGCGGAACCATCAGCGGCGTTGGCGAAGTGCTCGAAGGTACGCGCATCATCGCGGTCGAGCCCGACTCGTGCGCGACGATCGCGCGCGGCGAGCGGGGGCCGACGAAGATTCAAGGTCTCGCGGCCGGATTCATTCCGGAGAATTATCACCCTGCGGTCGTCGACGAAGTGCGCCCCGTCCGCGACGAAGACGCCTGGCGTACCAAGGTCGAGCTCGCGCGTCTCGAAGGTTTGCTCGTGGGGATCAGTGCGGGCGCCGCCGTCGCAGTTGCGATCGATGTCGCGCGCGAGCTCGGTGCGGGCAAGAACGTCGTGACGGTGTTACCTGATACGGGAGAGCGGTATTTCAGCCTCGCCGAGTACTTCGCATCGTGAGGCGTAGCGCACGCGTCCTCGTCGTTGGCGTGGGCGGGCTCGGTTGTCCCGTAGCGCTCGTGCTTGCGCGTGCGGGCGTCGGCACGCTTCGTCTGTGCGATGACGACGTCGTCGACGAATCGAATTTGCATCGGCAGATTTTGTTCGACGCTTCGAGCATCGGAAAGCCCAAGCTCGATGAAGCAAAGCGCGTTCTCGAACACGAGGGCGCGCGCATCGAAGTCACACGAACGCGATTTCTTCCAGAGGTGGCGCGCGAGCTTCTCGAAGGATGCGATGTCGTCGTCGAAGGCGCAGACAATTTCCCGACGAAGTTTCTCGTCGCCGACGCGTGCGCACGCGCGAAGATCCCCGTCGTGCATGCCGCGGCCGTCGCCATGCACGGAACGGCGCTCGCGGTCGGTGCACGGGGCGCGCCATGTTATCGATGCGTGTTCGAAGACGTGCCGCCCGCCGAAGCGGCGACGTGCGCCGAGGCAGGCGTGCTCGGGCCGATGGTCGGTGTCGTCGCCGCACTCCAAGCAGACCTCGCTCTTGGATTCCTGGACGGCAAAGACGTCGCCGGCACGTTCGTCTCGTACGACGCCGAGAGGGATTTCCTGCGGCGAACGCGTATCGCGGCGCGCCCGTCGTGCGTGCTTTGCGGCGGCGGCGCGAGGCGCTACATAAGCGACATGGAAACGACCGTGAGAATCCCCGCGCCCCTTCGCACGCTCACCGGCGGCAAAGACGAAGTGACCGCAGGCGGAGCAACCGTGGGCGAGCTCATCGACGAGCTCGACAAGAAACACCCCGGCATCAAAGAGCGCTTGCTCGACGAAAAAGGCGTACGCCGCTTCGTCAACATCTACGTCGGCGAAGAAGACGTCCGCTTTCTCGAAGGTCTGAAGACGGCGCTTCAAGCCGGCGACAAGGTGAGCATCGTGCCGGCGATAGCTGGAGGATGAAAAGGCGCTTTCGGCGGCAGGCCAAGCTCGCTCGCATCGGCGAGGCGGGCCAAGCGAAGCTCGAAGCCGCGACCGCACGTGTTCCATCCGGCGCGGCCGGCGAAATCGCGTCGCGCTATTTGCTCGCGGCCGGGTTCGCGAAGGTCGATGTCGGCGGAGCGCCCCTCGCCGATGCGCGTTTCGACGACCTCGACCCAGCAGCGCGAGACTTTGCGCTTGGCGCACATGCCGCCGCGCTGAAAATTCTCGAGGTCTCGTGAGCCGCCGTCTCGAGTCGGTCGCGCTCGCTGTCGGCAACACGCCGCTCGTGCGGCTGCGGCGCGTCGTGCCGGAGTCGCACGCGGTACGTGTATTCTGCAAACTCGAGTGCAGCAACCCTGGTGGTAGCGTGAAAGACCGCGCCGCACTCCGCATGATTCAAGATGCCCAAGCCGACGGGCGCCTCACGCCTGACAAAACGCTCATCGATTCGACGAGCGGCAACACGGGCGTCGCGTATTCGCTCTTCGGCGCGGCGCTCGGCGTGCGCGTCGAGCTCGTGATGCCGTCGAACGTGTCGCAGCCGCGCAAAGACATCGCTCGCGCATTCGGGACGAAGATCACTTTTTCGGATCCACTCGAAGGCTCCGATGGCGCCATTGCTCTCGCGCGCCAGATCGTCGCCAAGACACCCGACGCGTATTTTTATCCCGACCAATATTCGAACCCATCGAACCCGCGCGCGCACTACGAGGGCACGGGAAAAGAGCTCATCGACGCGCTCGGCAGCGAGCTCACGCATTTCGTCGCGGGCCTCGGCACGAGCGGAACGATGATGGGAACCGCGCGACGTTTGCACGAGTACTCGCGCGCGATTCGTTGTGTTGCGGTCGAGCCGTCGGAGCCCATGCACGGGCTCGAGGGTCTCAAGCACATGGCGTCGAGCATCGTCCCGCCGATTTACGACTCGCGCGTGCACGACGAATTGTTTCCGGTGACCACCGAAGACGGCTGGGACATGGCCGATCGCGTCGCCGCAAGCGAGGGCCTCCACATCGGCCACTCTTCCGGAGCAAACATCGTCGCCGCGGTGAGCCTCGCCAAACGCGCGCTCGCCGAAGGCCGCGAAGCGTGCATCGTGGCGATCGTCGCCGATCGCGGCGACCGGTATTTTGCTTCGATGAAGTGGGAAAAGCGCTACGTTTGGTGAGGCCTTGGAAGTAGATGCGCTCTGAAACGAAGCATCCGTGGGTGCTTGGCGGGCTGCGAATCGCGGCGTCGCTGGTTGCGCGTATCGATGAGGAGGCGCGTGCGCACTACGCGCGAGATGAAGAGAGCTGCGGGCTCGTCATTGGGCCGGCCGCTGATGCGTCGCTGCTCGATGACATCGTGCCGATGAAGAATCGCGCGCGCGCGCTGCACGAGATGGATCCCGAAACGTATCCACGCACGGCGCGGATGTACTTCGACATCGACCCGCTGAAATTCGAGCGCGCCATCCACAATGGCGAAGCCGAGGGGCGACCCGTCAAGGTGCTCTATCACTCGCATCTCGACGTCGGCGCGTACTTCTCCGATACCGACGCCGAGGCCGCAAAAATGGGCGGCGACGAGCCCGCTTACGATCTCGCGTATCTCGTCACGAGCGTTCGCAAAGATGGCGTCGACGATCGGAAGCTCTTCGTATGGCGACCCGACGCGCGTGCATTCGTGGAGAGCGAGCTGCGGGTGGAATGAAGCGCGCGGCCATCGCGATCGGACTCTTTACGCTCTCCGCGCCGCTCCTGGTCACGGGGCCCGCGCACGCTGAGCTTCGCGAGCTTGCAGCGCGCGTGTCCGATTCGTATCGCGCAGCAGGCGCGCGCGTCGTCGCGCTACCGACGCGGTTCTTGTACGAAGACGAAACGCTCGTCATCACCCCACCGGGCGCGGCAGGTGCGCGCTGCACGACGATGTCGGTCATCGGTGCACGCGGTCTTTCGTTTCACATCGGCGAGGCTGACGACGAGACCGATCGACGTCACGACGAAGAAGGTCACGTCTACAGCCTCGCAGGCGCGCTCGAGATCGACTCGTGCGACGTGAAGTCCGGGCCAGTGCGCGTGCGAAGCGATGCTGGGCGCGGTGCAATCGAGATCGTCGTTGCGTATTCGCAAACGCCGATGCCGCCACTGCGCGTCGTATTGCCAGAGCGCGCCGGTGGGTCGCTTCCCGCGATGGTCGATCCGGGTCCTGTGCCTGCGCTTCCGCCGCCGGAGAAACGCGCTGAAGCAGCCGAAGCCGCTGCGCGTCGCGATGGAGCAACGGTGCTCCCACGCGCGATGGCGACAGCAAGCGAAGGCGGGGCCGGAACGATTCACGTGCGCCTCGAGCGCGGGTGTCATCGCATCGAGCTATTTTCGGCGGAAGCACATGCTGGCAGACGCAAAGGTCGACTCGATCTCGACGCAGAGCTCCACGACGAATCCGGCGACGTGCTCCTCGCGCGCGATCGCGGCGAAGCGGCCGATGCGCGTCTCGATGTTTGTCTCGGCGAAAAGCAAGACACGCTCTTGAGCTTCGGCGGCGCACTTCCGGCCGCGCCCATCATCGTCGCGCGCGCGTCCTGGCCGATGCCGGCATCGCTTCCGTCTGTATGGGGGCCCGATGCCAGTCGACGACTCGCAGGAGCGCTTCGCGCGCGTCACGTCACGCCGACACGTTCGGCTGTTGCGCTTCATGAAGGCGTCGTCGGGACGACGGCGTTCGTCACGCCGGTGGAACCTGGCGCGTGCTACGTCGCTGTGGTCGCAGCAACGCACGGCACGCCGCGAACGATGGTACTTCGCGCGCTGGTCGGCGCCACGGAGCACGCGGACGAACGCGGCACCGGCGAAGGCGCGGCGCTGACTTCTTTTTGCACGGCCGATCACGATCGCGTGCGCCTCACGGTCGAAGCGCGCGGCACCGCGCTCGCGTGGGGCGTTGCGCTCTACCGCATGACGAGCGGCGGCTGGGAGCTCGGCCCGTGAAGCGCGCACTCGTGGTCTTCGGCATGTTCGCGTGCGCGTGTCACGGCTCGAGCACGACTCGCACGCCAACGGCTCTCAAAGCGCCCAACGTCGTCGCGGGCGATCTCGATGCGTCGATCTTGCTCGGCGATTTTCCGTTTCGCGCAACGCAGCTCGGCGCTGGGCCTGCGCGTGTCGTTGCGTCGGGGCCCATCAGCGAAGGCGAGCGGCTCGGCGCGTTCGTCGACGTACCTGAATCGGCCTGTTTGTTGGGCTACGCGCGTGCGTCGTCGTCCGTGCAAGACATCGATGTCGTCGTGTTTGCGGAAGAGGGCAACCCGATCGCGGCCGACGAAGGCCCCGACACGCACCCCACGGTGCTCGTTTGTCCGCCGCATCCCGATCGCGTCTATCTCACGGTGCACGCCGCATCGGGTGAAGGGCTCGTCGCGCTTGCTGCGCAGATCGCGCCGCGTGAGCGCGCCGCCGAGGTTGCGCTGAAGCTCGGTGCACGAGGCTCACGTGGCGAAGGCCCGCGCTCGGCCGAAGCATGGCCCGGTCTCGACGAACGCGTTCGCGCGCACCGCGCCGCGCTCGGCGGTCATTGGGAAGAAACGAAACGCATCGCCGTGACTGCCGATGCACGCACCGAAACGGTGATCGCACTCACGGCAGACGCGAATCAGTGCCTCGACGTTCTCGCCGTCGCCGACGACGGCGTCGCGATGATCGAGCTCGAGGTCGCCGACGGCGATGGTCGCGTCATCGCACGCGCGCGCGAAGGCTCACGCGAGCGAGGCGTGCTCGTGTGCACGACGTTGGCGCTTGCTGGCACGCTCCACTTGCGACCGCACGTCGGAAACGGTCTCGCCGCGGTGGTGACGGCGAAGATCCCTCTCGACGACGCGACGGAGCTCAGCGAAAAACCCGAAACGGTTTGGTACGCAACATCGCGCACGGTCGAGCAGGCCAAGAAAACGCTCGACGGCGAGCTCGCGCGCGCAGGCTACGTCGCTGGCGCATCGATGGGCGGCGGCTCGCTCGCGCTTGGTCGTCGCGCTTCGGTCTCGCTCGATCCAACACCGACGGGTTGCTCGCGCGTCGACGTGATGGCGGGCACGCCGCTGTCTCTCTTCGAGGCGCGCGTGTGGGACGACAAAGGCGTGCTCGTCGCATCGGGCGAGGGCTCATCGCAAGTCGCGCTCTTCGTGTGTCGCGCTCAGAAGACGCAGCTCGAGCTCGAGGCCCGTGGCCGCCCGGGTCCGTTTGGTGTGGTGATGCGCAAGGAGCGTTGGCAGTCGCAGGCGTTCTTGCAAAAGCCGCTCGCCGCATCGCGCATGCTCGCGCGCACCGCCGATGCGCCGGCGTTCGCGGTTGAAGGCACCATCGGCGACGCCCGATCGCTCACGGTCGACGCCAACAAGCGTGCAACGTGGGACGCAACCATCCCGCCGCAAACATGTGTGATCACCGCAGCCGGCGCCGAAGGCGAGGGGACGGGGCTCACGCTCGTCGTTCTCGACGCGAGCACGAGCGACGAGCTCGACCGGTCCCACGCAGCTTCGTCTGCCCGCGTCCGTGCATGCGCCACCGACGCAGCAAGGCGCGTCAGGTACGAGCTCACTGTGTCGGCCGGCAAGCTCGATGTCGTCGTTGGGGAACGCAGATCGAAGAGTTAGGAGCTACCGCTGAGCAAGCGAAGCCAAAGCGGCATCCGCACGCTTGGGGTCCACGTCGCCGATACAAACTGCCGCGCCCTTGCGCGGTAGAAGGACGATGCGACACGTGCCTTTGGCGCCGAAGCGCACGCTCGAAAGAACGAGGTCGAGCCCGACGCCGGCGATGACAAATAAAAGCCCCCACATCAAGAGCGACGGCGACGCAGCGCGCACGCCATCGACGAACGCACCAACGCCGACGTACGTCCCAAGCGCGAGGGCGAGCAACCCGGCATAGAGACCGAGTCGCGGGAATCGCACTTCACGAACGGCGCGTGCGAGGGCGTCTGCGCCGATCACGATTTCGCGGTCGCGGAGCGTGCGGCCAAGGAGCTCGGTGCGCGCGCGAATGCGGAGACCCGCGGGCGACGCCGATAGCTCCGCCGGCACGCGATACGCAAGCACGAGGCGCATCAAGATGCGCACGACTGCGCCGATGAAGAGCAGACCGGTGATACCGAGCAGCACCGTGAGCACGGGATTGCGCGGCGCAGGAACCAGCTCGCCCGCAAGGTGCGTCTCCGGCGCCGCCTCGACGCTCGTCACGACAGCGCGCACGAGCGGGTCGGTCACCTTCGACGCGAGAGCCGCGAGCTCTTTCTTCGCGCGCGGTCGTTTGCTCGCGAGAAGCACCGCACAGGCAACGAGCGCTGCATCACGATCGTCGTCGACACGCGCAGCGCGTTTGCCGAGCTCGCCAAATACGGCGTCTGCGCGATCGCCGAGAGCTTCATCGAGAAGCATCGACGGATCGAACGCGGTCTTGCCCGCGAGGCGCACGACGAGCGTGGCCGTGTCGGCGTCGTCCTTGCCGCTTGCCACCGCGAGCGCCCCAAGAGCGCGTGCGAGTGTTCGCTCTGCGTCGTCTTCCGGCCCGCGTGCGAGCACGGCTATCGCATCCCCGAAGGGCGTTTTCCCGCCGTCGTCGCCGAGCTCTAGCTCTTTGGCCTTCTCGCGAATGGCTGCGTCATCGGCGCGATCGACGAGCGCCGTGCGCGCGAGCGTCGCCAGCGCATCCGGTTTGGACGCGTCACGAAGCGCGGCATACGCCTCTACGTGATCGTTCGTGCGCTCCGACATGTGTTTGGCCTCACTACTTCAACGCTCGAAATGTCGCCAGTCTTCACCAGGGCTCAGCACGAAAGTTGGCCGCTCCTTTGGCGGTCATGTAGGCGGATCATATGAGCGCAAAGTCCAAAGACGAGATGTTGAACGAGCTCCGCACCATGCTTCGCGACGTGTTCGCAGCCCAAGCGGCAGGCCAGGTCCAATCGCGCGTCGCGCGAGCACACGGCTACGTCGACGGCTTCATGCGCGCGCTCCTCGATACGGGTATCGCCGCCAAGCAAGAGCTGCTCGAGCTCGTGGCATCCGAGCGCCAGCACGTCTCCGGGCCGGCGCTTCGCACGATGTCGCAGATCGACGACGCAGAAACCGTCGCCGCCTAAGGCGTTACCAGGGTGACGTCGCCCGATTCGGTCTGATCGCTCGCGTTCGACGTGCGGTACCAGTTTGCGATCTGGGTCGAGCCCGTCACGAACTTCGGGAAGTAGCCCGCGAACTTGTTCTGTTGGGAGACCGTCTTCGCGGTCCACTTGTGCGTGTTGTTCGCGCCGCCCGTGAGGCCTGTCGCGACGCGGAGTGAGCCGGCCGTGCTGTCTTGATAAGCGACGGTGATGGTGCCGCTCGCGTCGATTTGCATGTTCGCGTCGTCACCGACGACGTGTTGCCCATCGGCATATGGCTTGCCGCTGTCGTAGCCGTCGTCGATGGTCTCGGGCTTGAGCGGGTTGCCTTTGCCACCCGGCCACACGACGAGCTGAAGGTGCTCTTGCACGCCGTTGACGTACGCGATGTACCAATCACCGTTTTGCGCGATGACGAGGTTGGCCGCGATGCCGTCGTCGCCGGTGTTGGCCGTGCTCGTGCCCGTGCCGGTCTGACCGTCGAGCAACGTCGACGCCCACTTGCCGCCTGCATCGCTGACGGCCCACAGGTTTCCGTGGAAGCGATCGTAGAGAGCAATGCCGAGCCCATTGGGGCCGTTCGCGAGGCTTACGTAGTCGCCGTAGACGTTGGGGTAGCTCGGGATGAACGTCGTCGAGTCGTAGACCTTCGCGCACGTCGCCGCCGCGGCGACGGTGACACACGCAGTGCCTGCAGCGCATGCGGGCGTGCAGCCGGAGACCGTCGCGGTGCAGATGCCGACGGTGGGGCCCACCGTGACGAGACACGCCTGCCCAGTCGGGCAGAACTGCGGCTGACATGGATCCTGTTCGTTGACGGCTGCGTCTTCGAACGTCCAGCTCGTTGCGGCCGTCGGCGTTGGCGCGTTCGCGCGCGCGACGATCACGCGTGAGCGAACGAAGCCGCCTGTGCCCGCTTCTTGTCCGAGATAGGCGAGGACCGGGTTGCCGTTGACCTGAATCATCTTCGCGTAGCGACCTTGGTCGGTGCCTACCTTGCCTTGGCTGACGACGTACGAGCTCCACTTCGAGCCGTCGAAGGTCGCGAACTTCAGCTGCAGGTTCGTTGCGTCGTAGTACGCCACCATCGGGTTCTGCGATGTCGGGTCGAGGACCATCGACGTCCACAAGCCGACATCAGGTCCGGGTTCTTCGTTGCCGCCGCGCCAGCCGCTCGGGTTAGCGGCGTTGCATGTTCCGTCCGGCGTTGCGGGAAGGCCGTCGACCGTCGTCCATTGCACGGCGGATTTGGCGGGGTCCCATTTGCCGGCGACGAGATCGCCGTAGAGGTACGTGGCGCCGTCGCTGTCGTTGTAGCCGGCGACCCAGATGGTGCCGTCCTTGGCGACTGCAACGGATGTGTATGCGCCGATGAGCCCTTCGCTGAGGGCGTCGTCGCAGGTTTGGAGGCAATCGCTTCCGCACGTGTTCGGGTTCGGTGCGCTGCCGCAGTTGCAACCCGGAAACGCCGCCGCCGCGAGCGCAACGGCGCTGATCGCCACGAGGCGTTTGTCAGGACGACCGACCCTCCGCGCGCCAGCGCCGGACCAGATGAAAAAACGCGTCGCGGCGCTCTCCTTGCGCCGGCGAAGCATGAGCGCGACGAGGCCGGCCAAAACGGGAATGCCATAAGCGAGACCGGTGCTCGTGGGAGCGGCGCCGATGGTGCAGGCGCTGCAACCCGAGCTCGAGCCGAGCGTCGGATCGGGGCGACCGCGAATGAGATCGGAAGACGAGCTCCCGACGTTGCCTTCTTCGTCTTGCACTTCGACGGTGATGGAGTTTCCGGCGAGCTGCGACGCCGGAACATCCGCGATGGATGCCCACGCGCTCCATGCGCTCTCTTTGCCGTTCTTGTCGGTCGTCTTGGTGCGCATCGTGAGAGCGGAGGTGTCGCTGACGAAGTCCCAGGCGGTGACTTTGAGGCTTCCGTCGTCGTTTGCGCCGAGCGTGACGTTCGGCGGGAGCACGTCGATCGTGAACGGCACTTGAGCCGGCTGCGCCGACTCGCTCATCTCTTGCCCGTGAATGCGCGCCCACACGTTGAGCGTGTGTTTGCCTTGCAAAAAGAGCGCGTCGTTCTGAATCGTGAAGTTGCGATTCGGCGACCACATGCTGTGTGTGCCTTGGTCGACGGCGTACACGTACTCGATCACGTTGGTGCCGTTGTCGAGCGATGAGGTGAACGCGACGTCGAGCGCGGGCTGCTTCGTGCGATCGGCCGTGGTGAGGCTCATCGCTTCTGGGTGAACCGTCTTGCTCAGGATGCGAGCCTGGACGTCGGCCTGCTGGAGTGCGTTCTGCTTGGCGAGGGCGAGGTCGGCGAAGATGGCGAGAAAATCGTCGCTGTTCTTCGAGAGCTTGCGGATGCCGCCGTCGGGAATCGTCATGCCGAGTCCGAAGCTCGCGAGCGTCGTCGAGAGATCGATCGGCTTGAGGCTGCCACCGAGCTGACCTGCGATGGCGCCAAAGATGCTGCCGACGCCCGACGCAATCACCGACGGTTGATCGACGAGAAGCTCGCTGTTCGAGACCGAGGGGTTTTCGACTTTGACGGTGCCGATCGCCGGGAGAAGGCCGCCGTTCGGGTTCGTCTTCGGGTCGACGTGCGTCGACAGGTTGATCGGAATCGTGAGATCGCCCGTGAACGTCATCGCGCGGACGAAGCGGTCCATGCTCCAGACGTAGAAGTCGATCGAGAACTGCTTCAGCGAGATCGAGAGAAGCGGGTCCGTGTCGAGGTTCGTTCCGTTGCCAATCTTGACGACCGGCGGTTGCTGCGGGCGCGTCGTGATGGCGACGGGACCCGGCTTCTGCTCGAACGTGAGCCGCTTGATGCTTGGAATGAGAACGCTGAGGAGCCCGCTTTGGAGCTGCGCGAACTGATCCGTCGAGATGCCGAGACACAGCGCGCCGCTGTTGTAGACGCTGGCGAACGTGAAGTTCAGGTAGCGACCCGAGAGCGCGATGCCGAGGTTCGGACCGGTGTCGGTGCTGGGCCAAGGCGAGACGTTGTTCGCCATCATCTCGTCGGGGATCGGAATGCCCGTCGGAATTTTGTTGTCGTAGAGCGGGACGCAGCTCGATTGCGGGTTCGGAATGGCGCCGCCCATGAGCGCGAGCGTGATGCCGTTGGCCGAATCAGGGGTGTCGGTGAGCGTCGAGCCGCTGAACGAGCTCGAGTCGATCGCGTTGCCACCAGATGCGAGGACGATGTCCATGCCGCCCGCGGTGCCGGGCGAGATGCTCGCCAAAAACCCGCTGAGGTCGATGTGGCCGTCGAGGCCGAGGAGCGTCGGAACGCATGCGGCGGGTTGCGAGTCGTAGAAGCACGTGCCGCCGTTGTCGTGCGAGCCCGTGGGGCAGCTCGGGCTGAGCGCCGCGTTCGTCTTCGTGCAGAGCGCACCTTGCAGCGCGGACTTGAGCTGCGTCTGGAGCGGCGCGGTGAGCTGACCAACGAGGAACGACTTGAGCGAGTTCGCGATGCTGGCGCAGAAGCTTCCGCAGAAGTTCATCATGCCGCTCGTGATGTTGGCGCTGATGACGGCGTTTGCGGTGTCGACCTTCGTGTAGCCGTCGCGTGGTGCGATTGTCTCGGCGACGAGCGGAAGGTTCACGGTGATGGGGACATCGACGTAGTCGCAGGTGTTGTTGCTGCAGTTGAACGTCGTGCCGAGCTGCGCGTGGATCGTGCACGTCTTGAAGCTGGCGATGTAGACGTCGACGGGGATGTCGGCGACCTTGACCGGAATCGTTCCGGTGATCGTCAAGCTGTCCGGGTGGACGGCGGTGAGGATGAGCTTTGCGGCGTCGAGGTTGACTACCGCTTGGCATTGCGTCGACGTCGGGGTGTCGCAGATCGTGACGCTCGCGATGGTGAAGTCGCTGGAGCTCTTGCCAATCGGGTAGGTGATGCTGCCGCCGCCGAGCGCTTTGCCCGCGATGGCGCCCAAGTTTGCCTGCGCGAAGTCGAGGCCGGAGCGCGTGATGCGCACCGAGCCCGCGTTCGTGATGGCGCTTGCCTTCGGGAAACCGCCCGCAAGTGGGGTCACGCCGCAACCGGCGCAGCCGCTCGAGCAACCTCCGCCGCTACAAGCGAGCAAGAACAGGATCGCGCCGAGAACACCAAGTCTGCGCAGGAAAAGACGAAGCATGGATTCCTCCGATGATCGCGGCCGATACCCGCGTTCATACGAGGTTAGTTTACACCATCATTTCCCGTCCGTCGCCCGCTTTAGGCATCCGTCTCGGGATAGAGCGCGCTTTTTGTCAGTCGCCGGAAGCGTCGCCCGTGCCGCCGTCGGTGCTTGCGTCGGTTCCGCTGTCGGTTCCGCCGTCTCCGCCGCCGCCTTGGCACGTGGGCTCGCTCGACCCGTCGTTGATGTTCACCGCGGAAGCCGCGAACACCGCCGAGAGCCAGAAGCTGTCTTGGCAATCGCCGGCTTTTTGCGAGGTCGAGCAGTAGTCGCCTTTGGCCATGATTTTGTTCGAGCCATCACGCATGCAGCCGTGCGTCGTCGGATCGGGTGACGTTTGTGTGAGGAGCGCGCAAAGCGTCTCGGGCAAAATCGAGAGCGGCACTTTGTCGGCGTCCTCGAGCGTCATGATGGCGCCGAGCGAGCCAGCGGTGTGCCACTTCACGCACGACGATGGGTCGGCGACGGTGCACGACTGACCGAGCGCCTTGAGGTTGTAGCTGCCGATGCAGTTGTTGTTGTTCGTGACGAGCGCTTGCTTCAGCACGGCTTGGCGTAGCGGCAAGATGATGACGTTCGCCGGATCGGCCGCGCCGGCATCGGGCGAGAGGAACACGGGAACGTTGAGGAGCGCGATGGGCGATGTCGTGAATGCGCCTGCGTCGTCGTAGGTGATGGCGGTCTGCGCAGGCTCGATGTCGAGCTGACCAAGTTGGTGCCGGTAGAAGCAGTAGCCAACCGTGAACGGATTGCTCGAAGGAGGTGCGCCGCCCGTCGTGATGTTCGACGCCGTGGGATCGACGTGGAGAATCCAGTTGAAGGCGCCGGTTCCCTTGTCGCCGCATTCGATCTCGTGAAGATCGACGCCGAGATCGATGACGGTCGTTTGCACGAGCCCGAGCCCGACACCACCGGTGCCGACGAGCGACGGCGGCGACGTGATCAGCAATCGGCGAAGACGAAAATCGAACGTGGTCTTCTTGCTGTTGTCGGCGAGCGGCAAACACGTGTTCGGGTCGCCGCATTTTGCGGTGTCGATCGGACACGTGCCGCCGGTGGACGGGCAGGAGTTGTCCGATGGGTCGCAGTTCGCCGCGGGAAAACCTCCAGGGCCGCCGCTGTCGCAGTCGATGGCGCTCGCGCCCGCTTCGACGACGGGCCGAGCGTGCTCGGTGATGCAAGAGGTGAGGCTCGCGGAGAGCGTAAATGCCGCCACACCCGCCAGCGCGACGGAGCCCAAGAGCAAGTAAGTCGACGATCGTTTCATCTCTACCCTCAGCTTATAGCTTGCCGCCGTAATCGACCATCGCCGTGAACATCGCGAGGCGTTTGTCGAGCGAGGCTGCGTCCACGGCGAGCAATTTCTCCGGGCCAATGCCTTCGACGCAAAACGACGCGAGCGCCGACGCGTAGAACATTCCGCGGCGAACTGCGATGCCGCTGCGATCGCCCGAGCGCGCGAGATACCCGACGAGACCGCCCGCGAACGTGTCGCCGGCGCCGGTCGGGTCGAGGACTTGCTCGAGCGGATACGCCGGGACGAAGAAAACGCCATCGCCGTCGAAGA
This sequence comes from Polyangiales bacterium, assembly GCA_038239005.1. Classification (GTDB taxonomy): domain Bacteria; phylum Myxococcota_A; class Polyangia; order Polyangiales; family Polyangiaceae; genus DASXHD01. Next base: position 93,836 of record JBBSFE010000001.1, read on the forward strand.
GGAGCGCGCCGAACTCGCCACGCTTGATGATGAGACGCTTCGGGCCGAGGTCGCGGATGGCACGCGCTGCTGCAGCGATGTTGCTTTCGCCTGCGAGCTGCCGCGCCTCTTCGTCGTTGATGACGAGCAAGTCGACCTTCGCGAGGACATCGACGAGCGCTTTGTGCTCGCCCGAAATCCAAAAGTTCATGGTGTCGGCGACGACGATGGTGTCCGCTCCGCGATGAACTTGCGAGAGCACTTCGAGCTGGAGCTTAGGGTGAATGTTGCCGAGCAAAACGACGCGTGTGTTTTTGTAGGCGTCGGGGATCTTCGGACGAAAGTCGGCAAAGACGTTGAGCTGCGTGTCGATCGACTCGCGGCTCGAAAGATCTTTCGAGTATTTGCCGTGCCAGCGAAACGTCTTGCCGCCTTGGCGTTCGACGCCGACCGTATCGACGCCGCGTTTGCGCAGCGTCTCGAGGTGGGCTTCGTCGAAGTCTTCGCCGACGACGCCAACGAGATTGACCGGCGCGAGCATCGACGCGGCAATCGACGAATACGTCGCGGCGCCGCCGAGAACGTTTCGGAACTCGCCCGAGGGCATGTCGAGATCGTCGAACGCGAGTGAGCCGACGATGAGGCTCTGGCCGGATTGCATCGCCCGGGTTTCTACTACGAACCCATCAACCAGGCGAGCCGCGAGCGTGCTTCTTGGGGGACGCGCGCCATGTCGCTCATGACCGCGCCCTTCAGGGCACCGTAGGCGTTGCTCTTCGTCGGGTCGGGGAGGGATTTTGCGAGGGCCGCGATGACGAGGCGCGCGGTGTCGACGTTCTCGCGCATCACGGCGAGGACGGCTTCGACCGTGACGTTTTCTTCGCTTTGGTGCCAGCAGTCGTAGTCGGTGGCGAGCGCGAGCGTCGCGAAGGGGAGCTCGGCTTCGCGCGCGAGCTTGGCTTCGGGCATCGAGGTCATGCCGATGACGGACACGCCCCAGCCGCGATAGATGAGGCTCTCGGCGCGCGTCGAAAAATGCGGGCCCTCGATGCAGACGTAAGCGCCGCCGCGATGCACGCCGCGGGTGCCTTTCGCGTGCACGGCGCTCGCTGCGTCGCCGAGGACTTTTGCGAGGAGCGGGCACACGGGATCCGCGAAGCTCACGTGCGCGACGACGTCGTCGAAGAACGTGGAGACGCGCCGCTTCGTGAGGTCGACGTACTGATCGACGACGACCATGTCGCCGGGCGCGATGTTTTCTTTCATCGACCCGACGGCGCTGACGCTGACGAGGTGCGTGGCGCCGAGCTTCTTCAGCGCGCACACGTTCGCGCGAAAGTTGATGCCGTGCGGCGGCACGCGATGACCACGACCATGGCGCGGCAAAAAGAGAAGCGTCGTGTCGCCGAGCTCGCCGCGCACGATGACGTCACTCGGCGAGCCATAGGGCGTGTCGACCGCGACTTCTTCGACCCGCTCGAGCTCGGGCAGATCGTAAAGGCCACTGCCGCCGAGAATGGCCAGCGTGAAGCGCGCGGTCATCGTGTCTCTCCGCTTCGAAGAAGGCGCTCGGCGACTTGTGCGACACGCCCGCGCTTTGCGCGCTCGGCGCGCACGATGCCGCAGAGCGTTTCCGCGGCGCGATCGAGGTCGTCGTTCACGACGACGTAATCGAAGAGCGCGTAGTGCTCGATCTCGCGCATCGCGACTTGAAAACGCTTCTGAACGACGTCTTCGGCGTCGCTTGCGCGGCCGCGGAGGCGCTTCAAGAGCTCGGGCATCGACGGCGGCAAGATGAACACGCCGATGACGTCCGGAACCTTTGCACGGATTTGCCGCGCGCCTTGGTAATCGATGTCGAAAAGGACGCCGCCGCAATCCGGGTCTTGCTGTGCGCGTTCGATTTCGGCGAGCGAGGTGCCGTAGAGATTTCCGTGAACCTCCGCCCACTCCATGAACGCGCCCTGTTTGATGAGCGACTCGAAGCGATCGCGATCGACGAAGTGATAGTCCTTGCCGTCACTCTCCACCGTTCGCGGTTTGCGCGTCGTGTGCGACACGGAGAAACGCAAATCGGGGAACGCAGCGAGCAGGCGCCGCGTGAGCGTCGTCTTTCCGGCACCGCTCGGTGACGACAGGATGAGGAGCAAGAAGTCCGACATGGACGAAGCGGCGATCATAATCGATCGCCCAGACACCGCTCGTTGAATCACTCCACGTTTTGGGATTGCTCGCGCATGCGCTCGATTTCGACTTTGAGCTCGACGACGGCGCGTGCAATGGCGACGTCGGCGCTCTTGCTGCCGATGGTGTTGGCTTCGCGGCTCATTTCTTGGAGCAAGAAATCGATGCGGCGGCCCACGGGCCCGTCGGCGGACAAAAGCTTTGCGAGCTGCTCGCAGTGGCTTCGGAGGCGCGCGATTTCTTCGGCGACGTCGCTGCGGTCGGCCAAAATCGCGATTTCTTGCTCGAGGCGCGCTGGATCGACCGCGCCCTCGGCCGACGCGGTGAGGCGGCTCACGCGCTCTCGGAGGCGTTTTTGTGCGGTGGCGAGCGCCTCGGGTGCACGCGACTCGACATCGCCGAGGAGCGCCGTGACGCGCGCGCCGCGTTCGCCTAGCTCGCGCCCGAGTGTCTTGCCTTCGTGTGCGCGCATCGCATCGAGATCGACGGCGGCCTTCTCGAATGCGTGCTTGAGCGCATCGCGCATTCCGACGCACTCGCCTTCGTGCGCGACGAACAAATCTGGAACGACCGAAAGCAGCGACATCGGCACGGGCTCGTTCGGCGCGATGATGTCGCGAAGTGCGGCGAGCTCTTTGTAGGCCGCGGCCGCGCGCTCGCGATCGAGCTGCGGCGGGATCGTGGCGAGCCCTTCACCGCGCAATACGATTTCGAGACGCCCGCGCGAGAAGCGTTCGCGTGCGGCGAGCTCGGCGTGCGTTGCGATTTCGGCGAGCTCGCGCGATGCGCGGACGCGTACTTCGAGAAACCGGTGGTTCAGAGCACGAAGCTCGACAATCAGCTTGCCGCGAGGTGCGACGGCGTGCTCCCCCGAGCCAAAGCCGGTCATGCTCCTCATCCCGCTACGTAAGCCCTCTCTTGCGTTTGACGATTTCGACTTGGCGCGCGTACTCGATGTCCCATTCGCGCGATCCTTCTTTGACGTGTTTCAGCTGCGCGCGCACCTCTCCGTCGATTTTTTCGTCTTCGCCCATGTGCTTTTTGAAGATGGGCGCCATTTTCCGACGTAATTCGATGTCCTGGGCGTAGATCTCGTCGACGTTTTGCGAGTGCCCGAACATCTCCACGACTTGGTCGAGGAGGTAGTCGAGGGTTTCGTCGCCGACTTTGAGCCCCTTCGAGTCGGCGATTTGGTCGCGGACGCGGTTGTAGCTCTCGCCGCCGCGGCCCGTTCGCTCGAGAAGCTCGCGGGTTTTGTCGTTCACGTCCTTTTCCATCTGGAGGTAGTTCCGCAGCACGGACTCGACGTCGACGACGACCTCGGTTGGGTGCTCGGCCTCGATGTCTCCCGCCGAAATGAGGACTTTGACGATCTCTTGGGCAATGGGGCTCACACGCCCCGCGAACAGACGCATGACATCGCTATACCTGTGTTCTATCGTCGAGTCATGGCCGAGTGCCCTTGGTGCCACGGCCCGGTAGAAGACATCCGGGCGCCGTGCCCAAACTGCGGAAAACTCGCCACGGATTTACGCGCAACCGACCCGCCGTCGCCGATCCCCAATCAAGTCGATGTGCCGGACCTCGTGATTCCGGCGGCTTCGAAATCGCGGCTACCCTCCCGCTCCTCGCTCTCTGCGGTTTCTGCCCGCCCCCCCATCGCCGCACCCACGTCGAACGCGCTGGACGACGATTTCGGGTTTGGCGGTGGTGGAGGCAGTGGCGATCTCCAAATCGATCTCTCCGCCGCGACGGCGAAGCCCGGCCTTGCGCGTCCGCCGACGCCGGGCGTCGGTTTCAATCCATTCGACGACGACATCTCCGCCGGGCCAGCGATCGAGCTCGACACGATTGGCGGCGTCATGCCGTCGCGCGATTTGTCGCCGAGCATGGGGCCGCCCGTGTCGCAACGGTCGCTCGCGCCCGCGCCAGCGCCGCCCACGTCGGGTCGCTCGCTCGCACCCACGCCGCCACCGCAAGAACGACCTGCGGCCGATCCGTTCGAAGCGAGCGTGCTCGCCGACTACGGTCAGCCGCCCGACGCCTTCTGGCGCGCGCCGATGTACGCATATCGCGTCGTCACGAGGCGGGCCGAGCTTCGTCGCGAGCTCGCACAAAAGAAAGACGACGCCGAGCGCACGAGCAAACGCGTCGAGGATGCGCTCGTCGCGTTCGGCGAACGCGCGCGCGCTCTCGCAAAGGGCGGTGCCGATCCGCTCGAACGTGTGCGCGTCGCCGAAGAGCTCTTGGCAAGCCGCGATGGCGCGCTCGCCGGGACGATGGACGGCCACAAGGCCGCGCTCGCCGAAATCGATGCGCGTCTCGGCGCGGCCGAAACCGAGCTCGCACGCACACGTCAAATCGAAGCCGATGCTTCCACGAAACGCGATGCCGCCGAGGAAGACGACAAGCGCGCCGAGGCGAAGCTCAAACGCGTCGAGATCGAGATCCGAAATGGCGCGTCGAAAAGCGCCGAGCGTGACGCACTCGCAGCCGACGTCGCACAAACGGCCGGCAAGCGCGCCACGGCCGACAGCATCCTCGGCGACGCACGCCGCGTCGTCGGCGCAGCGCAAGCACGGCTCGACGCCATCGTCGCGGAGCGCACCGCGCTCGACCAACGCTTCAATCGCGCAGCCGGAACACGCGGCGCCGGAGTCGACGACGCACAAAAACAACTACGCTCCGCTCTTGCCGATTTGGGGCGCTCGATGCTCGCAGACGGCACCGTCACCGAGCTCGCGCGCGCACGCGAAGAAGTCGCGCGCCTCGAAGAGCAGGCGCAAACGCACTCCAAAAATCTCTCGCTCCACGAGACCGCCATCGGCGCCTACGACTCGGGAAAAGTTTTCCTGGGTGTCGGGCTCGTCGCCGTCGCGCTCTTCATGCTCGCGATGGTCGTCTTCTTCCCGTTCATCTACAGAGCGCTCTAGCGCGACGATTTCGGGGGCGAGGACTTCGGCGGCGGCGGACGTTTCGAGAGCGGCCGTTTCGTCGATGGAGGCGCAACGGGCGGCGGTTGGGGCGTGGGCTCGCGATCGTCGCGCAGCGTGATTTTCGGCTCGCGCGTCGTTCCCATTTGCAGGCGGCGCATCACGGCGCGTTTTTGGCGGTCCTTGTATTTTGCATGCGACGCCTCGCCGCGTTCGTTCTTCGCTTCAGTCTCGCGGTCGATGACCTGAAACTCGCAGATGACGAAGACGACCGGCGCGAGCTGCCACGCCGCCGCCTGCGCCGCGCGTTCGAGCTGCTTCGAAGGAATGCGCACCGGCATGTCGACGACGAAGTGAACGACGCGATACTCGTTCGCCGAAAAGCTGTTGTCGTTGGGCGTGAGCTCGTCGTCTTGTTGGTTTTGCATCTCGGTCAAGAGGCGAGCGAGGTGCGGTTTATTTTTCGCGTACGTCTTGAACGCGAACATCGAGTTCGTGCTCTGCCCGGGGATGACGTAGTTGAACGGAAAGAGGTGAGTCGTCAGGTACTGCATGACGGGAAAGACGTCGTCGTAGGTGCGCGTGACGATGCGAAACCGAAGCTTGTCGTAAACCTGCGCGGCGATGGTGTCGTGCTTCGAGAGGAGCTTCGTATAGAGCGAGTCTTTGTTTTTGCGCCCACCGACGAACTCCAAGATCGGAAACCCATGCGCGAGCATGCCGCCGATGATTCGGTAGACCTTCTCCTCGACCATGTGAAAAACCTCCTGGTCGGAGAGCGGCAACATGAAGAGGAGCTCGCGCCCCTCGAGGTGATGGATGATGTGCATGCACTTCAAAATCGTGCACGCGCACGTCTGCCGGTGGCCGCGACCGCACGCGACCATCAAGAGCTCTTCGACCGTGGCCTGCTCGATCGGCTTCGGGATCGGAAACTCGAAGTGACGGCGCAAATAGCCGATGGCTTCCTGTTTGATGACCTCGAGCGTGCGCCGATCGGCCGCTTCTTCGGGGTGAAGCTCTTGCGCACGGAGGAACTGCCGCGCTTCTTCCTCGTTTTGGAAGTTGAGGCGGTGCCAGTCGATGACGGATTCACCGCGCAAAATGAGGCGCATCGCCTCGAGATCGACGAGCGTAAAATCGTCGATGCGCTTGAGGCGGTCGATTCCTTCCATGTGCGCGCCTATACCTTCCCGGGTGACTTCCCTCAAGCAGGTGCTCGAGGACGTTCGCACACAATGCGACGTCGAGAGCCGTCTACGGGTCGATCCCGTCGGCATCGTTAGGAGCTTCGAGGACCCTCGAGACCGCGAAATCGTCGGGCTCGTCGCCGCGGGGATGGCTTTCGGCAACGTGAAGACGATTCGCAGAAAGGTCGAGGAGCTACTCGCCATCGTCGGGCCGAGCCCGCACGCGCAGGCCGATGATGGGGTAGCGCTTCGAAAGCGGCTCGCAAAGTTTCGGCATCGCGTGTTTCGCGGCGACGATCTCGCGCGCTTGATGATCGGCGCGCGCGTCGTCCAAAAAAAACACGACACGATCGGCGCGCGGTTCGCGACGCTCTATCGCGAGAAGTCCGAGCTCCGCGAAGCGCTGGCCACGCTGTGCGACGAAATTCGCGAAGGCGGCGATTTGAAAACGCGCGGCACGCGCCGCGGTCCGGCACATCTCCTTCCCGATCCGCGCGCCGGGAGCGGCGTGAAACGCCTCCTCCTCTACTTGAAGTGGATGATTCGACCCGACGACGGCGTCGATCTCGGCGATTGGCGGGGCATTCCGACACGCGCGCTTCTCATCCCCGTCGACACACACATCCACAAGCTCTCGCGCAATCTTTCGCTGACCGATCGCGCTGACACATCGTGGAAGACCGCAGAAGAAATCACCGCAGGACTTGCCCAATTCGATCGCGACGACCCCACCAAATACGATTTCTCGCTGTGCCACATGGGCATGCTTCAACGCTGTCCGTCGCGTCGCGATCCGAAGCGTTGCGAGGGCTGTCCGGTGATGCCGATGTGCCGGCACTGGGCTCGATCGTCCCATCGCTAAAAATTCTCCGGCGTCGTCGCCGCCAGAGACCAAGAGGCGCGCTTGTTGCTAACCTCCGCCGACATGCTCGTGAGTGTTCGGCCGATCGCGCTCGCCGTTGCGATTATCGCGACGGTCGCCAGCCCGAACGCCGGTGCAACGGATCTCGGAATCGTGGCGCAGCGTCCCATCGTGATTCCGCAGCTGGTGACCATTCCGCAGGCGCTCGACGCGTTCCGCTCTCACGGCTTCGACGCGCTCCTCGCAGACGTTGCAGCGATGCACGCCGAAGGTGACATCGACGTTGCGGCGCACGTCGCCAACCCAAACCTCACGCTTGCGGGCAGCCGCAGCTTCAACATTCTCCCAACGACGCCCGCGTACGCATACTCGATTGGCCTCACGGACAACGGCGCCATCTTCGATGTGCTCACCGGCAAGCGCACGCTCCGCGCGCGAGCGGCGCGCGCCGCGCTCGAGTCTGCGCGTGATCACCGCGCGTCGGTGGAGCTCGGTCTCGAGCTCGTCGTCAAACAGGCATACGTGCAGGTTGGGCTGGGGCGTCTCGTCGTCGAGTTCACGGAGCAGCAATCGCAGTCGCTCGACAAAACACTCGGTATCGCCAAGCTGCGTTTTCCCGCCGTGATCGACGAGAGCGATCTCGCGCGCGTCGAGCTCCAAAAGCTCGCGGCCGATCAAGCGACGACGCGCGCGCGCCAAATGCTTCGCGGCGCGCAAACGAGCATGGCGATGCTCCTCGGCCATCGCGGCGTTCCTCCCGATTTCGACGTCGACCGCGGCGCGCTCGGTTACCGAAAGCTCCCGTCGCTCGCGACGGCCACGGAGAGCTCGCTGCTCGGTCTCGCGTTCCAGCACCGTCCGGAAATCGTCGAGATGCGCGCGAGCGTCACGCATTTCGACGAAGCGCTCTCGTACGAACGCCGCCGCGTCTTTCCTGACATCGCGATTGGCGGGTTCATCGCGGGGCAAGCGACGGAGCAAAACGCGATCTCACCAAACGTCGTGGGTGGCTCGCTCTCGGCGAACTTGCCGATCTTCTACCAGCAGCAAGGCGAAGTGCGGCGCGCCGAAGGGGATCTCGCGAACGCATCGATCACGTCGAGGCGCGTCGTCGCGCAGATCTCTCTCGACGTCTCGATGGCCTTCGCGCAGCTCGACACCGCGCGCAAACTCGTCGATCGCATGCTCGGCGGCGAGCTCGATGCGGCCGTGCGCCAGCGCGAAGTTTTGCAAAAGCAATTCGACGCCGGAAAAGCCGACCTCAACGACTACCTCGACGCGCAGCGCACGTACCTGATGGTGCACCTCGAGTACTTGCAATTCGTGGCCGCGTACTGGAACGCCGTGTTCGCGCTCGAGCGCGCCACGGGTGTGGAGCTCCGATGAGGCAAGCTCTGCTCTCGCCGAGGCTCCTCGCCACCTCCCTCGCAGCGTGCCTCGTGGCCTCGACGCTCGTCACGACGGCACACGCCGACGAGCTCCCGCGCCCGCCGCCACCGCCGACGCTTCCGCAGATGATGACGCTCGGCGAGGCGGACAGACTCTTTCACCAAAGCGGGCTCGATCTCCTCGTTGCCGATGCGCAAGTGGTCCACGCCGAAGGCGACGCTCGCGCCGCCGGAGCGATCGCGAATCCGAACGTGAGCGCGTCGTTCGGTTACGCGTTCGATTACGCGCCGCCCCCTTCGTGCATTGGTTGTCAGAACTGGACATTCTCCGTGCAGGTCTCCGACAACAACGCGCTCTTCGACATCATCGTTGGCAAGCACGCTCTCCGTTCGAGCTCGGCAGAGAAGGCGCTCGCGGCCGCGCGACTCGGGCGTGTCGACGCAGAGCGCATCGTGCGCGGGCAGGTGAGGCAATCGTTTGCCAACCTCGTCGTTGCGAAGGGGTCGCTCGATTTCGCCAAAGACACCCAAGACAAGCTCACGCAATCGTACGACCTCAACAAGCTTCGTTACCCCGCGCTGCTCGACGAAGGCGCGCTCGCGCGCATCGAAGTGCAAAAGCTCGAAGCTGATCAGGCCGTCGATCAAGCGAAGCTTGCGGTGCGTCAAAGCCAAATCGCGCTCGCGTTCTTGCTTGGTGTGCGAGGTGTCGCACCGGACTTCGATGCGGAGCGCTCGCTTCTCAAGTTCGCGGTGCCCACGTCACTTCAAAGCGCGACGGAAGCTTCACTCCTCGCGCTGGCGATCCAGTCGCGCGCCGATCTTCGCGCGTGGGGCTTCGCGCGCGAGAGCGCCGAGAGCGAGCTCGGCCTCGCGAAACGCCAGCGCTTCCCCGACATCGGTATATTTGCAAACTACACGCAATTTGGCACTGGAAACGACGCCGTTCAGCCACCGACGCTCACGTTTGGCTTGTCGTTCAACTTGCCCGTTTTCTACCAGCAGCAAGGCGAAATGCGCCGCGCCGAGGCCGACGTGCAAGGCGCCACCGTTCAACGCGAGCGCGCTCTCGCGCAAGTCAGCTCGGACGTCTCGACGGCGTGGGCCCAATACATCGCGGCGCGCGAGCTCGTCACGCGCATGGAGACGATCATCTTGGACCGCGCGAAGAAAGCTCACGACATCGTCGACCTCCAATACAAAGGCGGCACGGCGTCGCTCATGGATTTCCTCGACGCCGAACGCCAATACATCGCCGTGAACCAGGAGCACCTCCAAGACATCGCGCTCTACTGGGGCGCGGTCTTCGCGCTGGAGCAGGCCGTTGGCGTGGAGCTGAAGTGAGGTCGCTCGCGCTGGCCGCGGCGGTGCTGCTAATTCCCGCCTTCGCCCACGCCGACGCCGACGCATCCGCCGACGCCGACGCCAACGCAAACGCCGACGCCAACGCAAACGCGGACGCGGACGCGGACGCGGAAGGTATCCAACCCACGACGACGTCCGACAACCTGGGCTGCGCGATCTCGCGCTCCCGCGCGTCCGCCTCAGCATGGCCGTGGCTCGCGCTTGCGATTCTCACACTGCGCAAACGACGTGTCTTGGCCGCGCTTCTCGCGTCAGCTCCCGCTCTCGCGCAGGCAGAGGACGCAGCGCCGCAAGATCCCGAGCCTGCCATGCGCCGCTTTGCGATCTACGTGAACCCGCTGTCGCTGATCGTCGATCGTTATGGCGCATCGATCGAGGTCCTCCTTGCGTCGCATCACGCCATCGAAGCGGGCGCGTATTACGTGTACTCTGCAACCAACGCAGACGCATCCAACACGTTCGAAGGCGTCGGCGGCGAGCTCGGTTACCGGTTTTACCTTGGCCAAAATGGCTTCCGCGGATTTTACGTTGGTCCGTCCTTCTTGCTCGCCTCGCTCACGGCAAAGCCCGCGGCCGGCGCGAGCACGTCTTACCTGAGCCTCGGCGGCGCGCTCGATGTGGGCTTCCAAGCGCTCGTCGCCGATCGCGTCCTCGTCGGCATCGGCGGCGGCGCGCAATACACCGCAGAGACCGTCACGCTGCCCGCGCAGGCACTGCCCGCGAGCGTTTATGCCAACGCGGGTCTGCGTCCGCGCGCGTCGATCTCGATCGGCGTCGCGTTCTAGGAATGGTGTAGGCTGGGCCTCGAGTGGCGGGCAACCATCATGAGTTTTCGCTCGACGCGGTGCGCACCGATGGGTGGTTCGAGCGCATCGGCGAAGGCATCGGCAGCTTTCAAGCGCTGTGCGAAATCGTCGGCGAGCGCTTCTTCGCGTTCTCCATCATCGTCGGCGCGCGCATCACGGCCCTGACGGTCGACCGTCGCACCCCCGACCAAACCCTCGTCGACTTCGTCGTCGGTCTCGGCGACGCCGACTCCGACCTCGAGCCGCAGCGCCTCACGCTCGCCGATTTCCGTCGCCGCCTCGTGGGCGCGCTTCTCGTCGAAGAAGATCGCGACATCGCGCCGCCCGCGCGCGAAACCGATACCGAATCCATCCAGCTCTACATCGGCGTTCGGTATCTGCTTCTCGCGCCGCTCTATGGGTACTCGCTGCAAAAGCTGGTCGTTGATCAAAAGCCCCGTGAAGAGCCGGACGCACAGCTTTGGCTCCGCCGCGACGGCGCCGACGAAGACTACGAGCTCGAAACATTCCGCACCCGCATTCGCGCCCACGTTCGCGAGGAGCTCGAGCGCGCATCGAGCGGCCAGCGCAGCGCGATCGATCTCGCGAAGGTCGCCGAAGCCGAAGCCGCATCGCTGAAAGGCGATTGGTCGAAGGTCGTTCAGCTCCTCGGCGCGTGGCCCGCACCGCTCGCGATTTTCTTGCGAACCCCCGAAGGGCAGACGCTCGCACCGGACGCACGTGGGCTCATCTCGAAGGGCCTCGGCTTGCTCGGGTCGGCGTGCGTGCACCTCGGCGAAGTCGAGCAAGCGGAAGAGGTCTTCCGCATCGGCATCCAGTACGCACAAGAGGGCATGGCCGCCGCGGATTTGTTCCGCCGTCTCGGCGAAGCGTTGCTCCAAAGCTCGCGCGCCGGCGAAGCGGTTGCTCCTCTTCGTCGTGCCGTTGCCTTCGGCGCGCCGGCGAGCGAAATCCTTCCGCTCCTCGGTCGCGCGCTCCTCGAGCGAAAGCGCTACGTCGCCGCATACGCATGCTTCCGCGACGCGCTCGAAGCGGGCATTCCCGAACGCGAGATCGAAACAGAGCTCCGCGAAATCGAAAAAGCCCTCGGCCCCGCGCTGACGGCGTGGAAAGCCGCGCGCCTCACCGCTCGCGCAACCTGATGGCCTACGTCTCGGCGAGACTCACCGAGCTCGAGCTAAAAATCATGCATCTCGAGCGCACCGTCGAACAGCTCTCGACGGTGGTCGCCGACCAACAGAAAACCATCGACGCCCTCGTCGGCGAGCTCCGCAACACGACGGCCCGCCTGCGCGATCTCGGCGAAGCCGTCCCGGGCGACAAGCCGCCGCATTACTAACGCGCACGCCAACGCCAACACCAACGCGCACGCCCACGCCGACGCCGACGCGCACGCCCACGCCGACACGCACGCCCACGCCGACGCCGACGCGCACGCCCACGCCAACGCGTCCTGGCAAGGCATGGCGACTGTCACGCAATCACAAAAAAAGTGGGCGAGCGACTTGAACGCGTTCCCGAAAATGATATATGCTCAATCAAGATGAAGCATGGCAGGCAGCTCGTCTTGCGGTTCCGCACGTGGGGCGGCAAACGCAAAGGTGCGGGGCGAAAATCGGCCACGAAAGCGGGTGTTTCGCATCGTTCGCGCGAGCGATTTGAGCGCACGTTTCCGGTCCACGTGACCATGCGTATGGCCGCGCATGTCTTCAATCTGCGAAGCCGGCGCAGCTTCTCCGTGATCGGCCGTGCGCTGGCGAAGGCCGCCGAGCGATTGGGTGTTCGCATCGTGCGCTACTCGGTGCAGCGCAATCACGTGCACCTTATCGTCGAAGCCACGTCGGACGCCGCGCTGTCGACCGCGATGCAAGGCTTCGGGATTCGCATCGCCAAGGGCCTCAACGCGATGATGCACCGCTCGGGCCGCGTGCTCGGCGATCGCTATCACGCGCACGTGCTGCGAACACCGACCGAGACGCGTCGCGCCGTCCGCTACGTCCGCGACAATCACGCAAACCACGAGGCGACCGCCGGCCGCCCGCGCCCGCCAAGCGCCGACACGTACGCCACCGAAGGGCGTCGCATCACCCTGCCGCGCCCCACCACGTGGCTGATGCGAGCCGGACCCGCTGGGTAATCGCGGAGACGGAATCGGAATCGGAATCGGAGCCGGAGCCGGAGTCGGAGCCGGAGCCGGAGCCGGAGTCGGAGCCGGAGCCGGAGCCGGAGTCGGAGCCGGAGTCAATTCCAGCGAGTGCTCGCGGCCACGTCGGTGGGATCACGTAGAGGCGGCCGAGCTCTTGGCGCGGAATGCGGAGGCGCATCTTGGCGAGCTCGCCGAGGCGCGAGGTCGGGCGGTCATCACGCATGCGAAGACGAAGGTTTTGTCGGCGCGCTCGACATAGCCAACCATCCATGCGACGGCGCTCTTGTCGTCGTTCGTGAGCCCGGTCTTCCAGCGCATCGTCACGCTGTCGGCGGTTTCCGAAGCAAGGATGCGTCGCACGAGCGCGGCGTGATCGGCCGTCACTGGCAACACGCCCGCGTGGAGGCGCCGCAAGAAGTGGACTTGCTCGCGCGCGGAGATGCGGAGTGCGCCGCCGAGCCAGAAGTGGTCGATGCCTCCGCCGATGTCGGCGTTGCCGTAACGAAAGAGAGCGAGCTCGCGCTTCATGCGCTCTTCGCCGACGCGCCGCGCGATTTCTTGGAAGAACCACACGACCGAATTCCGCATCGCGCTGGTGAGATCGTGATCGCGATTCCACTCTTCGATGTCTCGATGCTTGCCATCCCAGGGGAGCGCAAAGTCCTCGCCGGAGACGACGCCCGTCTCGAGCGCAACGAGCGTGTTCGCGATCCTGAAGGTGGACGCCGGCAGGAACCCACGATCCGCAACGCCCGGGTTCACGACCGTGCTCTGAGGCTCATAAACCCCACGAAATAAAGCCGGAATTGACTTGCCCGGGTCACGACACTAAAACCGTTCATCCGCGATGCTTGTTTCCACGTACGGCCCCATCTTCATGATGATCGGCATCGCGACGCTGCTCGCGAGCACGTTCCTGGTCGCGCACATCATATTCGGCAAGCGCGCGAAGTTCAGCGAAGAGCGCATGCAGCCGTACGAGTCGGGCTCACCGAGCGACGGCGGCAAATACGTCAAGCTCAGCGTGAAGTTTTACCTCACCGCAATCCTCTTCGTCGTCTTCGACATCGAGGTCGTCTTCATCTACCCGTGGGCCATCCACTTCAAAGAGCTCGGGTGGACGGGGCTCCTCAGCATGTTTGGTTTCATCGGCGTCATCGTCATCGCGCTCGTTTACGTTTGGCGCAAGGGCGCGCTGGAGTGGGACACCTGAGCCTCGCGGCTCCGAAGCGACATAACCATGGCAACAACGACGAAAGTTCTCCAAGGCAGCGAGCAAGGCTTCGCCACCACACGCCTCGACGATCTCCTCGGCTGGGCGCGAAAATATTCGCTCTTCAACTACCCGTTCGTCACGGCGTGCTGCGGCATGGAGTTCATGGCCGTCTCATCGCCTCGTTACGACTTCGCGCGTTTCGGCGCGGAGGCCCCGCGCTTCTCGCCGCGCCAGAGTGATTTGCTCTGGGTCGTCGGCACGATCTCGCAGCGCCAAGCGCCCGTCTTGCGGCGCATCTACGAGCAGATGATGGAGCCGCGCTGGGTCATGGCGTTCGGCACCTGCGCATCGTGCGGCGGCTTCTACGACAACTACACGACCGTCCCCGGCCTCGACAAAATCATCCCCTGCGACGTCTACGTCCCAGGTTGCCCGCCGCGCCCCGAAGCCGTGTTCGATGGGCTGCTTCTCATCCAAGACAAAATCGCGAGCGGCGTACGCAAAGTCAGCGTCGTCAAACCGCGCCAAGACCCCGCCGAGCACCTCGTGCAGATCAACGCGAAGCCGACCAAAAAAGCCGAGAAGAACCCGTGACGGAGGGATCGTGAGTCGGATCGCTCTCGAAACGCTCCAAGCCAAGCTTGGCGCCAAGGTCGTCGAAACGCACTCGCACGTCGGCGACGACACCGCCGTCGTCACGCCCGATGCGTGGCACGCCGCAGCGCTCATCCTTCGCGACGATCCGACGCTCGACTTCGATCTCTTCGTCGATCTCTGCGCGGTTGATTATCCGAAGCGCGAGAACGGCCGCTTCGAGGTCGTCCTTCACATGTATTCTACAACCAAACGGCATCGCATCCGTTTGAAGACGCGCGTTGGCGACGAAGAAGGCAACGGCGCCGAGGTCGACTCGGTCGTCGACGTGTGGATGGGCGCCAACTGGTTCGAGCGCGAGACGTTCGACATGATGGGCGTCGTCTTCCGCGGCCACCCAGACTTGCGCCGCATCCTCATGTACCCGGAGTTCGAGGGCCACCCGCTCCGCAAAGATTATCCCGCGCAGCGCACGCAGCCGCTCGTCGCGTATCGCACCGAAGAAGAAGCAGGGATGATCCTCGACAAGATCGCGCCCTTCGGCGGCGACGAAGGCATGGCGTTCGGCCGCAAGTGGTACGAAAAAGGCGGCGGAGCCTCTTAATGGAACCGATCGATCTCGAATTGGAAGAAGGCGAGCTCGAGCTTCCGTCGGAGCCGATGCACCTCAACATGGGGCCGTCGCACCCGGCGATGCACGGCACCGTTCGCATCGTGCTCGAGCTGTCGGGCGAAACCATCCTCAAGGGCGACGTGCAAATCGGCTACTTGCATCGCGGCTTCGAGAAGATGTGCGAGCGCGGCACGTGGACGCAGGTGTTCCCCTACGCGGACCGCCTCAACTACGTCTCGCCGATGCTCAACAACGTGGGCTTCGCGCTCGCGGTCGAAAAGCTCGCGGGCCTCGAAGTGCCAGACCGCTGCAAGTGGTACCGCATGATCCTCGGCGAGCTCGCTCGCATCAGCGATCACCTCACGTGCACGGGGGCGATGGCGATGGAGCTCGGGGCCATCACGCCGTTCTTGTGGTTCGTCAAAGCGCGCGAAATGGTCTGGGACATCCTCGAAGAGGAAACCGGCGCGCGCCTCACGCACTCGTTCGGTCGCATCGGCGGCATGGCGAAACCGCCGACGCCGCATCTCAAAGATCTTTTGCGCGGCGCGATCCCCACCATCATTCAGCTCCTCGAAGAGGGCGAAGCGCTCCTCCTCAAGAATCGAATCTTCATCGACCGCCTCGAGAACGTCGGCATCATCAGCGCCCACGACGCCAAAGCCCTCGGCTGGACGGGCCCCTGCCTGCGCGCGAGCGGCGTCGCTTACGACATTCGCAAAGCGCACCCGTATCTCAAGTACGACGAGGTCGACTTCGAGGTCCCCGTCGGCGCGCGCGGCGACACCATGGATCGCTTCCTCGTTCGCCTCGCCGAAATTCGTCAGAGCGTTCGCATCCTCGAGCAGTGCGCCGAGAAGATGGCCGACGACGGCCCCATCAACTGCGACGACCCGCGCTACGTGCTTCCCGAAAAGATGGACGTCTACACGACCATCGAAGGCACGATTCAGCACTTCAAGCTGATCATGGAAGGCGCCAAAGTCCCGGCAGGCGAGTGCTACTCGTACACCGAGGGCGGCAACGGCGAGCTCGGCTACTACCTCGTCAGCGACGGCTCGGGCACGCCCTGGCGCGTCCGCATTCGTCCCCCTTGTTTCGCGATGGTTGCGGGCCTCGAGCAACTGATTACGGGTCGCATGCTCAGTGACATCGTGCCTACCTTCGGGTCGCTGAACATGATCGGCGGCGAGTGCGATCATTAGCCGTTTGAGGCTTTGAGCATTATCCTGGGCGGCGATGTCGGCGCAGTCGGATCCGGCGAGTGTCCAACCGGGGAGGGCCTTCGGTAAGTACGTCATCAAGCGGGTGCTTGGTGAAGGCGGCATGGCCACGGTCTTCGAGGCAACGCACACGAAGCTTGGGCATCGTGTTGCCATCAAGCTGCTGAATCGGACACTTCTCCACAAGCCCGACGTCGTCGCTCGTTTCGAGCGCGAAGCCCGAGCGGCCGCGAAGCTCGAAAGCCCGTACATCGCGCGGGTCATCGACATCGACGTGAGCGATGAGGGGCGCCCGTACATGGTCATGGAGTACCTCGACGGCCGCGATCTCGAGGACGAGCTCCGCGCGCGTGGGCAGCTCCCCGTGGGCGATGCCGTTGCCTATATCCTCGAAGCCGCGGCCGCTGTCGCCACCGCACACGCAGGCGGCGTCATACATCGCGACATCAAGCCCGCGAACATTTTCGTCGCCGAAGAGCGCCCGCGCAAAACCATCAAGGTGCTCGACTTCGGGATCTCCAAGGTCGACTCGCCACAAGAAATCTCGGCGACGTCGACGCAGACGATGCTCGGCACGCCGCTCTACATGTCGCCCGAGCAAGTGCGCAGCGCCCGCGACGTCGATGGTCGCACCGACATCTGGTCGCTCGGTGTCGTGCTCTACGAAATGCTCACAGGGCAACTTCCGTTTTTCGCGGAAGACGCAGGCGCGGTCATTGCGGCGATCGTCGCCGACACCGTGACGCCCATCAGTCAGATCCGCCCAGACATTCCGGCGCCGGTGGCAGCGGCCGTGATGAAGGCGCTCGAGAAGGATCGCAATAGCCGCTTCCGTTACGTGGAGGATTTCGCGGCCGCGCTCCTGCCGTTTGCGCCGCCGTGGTTTCGCCCGCCGCGCGCCGTCACCGAACGGCCCATGGCGCCTGCGCTTCCGGCGACGCTCACGAATTCGCTCGCCGATTCGATGGAGAACGATCGCACCGTCGCCGATCCGAACGCCGCGCCCGATGCGCTTCGGCCGTACATGCACATCCCGGCGGTGCAGCAGTATGCGCAAGGCCAGTACCCACACGTGCAGCAGCCGATGTATGTCGAGCAATCGCAGCCTTCGGGCGGCGTCGCGCGCACGACCGCAGGTGGCGACAAGAAGACGTCGTCGGCATCCACGAAAACGCTCGTCGCGATCCTGATTGGAGCGTGCATCGGTGCGGTCGCGTTCGCGGTCGTCCTCGCGGTGCGCGCTTACACCGAGCATGCACCCGCGGCCCCGACGAATTCCGTGATCGCGTCTCCACCCATGTTGCCAAGCGCAGGTGTTTTGGGCGACGCCGGCAAAACCTGACAATAAGCTGTCATTGGGCCGGTCCACATTGGGGCGATGCATGTTCGCACCGCGATGGTTCCGGTTCAGCAGCCGTTCGACTTCTCACTCACGCTCGCATTCTTGCGTGGGTTCTCGCCGATGATGGGCGAGCAGCGCATCGAAGGCGGCGCGCTCACCAAATCGTGGATCGTGGGTGGTCAGCCGGTGACGGTTCGTGTTGAGGCTAGAGAGCGCGACTCGCTCACGTGTCATCTCGCTTCGCCGCGTGCGATCACGGGTGAGCTCGAGAACGCGATCGCGACGCGCGTGAGATCGTTTTTGAGCGCTGACGAAGACGTCGAGCCGTTTTACGAAATCGCGCGTCGCGACCAAGCGTTCGCGCCCGTCGCGCGTAGGCTTCGCGGGCTCCATCACCCGCGATTCGCGACGCCGTTCGAGGCCGCATGTTGGTCGGTCATCAACCAGCGCGTGCAGCTCGCGCAAGCGCGCTCGATGAAAGCCGCGATCATCGCGAAGTGGGGCCAGCGAGGGTTCGATGCGTTCCCGGAAGCGACCACGCTCGCGAAAGTCACCGAGGCCGAAATGACCCGTGTGATGGGCAACCAACGAAAAGCTCGCGCGGTCCTGGCCGTATCGGGGGCGTTCGCCAAGATTGGCGTCGAATGGTTGCAGACTGCACCGATCGGCGAGGTCGAAGCCTGGCTCCACCGCATTTACGGCGTCGGCGATTTCGCCGCAGGCTTCATTCTTTACCGAGGTTTGGGCCGCGCCATCGCGCTTCCGTGGGGCCCAAAGTTCGTCGATGCCGCTCGGAAGACCTATGCGGGAGCGACGCGCGCGACGCTCGAAAAGAAGGCCGAAGCCTACGGCCCCTGGCGGGGCCTATGGGCTCTGTATCTCTGGGCATTTACGTTCATTGGGAACGTTGACGAGGGAGGCCCCCGGCTTCTATAGAGATGGGCGCCCATGCCCACCTTCAAGCTCGATGGCAAGGAGCTGCCTTTCACGCCGGGTCAGACGATCATCACGGCCGCGTGGAAACAGGGGATCGACATCCCGCACTACTGCTGGCACCCGGGTCTCTCGGTCGCCGCCAACTGCCGCATGTGCCTCGTCGAAATCGTTCCGCCGCCGAATCAGAACGCGGTGATGCTCGACATCCTCGAGTGGGATGCCGAAGCGAAAGATTACGTCCCGCGTCGCAAGCCGAAGCTCCAGCCCGCGTGCCAGATCGCCGTCACCGAAGGCATGGACGTTCGCTCGGACTCGAGCAACCACGTCAAGAAGGCCCGCAAAGACGTCCAAGAGTTTTTGCTCCTTCAGCACCCCGTCGATTGCCCGATTTGCGATCAAGCCGGCGAGTGCAAGCTCCAAGATTATTGGCTCGAGCACGGGCAGTACCAAAAGCGCATGCGCGACGAGCCCGTGCACAAACCGAAGGGCGTCTCTTTCGGTGACACGATCGTCTACGACGCCGAGCGTTGCGTCGTGTGCACGCGCTGCATCCGCTTCATGGCGGAGGTCGCGAAAGATCCGGTGCTCGATCAACGCGAGCGCGGCAACGTCAAAGAGATCATCGTGTCGCCCGGGCGCAAGCTCGACGGCAACTACACCTTCATGACGGAGCACGTGTGCCCGGTCGGCGCGCTCACCACCAAAGATTTCCGCTTCAAGGCGCGCGTTTGGTTTCTGCGTGGCAGCAAAAGCATCTGCCAGGGCTGCGCCACGGGCTGCAACGCCTGGCTCGATTTCGACCCGCGCTACAACAAGGTCGAGCGCTACCGCCCGCGTGAGAACGAAGCGGTCAACAAATTCTGGATGTGTGATCCGGGCATGATGAGCTACCTCGCCGCGCACGAAGGCCGCGTCGGCGACGCACGCATCTCGGGCAAAGCCGCGTCGACGGTGAAGGCGCTCGAAAAAGCGAAGAAGCTCCTCGATGGCGTTCCGCACGCGTCGGTCGCGATCGTTCTCTCCGCGCAAGCGTCGCTCGAAGACAACTGGGCGCTCGCCGAGCTCGGCAAATCGCTCCTCGGGTCGACGGCGTTCTTCGTCGCACGCGCGCCCGATGGGTTCAAGGACGACATCTTGATCAACGCCGACAAGAACTCGAACACGCAAGGCGTGAAGCTCATCGCCCCGGATGCGAAGAGCTGGGCCGATTTCCTAGCAGGCGTCGAGTCGGGCTCGATTCGTCACGCGATCGCGCTTGGCGCGCTCACGGGCGATCTTGAAGCGGAGAAACCCAAGCTCGAGAAGCTCGAAGTTCTCATCACGATCGCTTCTCACGATTCGGCACTCACTGCCGCAGCGACCGTCGTTCTACCTGCCACCTCGTGGGCCGAGCAAAACGCCACGTACGTGAACGCGAAGGGCTTGAAGCAAATGTCCGAGAAGGCGATCGAGCCGCAAGGCTCCTCGCGTCAGGCGTTGCTGCAGCTCGCCGATCTCGCGAAGGCTCTTGGCCACGAGCCGACGTGGACGAAGCTCAAAGACATCCGCAGCAAGCTCGATCTCACGACCCCCACGCAAGATCCCGGCGTCCTCCCGACGACCGACACACAGGCCATCTGAGATGAACGGCACCCAACTCATCTGGGCTCTCATCAAGATCGGCGTGATGATCGGCTTCGTCGTCAACACGGCGGCGATCCTCACGTGGCTCGATCGCCGTCAAGGCGCGATGATGCAAGACCGCGTCGGCCCGAACCGCGCGGTGATCAAAATCTTCGGCCGCGAGATCCGGCTCGTCGGTTTGCTGCACCCGCTCGCCGATGGGCTCAAGTTTTTCACGAAAGAATTTTACCAGCCGCCGCGCGCAGATAAATTCCTCTTCTTGCTCGCGCCCGTCCTCTCGATGATGCCGGTGATGGCGCTCGTCGCCGTCGTTCCCTTCGGCGACACGCTCTGCCTGCGCGACATTCACCGCATCGCAAGCGATGGCGGCGGCGTGTGGCCGGTCGTTCCGCGTTTCGGCACGTGCGGCTCCGGTGGCGGTGTCGATCCCGTCGAGATGATGGTCTCGCCGCTCAACGTCGGCCTCCTCTACGTGTTCGCGCTCGCAGGGCAGGGCATCGTCGGCGCAGCCATCGCAGGTTGGTCGAGCGACAACAAATATTCGCTGATGGGCGCTCTCCGCGCTGCATCGCAGATGGTCAGCTACGAAGTCGCGATGGGCCTCACGCTCATCGGCACGATGATGATCTACGGCACCATCCGCCTCGACGACATGGTTCGTTGGCAGGGCGATCACGCTTGGGGGATTTTCGTGCAGCCCGTCGCGTGCATTCTCTTCTTCACCGCGGCGGTCGCCGAGACGAAGCGCATTCCGTTCGACTTGCCCGAAGCCGAGAGCGAGCTCGTTTCGGGTTACTTCACCGAGTACTCCGGCATGACGTTCGGCATGTTCTACTTCGCCGAATACATGGAGGTCGTCACGAGCTCGATGCTCCTCGTCACCATCTTCCTCGGCGGTTGGGAGCTACCATTTCTCCACCGTGACGGGCTCACCGTCCAATTCGGTGAGGTCGTCCTCCTCCACCAGGTCGTGCCGCACATCTGGATGGAAATTATTTCGGTGCTCGCCTTCTTCAGCAAGGTCGGCGCGGTGTGCTGGTTCCAGGCGATCATTCGCTGGAGCCTTCCGCGCTTCCGTTACGACCAGCTCCAGAAGCTCGGTTGGCGCGTTCTCCTTCCGCTCGCGCTCGCGAACGTCATGGTCACCGGCGTCGTCGACCTCGCGATCGATCGCGCAGGCCCGAGCGTCTGGAACGGCCTCGACGTCGCCGCGCACGTCACGCAAGCGGTCGTCGCCGTCGCCATCACGTACGTCGTCGTGCGACTCACGATCGGCTTCTTCCGCAAGCGCCCGCGTCACCCGCTCATCATCGGCAGCGCCGCGAACATCTCCGCGAAAACGGGCGGCACGCCCACCACCCCGATGCAGGCCTAATCATGGGAAGCGCATTTCCGAAAAAGGCGTCGTCACCCACCAATGCGGTCGTGGTCGAGCACGAGCCGCACTCGCCGGCGATGATGAGCTACCTCCCGGCGATTGCCGTGGGGCTTGCGACGTCGATGCGTCACTTCTTCAAGAACACGAAGGAGATGATTCGTGGTGAGAGGCCCGATCCGATCCTCGAGCAATTCTCGCCCGGCATCTCGACGGTCATGTACCCCGAGCAAAAGCGTCCGTACCCGGAGCGCTTCCGCGGCGTGCATCGCCTCACCCAACGCGACGACGGCAGCCCGCGATGCGTTGCGTGTTTGTGCTGCTCCACCGCGTGTCCCGCGCAGTGCATTTTCATCGAAGCGGGCGAATACGCCGAAGGCGAGAAGCGCCGCGGCTACGAGCGCTATCCGGTGCGATTCGTCATCGACGAGCTTCGCTGCATTTTCTGTGGGTTCTGCGTCGAGGCTTGCCCGTGCGATGCCATCCGGATGGACACGGGCGCGCACGCCGCGCCCTATGATTCGCGCGAGCAGTTCATCTACAGCAAAGATTTGCTCCTCAGCTTCCCCGCACGCGATGGCTCGCTCAAGACGATCAACCCGCGCCACGAGCCGGGCGACGCGGGTCATCCGGGTTTGTCTCGTGATCACAATCACTGAGATCGATGCGACGGTTCGTCGTCGTATTTTGTTTTCTTTGGGCGTGTACGTCGCGGCCTGTGGTCGTCGTTCGTTCACCACCCACGCCCGAGCACGACCGGAAGACACTGTTCGATTCGCTCGTCGCCGATGTTCGCGCGCATCACGTGTTCGCCGCGGCGACGGAGAAGAACCTCGGGCGCAAGTGGGACGATGATCTTCCGGCGCTCGCGCGCGAGTTTGCCGATGCGAAGACGGACGACGCGCTCGCGGTCGCGCTGACGCATTTCGTGAACGCACTTCACGATGGGCATTGCACGTACGAGCCCGAAGGAAAGCCAACGACAGTCACGCTTCCGATTCGCGCAGACGTCGAGTGGCGCGAAGGCAAGCCCGTCTTTTACGTTTCGCGCGTCGACGACGCGGTCGCGAAAACGCTCGCGTCACCGGGCGACGAGATTCGCTCCGTCGATGGCGTTCCCGCGGCCGAGCTCGTCACGAAGCTCATGCTCGTGTCGCACCAAAATAATTTGCGCGGCGTCGCGCGTGACGTCGCGGAGTATCTGACGCGTCGAAAATCGACCGCAGCGACCACGGTGGAAGGCGAGACGTCGAGCTGGGTCGTCGGCAGCAAGGACGTGACGCTCAGGTTGCAGTGGGCGAAGGCGAGCTCGCATTCGACGTTCGACGAATGGGCCATCAACTACGACGTGCCCACGTGCAGCTCACTCACGCCGCGCGACTATGGGCCCTACGAAGTCTCGGCGCGTGGAGAAATGTTCTGCGTCTACGGCTCGCACGTGAAGCCGTACAGCGACTACCCGATCGTTCGCGAATTTTCGTTTCGCTACATCGAGTCGCCGGACGACGTGGAGCACGTCGAGCATCGCATCCGCGCCGACCACGACATCCTCGAGCACGAGCTCGCGCGGCTGAAACCGAAAGGTGTGCTGCTCGATTTGCGCGACAACGGCGGCGGCAACAACCCGAACTGGTTCATGGATTGGTGGGCGAGTGGGCCGTATGTCGATCGTTTCGTTTTGACGCGTGACAATGGCGAGCTCGGCAAGCCACGCCCGTTCTTCTGCAAGCGCGGCGATTGCGCGTGGGACAACCGATACACGCCAACGCATCGCGTAACGACGTCGCCCGTCGCGCTCCTCGTGGGCTCGCGATGCGTCAGCTCGTGCGATTCGGTCGCGCAGCTTTTCGCCGAGAACCACTTCGGCCCGCTGGTCGGCGAGCCCACAGCGGCGGCCTTCACGACGAAGCGTGCGCGTCACCCGGTGACCTTCCGCGGCAAGCCCTTCGGGGCGATCAACCTCGCCATCACGCGTGAGCTCAGCGGCGTGACGCACGAGGCCATCGAAGGCATCCCGATCCATCTCGACGTGCCCATCGATCGCACCTTTTCGAACCGCGATGGGTACGACCGGCTCCTGGTCGAAGGAGCAATCAAGGCCCTGCATTGACTGCAATTTTCCTGTAGTCTCGCGCCCCGTGAGCTCCCAGACCGTGGACGTGTTGCGCAGTGAGCTGGAGCGGCTTTTTTCGCTCGAAGAGATGTCGCACGTAGCGATGCTTGTGGGCATCGCCGACGACGTCGAGACGACAACGACCAAGGCGAGCTACGCCCGGTCGCTCGCCGAACGATGCATCGACCACGAAGCGGTCGAAGCGCTCGTCGACGTCGTTTTGCAGATGCGTCGCGAGGTCGATCCGAAGCTGCGCGACATCGCGTCGCTGCTCGGTGAAGCCGAGCTCGCTGCAGGCAAGCCGTTCGGGCCGTTCGCGATCGATCGCAAGATGTCGTCGACGGAGATGGGCGTCGTCTATCTCGCGAAGAAAAACAACGTGCAGTTCATGTTGAAGACGCTGCGTCGCGAAGCCGCACGTGATCGCCGCGCCGTGAATCGCTTCCTCACGCAGAACCGCCTCGTTGCCACGGTGCAACACGAAGGCCTCCCGAAGAACATCGACGCCGGCGAAATTGAAGGCACCTTCTACGTCGCGTACGAGCACATCGACGCACAACCACTTGCGGCGCGCTTCGCACGCACGGGTCCCTCGCACATCAACGAGCTTCGTCCGATTTTGCGCGCAACGCTCGAGCCGCTTGCGGCGCTCCACAAAGCGCAGCTCACACACGGCGATCTGAAAATGGATCACGCGCTCGTGACGCGCGGCGCCGATGCCAATTCGGTGAAGGTCATCCTCATCGACTTCGGCGGCGATCGCTTGCGGCCGCGCCTCACGCCAACATCCGGCCAATACGGTTTGCTCGCGGTGTATGGCTCGCCCAAGACGATCGCCCCCGAGCAGGTGCGCGGCAAGGGCGCCGACGCACGCACGGACGTCTACGCGTTCGGCGCGATGCTCTACGAGCTTCTCTCGGGCAAGCCGGTGTTCCCGATCGAGGCCGGCGCAGCCGACGCAGCCATGGCACATCTGTCGAAAGCCCCCGAGCCGCCAAGCGCGAAGGCGCCACGTGGATGGGTCTCGAAAGAAGTCGATCAGTTCGTTCTTTCGCTGCTTGCCAAAGATCCCGCACAGCGCCCGAAAGATGCCTCCGCGCTCCTCGACGTCATCGACTCGCTCGGCAAACCCGCCACCACGAAGACGGCCGCGCAGCTCCTTCCGCAAGACCAAGTCGATGCGCTCGTCGATGCGCTCGTCGCGACGCCCAACGATCCCGAAGCGGCCATCGCACTCGAAAAAGCGGTCGACCAAGTTGCCGAGCCGATCAAAATCGCCGACGCGTTTTCGATTGCAGCCGATCAGATCGAAATCAAAACCGACGACGACAAAGAGACCAAGAAGAGCCTTCTCTATCGCGCCGCCCGCATCTTCGACGCCCAGAAAGACAAAACGCACGCCGAAGACATCTACAGCGCCATCTGCGAGCTCGATCCGGACGACGACGTCGCATCGATGGCGCTCGAGACCGTGCGCAAGTCTCTCGGCAAGTTCGAAGAGATCGTCGAGATGCTCCTCGCGCGCGCAGACCGTGCGAAGAGCCCCGAAGATCGTTCACGCGTGATGGCCGAAATCGGGCACATCTACGCGAGCGAGCTCAATGACACCGATCAAGCGCTCGTCGCGTACACGCAGGCGCTCACGGAGCGTCCGCAAGTCGCCGACGTCATCATCGAGATCGAGCGGCTCGCTGCCGGCAAGACCGAGCGCTGGAACGACGTGCTCGCGTCGGTCACCGAAGCCGTCAAAGGCGAGATGGCGCCGAGCGACAAGAACGCGCTCCTCGCGCTGGCTGGCCGTTGGTACGACTCCAAAGTCGGTCGCGCCGACACCGCGCTCCACGCGTATCAACAGATCCTCGCGACCGAGCCTGCGAGCGAAGCCGCGCTCGAAGGCCTCAGCCACATTTATCGTAAGGCCCAGCAGTGGCCCGAGCTCGCCCAGACGCTCATGTCGCACGCCGATGCGATGGGCTCGTCGCCGCGCGCGCGCGATCTCCGCTCCGAAGCGGCCGATTTGTTTTCCTCGCGTTTGAACGACGCCAAACGCGCACGCGACATCTACTCGAGCATCCTCTCGGAAGATCCCGCACACGCACGTGCAGGCGACGCCCTCGCGAAGATCGCAGAAGCGAGCGGCGATCACAAAACGCTCGTCGAGCTCCTCGACCGGCGTGCCGAAGCGCGTCGTGGGCCGGAGCGCGCAGAGATCCTCGCGCGCATCGCCGAGGTCTACGAAGATCACCTCAACGATTTGCCCGAAGCGACGCGCCGCTACGAAGCCGTGATGGCGATCGACCCGAATCATCTCGGGGCGCTCAAAGGCCTCGACCGCATCTTCAATCGCACGGGCCGCTACCGCGAGCTCATCGACAACCTCGAGCGCCAAGTCGCCGTCGCCGCGACCCCCCGCCAGAAGATCAACCTCTACGAACGCATGGCGGGCCTCTACGACGAAGAGTTCGTCGACCCCGTCAAAGCGAGCGAGTGTCTCGAAGGCATCCTCACGCTCGACCCCGCCAACGACAACGCCCTCACCGCCCTCGCGCGGCACTATCGCGCGCAAGGCAAGTGGGAAGAGGTCATCAAGGTCTACGAGCGGCATGCCGCCGGCACGAGCGACGAAAACCGTCGCGTCGAGCTCACGCTCAATCGAGCGCGCACGCTTGCCGAGCAAGTTGGGTCGCCTGAACGCGCAACGCGCGCATTCGAGCAAGTGCTCGAAATGGCGCCTGACCACGCAGGCGCGCTCGAAGCGCTCGCGCGTTTGAAGGAGTCGAGCGGCGACGCAAACGCAGCGCTCTCGGCCATCGAAGCGCTCGCAGGCAAAGCGCAAAACCCCGAGCAAAAAGCCGAACAGTGGATGCGCGCGGCGAAGCTCCTCGAAACCCGTGGCGACAAAGACGGCGCCATCAGCCGTTACAAGCTCGCGCTCGAAGCGAACCCCCGCGACACCAACGCGTCGGCCGCGCTTCGCGCAGCGTATGCCGCGCGCGGTGATGCCGTGTCGGTCGTCGAGCTCATCGAGAAAGAGCTCGCCGTCGCCGACTCGAATCTCGCAAAGGCGCGCCTCCACGCCGAGCTCGCGCGGCTCCTTCGCGATCATCTCAAGGACGACGAAAAGGCCGTCGCCGCCGCGAAGAAAGCGTTCGAGCTCGACGCAAACAACCCAGACGCCCAGCTCGTCCTCGGCGACAGCGCCTACGACGGCCAGCGCTTCCTCGAAGCGACGAAATATTACGAGTCGCTCGTCGGCCGAACCTCGTCGATTGCCAAAGAAGATGGCGTTCGCGTTCTTTTGCGCTTCATCGAATCGAGCGGAAAGCTCGCGCTGGCTTCGTCGACGTCGATGCCGCCTTCGGGGTCGTCGCCGGATGCTGCGGCATCGGGCGCGTTCAATCCACCGACCGGCGCTCGCTTGACGATCAGCCCACGCGTGCTCGTCGCGGTTGAAACGCTGCAAAAGCTGGCTCCGGGCGACATCGACACCGCGTCCCGCGCAGCGAAGGCCGTCTTCGAGTTCGGCGATCCGGCGACCGCGCGAAAGATGTACCTCGATCTCTTCGAGAAGTTCGGCAGCAAGATCATCGGCGCCGAGCGCGCTGATGCGCTCTATGGCCTCGGCGAATCGTCACGCCGCACCGGCGAGCTCGACGCCGCGATCAAACCGCTTCGCGAATCGGCCGAAGCCGATCCATCGAACCCGCGCACTCTCCGCGCGCTCGCGAAAGTCTACGAAGCCAAAGAAGACTTTCGCGAAGCCATTCGCATTCGTCGCCGTCGTCTCGAGATGGCCGTCTCGCAAGAGCGCTTCGAGCTCCTCCTCGAAATCGGCGATCTCGAATCGCAGAAGCTGAACGACCGCGCTGCCGCCGGCAAGACGTACGCAACCGCGCTCGAAGAACGCCCCGACGACCGCAAGCTCCTCACGCGCCTCATGCAGCTCTACTCGGAAGAGAAAGACTGGCGGAAGCTCGTCGAGGTCGTTCTTCGTCTCGCCGACTTCGTCGAGGACAACAAACAGCGCGCGAAGTACATGCATACTGCAGCTATCGTGTCGGCGCGCCAAATCGGCGACGTCGATGCGGCGCTCACGTACTACGACCGCGCCATCGAGTTCGACCCGACGCTCAACAAAGCCGTCGATGAAGCGCTCGAGCTCGCCAAACAAAAAGGCGATCACGACAGCACCGAACGCTACCTCCAGGCTCAGCTCGAGCTCGCCAAGACGGCGCAAGATCGCACGGCGCTCCCGCGCATTTTGGACCAGCTCGGCCACCTCTATCAAAAGTTCTTGAACGAGCCGGAGATGGCGATCGACGCCTTCGAAGCCGCGCAAGCGTTCGACCCGGAGAACAAAGAGCGCGGTGACATCCTCGCCGAGCTCTACGCGAGCGACGTCTCGCAGTATCTCGACAAGGCCGTCAAGGCGCAGGCCGCCATCCTTCGGCGCAATCCGTATCGCGTCGAGAGCTACAAGCTCCTTCGTCGTCTCTACACGGAAGCGCAACGCGGCGACGCATCGTGGTGCTTGTGTCAGGCGCTTTCGGTGCTCAATCTCGCCGAGCCCGACGAAGAGCGTTTCTATCGCCAACACCGCGCCGACAACGCCGCGCCCGCGCAGGCCGTCATGACCGACGACGACTGGCGCAAGCTCGCGCACTTCGATCAAGACACGCTCCTCACGGGCATCTTCGCGCTCATCCAGCCCACGATCATCCGCACGCGCACGCAGCCGCTCGAAGCCCAAGGCTACGACCGCCGCTACGCGATCGATCCGTCGCTCCACCCGTATCCCGTTTCGCAGACGCTCTATTACGTGCAAGGCGTCTTGGGCATGCAGGGGCCGAACGCGCCGCTCGTGTTCCAGAACCAAAACGATCCGAGCGGCCTCGGGTTCATTCACGCGCACACGCCGGCGATCGTGCTTGGTCGCGCCGCGTTCGAAGCGCAAGTGCCAACGCAATCGATGGCGTTCGTCGCGGGTCGCCACCTCACGTACTACCGCGCGGGCTATTACGTTCGTCACCTCGTGCCCACGGGCACGGGCCTCAAGGCGTGGCTCTTCGCCGCAATCAAGACGTGCGTGCCACAGTTTCCGATCTCGACGGACCTCGTTGGCCCGGTCGACGAAGCAATGAACGCGATGAAGCCCGATTTTCAAGGCGTCCAAAAAGAGCGCCTCTCGAGCCTCACCTCGAAATTGATCCAGACGGGCGCGGCGCTCGATCTGAAAAAGTGGACGGCATCGGTCGATCTCACGGCCGATCGCATCGGGTTTCTCCTCGCGCACGATCTCAACCTCGCGACGGAGGTCATCCGTGCCACGGAAGATGGCGCAAGCGTTCCGGGCAAGGAACGCGTAAAAGAAGTCGTCCTCTTCTCGGTCAGTGAAGAGTACTTCGAGATTCGTCAGAAGCTCGGCATCAACGTCGAGTGATTCATTCCCGCTCTCCGCGAGCCTCCCGCTCTCCGCGAGCCTCAGATAGGTGTAGAATGCAAACTTTACGCATCGCTTTTGTAGGACTTTTGGCCGTCGGCTCTGCCGCTGCTGCCGCGTGCAGCAGCACCCCGAGCGGCTCTGATGGCGGCACCGATACGGGCACGGGCTCGGACAGCCCCACGAACAACACGTTCAACCAGACGGGCACCGTCGTCGACTACAGCACCAAAGCCGGGCTCATCGACATGGTCGTCAGTGGCGGCGGGAGCACCGTAGGCACCGACTCGAAGGGCAACTACACGCTCCCCGTTCCCAAGAACGCCGCCTACACGATGTCCGTCACCAGCGCCGAAGACGCAGGCGCGGCATACCTCAAGCTCGACGAGCAAGAGTGGATGCTCTCCGCTGACACGAGCCGCGGCAGCACGTCGGCCGTTTCGAACGGCACCGAGTCGCTCCTCAAGAGCATCTTGCAGCCCGCACCCGACCCCACGCTCGCCGTGCTGACCGTTCAAATCTACGCGACGGGCGCTTGCCCGACGGCAACCGGTGCCACCGTCAGCGTCGCCGGGCTTCCCGCAGCGGACGCAGGCGCCAGCGACGCAGGCGGCGGCATTCACCTCGATTATTTCTCGGGCGGCTTCCCATCGACGACCGCTACCTCGGTTACCGATGGCCAGCTTCCGTCGGCGATCATCTGGAACCTCGCGCCCAACGCATCGTTCAAGGACGTCACGGTCACGCCGCCCGCGGGCTGCACGGTCAAAGCGTTTCCGACGTCCGACCCGAGCACCGACAGCGGCCCGGGGCCGACCCTCGTCTACACCGGCAACGTCAAGCTCGAGCCGAGCTTGCCCGCACCGGGTATGAGCGTCGCCTCGTTCATGCGTGTCTTCCTGCAGTAGCCCAAAAATGGGCAACGGCGCCCGATGAACAAGCGCCTCGGGTTTGCAGCGCTTCTGCTGCTCGGGTGTCCCAAGGAAAAGCCTTCGCCGGCGTCGGACGCGCAAGTTATGGCGTCGACGTCGGTGAGCGCTTCCATCGTGGACGCACACGTCGCCCCGAGCCTCCCCAAGAACGCGAACGTCGTTCTGATTTCGATCGACTGCCTTCGCGCCGACATGCCGTGGACGGGTTACCCGCGCGAGATCGCGCCGAACCTCACGAAGCTTGCGAAGCGTGCGGTCGTCTACACGCATGCGTATTCGGTGAGCTCGTACACGTCGATGAGCCTCGGCGGATTTCTCGGCGGCAAGCTCCCGAGCGAAATGAAACGCGACGGATATTTCTTCAGCGCGTACGCGCAAGACAACTTGATGTTCCCCGAAGTGATTCAATCCGCTGGCGTGCACACGGTGTCGGCGCACGCGCACGGGTACTTCAAAGATGCGGGTTTCTCGCAGGGTTTCGACTCGTACGAGGTTGTGCCGAACTTGAAGTGGAATCAATTCACCGACGAGAACGTGACGTCGCAAGATCTCGAGCCCATCGCCGAGCGATTGCTCTCGGATCCCAAGCACGACGCGGGTCGTTTCTTCGCGTGGTTCCATTTCCTCGACCCACACGACATGTACATCGCCCACGACGGCATCGACTGGGGCCAAAAACCGAAGACCACACGCGACATGTACGACGGCGAGGTGACGTACACCGATCGGTGGGTGGGCAAATTGCTCGACTTCATCGCCGCCAAACCGTGGGCTGCGCGCACGGTCATCGTCGTGACGGCCGATCACGGTGAAGCGTTCGGTGAGCACGGGCAGTATCGTCACGGGTTCGAAGTGTGGGAGCCGCTCGTGCGCGTGCCGCTCATGGTCGTGGTGCCGGGCATCGAGGCGCGCACCATCGACGTTTCGCGTAGCGCTCTCGACATGGCGCCGACAATGCTCGATTTGTTTTCGCTGCCCGTCGAAACATCGTTCGAGGGCACGAGCTTGGTCCCGGAAATTCTCGGCGGCGCGCCCGAAGAGCGCGACGTCGTGGTCGACCTGCCGAAGACGAGCGACAACGACAGGCGCCGCGCGCTCATTCACCAGAAATCGAAAATCATTTCGTTTGGCGCGGCCGAGTACATGCAAGCGTTCGATCTCGGGGCGGACGCGGACGAAAAGCAACCGCTCATCAAGGGCGAGCTCTACGACGATCTCACGGCGCGCCTGAAGACGTTCAATCGCGCGCACAAAGACAAAGAGATCCCCGCAACGAGCTGCAAAGAAGGGTGCCTCTGGGGCACGCACAAAGAAGTGGAAGGAGGCGCACCTTGATTCATGCCATTCCGTGTCTGCGAGACAACTACGCGTACTTGGTCGTGTGCGACAAGACGATGCGCTGCGCGATCGTCGACCCATCGGAGGTCGAGCCCGTTCTCGCCGCGGTGAAGAGCGCGGGGCTCGAGCCTGAAGCCATTTGGAACACGCACCACCATCCCGATCACACGGGTGGCAACATTGGTCTGTGCGACGCGCTCGGCATCAAAGACGTCGTCGGGCACGCGTCGGATCGCGGCCGAATTCCGCGGCAATCGCGGTTCGTCGAGGAGAACGACTCGTTCGAGCTCGGCAAGGTCGAGGTGTCCATCCTTCACATCCCCGGCCACACGACGGGCGCGATTGCATACGTCCTCTTCAACGACGGCGATTCACCCGCCGTGTTCACGGGCGACACGCTTTTCATCGCCGGTTGCGGCCGCCTCTTCGAAGGCACCCCGGCAATGATGTTCGACTCGATGAAAAAGCTCGCCGGTCTGGAAGACCAAACGCGCGTCTACTGCGGCCACGAATACACGCGCTCAAACCTCGAGTTCGCCGCGCATGTCGAGCCTGCCAACGCCGACATCACGTCAGCCACGTCATCGTTGGTCGTTCCGAGCGTGCCCGGCCGCATCGCCACGGAAAAACGCATCAACCCCTTCATGCGCTCCACCGACGTCGCAACGCTCGCGGCCCGTCGCACAGCAAAAGACTCGTTCTAGTCATCCGGGTGCCACAGCGGCACGAGCTCGAGCACCGCCGTGTCGCCTAGCTCACGTCGAGTGTATTCGTAGCCACGCACGGCGTCGTGCAGCCTCATGATCTCGCGGTCCGGAAAGAGCTTCTCCATGACTTGGTCGAGGAGCCACTTGGTGCACGATCGCACGTGGTCGAACGTCCGCATGCCGAGCTGCGTGAGCTGCACTCGAAACGTTCGGGAATCCGCCGCCTCGCTCCGCCAGACGAGCCCACGATCGACCAAAGCCAGAATGGCCTCACTCATGGTCGCCCGCGAAACGCCGAAGGCTGCTCGCAAGTCCGCCTGCGTGATCGCCTCGTCGTCGTGATGCCGCAAATACATTAGCAAATCGTACCGCCCCGGCGTCGGCTCCCGCAAAATGCCGAGACAAACCTTCACCATCGACCAGTGCGCCCGCTTCAACCCAAAAAAAACAGAATTCATAGCCTTCCCTCCGTTCGTGCCCATCGCATTCTCCGTGCCACCCCCTCAAACCCACCAGATCGCAAGGATCCTTGCGATCTGGTGGGTTTGGGGGGTGGCCGGGCCAGGGCGGGCCAGGGGCGCGGGCCAGCGAGGTCGATTGCCAGCACCAGCCGGGTTACGAATGCGGTCTCGTCAATCCTCTTCGTCGGCTTCACCGGCGACGAAGCGCGCGATGGCCTCGCGTTCGCGCACCACAAAATCGTCGACGACCTGGCGGAAGCGCTCGTTCTTCACCCAGTGCACCGAGTGCATCATCGTCGGCTTGAAACCACGCGCGCGCTTGTGCTCGCCGCCCGCGCCGGGCTCGAACACGCGGAGCCCGTGCTCGATGCAGTGACGAACGCCGTGGTAGTAGCAAACGTTGAAGTGCAAAAACGGTAGCTCGTGCGTCGCGCCCCAATAGCGGCCGTAGAGGCGATCGCCTTTTTGAAGATTGAACGCACCGGCGATCGGCGTCTCGCCTTGCCACGCAATGACCCACGCGAGGCGATGACTGAAACGCTCGGCGACGAGATCGAAGAAGCGCCGATTCAGGTAGCGGCGGCCCCACGTGAACTTGTCAACGGTGACGCCGTAAAAACGAAACATCGCCGTGATGATCGCCGGGGTGATGGCATCGGGCGCGACTGTCTCGATGCGCACGCCATCTTTCGCGGGCTGCGCAGCTTCGCGGCGCAATTGATTTCGTTTCTTCGATTTGAACGTCGCGACGAAGTCTTCGAACGTGCGGTAGCCCTCGTTGTAAAAATGGAACTGCACACTCGCGCGGCGCATGTAGCCGGCGCGCTCCCATGCGAGAGCCTCCTCTTCACGGACGAAGAGCGCGTGCGCCGATGAGCAACCCGCTTCTTCCGCGAGCGCGCGAACCGCCGATGCCATCGCCATCGTTGCTTCGGCTTTGTCCTCGCCTGGCGCGACGAGAACGCGCTCGCCCGTCACCGGCGAAAACGGCGAGGCGACCAGCACCTTCGGGTAGTAGCGAATGCCCATGCGCCGCGCGAGATCGGCCCATGACCAATCGAACACGAACTCGCCCTCGCTGTTCGTCTTCACGAATGCGGGCGCGACGGCCACGAGCTCTTTGCCGCGTCGCAGCGCGAGATGAGCGGGGGTCCAGCCCGTCTCCTCACCGACGCAACCTGCGTCCTCGAACAAGCCGAGCCACGTGTGCTCGACGAACGGCGAACCGGTTTCGCCGACGCATGCGTCCCACGTCTTCGCGTCGATCTCCGAAATGCTCCCGTGAACGGTGAGCGAGTACGACGCGCTCACGAAGGAGGTTTCGGATCTTCCCGGCAGAGGACGAAATACGCGTCCATGAATTTCCCGCCCTTGAACGCGCGGCCGATCGAGACGTGCTGAGAGATGCCGCGCATGACGTCCACCATGCCGGCATAGATGAATCGGCTGATGCCCGCTTCGTTCGGCTTGATGGCCGGCCAGGCGTCGGGCTTGCCGGGCGGAAGCTTCGTGTAGTCGATGTCGATCTCGCCCGCATGCGCGTCACCGCGCGCCGGGGTGTGAACGACGAAGTAGCCAGGGCCCGAGGCGAACTGATGACCGCCTTCGTGGTTGTCGTTGTAGCCCCACAGAATATTTTCTTCGTCCTTCGGTTTGCAAAAACGCTTTTGGAAATGCGTGAACGCCGGGAGCGAGTTCTTGCCCCAGTGAATCACTTCCGTGAGGGGGCCGGTGCCGTCAGGGACGAAGTCGGCGAGCGTGAGCGGTTTGAAGTCTTTCACGGCTTCGTAAAGGCGCTTTTGCTGGTCGTGGCTCCAGCCACGGATCGTCGCAAGGCGACCCGGGTGCCCGAGACCGTCGAGAACTTCGGCGAGGCGATGGAGATCGATGTCGCCTTCGAGGAGAACGTCGAGATTCACAGCGGATTTTCTAGCACGGTCAGGAGGGCGAGAGGTAGCGCGCACGCACGAGCTCGTTCGACTCGAAGTCTTTTGGCGCGCCGGTGACCGCGATGCTCCCATCGAGCAAAAGTGACGCGACATCGCACACGCGCAGGGCCTCGGGAACGTGGTGATCCGCGAGAATGACGGCGACGGCATGCTCTTTCGCGAGGCTCTTCAGTAACTCGCCAAGACGCGTCGCGCCGGCTGGGTCGACGCCTGCAAAAGGTTCGTCGCAGACGAGCGCTTTCGGCTCGCGCGTGATGGCACGTGCGACTTCGAGTCGGCGGCGCTCGCCGGCGCTGAGATCGCCCGCACGCACGCCGAGCTTTTCGCCGAGGTCGACGCGCTTGGCCGCGCGTTCGATGTCGCGCGTCTCGCCGAGAGCGATGCGCTGAAACGTTTCGATGTTTTCGCGCACGGTGAGATCGAGGAGCACGCTTGGTGTTTGCGGAACGTATGCGAGCCCGGCGCGCGCGCGAAGCCAGAGCGGTTTTCGCGTGACGTCTTCACCGGCAAAATGAACGCTCCCGCTCTCGAGCGCGATCTCGCCGACGAGCGCACGAAAAAGCGTCGACTTTCCTGCGCCCGAAGGCCCGAGCAAACCAAGCACTTCGCCAGGGCGCGCCGACACATCGACGTCGCGCAGAATCACTTTGCCGCCGCGCACCACGCGCAGGCCACGACCCTCGAGAACCGCGTCACTCACTCGAGCGGCACTCACTTGGGAGGCGGAACAGGGACGGAGCCCTTCACTTGCGACATCGTCACTTTGCCGGACGTGATTTCGATCGTCGCGCGATCGGCCTGCAGCCAACCTTGCCCGCGCGTGAGGCGGACGCCGCCGCGGAGCTCGAGAATTTGTTTGGCGAGATCGAGCTCGACGTCGGGAGCCTCGGCATGCACTCCGCGCACGTCGGCGGCGACACCACCCGACCCGCGCGCCCATTTCACGTGCGGCGATGGATCGAACTTGAGCTCGATGCGCGGGCAGCTCACCTTGAGATCGCCTTTGGCGAGCGTGACGTTGCCCGTGAGGACGGCGTCGCCGGCTTGAACGTCGATGTCGAGCTGATCGGCCTGAAGACTGAGCGCGTCGCCGCCGCCGACCCCGAGGATCGGATCGGCCTCCGAGGCTGACGGAATCGCCACCCCGAGCAAAACCGCCAAAAAAGCGGAGCTCCAGCGCATACCGAGAGAATAGCGCATCGCGCGCCGCAGCGCCCCAGGCGTCCGCGTCCTTGACGTCGAGGCGGAAACTGCCGTACGAGAATTGCCTCATGCGCGCCTTCTTTCCCGTCGTTGCTTGCTCTCTCGTCGTGCTTGCCTGCTCGGGCGAGAAGCTCAACGTCTACTGCCCGACGGGCACCGTCACCGGCACCTCTCCGCATTGCATCCTCTCGGCGCAGTGCAAAAGCACGAACACGGGCATCCAAGTCGATTGCTCCGGCACCGATGGCAACTGCACCTGCATCGAAGACGGCGTGCCGGGCGCGATCGTTCCGTTCCAAGATGCGTTCTGCAAAGTGAGCGAGGGGAGCTCCGTGCCGAACGAGGACGCGCTCGAAGCCGCCAACGACGCTTGCGGCTGGAAGTTCTGAGCTAGAGCACTTCGGCGATCGCTTCGAGCTCGGCCGCGAGACCGCGGGCCGTCGGCGCCTGCGGAGCGGTGATCGCGCGCGTCCCGAGCTCTTCCACAACCGATGCGAGCGCCGAACGCGCCGAGGCCGAGGTGATGTCGTCGAGATTCATTTCGCGCGCAGCCGATGCGAGAGCGGCAGCGCGAACCGAAGCGCGCGCAATCGACCGCCATGTGCTTGGCTCGAGGCCAACGCTCGCAGTCTCGCGCGCAATCGCGGATGCGAGCGGGCCGGCGAGATGCGACACGGCGCGCTCGACGCGGTACCGCCGAAGCATGTCGTCGGTTTGAACGCGCGCTTCATCGCGACCCGTCACGACGAGCGCGAGATCGGACCCAAGCGCCGCACGTGGAAGCTCCGCGGCGATGCGTGTGGAGATAGCCGCCCCATCGGCATCGAGTCGCGCTGCGGTCGCGGTGATTTCGCGACGCACGCGCTCTGCGGTCGCGCGCGATGCGTCTTCCGTTTCGGCACGCCGCGCCGCGTTCATGCCGAGCGCCGTTGCGATTCTTGCGCAGCGTCGGCGGAGCGCGCGCTCTTTGAGCTCGTCGGAACGCGCGATGATGCTCGTATCGAGCAGCTTCTCCACGTTCGCCCAGCCGGACGCAGCGAGCGCTGCTTCGTCACCGAGCTTGCCGGCCAGCGCGAGCCGCGCGCTCAGCGCAATGGGTGGCTCGAGCGACGTCAGCTTCACTTCATCGAGCGCGGCGCGAACCATCGCGAGCACGCTCGCGAGCTCTGCGGGCTTCAGGCGATCGGCCTTGTTCACCAGCAACTGGACGGGAAGCCCTTGGGCGCGCGCTTCGTCGAGCACCGCGCGTTCCGTCTGTTTGAGGGGCTGGCTCGCGTCGAGCAGCCAGATGATGACGTCGGCGTCTTCGAAGGCGGAACGTGCCGTGCGCGTGTGACTTTCATCGGGCGCGTTGAAGCCGGGTGTGTCGATGATCTCGACGCGCGTGAGAAACGCGATGGGTTGGAAAATCTCGACGCGCAGCACCTTCGATGTCTCGATCGACTCGAGCGCGGCCCGCAAATCCACGGAAGGCACGATGCGCTCTTTGGGCGCGTTGGCGTCGTCGCTCGCAATCGCGATACGCGCGATCGGATCGGGCCCATAGCGAAGCAAGTGGAGCGTAGCCGTGGTCGGAAGGACCCCGGTCGGGGCGACGTCCGCACCGACGAGCGCGTTGATGAACGTGCTCTTGCCCGCGTTGAACTCGCCGACGATCGCGACACGCACTGGCCGCGCGCGCTCGATCGCCACTGCCGCGATTGCCGACATCGCGCCGAGATCGTGGAGCTCCCGCGCATGCGCGTCGAGTCGTGCGAGGAGCGCATCCCAGCTCGCGCGGCCACTCTTCGGGATCCACGTGGCGAGCACATCGCGAACGCGGCGATGAGCAAACGCAAGAACACGCGGCGTCCCGATGCGACGAAGCGTGTCGAGCTTGCGTCCAGGATCATCCTCGGGCGCGATGGCGCGGCGCGCATCGGCGATTTCCGGATCCTCCGCATCGTCGAGCACGGCGAGCGCAGTAGCGAGGCTTGCGTCGTCACCGTCGTCGAGTGCGGCATCGAGGAGCGGTCGCGCAGCAGAACGATCGCCACTGGCTACGGCGGATGCGAGAGCCCGTCGCGCTTCGTCGCGATTTCCTTCCGCGCGCGCGAACGCCGCGCGCCATCGCGCGAGCTCCGATTCGCCCTTCGCGTCGACGACCGCACGAACGCGTGTGCGCGTCGCTTCGTCGTTTGCAATCCATCCGAGCGCAGACGACAGCGCTTCGCTCGCACCGGGCGCATCGAGCACCCATGCGCGAATGAGCGAGGCGAATGCGGCGCCATCGCCCGTCGCGGAAAGAGCGCGCCCGAGCACGAGAGCGGCGCGCGCGTCGGTAGGATCCATCTCGACCTCGCGAATGCGTGCAATCGCACCGCGCGCGTCGTGTTGGAGGAGGCGCGCCTCGGCGCGGCGTAGTGCGCGAGCGGGGCTCTTGTCGTCTGGCGATCGCTCGAGCCAAAGCTCCGCACGCGCCCCGTCGCCGGCGCGCAGATCGAGATCCGCAAGCTCGACGAGCGAAGTGCGTCGCTCGTCGGACCCTGGCTCGGCCATCGAGAGAGCGCGCGCGAACGCATCGCGAACTTCTTCGCGGCCCGTTCCGGTGCGCTGCCGCGCGCGCCCGAGTCGCAACCAAACTTCCGCGCGCGAGGGCGCGCGAATCGCGAGCTCCTCGAGTGTGAGGTGCGCCTCCGCATCGAGCCCAGCCGCTTCGCACGCATCGGCGAGCAGTGCGAGCGCGAGCGGCGACCCGGGAACGGCGAGGAGCACGGCATGCGCTGCGGTTCGAGCGCGCATGGCGTCGCCCCGCGCGAGGGCCTCTTCTCCCTCACGAAGGCGGTCATCGAGCCCGGCCAGAGCGATTTCCACGCGCCCGACGAAACGCCCGAGCGTGTCCGTGAAGCGCATCGCGCCGACGATACCACCGATTTTACGCAACCTCGGCCGAGCCGCGGCCGATGGGGCAACACAAGGAGTTTCAGCCATGCGCACTCGATTGGGTCTCGGTTTCGTGATGTTTCTCGCCTCGGCCTGCTCGGCCTCGACCTACGGCAACCACGATGCGGGTCCGTCAGACGACGACGCAGCGGTGGTGCATGGCGGCGGCAACGACGCCGGTGACGCCAGCGCCCCCGACGTCGCGGTCCCGCCGGGATGCGACGCGAGCAAGCTTCCGACCGACGATCTCTGCGTCGTGAACGATGCCGAAGGCATCTTCGTCTCCGCCTCGCTCGGCGCAACGAGCGGCGACGGCACGCAGGCGAAGCCGTTCGCGTCACTCGCCGCCGGCATCGCGGCCGCGAAGACCGCAGGCAAGCGCGTCTACGCATGCGCCGAAACCTACGCCGAGCCGATCACGCTCGCCGAGGGCGTCGATGTCTTCGGTTACTTCTCGTGCAACTCCGGTTGGACGACGAGCGCCGCCCACGCAAAAGTCCAATCCCCGACGAGCCCCGCCGCAACCGCGACGAGCATCGTCAAAGCCACGCGCATCGAAGCCGTGGACATCATCGCGCCGGACTTCACGACGGGCTCACAAAGCTCCATCGCGCTCATCGCATCCGGCTCACCGGGCCTCAAGATCATGAACGCAACGATCCACGCGGGCACGGGCGGCAAAGGCGCCGACGGCGTCGCCGCGATTCAATTGATTCCGTCGGGCAACCCGAACGGCGTGGACGCCTTTGCGTTCGACGTTTGTACGGGCGGCCTCGGCCACTGCTTCGTTGCCGTCGCTCAGTCGTCATCGGGCGGCTCGATTTCCTGCACGGGAGAGGCGGGTCACGATCCTGGACCCGGCGGCAACGGCGGGTGGAGCGGCAAATATTATTCGACCGGCAGCGGCTGGGCTGTGTCCGGCCAAGCCGCAACGGACGGGTTTCCGACCGTGGCGACGTTGCAAACCGCTCAGGGTGGTACCGTCTATAGCGGTGGCGCGAGCGGCGCGGCGGGGACGAACGGTGTCGATGGCGCACCTGGCGCGGCGATGGGCTCGCTGAGCACGTCTGGGTATGTACCTTCGGGCGGGTCTGCCGGCACGAACGGCCAGCCTGGACAAGGCGGGGGCGGAAGCCGCGGAAACGATCTCGTAACGTCGATGGCAAATCCCGCGACGTACAACGGCAAGTACGGTCATGGCGAAGGCGGCGCGAGCGGTGGTGGCGGTGGATGCCCCGGGCTCGCGGGCACCGCTGG
The DNA here is from genome assembly GCA_038239005.1 of Polyangiales bacterium. Classification (GTDB taxonomy): domain Bacteria; phylum Myxococcota_A; class Polyangia; order Polyangiales; family Polyangiaceae; genus DASXHD01. The sequence continues at coordinate 133,933 of JBBSFE010000001.1, forward strand.
CCAAGGCGGCGGCGCGAGCATCGCGGTGGTCGCGGTGCAGAGCGCGTTTACGCTCGATCACGCAATCGTCGAGAGCGCTACGGGCGGCGAAGCGGGTGCGGCTGGTGCACTCAGCACCTCCACCGAGGGTGGGAGCGGCGGCGCAGCTGGCGCCTACACGTACAAGGCCGGCAACGGCGGCTCGGGCGGGCTCGCCGGTGTGAGTGGCAGCGGCGGCGGCGGACCGTCGATCGGCATCGCCTATCAAGGCACCGCGCCGACACCACTCGCTTCTAAGGTGACACCCGGCGTGGGTGGCGCGGGCGGCACGTTGAGCATCGTCCATGGTCAGACGATCGTCGCTTCGCCAGACGGCCTGAGCAAGGACACCTACGCGTTCTGATCAATCTCCGTCGTGAGAAGGTGCTCCACGCGTGCGGGATCGACCCGCAGCGAGAGCACCTTTTCGCGTTCCATCGTCACGGTGCCGGGTGGAGCGCCGCGGGGTTTGCGGACGAACTTTCGTGCGACGTACGACACTTCGACGATGCGCTCGCCGCGTGCGTCGGAGAAATGCGCAGCGAGGTGCGCCGCGTCGACCAGCAAATCGGACGCGCATGATTGATCGCGTTTCAGCGGGACGACGACATGCGCGCCCGGTGTGCCGCGAACGTGAAGCCAGAGATGGTGCGGCTTCGCGACGCGAAACGTGAGCTCTTCGTTCCGCGCGGCGCCGCGACCCACGAGCACGTCGCCAAGAGCGGTGCGAAACGTTCGGAACGGGGGCTTCGGAGCTTGCGCGGGTTTGTGGCGCGTGACTTTGGGCGAGGGCAGACGACCCATCGCGCGCGCTGCGAGGACGGCCGGCTCGTCTTCGGCAATCGCGAGCGCGGCGAGCGCTGCATCGAGCGTTGCAACGGACGCTTCGGCCGCGACGAGACGCGTTCGAGCGACGGGCTCACCACGCCGCAACCGACGCGCGCGCTGAAAGATCTTTTCGAGGCTGGCGCGTGGCCCGATGGTTTTGTCGAGCGGTACTTCGCGCATCACCGCTTCGCCAGTCGCGTAGTCGATCACTTCGACGCTCGTTGCGCCACGAGCGACACGTGATGCCGTCGGTGCGGCGAGAGCTGCCAGCCGCGCGCGCTCTTCGGCTTCCACCAAACGCCCGAGATCGGCGCGAATGGCGTCACAGCGGCGCGAGGCACGTTTGCGCTCGGAACCGAGCAAACGAGCCGTTTCGGCGCGGATCTCGTCGAGCCTGGTCGGAAGGGGAAGCATGCCTTCGCTAGACGGTGACGATATCTCGGTGTCGCATCGCTCCACCGACGTACGCCCTTATCACGGCTGACGCCGTGATAAAGTTGAATCCGACCGTGCTTCATCCGGCAAGCTTCCCCGCGGGACAAGTGCTTACCGCACTGCCCAAAGCGCTCCTCCTCTACTTGGATGCGCGCGGTGACGGCACGGCTGACGCATGGCTGCGCACGTGTCGGCTTCGCCGCGATGATTTGAGCGACGAGACACGCACGGTGCCGGTCGTCACACTGCGTTCGGCGCTCGATGCGTTCGTGAGCGTTGCGTCGCGCGAAGAGATCGAGCGAACGTGGCCGCACCTCATCGCGCCGACGAATCTCGGTGCGTGGTCGCGCGTTCTCCGCGGGTCGCCGTCACCGCAGCATGCCTTCTCGCGGCTCGACGGATCGGAGAGCGAATACGCGCGCAGCACGCGATGGGAAACGCTGGATGCGCACGCCGGATTTTGGCGCGGCCGCGTGCTCATCACGCACGATCCGGTGTTCGAAGAAGGTGGCCTCTTCGCGCTCATGCGCGCTGCTGAGGTGCGTGCGGTTCCAGCGTTGTTCGGCTTTCGACCCATCCACGTGCGCGCGGAAGGGGTCGTCGCGCACGAAGCGAGCACGCTCGCGCAAACGTACGAAGTGCGATGGGGCGTCGTTCGTGTTCCGTGGGCGCTTGCGATTGGTGCGGCGATCGGAACCGCGATTGCAACGCCGTTCGCGATTTCGCGCGGCATCCCGCTCGCAGCCGTTGGCGCGGTCGCGGGCAGCGGGCTCGGGCTGCTCGTCGCGCGTGATCGATGGCGTCGCGCCGAAACGCGCGCACAAACGAATCGCGTCCACGTCCTCGAGCGCAGCCTCGAGCTAAAAGAAGAACGCGAGCGCGCAGCGACGGGACAAATCGAAGGCATGATCGTTGCGGGTCTTTACCGCGTCGGTCAACGCATGGGTGCGGGCGCCGCGGGCGTCATCTATCAAGCGCAGCGCGTCTCGGATGGCATGCCGGTCGCGCTCAAGCTGCTGCGCGCGGCGGCCGCGCACGAATCGGTCGCGGCCGATCGATTGCGCCGCGAAGCCGAGGCCCTTCGGCTCGCGTGGCACCCGAACATCGTCGAGCTTCTCGACCAGGGCCACTTGCCCGACGGCACCTCGTACATCGTCATGGAGCTTCTGACCGGCGACTCTCTAGCCACCCGAATTCGCGTCCGAACGCGGCTCGAGCCCCACGAAGTCGCACAAATTGCGGCCCAAATCTGCGATGCGCTCGTTGCGGTGCATGCTGCGGGCGTCGTGCATCGAGATTTGAAGCCTTCGAACCTCATTCTCGTCAAAGGAGCAGATGGTGAACGCGTGAAGCTCATCGATTTCGGCATCGCCCGCGTCGAGTGGGAAGAAACGCGCATCACCAACATGGGCGCCCCACTCGGCACGCCCGGCTACATGTCGCCTGAGCAGGAAAGCGGCGGGCAAATCGACACGCGAAGCGATTTGTTCGCGGTGGGCGCCATCATGTACGAATGCCTCGTCGGCGAGCCGCCGCCTCCCATTCCGAGCGGGCTGTGGGGTCGCAACCAACCGCAAGACCGCACCGCGATGAATCAGCTTCCTCTCGCATTTCGCACCATCATCGAAAAAGCGATGTCGCCTGCACCCGAAGATCGTTTTCAAGATGCGCGCTCGTTCGCGCAAGCCATTCGAACCATCGACGCGCCCACGCGCGTCTCCGGAGCAAAATGAAACGTCTCATCTGGCTCGTCGCCGCTACCGTGTTTGCAATTTTGCCGAGCGCGTCGCCGCCTGCGCATGCGCAAGGCGTTTCGTTTCCCACGGCGTTTCCCACCACGCTGCCCACGATTCCGGGCATTCCGCAGTTCACGCTTCCGACGGCGCTCCCCACGGGGGCCATTCTTGCGCCGCTCGCCGCGAGCGCGATGCACGCCGAGACACGGAACGTGCTCGATGAGCTCATCGCGCATCTTCCGTCGCAGCAGCAAGGTCGCGTGCGCGGCATTCCGCTGAAGCTCGACCCGGGCCTCGACGACATCAACGCGTACGCCGGTTGCGACGCGCAAGGAAAACCGTTCCTCGCGGGAACGGAAGGTTTGCTCCAAGCGATCTTCTCGATCGCAGAAACCAAATCGTGCGACGAGATCACCGGCGCTCACAGCTACGACGCATACATGAACGCGATCGTGCCCGTGCTCACCGCGCCGAAGGCAGGCTCGCCAGTGCTTCCTTCGAACATCTTGCCCGCGCAGTGCCTCGTCGATCCGCGCGTGCTCTCGCACACGCGCGAGCTCTTCGACGACATCGCCGCGTTCACGTACGCGCACGAGCTCTCGCACCACTATCTCGGTCACACGGGTTGCGCGATCAACGATTCGCCGTTCACGCAAGGCCTCGCGACCGTCGAACATTTGAGCCAGGCGCTCGTGCCCGCGTTCAACCAACCCAACGAGCTTGCCGCCGATACCACGGGCCTCGCGAACACCATGGACACGGGCCGCGCGCGCAAGCCGCGTTACGAGTGGAGCGAGAAGGGCGGGATTCTCCTACTTGAATTTTTCAGTCGCCTCGAATCGAGCGGCGGTTCGACCCTCTCGTTCAGCCGCTCGCACCCGAGCTCGCCACTGCGAGAAACGTGGATTCGCACGGCCGCTGCGACGTATCGGTTGCTTCATCCGTGACTCAGGAACTTCGCCACCACGAGCATGTCCGTCGTGGTGTGAAGCGTTTCGGGCTCGCTCTCGTCGTTTGCGCGTGCACGCACACGTCGGTGCCGGTCGTTCACGTTCAGGCGCTGCCGTCGCTCTCCGAAAACGCGGAGGGAACGCTCTTCGGCGAATGCCGCATCGCGGGCAACGGCGAGCGCCCGCCTCCGGGCAAAGAGCGTCCCGAGTTTGCCGTGTTCGCGACGCAAAACACGAAGGTCGCGTCGATTGTCATCGCGCTACCCGCGGAAGTTCGCGTCACGTGGAGTCGCTTTCCCGCATCGCCAATGGCGCAGGCTCGTGCGCACATCGACATCGGCGGGCAGAAGCTCCTTCGCTTCGCGGGTTGGTCGTCGCTCCTCGGCCGCTCGTTCACGCTGAAGAAACGTGCGTACGGAGTGCCTGGGCACACGTGGGGCCGAGCGGGTGCACCGGTCGAGATCATTGCGGCCGAAGGCGCCACGGCGATCGCGCGCGTCGACACTCCATTCTCGGCGCCGCTCACGTTCGTCGTTCGTGGCGCATGTGATGCATTCGCATACGAGCCAGACGAGCCCGAGATGAGCGCGTTCGAGCACAAGCCGAAGGCAACCATTGTCTACAACACGAGGCCGGGCCTCGACCTCTACGCGTCATCCGACGCACCGAGCTCGTTTGGTTCCATCGTGGTCGATGGCGCCGAATCGCTCGCGATGGATCGCGTCGCGCAGAAGGGTGGTTTCGTCCGCGTGATGGTCGAGTCCGGGCTCGTCGGCTTCGACGCGTGGGTTCCGGAGGCGCAAGTTCGAGAGGACGCCACGATGGGTTTCGGCAGCATCGGGCTCGAGGGCTTCGGCACGAGCTCGTGCGGCGGATCCATTTCGGATCGCGGCACGATCACGCGCGACACGGCGCTCTTCATTGGAGACGAATCGCCAGAAGAGCTCGCTGGCGCGACCGTCGAGACAGGCGCAGAGATCCTCTATTCGAAAGGCGCGGCGAAAACCGTCGGCACCAAAGTGCTCGTGCCGTTCAGCTTCGTGTCGAACGCCATCCGGGCCGCGGGCGAACAGATTTTCTGGGTCGATCGCGATTCCATCTCCGGCTAATCCAAAAACCCGCGGATGCCGCGGGGCTCCACGAACACGACGGCGTCGCCCGTCCAGGCGAGCTTCCAATCGATCATGGGCGTGGTCTCGCGCCACCAGACGACTTGCTCGAATCGCGCGAGGCCTCGCAGAGCGTAAGGGCCTTCGAGCAGCGTCAAACCTTCGGCGGGGCGCGCGAGCGGGATGATGCGAAGCGGCTCGGGAGCGCTTGAGATGAGCCTGGCGGAGAGCGTGATGGTCCGTGGCTCGCCAAATGGAACGAGGTGCGAGCGATGATCGATGCGCCAATCATCGAGGACGGCGAGCGTTCCGAAGGCGTGACGCTCGAGCACCGCGGAGAGCTCCGAGGCGAGCTTCGGGAGTGCGAGGTCGGCGCGACTCTCGGGCTCGAAGAGATGGCGCGTTTCTCGAGACATGGGCGCGAGATCAGGCGCGCGCAAAACTACGGCGAGCGCAGGCGCAGCGAGCGGAGGCACGCGCTCGAACCGCGACATGATCACGCTGAGGATTTCGGTGCTCTTCTTGATGGGCGAGGCGAGCGGCAACGAGACACATACAGAAGTTTCAGAGCCCACACACATCGCGCGATCGAGCTCGACGATGACTTCGAGACGCGAGGCAAGCATGGCGCGGCCTTCGAGGCGCGCGGAGATACGCTCGGAGAGCGGCTTGAGCACGAAAAAAAGCGCTTCGTGCTGCTCGACGCCGTATTCGAGATCGATGCGTTCTTCGATCACCGTTGTGGGAACGAATCGCACGATGGGCGCGGCGTCATCGCCGTCGAGGATGGCCCGGACGCGCGAGAGGAGATTCTGGTTGTCGCACCGAGCGGTGAGCGACGCGCGCGGAACAGCGCGAAGCTGAGCGATGGTGGAGATGCCGAGCTTGTGAAAATACGACGCCGTTCGCGGGTCGAGGCGCAAGACATCGATCGAGAGCTCGCCGAGCGCGTGAAGGGTGTCGGCCTCGCGAACGACGCGTGATCGACGGGAGCCGGCTGCGAGCGCCCACGCGATTTCGGGGCCCGACGCGAGCGCCGTGATACAGCGAAAACCTGCGCACTCGATCGCGGACGTGACCGCGGCGAGGAGCTCTTCTTCACCGCCGTGCAAATGTGCGCAGCCCGTGACGTCGACCAAGACGGCATCGCGATCGATCAAAGGTGACGTGATCGCGCCAAAGCCGAGCAGCATCTCGGCGAGCGCATCGAGCGCGCAGCTTGCTTCGCGTGGCCGGAGCACACGCACGCGGAGATCGGCGCACTTGGCTTTGGCGCTCGCGATCGTCGAGCCCGGCAAAACACCTAGCGAGCGCGCTTCGTTCGACACTTCGTCGATGCGGACACCTCCAGAAATCGTGCGCTCGCTACGTGCGTCGTCGACGACGACGGCGAGCGGCTCCTTCGCGGAAATGTCCGGAGAGCGCGCGCGAACGAGAGTCACGCGGAACGACGGAAGAACGACCGCGATGACGCGCCGGTTAGCCAGCATGACGAAGCGACAGCGGAATGCGCGCTTTGGCGAGACCACGGCCGAAGCGATCTTTGGTGACGCGGACTTCGAGCCCGTCGATCGCGCGGGCGACTTCGAAGCGAAGCGCGACCGGCCAAGGATCGACATGCGGCGGCGCAAGCAAGACGATGGTGGTGCCGTATTGCTCGGCGGCGAGCGCGAGCTTGCGCACGAGCTTGTCTTGGCGAGATGCATGGGGCGATTCGATGACGAGCACATCGAACGCGCCCGACGCCGCGACCTTCACCGAGACACGCGCTGCGAGAGCGCGCGGCGGACGAATCACGAGGAGGCGCGAGAGATCGACGCCAGCGTGCGCGAGCCCGGGCGCGAAAAGCGTGCAATCTGCATCAATCCACGCGCACCACGCACGAGCATCACGCGCGAGCGCCGCGCGCACGGCGGCGACGCACACGCCCGTGGCTCCCGCGAACGCGCCATGCGCGCACGTGATCTCGACGACCGCGTGCGGTAGCCCTCCATCGGGTAACAATCGTTCGAGCTCGGGCCAATCACACGAGCGAGCAGGCGCCTGCTTCGTGGAAAGTGAGCTGGCAAAACGAAGGCTTTCGAGGCTTGCGCCTCCAGAGCGGGTGAAGTTGATGACGGCTGCCATGGGACTGAACAAATTATCAGTGGTAGCGTGACCCTGCAAGGCTCGTTAAAGAAGAGGACCCGTGAAGAACGTAGAGAGGCTTTTTTCGCTGCTCGGCGAAATGGAATCGGTGCTCGTTTGCTACTCGGGCGGCGTCGATAGCGCCCTCGTGCTCGCAGCCGCGCATCGCGTCCTTGGTGAGCGCGCCATCGGGATGACGGCCGTCAGTGCGAGCCTCGCGCCCGCCGAAAAAGAATTGGCCATCTCCGTGGCGAAACGCATTGGCGCCGCGCACGCGCTCGTCGAATCCCACGAGGTTGACGATCCCGATTACCAGAGGAACGGTCCCGACCGCTGCTTTCACTGCAAGAGCGAGCTCTACGACATCAGCTCGAAAATGAAGATCGAGTGGGGCATGAAGTTCGTCGCGAACGGCACGAACCTCGACGATCTCGGCGACCATCGCCCAGGCCTCGAAGCCGCCAAACGCGCGGGCGTTCGCAGTGTTCTCGTCGAAGCAGGTTTTCACAAAGCCGACGTGCGCGCGGCCGCAGAGCATCTCGGCCTCTCGGTTTGGGACAAGCCCGCCGCGGCCTGTCTCTCGAGTCGCATTCCGTACGGCACCTCGGTGACGCGCGAGCGCCTCGCACAAATCGCCGGCCTCGAAGCCGAGCTCCACGCACTCGGCCTTCGCCAAGTGCGCGTTCGATTGCACGCGCTCGATAAAGTGGTTCTCGCTCGCGTCGAGGTGGACAAGCCCGAGCTCACGAAGGCCTTCGAAGCGCGCGACGCCATCTCGGCCGCAGGCCGCCGCTACGGTTTCAACTACGTGACACTCGACCTCGAGGGCTACCGAATGGGCAGCCACAACGAGGTCCTCGCGGGTCGCGCGCTGCGCGTACTTTGAGGGGCTGCAAAGCTCCGTTCGCACCGCAAGAGACTGGATTCCGGGCCGAAAATCTGGGATTAGGGCTCTATGGAGGCACGAACGGATCGCGAGCTGATCGACGCGACCCGCACGTTCGCGACCGAGCGCCGCGCGCAAAGCTGGTTCGCGCTTTTGAGCACGCTCACGCTCGTTGCCGGCACGGATCTCATCGCGTTCCGCATGGCGCCGCATTCGTATCTCGGTTGGGCGCTTCGTATCGGTGCGAGCGTCGCGTGCGGGTTGCTCGTGGTGCGGACGTTCATCCTCTTCCACGATTTCCAACACGGCTCGCTGCTCCGTAACTCGCGCGTCGCCCGCGGGATTTTCTTCGTCTACGGCCTCATCATCATGACGCCGCCGAAAGTCTGGCGCGAGACGCACAACTATCACCACGCCAACACAGCCAAGCTCGTGGGCTCGCATGTCGGCTCGTACTTGATGGTCACGACGGGCATGTGGGCGAAGCTCAAGCCGCACGAGCGCTTCATGTACAAAGTGATTCGTCACCCGCTGACGATCGCGAGCGCTTACTTCACGCTGTTCATGCTCGGCATGGGCGTCTCGCCGTTCATGCGCGCGCCGAAGAAGCACTGGGCTTGCGCGCTCGGCGTGGTGCTCAACTGGGCGCTCACCGCGCTCGTGATTTGGAAATTCGGATTCGTCACGTTCGTGCTCGGGATGTTCTTGCCGCTCGCCATCTCGATGGCCGTCGGTGGTTACCTCTTCTACGCGCAGCACAACTTCCCCGAGGCGCACATCCAGCCGCGCGAATCGTGGAGCTACACGCGCGCCGCGCTCGAGTCGTCGAGCTACATGGAGATGGGGCGCGTGATGCGATTTTTCACCGGCAACATCGGCTACCACCACGTGCACCACTTGAACCCGCTCATCCCGTTCTACAAGTTGCCCGAGGTGATGGCGGCCGTGCCCGAGCTGCACGATCCGCCCAAGACGAGCCTCCGCCCCGGCGACGTGCTCGCGTGCTTCGCGCAAAAGCTGTGGGATCCCGACCAGCAAAAAATGGTCGGCTACCCACGCAGCTGATGCGTGCAGTTTACATTCTTCTGATCTGCGCGTGCTCCCATGAAGCGCCGCCGACGACGGTGACGGTCGCGCCACTCCCGACGCATTCCGCCGATGCCAACGCGAACGCGAACACAAACGCCAACGCGCACGCAAACGCCAACGCGCACGCAAACGCCGACGCCAACGCCGACGTGCCCCCGCCCATCGAAGATCTCCAGCGTACGATCGCGCGTCTCCGTGGCGCGTTTCGCGCTTGCTACAACCGCGGCCTCGCGTCGGATCCCACGCTTTCGGGCAGTGTGAACCTGACGTTCAAGCTCGCGCCCGACGGGAGCGTGTCGAGTGTGTCGAAATCCAGCGGCACTGGGCTCACGCTCGACGTCGAGACGTGCATCCAGGACAAAATCCGGAGCACGCGCTTCGAGCCGCCCGATCCGAACGGCTCCACGATCAACTTGCCTCTCCGATTCCAGAGCGCGCCGCCCTGATCACGGGACGTGTTGGAGGTCGCCGTACGTGTCGAAGAAGTATGCTTCGTGCACGTCGTTGGTGACTGTCCACAAGATCGGAACCGCGAACGTTCGGCAGTCGAAGCGCGCGAGGCCCGTCGTTGCGTGTGTGCAAGCGTCGAGGCCGTGGCCGAGCACGTCGCCGAAATAGAAGCCGTGGAAATCTTCGGCTGACTTCACCGATGAAGCGCCGCGATACGCGCTTCCCACGAGGCCTGGCTCCGGATCGAACACGTATCCGCGTGGCCATACGGCATTCGAGTCGATGCGCGCTTCGACGAACGGACGAATCGACGCGTGAATGGCGGGCATGATCACCCGGCGAAGGTTGACGGGCTTGTCGTTGACGTAGCGTACGAAGCACGCGACGACGCGCGTCGTGCCGTCGCATGTGCCGCAGTCGATGAAGCCTTCGCCGCCGCACGCGAAGCAGCGCGCGTAGACCTCGCTCGATGGGCTACCGGTGCCATTGCAGACACCGCATGGACCAAAGCCAGGGCGGATGATGCAGGTCGAACAGCGACGCTCTTCCGTTTTCTCGGCGTCGTCGATGACCTTGAAGCTACGCGCGGGCGCACCGATCGCTGGCGCGAGCACGTCGCCGCGCGGATACGATTCGAAAAGCGCGAGGGAGAGCTCGGTTGCGTTGCTCCATGCTTCGCGCAGCACGCCGTCGACTTGGAGCACCATCGCGGCGACGCCGAAGACGTCTTTCGGGCTGAACGACTCGCCCACGATTTCGCGCACGAGCTCGGGCGTTGGGACGCGAACGTCGCCATCGCTCGCTGGCTGGATGGAGCCGAGCGCTTCGAGTGTGAGCGTGGTGTCGCCGACGAGAATGCGATCGCCGATCCGGAGCTTGCACTTGTTGACGCGCTGCCCGTTGACGAACGTGCCGCTTCCGAGATCGATCACGACGAGCTCGCCATCCGATTCCTCGATGACAGCGTGCATGCGCGAGACTTTTGGGTCGTCGTCGAGGACGACGTGCGAGGTCGTCGCGCGACCGATCTTGATGATCGAACGCGTGAGCGTTTGGCGCCGCACGGGCCGATCGCCGCGGGAAATCGCGAACGTGGGCACACGCCAATGCTCCTGGTTTGCAGGCGTCCGCGATACTGATAATTTGTTCAGTCCCATGCGAGGTTGCCGTTACGACGCCGGAAGCCGGATGGTCATCGAAGGACCGCCGGAAAAGCCACCGCTCGTGCGCGGCGAGTCGAGCTCGGACTACGTCGAGCTCGCCGTTCGTTCGAACTTTTCGTTTTTGCGTGGCGGCTCCTCGCCCGAAGCGCTCATGCGTCGCGCAGCCGAGCTCGGCTACGAAGCCATCGCGCTGACGGACTGGGCAGGGCTCTACGGAATGGTTCGCGCGATGGTCGACGCCGAAGAGGCGAAGGTGCGCCTCGTCATTGGCTGCGATCTTCCGCTCGTGAAAGAGAGCGTACTGCTCCACGTCGAAGACCATGCAGGATACACGCATCTCTGCCAGCTACTGAGCGAGGCTCACAGAAGAGGACCCAAGATCACCAAGAACGAGCACGCGAACGTGGATGCGGATGCGTTCGCTTCGCGCGCGATGGGGCTTTGGTGCACGGCGCCCGCATCGCTCGACCGCGCATCGCTTCGCACGTTGCGTGATGCGTTCGGCCATCGGTTGAGCCTTGGCATGTGGCGTCACCTCGACGGTGAAGACGCGCAGCGCGAGCGCGAGACGCTCGCAGCATCTCGGGAGCTCGACATCCCGATCGTCGCGCACAACGCGGTGCGCATCGCGTTGGCCGAGCACAAACCCGTGCTCGACGTGCTCCACTGCATTCGCCGCGGCATCACGCTCGACGAAGCAGGGCGCGAGCTCTTGCCGAACGTCGAGTCGCGTCTCTTCTCACCGACCGAGATGTGCGCGCGCTTCGCCGATCATCCCGCGTGGGTCACGCGAACGCGCGAGATCGCGTCGAGCTGCCAGTTTTCGCTGCGCGAGCTCAAATACAAATTCCCCTGTGAAATCCCAGAGGGGCTGACGGCGAACGAGCTGCTCCGGCAGAAGACTTACGAAGGCGCTACGGCTCGCTATGCGTCGCTCCCCGAAAGCGTGCAAGCGCAAATCGAGAAGGAGCTCGCGCTCATCGCGAAGCTCGAGGTCGCGACGTATTTTTTGAGCGTTCGGAGCATCGTCGACATCGCGCGATCGCGAGACATTCTCTGCCAAGGGCGTGGGAGCGCCGCCAACAGCGCGGTTTGTTTTTGCCTCGGCATCACGGCGGTCGATCCGGCGCGTGCGTCGCTTCTCTTCGAGCGGTTTCTTTCGGCCGAGCGCGCCGAGCCGCCCGACATCGACGTCGACTTCGAGCACGAGCGGCGCGAAGAAGTGATTCAAGAAATCTACGCGCGCTACGGGCGCGATCGCGCGGCGATGGTGAGCGAAGTGATTTGTTATCGCGGCCGCTCGGCACTTCGCGAGGTCGGTAAAGTGTTCGGGTTTTCGCTCGAGCAAGTCGATCGCCTCGCATCCATCGTCTCGTGGTGGGACGCCCTCGACGCATCGACGCTTGCGCGCTTACGCGAAGCGGGGTTCGACCCGAACGACACACGCGTCCGCCAGTGTTTGAAGATGTCCGGCGCCATTCAGGGGTATCCACGGCATCTTTCGATTCACGTGGGCGGCTTCATCTTGTCGGCCGAGCCGCTCGAGCACATCGCGCCTGTCGAGCCGGCAACGATGGAAGCACGCACGGTGGTGCCATGGGACAAGGACGACATCGACGTCCTCGGGTTTTTCAAAGTCGACGTGCTCGGCCTCGGCATGCTCACGGCGATCCGCAAGGCGCTCGGCTTCATTCGCCAGGAACGGGATGGCCCGCCGCAAAAGACGTTCATCGACATGCTCGCGGAAATCCCCGCGGAGGACCCCGTCGTTTATGAAGCGCTCTGCCGCGCCGACACCGTGGGCGTCTTCCAAATCGAAAGCCGCGCGCAGATGTCGATGCTGCCGAGGCTTTTGCCGAAGTGTTTTTACGATCTCGTGATCGAGGTCGCGATCGTGAGGCCCGGCCCGATTCAAGGCGGCATGGTGCATCCGTATCTGCGCCGCAGAAACGGTGAAGAACCGGTCGACGTACCCCACGCGCTCCTCGAGCCTATTTTGGAGCGAACGCTCGGCGTGCCGCTCTTCCAAGAGCAGGTCATGCAAATTGCGATCGTGGGCGCCGGATATTCCGGCGGCGAGGCCGACCAACTCCGTCGTGACATGGCCGCATGGCGCCGCAACGGCAAGCTCGTCCGCCACCGCGCGCGCCTCAAACGCGGCTTCGACGAACGAGGCATCTCCGAGGAATTCGGCGAGCGGCTGTACAAACAGATTCAGGGTTTCGGCGAATATGGTTTTCCGGAAAGTCACGCGGCCAGCTTCGCGCTGCTCGTGTATGCGAGCTCATGGTTGAAGGTGCATCACCCGGCAGCGTTCGCGGCGGCGCTCGTGAATAGTCAGCCGATGGGTTTTTATTCGACGAGCACCATCTTCCAAGACGCGCAACGCCACGGCGTCGAGCTCTTGCCAATACGTGTAGAATGCAGCAATTGGGATTGCTTTCTAGAACCAGCCCACGGGGCGACGCAGTCCCTCTGGATAAGAGTGGGCTTGAGACAAGTGCGCGGGCTCGGGGAAGATGCAGGGAAGCGCATCGAGGCAGCGCGAGCGGCGCGAGCCTTCGACGGGGTCGAAGATTTGCGCGCGCGGGCGGCGCTCGACAAAAAGGAGATGGATGCACTCGCCGAGTCGGGGGCGCTCAATGGTCTCGTTCGCGGCGGCGCGCGCGACGCAATGTGGAGCGTGCGTGCGCCGCGCGGAGAGGGGCTCTTTCAAGGCGTCGAGGCGAGCGAGGTTGCGGCGGCGCTTCCCGCGATGACGCGCACCGAGCAGCTCGTGCTCGATTTCGATCGCACGGGGCTTTCGGTGGCGGACCACCCGATGCGCGTCCTTCGCGAGCGTCTGCCAAAGACGGTGCTGGGCTCGCTCGAGCTCGCAAAGACGCCGCACGGCAAACACGTGACGACCGCGGGTCTCGTGATTTGTCGGCAGCGCCCTGGCACGGCGAGCGGCATCGTGTTCGTGACGCTCGAGGACGAGCACGGTTTCGTGAACCTCGTTTTGTGGGCCGCGGTGTTCGAGCGGTATCGGCGCGTGGCGTCGTCGAGCGGGCTCCTCTTGGTGCGCGGGCGCGTGGACGCATTTTCGCGACGCCGCGACGACGGCTCCACGGACGTCGTGTACGTGATCGCGGATCATCTCGAGAAGGTGAGGCTCGACCGCGCCGAGCTCCCGAGCATGAGCCGAGATTTTCATTGAGCATTTGCGTGTAAGCTCGCCGCGAGTGTCAGAGAGTGACCGACGGCGCAGCTTTTGGCATTGGGGTTTCGAGGAAGACTTTCCCGACGCCGCCGCTCGCGAGGCGATTGCAGCGCAAGCTTCGTTCTTGATCCCATCACTCGGCGCCCTGCGTGCGGACGCGCTTCCGCGTTTCGAGGACGCAAAGGTTCGCGCGCCACGAATCCAGTCGACGTCGACGAATCACGAGCGCGTGATGCACGCAGGCGGCAAGGGGTACCGCGACGTACTGCGCGCATTTCGCGGCGAGTTTCCGTTCGTGCCCGATGTGGTGCTCACGCCCGAAAGCGACGAAGAGATCGCGGCGGCGTACGAGCTCGCGAAAACACACGGTGCGGCCCTCGTGCCGTTCGGCGGCGGAACGAGCGTCGTCTCTGGCGTTTCATACGACGGCGCGCGTCCGATCGTGAGCGTCGATCTTCGAAAGATGCGGCGAGTGGTCGATGTCGATTCGAAATCGCGTTTGGTTCGCATTCAGGGCGGCGCAACGGGACCGGATCTCGAAAGTCAGCTCGCCGAGCACGATGCCTCACTCACTCACGTTGGTGTAGTGCGACGTTTGTGAAAAACGTTGCGCCCTTTCCGTAGGAAACAGTTTACGGCCGACACGGCGCTCCGAAGAGGACGGTCGGTTCGACGTTCCCGTGGTGAGATTTGCTTGCTTCCGACTCTGACCCGTTGTGCAAGCCACTTTCGTTTTGTTAAGATCGATTCCTTTCGTAAGACCGTTTCACAAAGAACGCGCGCGCAGCAGATCGCAGAGCACGGCGCGTGCCGCGCGGAATCGCCGCGATTTCGTAATTCGAGGGTGGCCCCGGCCAGGTTGGGCCAGGCCGACGCGCCAGATAGGTTACTCGCGACGCGGACACTGGAACGACTCGCGGGTCATGCGGGCGATGATGATCCACTTCATCAAATAGGAATTGCCGCGGCAGATGCGCTCTCGGATGGAGCGCGCCGCCGCGTGATCGCCACCGGCATCGAAGGCGAGTGCGAGCACGTAGAGGTCTTGGAGGTCTTCGTCTTTCTCGACGTCGACCTTGCGGGCCGCGGTGAGCGCGTCTTTGCCGTTCTTGCGTTGCGCGGCGAAGAACGCCTCGAGCACGGCCATGCCATCGTGATCGCTACGCAGGCGCGCGAGCGCTTCGTACTCGGCGCGCGCCGCATCCGCCTCGGCGGAGCGACCGAGCTCGAGGAGGAGATACGCACGATCCCAGAGCGCATGGAGCCGCATCGACGCGATATCGTCCGCGGAGAGCGTGCTCTTGTCGAGCGCCGCCGCGCCCAGTTGGGTTTGCACGAGCGCCGTCGCGAGATCGGACGCGGCCCAGTAGAGCCAAGTTTGTTCGTTGTGGATCCAGTAGAAGAGTTTGTCGTCAGCGCGCGCGTCGTGCTCGAAGGGTTCGAGGAGACGGATCGCTTCGCGGAAATCCGAGCGTGCCGCGGCTTCGGTCGCGGAGGCGTAGGCCTGTTTGTGGGTTTGCGGTGGCGTGCGCGTTTGCGTTTGCGTGGGCGTTTGCGTTTGCGTGGGCGTTTGCGTTTGCGTGGGCGTGGGCGTGGGCGTTTGCGGGGCGCCGCAGGCGGCGACGAGGAGGAGGGCGAGAGCGCGCATGCCCATTAAAGTATCGGAGTTGGGAGAGCGGCGCCGTTCACGAATGCCAGGACGTTGTCGGCGGCCATTCGGGCCATCGCTTCGCGCGTGCGCGTGTCGGCGCTGCCGATGTGCGGCGTGAGCACGGCGTTCGGGCGCGCTAGTAGCGTCGTGTCGATCGTGGGTTCGTGCTCGAACACATCGAGGGCGGCGGCGGCAAGTGGGCCGTGCGTGAGAGCGTGGGCGAGGGCGCGCTCGTCGACGCACGCGCCGCGCGCCGTGTTGACGAGGACGCTGCCGGGTTTCATCGTGGCGAGCCGAGCCGCAGAGACGATGTGGTGTGTTTCCGCGGTGAGCGGGCAGTGCACCGTGACGAAGTCGGACGTGCGGAAAAGATCGTCGATGGACGTGAACGTGGCGCCAAGGGCTCGTTCGACTGGCTCTTCGAGGCGTTTGCGTTGCGTGTATAATACATGCATCACGAAGCCGCGGGCGCGGCGGGCCACGGCTTGGCCGATGCGACCGAGACCGAGGATGCCGAGTGTCGCGCCGAAGACGGGAGCGCCGAGAAGCGTCGTGGGCGTCCAGCCGGGGAATTCGCCGCGGCGGACGAGCGCATCACCTTCGGCAACGCGACGTGCGGCAGCAAGCAGCAGCGCAAGCGTGAGATCGGCCGTGGCATCGGTGAGAACACCCGGCGTGTTCGACACGGCGATGCCACGCGCGCGACATGCGTCGAGATCGATGTTGTCGACGCCGACAGCCATGTTCGCGACGAGCTTCACGCGCGGGGCGCGGTCGAGAATGGCGACGTCGATGCGATCGGTGAGGAGCACGAGCATCGCGTCGAACGTCGCCGAGCCTTCGTCGAACGCAGCGCTTCGAACGCCGAGGCCCACCACCACATCGGCCGCGACGCGAATACGTTCGATGGCGTCACCGGGCAGCGGAGAGGCCACGAAGACCCGCATGGTCACTTCGATTCGTGATCGTACGGAACGACGTCCGTGCTCGCGAGCGATGGAATGCTGGCTTTGATGCCTTCGAGCGTGCTCGACGCCGTCCCGACGACCGCAATCAGCAAATCCGCGGGCCGGAGATGCGCGCGCGCCGCGGTCGTCGCGCTCTCGGCGGTCACTTCGGCGACGCGCTTCAAGTGGCTCTCGTAATAGTCCGCGGGTAACCCGAGAAGCTCGATATCGAGCGCTTGGTGAACGCGCTTTTGCGCGGTGTCGATCTCGAACGCCCACGATCGCGTGATGTAGCGCTGGATGAAGCGAACCTCGCGCTCGGTCACGCCCGTTGCGAGGAGCTTCTCGAGCAAATCGATTTCGAGTGCGACGCATGCCGCCGCGTCCGTGGCGGCGGGGAACGTCCACATGACGAACGAGTGGCGCTTCTTGTCGACGCCGAGGCGCGAGCTCGCGCCATAAGACCAGCCGCGCTTGCCGCGCACTTCGCGCGTGAGGCGCGACGTGAACGTGCCGCCGAAGATGGAGTTCGCGACGAGCAGCGGAACGTGATCGGGATCGTGTGCGGAGGTGCCGAGCGAGCCGATCAAGATTTGCGTTTGCGTGCGCTCTGGTTTGTCGACGAACACGAGGTGGCGACCGGTGAGCGCGGGCGGCTCGTTGATGACGTCCTTCACGGCGGGCGCGGCGCCGAGAGCGTCGGTGAGCTTTCGTGCGAGCCGCTCGGCGTTGTCCGCGTCGATGGCGCCCGACATCGCGACGACCGCATTGCCACGCACGTAGTGAGTTTTGTGATGCGCATCGACCCCAACGCGATCGATGACGCCGAGCGACGCCACTGTGCCGCGCGAGGTTCGTCCGTAGACGTGATCTGTGAAGAGCTTCTTGCGGAAAAACCGGTCGGCGAGGCCGCGATCGTTGTCGAGCGACTCGAGAAGCTCGGCGCGCGTCTCGCGCAAGAGGCGGGCGAGCTCGTCTTCCGCGAACGTGGGTGCCCCGAGGAGCTTCACGAGCAAGTCGACGAACGGCTCGACGTTGCGCGCAAGCACCTGACCAGCGATGGCCGTCGACGATGCAGCGACGTCGAATCCAATTTCACCACCGAGGCGATCGATGGCGCGCTCGATCGTCGTTGCGTCCATTCCGGCTGCGCCGCGACGAAGCATTCTCGCCGTGATGCGCGAAAGGCCCTCTTGTCCTGCCGGATCGTGCGCCGACCCACTTCGAAGCGCGACGACGATCGACACGAGCGGGAGCGCCTCCGACGACTCGACGAAGAGCTTCGCTCCGCCTCCGAGATCTCGAGTGACGCTCACGCTGCGCTCCCTGCATCGGGCATGACGTGGATGATCGTGCGCGCGCGCGTCACGAGAAAGCGGCGAGCCACGCGACGCACATCACCCGCGCTCACGCGGCGATACGCTTCGAGCCTGCGAAACGCGCCCGCTGGATCGCCAACGACCGTGTCGTAGAAACCAATCTGCTCGGCCTTGCCACTTGCGGTGTCGAGCGATTGCAATCCGCCGAGCTCGAGTCGAGCCTTTGCGCACTCGAGCTCTTCGGTCGTGACGGGCTCGTCGTGGAGGCGCGCAATTTCTTTGTCGAACGTCGCGAGCAAATCGTCTTTCGTCTTCCCCGGGCGCGCCGTCAGATAGACCTCGAAGAGCCCCGGATCGCGGAACGTCGAAGCCCAGCCGCGCAAATCGGTAGCGACCTCGTTCTCGATGAGCATCGCGCGATACGCACGCGACGCGCGACCGCCGAGCAAAATCTCGGAGAGCACGGCAAGCGGCGCGTGATCCGGATCGGCAAGCGCCGGCCCGTGATACCCGACGATGACCTTCTCGGTCGCCGTGGGCTTTCGCAGCACGACGACGCGCTCCTCGGTTTGCGGCGGCTCGGGGTGCGTGTCTTCGTCGGGAATGGCGGCTCGCGGTAGCGCGCCATACGCCTTGCGAATGCGCGCGAGCACGTCGGCTTCGCGCACGTCACCGACGACCACGATCGTGGCGTTGTTGGGCGCGTAATACGTTTCGTAAAACGATTCGCAGTCGGCGGGCACGAAACCTTGGATGTCTTCCATCCAACCGATCGTCGGCCAGCCGTAGTTGTGGCGCTCGAACGCGGTTCGATAGAGGAGCTCGCTCGCGAGGCCTTCGACGTCGTCGTCGACGCGATAGCGCCGTTCGTTCGCGACGACTTCTTTTTCGCTCGTCACCTGCGCGTCACGCAGCACCAAGTGCGCCATGCGATCGGCCTCGAGCTCGATCACGAGGTTGATGCGATCTTTCGGGACGGCCTCGTAGTAGTAAGTCCAGTCGAGCCACGTTGCGGCGTTCGACTCGGCGCCGGCTTCTTCGAGCTTGCGATCGAACTCGCCGGCTTTGAGATGCTCGGTCTCGTTGAACATCAAATGCTCGAAGAGATGCGCGAGCCCTGTTTTCCCGGGCTTCTCGTGTCGCGAGCCGACGCGGTACCAAGTCGCGTAAGCGACGACCGGCGCGCTTCGGTCCACGAGAAGGAGCACGCGAAGCCCGTTGTCCATCGTCAGCACGGTGACGTTGCCGGCGCCGCCAAACGGGATCTGCGCTTCGATGCCTAATTTACCGGCACCCTCCACGGACTTCTCGTTGGCTTTGGCAACAGCCCGCGTAATCGCGTCCGCTTTCATTCGCCCAGTCTTACCACGCGCGGAGATCGAGGACGGTCATCGCGCCGTTTTCCCAAATCCACGCATTGCCGCCACACATCACGACGACCGCGGTATCCGATGCACCCGTGCCGACGCGCGACAAATACGTGTGCTCGGTGGAGGCTCGCGGAGAGCTCGACACCGGGGCAGCATAGAATACAGGATCGCCCCGACCGACGATGACTGCGCCGCCGTCGCTCGAGAGAATCGCGCCGCCGTCGACACCGCGAACTTCGTGCAGCGGCCGCGCGGTGCTCGCTTCGGTGCGGAATGCGTCGTGCGACATGTCCCACGGGACGTTGCGCGGCGCAGCACCTGGCTCAGCGCGATGAAGGCGGCCGTCTTTGCCGAGAACGATCGCGACGCTTCGCCAGACGTCGACGTGAAGCGGCGTTCCGTCGATGACGTCGTCGTCGGCGATGGGGAGCCATTTGCGCCCATCGAAGCGCGCGACGGCGCCGACTTGCTCGCCGCAGACGAGCATCGCGATTTCGCGCGCGGAGCCGGAGAGCGCGACGATCGATTCGGTGGCGTCGAGGTGGGCGTCGGGCTGGAATGGTACGAAGCTCGTTCCGTCGAATTGAAGGAGAGCGCCTGCGCCATACGCGACGACGCGCCCGACGGCGCTCGTGATTCCATAGAACCACGCGCGACCGCGGCTCGCGCGCCGGAGCGGAAATGCGCGTGCCGTGCCCGATTGAAATCGAATCGCACTGCCCGCGGCAACGAGACCCCAAATCGTGCCGCTGCCGTCGACGTGAATATCGCTGAGAGGCTCGTCGATGGCGTGTGCATTCTGCACGTTTCCGTTCACGACGTGGATGAGCAGGCTCGTCGCGCGCTCGGTCGAGGCGGTGCGCCCGAGAACGTGAAAATCACGCGGTGAAACGCCACTCGCGGCACGAAACCAATGCCGCGGGGACGGGAGCGTCGACACGGTGAGCACGCCACGAAGCACGAGCGGCGGCTCTCGCGGCGCGCGCCGCAAATCGCGGCCTCGGTCTGGGTGCGAGGGAGTTTTAGGTTCGCCGAAAAAGTTCTCGTCGCGAAAATACCGGAGCCAGCGAAACACGTCTTCGGCGCTCATCACGTAGATGCCCGTGCGAAGCGAAACGGCGAGCGAAAACTCGTCGAGGTTGAGCGTCAGTGAAGCCTTGCCGCTCGAGTCGAAGAGCCTGTTGTGTTGCCCGCGGACCTCGCGCGCGAGCTCTCCGCCGATGAGCTCTTCGATCGCGGCGGCGTCGCCCGATTCGAGGCGCCCCACGATCGGGTCATCGAACGTGAACCCGAGCTGCACGAGAAGCGCGCGCAGCGGCGGCGGCACATCTGCGGCCGAAGCGATCGCTTCTTCGAGCACATCGGCGACCTCGTCGAGCCAGTGCGCGAAGCTCTGCGCGGCCGCGCGCGCTTCGCCGTTCTTCCAGGAAAAAATCGGTAGCTCGCCGCGATCGCCTTCGGCGCGTCGATCGAAGCAGTACACCTCACCCTCGCGCCCCTCGGCGAAGGGTACGAGAGTGGCGTCGTCGATGCGTGCCTTGGTGCGCGACATCGCATCGGCATCGAGAAGCCGCGGCCCATCACCGATGCTCGACGTACGCTCGAGCACGACGCGATAGCTCGGCGGAAGCGGACGATGCAGGAGCCGCTCGCGCTCGGTCATCTCGCGCGGCGTTGCGGGAGGCGCGGGCTTCTTCCCCTTGCGCGCCATCACACCAAGTGCCCGCTCGAGGCTGGCGATCGCGAGTCGCGTGGCGTCGACGCTGGCGCGTAGCTTCTGCCCCTTCGAAGATTTTCGCGTCCGCGGCTTCAATCCACTTTCAAGATAGCGAGAAACGCCTTCTGGGGGATCTCGACGTGACCCACCTGTTTCATGCGCTTTTTGCCCTCTTTTTGCTTTTCGAGGAGCTTTCGCTTTCGGCTGATGTCGCCGCCATAGCACTTCGCCGTGACGTCTTTTCGGAGAGCGCGCACGGTTTCGCGCGCGATGATCTTTCCGCCGATCGCCGCTTGGATGGCGACTTCGTATTGTTGCTGCGGCACGAACTCTTTGAGCTTCTCGGCGAGCGAGCGCCCGCGCGGGTGGGCCTTGTCCTTGTGGACGATGATCGAGAGCGCATCGAGCGGCTCGCCGTTGACCAAGATGTCGACCTTCACGAGATTGCCCGGCTGGTACGCGATGACCTCGTAGTCCATCGATGCGTATCCGCGCGAGATGCTCTTCAGCTTGTCGTGAAAATCGAAGAGCACTTCGCCGAACGGAAGCTCGTACGTGATGATGACGCGGTCGGCGCTGGCGTACTGCATGCCCTTCTGCACGCCACGCCGCTCTTGGCAGAGCGCGAGCACGGGGCCGACGTATTCGCTCGGCACGTGGATCGTCATCTTGACGATGGGCTCTTCGATGCGCTCGGTGAATTGCGTCTCGGGGAGCTTCGCCGGGTTTTCGACGCGCACTTGCACGCCGTCGGTTTTGTAGACCTCGTAGACGACGCTTGGCGCCGTCGTGATCAAATCCAAGTTGAACTCGCGCTCGAGGCGCTCTTGGATGATCTCCATGTGAAGGAGGCCGAGAAACCCACAGCGGAAGCCGAACCCGAGCGCTTCCGATGTGTCGGGCTCGTACGAGAATGCGGCGTCGTTGAGGTGGAGCTTCTCCATGGCGTCGCGGAGCGTCGGGTAGTCGGCGCTGTCGGTCGGAAAAATTCCGGCGAAGACCATCGGCTTGACGTCTTTGAAGCCGGGCAGCGGAGCGGTCGATGGCCCTTGGTGGTGCGGACCTTTTTGCGAGTTGATCGTCGCGTGCGTCACGGTGTCGCCGACTTTGGTGTCGTGGACACTCTTCACGTTGGCCGCGACGAACCCGACCTCGCCCGGACCGATTTCTTCGAGCGCGATAGACCAAGGCTGAAATGAGCCGAGCTCCGTCACTTCGTATTCGCCCTTGGTGGCGATGAAGCGGATCTTGTCGCCCTTCTTCAGGATGCCATCGACGACGCGCACCATGATGACGGCGCCGCGGTAGGTGTCGTACCAGCTGTCGAAAATCAGGGCGCGGAGCTTGGCGTCCTCTTTGCCGCGCGGGTGCGGAACCTTCGCGACGATTTGCTCGAGAATTTCGGGAACGCCAACGCCCGTCTTGCCGCTGCACGAGATGGCGTCGGCGGTGTCGAGGCCGATGACTTGCTCGATTTGCTCGCGCGTCTTTTCGACGTCGCTCGAGGGCAAGTCGACCTTGTTGAGAACCGGCAAAATCTCGAGGCCCTGATCGAGCGCAAGATAAACGTTCGCGAGCGTTTGCGCTTCGACGCCCTGCGTCGAATCGACGACGAGCACGGCGCCTTCGCATGCGGAGAGCGAGCGCGAGACCTCGTAGTTGAAGTCGACGTGGCCGGGCGTGTCGATCAAGTTGAGCTGGTAGAGCTCGCCGTTTTTCGCGGTGAACTTGAGGCGGACGTTCTGCGCTTTGATGGTGATGCCGCGCTCGCGCTCGATGTCCATCTTGTCGAGGAACTGCGCGCGGGCCTCACGCTCGGTGACGGCGCCCGTAATCTCCAAGATTCGATCGGCCAGCGTCGACTTGCCGTGGTCGATGTGGGCGATGATGGAGAAGTTCCGGATGTGTGACTGCGCGGTCGGCACGGATGGAGCGTGTACTTACTTCTTCGCTTCTTCCTTCGCCATCTCGGATGCACGCTTCGACGGTCGGTCTGCACGCTCGGTCTCGAGTGCGAGCTGACCGGGGAGAAGGTGCGCGTAGTGACGCAGCACGAGATCAATGCCCTCGCGGATGTACACAGCGACGGGCACCTTGGTGCGATCGTGGAGGAGCTTGAGCTTGTCGCTCTGCTCCGGCGTTACGTAGATCGTCGTTGAGATTTTTTTCCGAGACACAACGAACATACACTACATGGACATACGTGAGCCTTCAAACTGAAAGAACGTCAGCAATATCGAATAGTTGTAAGGTCGCGAAATGAGCCAACTCGCGGCGCCTGCGCCGCTTGAGTGTGGGCAAACCCGCGGGTATGGTGAGGCCCTTCCGTATGCGAGCCCTCCTCTTGTGTTTGGTAACCGCGAGCCTCGTCGCGTGCTCTTCCACGCCTGAAAAAGCCGCTGGAACGGAAGCGAAGTCGCCCGATGGGCCCAAAGCGCTCGAGCACCAAAAGTGCGATGAGTTGATGGGGCGTGTCGAGATCCTCGACGCCGACAAAGACGGCAAGCCCGAGCTGAAGCAGGTCTTCGACAAGACGACGAATCGCGAGCTGTGTCGCGTCGCCGACTTGAACCATGACGGCAAGCCCGACATGTACGAGTACTACAACGCCGACGGCACCCTTCGCCGGCGCGAAGGTGCATACGATTCGTCGGACGCCATCTCGGAAGTGCAAACGTTCGAGAACGGCAAGCTCGTCAAACGCGAGCGCGACACCACCGGCCAGCGAAAAGTCGACACCTGGGACACCTACGATCCCTCGACCGGCAAGCTCATCAAACGCGAACGCGACAACAACGGCGACGGCAAGGTCGACCAATGGTGGACGTGGGACGGCGACAAGATCACGATCGCCCTCGACAAGAACGGTGACGGGCAGCCCGATCCGAGCGAATCGATCACGGTTGGTGCGAATGGCCAGGCCATCGCAGCCGCAACGGCGCAAGCAGGCGATGCAGGTGCGGCGATGAGCATTCCGCCGCCACCGCCACCTCCTCCAGTCATCATGCCATCATCGAGCGTTCAAGTTGGCGCAAGCGGGCCGAAGAAGAAACCTGGAGCGAAGAAGTGATGCGTACCGCGAGGCTCCTTTGCTTCACGCTCTCCGCGAGCCTTGGTTTCGTTTTGGCATGCGGCAGCGCGACGCCGCCTGCGGCCGAAGCCAAGTCGGCTCCGGGCGGCAGCAAAGATCAGACGAAGTGGCCCTCCGACGACCACTCGATGTGCGACTGGCGCAACAAGCCCGAGCTCGAAGTCAGCGAGACCGCAGGCCCGGGCGCGATTCGTCCGAACATTCGTCGCGTCTACAAAACGATCGGCGAAGGCGAAAACCGGCACCGCACCCTCATCTGCCGCGAAGTCGACACCAACCTCGACGGCATCAAAGACACCGTGCGCACCTTCAACCCGAAGGGCGAAGCGCAGCACGAAGAGAGCGACGCCAACTACGACGGCAAAGTCGATCATTGGCTTTCGTTCGCGGCCGGTAGCATGGTCGAAGAAGACATCGACACCGCAGGCGACGGCAAAGCCCACCTGTGGAAATATTATTTGAACGGCGTCCTCTCGCGCATCAAGCGCGACAAGAACGGCGACGGCAAACCCGACGTCTGGGAGATTTATACGAAGGGTCGTCTCGAGCGCATGGGCATCGACGACACGGGTGACGGCCACGTCGACCGCTGGGATCGCGACGATCTCCTGCGTCAGCAAGAGGAAGCCGAAGACGCCGCGAAGACCGCGGCCGCACTAGGCGACGCCGGCGCTCCGAGCGCGAGCGTCGATGCAGGCAAAGGGGACGCAGGCCCGAAGATCAAACGCAACGAGGCTCGCTGAAACGCTTCGCTGCAGTTTTGGTTCTGCTCGCGTGCGGCGGCGGCGCGAGCGAGACTCATCTCGAGCATCCGACGCCCAGCGCGTCGGCGAGCGCTACTCCTCCGCCTCCCGCGCCGATGTCGGTCGTTCATTTCGACGATCTCGGTCTGACGTTCGCCGTGCCGACGGGTTACCACGTCATCGGCGACGCCGAGCTCGCCGCGCGCATCACGGCGACCGCCGACGCACACCTCCAAGCCGATTTGCGTTCGCGCGCCGAAGCGAAAAAAGGTTTGCCGCTGCTCGCGCTCTCGAAAGACGACTTGAACGTGACGCTCTCGGTCGTCGTCGTCCCCGCTGACGCGCTCCCGATGGAGCTCGCGGTTCATCAACAGCAAGCGATGTCCTCGAACCTCGCCGCCTTCGAGATCACGAGCCCACCGAAAGATCATACGACCGACAACGTCGGCGGCGCCGAAATGCAGGCGCACTACATGCTCGACAAAACAAAGGTCTCCTCGAAAATGCGCCTCTACGTGCGCGGCGGCCTAGCGACGCTCGTCACCGCAGTCTGGCCCGACGCCGCCAACCGCACCGACGAGGCCACCGCGCTCCTCGACGGCCTCCACTTTCTCCCGCAAAAATAACTCAGGCTTTGGACGTGCCTTCGCGGCCGTAGGCGTCTTCGAGGCGGACGACGTCGTCGAGGTCGGGGGTCGAGACTTCGATGACGTCGGTGTCCGTGCGGCCGATCATGCGGTGAATCGTGCTCGGCGGGCAGTGGAAGGAGTCGCCGGGTTTCATGTGGATCGTCGTGGGAGGGTTATTGCCGACTTCGAGGTCCATTTCGCCCGATTGGACGTAAAACGTCTCGTCCTTCCGCACGTGGTATTGTCTCGAGAGCTTTTGGCCGATGTTGATGTGGAGGACCTTGCCGACGTAGCGGTCCGTCTCGGCCCAAATAATCTCATGGCCCCAGGGCTTTTCGACTCGTCGCATGCGCAAAGACAAACCTACAGCACAGCCCACCGGAGCAGGCGAGCGATTGCAGAAAATCCTCGCGCGCGCCGGTGTGGCATCGCGCCGCGCGGCTGAGGCGATCATCACCGAAGGCCGCGTCCGCGTGAACGGGAAGGTCGTCACCGAGCTCGGGTCGCGCGCCAACGCCGAAACCGACCGCATCGAGCTCGATGGCGAGCAGCTTTTCTCGGAGCGGCTCGTTTACCTGCTCCTCCACAAGCCGCGCGGCGTCGTCGCAACGCTGAAAGATCCCGAAGGGCGTCCGACAGTCGCCGAGATGTTTTCGACGCTCGGTGTGCGCGCATTTCCGATTGGCCGACTCGACTTCGCAACGAGCGGCGTCTTGCTCGCAACCAACGATGGCGATTTTGCGAACGCGCTCCTTCATCCGCGCGGCGGCGTGCCGAAGCGCTACGTGCTCAAGGTGTCGGGCACGATGCAGGAAAAAGATTTGGAGCACTGGCGCCGCGGCATCGAGCTCGAAGACGGGAAAACGCACCCCGCGGGCGTCGACCTCATTCGTCACGAGACCGACAAGACATGGATCGAGCTCACGATCCGCGAAGGTCGCAACCAACAGATTCGCCGCATGGGCATCGCGACGGGCTTCCCCGTGATGCGTCTCGCGCGCACGTCGTTTGCGGGCATCACATCGGAGGGGCTCGCGCCCGGTCGCTGGCGATATCTCACGCGGCAAGAGCTCACCGGCCTGAAGAAGACGTACGGCGTGCCCAAACGTATCCCGCACGATCTTCCCGAAGGCGGCGGCGAAGCTGCGGTCACGGCTGCGACGCGTCGCTCCGAAGCCCATCGCGGTGGTTACGGCATGGGAGCGGCAGGCCGGCAAAGGCAGGACGATCGCCAGACCGAAGACGAAGGGCCGATCGAAGATCGCCGGCGTGGTCGCGGCGCCATGCCGATGCGCACGACCGGAAAAAACAATTACGGCAAATAGGGCGTAGCGTCGTATTCGCTCTTCGCCGCGGGGCGCATGCTCGATGCGAGTGGGTCGTCCATCTTTTCGGGGAGCGACCAATCGTTTTTGAAGAAGCCGCCCGCGAGAAGCGCACCTGCCGACAAGAGCATTTGCCCACGCGCCGGGCCCACGCCGACGTCCCACACGACGAAGTCCGGAAGCAAATCCGGCAGCGAAAGCGATCGCCACGTGCCAAAGGCGGTCGTGCCTTCGACGACGACGAGGTACCTATCGGTGCGTTTTGGATTCGGTCGGATGAATGCCGCGCCGACTTCTGCGCCCGTGAATCGCTTCGCGCCGACCACGACGGCATCCCCATCGACGCGTATCGGTAGATCCGCCTCGAGCGCCCGCAAAACGAGATTCGATTTCGAGCTGCCGACGAGAAAGAGCGCGCGATCGTTCGCAAGGTTTTCGCCGCGCGCGAAAAACTCCACGTCGCTGATGATGGGGTAGCGCACGGTGACGCCGCCGCGGATCGCCGCCCACGCGCGTGCGACTTCTTCGTTGGCGCGCGCCTGTTCGGGATCGGACGCGCCCCAAACGAAAAAAAGCGGTGCGTGGAATGCGTCGCGAATGGGCCCGGTGATTTCGCCGCGTTTCCACGTGCTGTCGCGCTTCGCGGCGCCGATGCGCCACGTTGGGCCGTCGCGGTGCATGATGAGCGGCTCGCCCCCGAATGCGAGCATTTGACCATCGACGGACACGGTGATGGCCTTGTCCGGTTCGACGAGCGTCGGGTCGCGATCGAACGACAATTCCGCAACCCCGGAGGTCGTCGCGGTGATGGCGTTTCGCGCCGTGACGCGCGCATCGACTTGGCCCCAGACGTCGGGCCCGGTGAGCTCGTTCACGTGCACCCAGTAACTCTTGCCATCGCGGAGCCGCACGGTGCGAAAGCGCACCCGCCGCGGATGCGCATCGCGATGCTTGCCCGTGAGCCACTTGGCGCCTTTCAGATTTTCGTAGGTCGTCTGCCAGACGTTGTGACCGAGCTCGGGGTGCTCGTGCTCGACGGAGTAATGCATCTTCTCGTAGGCATCGATGAGGACGCCGCTGTTCTCGATCGGCAAATCCTTGGTGCCGTGGACGATGAAGAGCGGCAACGCCGAGCCATTGAACGACCACTCGACGTTCGAGCGCTCTTCAGCGAGCACGCGCTCCCAGGGGCGCATCGGCCGGCCTGCGATGTCGCGACGCACGAAGTAGCTGTGGTAGCCGCAGAGCGGCTCGGCTGCGGCGAATCGATCAGGATGACGAAACGGAATCGACGCCGCGCCGATGCCGCCCATCGATGGTCCGGTGATCGTGATGCGGTCTTCGTCGATCGGGAAGCGCGCCACGATGCGGTCGAGCACGCGCATGGGATCGTCCTCGCCGAGATCGCGATACATCGTGTTGCCGTGGCCGCTCGGCGTGATCACGAACGCATCGAGCGCGGGGAGCACATCGACGTGCCGCTCTTCGTAGTCTTGCTCGCGCTTCGGATCGTCGTTGCCGAAGAACCAACGCATCATCGCCATCGGCCGGCCGTTGAGGCCGTGCAGCGCAACGACCAGCGGAAACTTTCGCTTCGTTCCCGGCGTGTATCCGCTCGGGACGTAGAGGCCGTATTCGGCGAGCGCGCCATCGGTGGGTGAGCGATAGGCCATGCGCATCGCGCCCGTGCGCGCCGCGTACGGATCTTTGTCGTGCTCGAGCGCATCGAGAGCGGTCGTGATCTCGCGCGTTTCGGCGGTGAGCGCTTCGGTGTCGGAGTCGCCGCGATTTTGTGCGCCCGCGAGACGATTGCGTGCATTCTGCAAGCTGTCGATGGTGTCGTCGCGGAGCCACGACGGGCGCGTGCCGCCGCCGATGCGGGCAAGGACTTCGTCGGAGCGTTTGATGGCCTCGCGAATCGCTTTTCGTGGATGGAAGTTGCCGGTGATCGCGCGGCCGCCGATGGTCGCGCGCACGTGGAGGTCTTTGTCTTCGATGGCCGCGAGGTCGGTGATGGGCGGAAGCTGCACGTCGACGTCGCTCGCATCGAGCGAGACGTCGCCTGCATCGACGTCGAATTGTCCGTCGAGGGTGGCTTTCACGCGAAGCGACGCATTCATCGGTGCCCCTTCGGTGTAGCGCGCGTGAAGGTGCATCACGTATGCGTCGCCGCGCGTACCGAGGTCGAAGTAGCCGCGCGCCATTTGCGAAGCGAGCGCGGTCGCTTTGTCGTCGGTCGTGCCGGGCAAGATCAAATACGCGCCCTCGGGTGGCGCGAGGCGCGCGTCGACGAAACGCACACGAAAGCTCCACGCTCCATCACGCTGGTGGAGCTTCAGCAAAATCGGATGGTCGCCCGCCGCGAGATCGAGCGTGACGACGTCGTCATCGTCGCGTTGCGGGCGCGGATCGTCTCGCGCGAGAACCACTTTGCCATCGACCGACACGCGAACGCCGTCGTCGCTGCCGAGGAGCATCGTGATTTTGCCCGCGCTCGCGAGATGAAGCGTGCCCGCGGCGTACGCGATGACGTCGCTTCCGTTTGCGAGCGCGTTGCCTTTGAACGCGGCCTTCACGTCGATGGCGCCAGCGTTCGTCGCGGCGAGCGTCCACCCCGGCGTCGCCGCAGATGGAGCGAGCGACGACTCGGCGAGCTTGGGCGGATCGAGCGCGAGGGCGTCGGGCATCGTCACGCCTTTGCCCGGTTTCGTCGCGTGGCTTGCGGATTCGTAGGGTCCGTTCAAAAGCCACGCACCCAAGTGCCCATCGAACGACGGCGCAATGCGCACGCCGACGGGCGCCGGATTCTCCTCTGCGGCCACACCTGGAGCCGCGAGGCTCGCGGAGAGCGTGAGGCTCGCGGAGAGCGTTACTGCGAGAACGAGCGCCGCAAAGCGCACGCGCATTTAGAGAGCCTGAGCGAGCGTCCGTGGCTCGTCGCGGAAGAGGATCTCGATTTTGTGCGCATCGATGATGCGCGTCACGACGCCATCGCCGAACTTGGTGTGTTTGACGAGGTCGCCTTCTTGGAAGGTCTGCTTGATGGTGTACTTGATGAAGTCCGAGACGCCGCGGCCAGTGACGGCGGACTCCCAGCTCTTCTCGCGATCGCGTCGCTCTTGCTCGAGCCGCGTGACGCTCGACACGCGCGGCGCGCGCGGGCCACTACCCGCCGACGACGAGCCGACCTTCGCGGGCGCATCACCGGGTGCGCGCTCGCGGAAGTTGTGTTGCGAATGGCACGTCTCGCATTCGACGCGCTTTGGCAGTGGCCCGACCATTGCCACGATGCGATGCGTGAGCATCATGCGGCACTTGGTGCACCAGCTGTCGACATCACCACCGGCTTTCAACGCTCGCGGCACGGGTTAGGCCTCCTTGGCCTTTTTCTTCTTGTCGGTGTGGCGTGAGAAGACATCGACCTTCACTTCGGGTTTGGGAAGGGCGCCGTCATCGCCTTCTTCGTCGGCCTCGGACTTTTCGTCTTTGGTCGCGGGGCGAAAACGAATGGTCGTGTTCACTTCGAACTGAAGTGTCGTGAGCATCTTCTTGAGCTCGTGTGCGAGGTTCGTGTGCTCGAGAAAGTCGCGTGTCTCTTTGGCGACGACGCGAAGGGCGCCATTCTTCGTATCTTCGACTTGCGTCAGCAGATACGTCGCCACCTCTTTGGGTAAACGCAGCTCACTCACGAGATGTTTCAGCGACTCGGGTGCGTCTTGCGCTTTCTCGACACCGAGCTCGACGGCGCGCTTCAGCAGCTCGGGGATGACACCGCGAAGGCGCCAATCCCGATCTTCGGGAGGGATCTGCGAGTCTCGGGGCTCGCGGTCTTTGTGATCCTCATCCATCCGCTGCCGTTCTAGCACGTGCTACCGTCCGCGGGGTGAGGCTGGTGCGTTACGCCGAGTCGGTCGTGCCCTCCGACTACGGGCCGGTTGACGTCATCGTCTACAAAGAAGGCGAGGGCGAGCACCTCGCGCTCGTGCGAAACGGCGCCGATTCAGCCGATCCGTGGCTCGTGCGCGTTCACTCCGAATGCTGGACGGGCGAAGTGCTGCGGTCGCACAAATGCGACTGCCGCGACCAGCTGGACCAAGCCATGCGGATGATTGCAGAATGCAACCACGGTGCCGTCGTGTATTTGCGCCAAGAGGGTCGCGGCATCGGGCTCGGCAACAAGATTCGCGCGTACGCGCTCCAAGAGAAGGGGCTCGATACGGTGGAAGCGAATCGCGCTCTCGGCTTCGCCGACGATGCACGAAGCTACGACGTCGCCGCAGACATCTTGCGCGACCTCGGCGCGACGCGCGTGCGCTTGCTCACGAACAACCCCGAGAAGGTGAAGGGCCTCGAGGCCGGAGGCATCGAGGTCGTCGAGCGCGTGCCGCTCGTGGTGGCGCAAACGGAAGAGTCCGCGGAATATCTCGCCGTGAAAGCGCGGCGCATGGGACACGATCTATGAGAGTCGCCGTCATCCAGCTCAATTCGCAAAACGACCTCGCGAAAAATCTCGAGCGCGTCACCGAGCTTTGCGGGCGCGCCGCCGATATGGGGGCGGAGCTCGTCGCGCTTCCGGAGAACTTCGCGTTCATCGGCGAGTCCGACGACGACAAGCGCGCGATCGCCGATGACCTCGCCGGTGATGGCCCCATCGTCAAAACGGTGCAGACCATCGCACGTGAGCGAAACGTCTTCGTGCTTGCGGGCGGCATGCCAGAAAAAAGCGAAGACGCCGACAAGCCCTTCAACACGAGCGCGCTCGTCGCGCCGAACGGCGTCATCGTCGCGCGCTACCGCAAGATCCATTTGTTCGATGTCGATCTCCCCGACGGCACGACGCTGCGCGAATCAAACGCATGCAGACCCGGCGACGAGCCCGTGGTCGCCGAAGTGCGCGGGAAAAAACTCGGCATGACGATTTGCTACGACGTGCGCTTCCCCGAGCTCTATCGCAAGCTCGCCGACCAGGGCGCGCACATCATCACGATCCCCGCCGCGTTCACGCTCACGACGGGCAAAGACCACTGGCTCACGCTGCTGCGCGCGCGCGCGATCGAAGACCAAGTGTTCGTCATCGCTCCAGCGCAACACGGCAAACACCCGCGCGGCCGCCAAACGTACGGCAAGAGCGCAATCATCGATCCGTGGGGCGACGTGCTCGCGCAATGCGGCGAAGGCGAAGGCATCGCCATCACGACGCTCGACTTCGCCTACCAAGACCGCGTCCGCGCCGCCCTGCCTGCGCTGCAGCACCGCCGCCTTTAGTTTTCCGTTACGGAAAGTGAACCGTGACGGGGGTGGGGTGGGGGTTGGTGTCGATGGAGCCGTCGACGAGGCCCTGGCCTAGTTGGCCGCGGTCGTCGGCGCCCCAGCACATGACCGAGCCGCCTTCGATGAGCGCGCACGTGTGGTTCGTGCCCGCTTCGACTTGGAGCGCTTTGCCCGTCAGGCCTTGCACTTGCGTTGGCGAGAGGATGTCGGCGAAGGAGAAGCCAGCGTCGGTTGCGCCGGTTGCGCACTGGCCGTAGTCGTTTTGGCCCCAGCAGTAGACCGTGCCGTCACTCGCGAGCGCGCACGTGTGCGAGTAGCCCGCGGTGACTTGCTTCACGACTTTGCCGCCCACGTTGACCGTGAGTGGTGTCGCTGATGTCGTCGGCGTGACACTGCCTTGGCCGAGCTCGGCGTCGGCGTTCTCTCCCCAACAGTAAAGGACGCCGGTCGAGACTGCGCACCCATGCTGAAGACCCGCAGCGATGTCGGAGACACCCGTGAGCGATACGACGCCACTCAGCGATGGCGAAGTTGCGGTGCGACCGAGCTGGCCGACCGTGTTCGCGCCCCACGAAAGCACGCCGCCGCCTTTCAGAAGCGCAGTGGTGGAGTCGTACCCCGGACCCATCATCGCCGCTGCGCCCGCATCTGTGTTGATCGCGACCGCCGGAAGCACGTTGCCGTTCGTGCCCGGCGCGGGCACGTCGAGCTGCAGCGTTTCGTCGTAGCCCCAGCAATACATTTTGCCGACGGTGTCGATCGCGCACGCGTGAAGGTTGCCCGCCCAAACGCCGGCGACCGTCGATGGGATGCCTTGCACCGCGGCGGCCGTCGGGTGCGCGTTGGTGTCGAACAAGCCCGAATCAGCGGAGAGACCGAGCTGACCTGTCGCGTTTGCGCCGAAGCACTTCGGAACGCCGGCCGAGAGCACGCACGTCGAGCTGTACGTCACCGAAAAATGACTCGCCGTGATCTGCGTGATGTTCGCGAGCTTCGGATTGACCGGCGTAGGTTGCATGGTCCCGTCGAACCCGCCGTCGGACAAGAGCCCCACGCCGAGCTGACCGAGGTTGTTGCGACCCCAGCAGCGAATCGTTCCGTCGGTCACGCGGGCGCACGAGTGAAAACCGCCCGACGCGATTTCGACCATGCACGGCGTCGAGGTGCAGAGCGGACCCGCCTCGATGATGCCGCCGTCGGATGCGTCGCCCGTTGTGCTGTCGTCGGCAATGATGACGTCGACGCTCGCGTCGCCCGGAACGGTGTTGTCGATCACGGCGTCGGGGCCGCCGCCGCTGTCGTCACCGCCATCGAAGAGACCGTTGCCGTCCGTTCCGCCGCACGCATACGCAGCCCCGAGTGTTGCGGCCAGCGCGATGGACAGACGGATGAGCTTCATCGCCCAAACCTAGCAGTAATCAGCTCAAGAGAGATGTTTTCGGGCGATATCGGCCCATGTTCCTTGCGGCTCGAGGTCGAGGTAACGCTTCCAGTGAATGCGCGCGCGCGAGCGTTCGCCGAGCTGCTCGCACGCCATCGCGAGGTTGAAGTGTGCGTCCGCGAAGCGCGAATCGCGAGAGATCGCCTTTTCGAAGTGGTCCGATGCGCGTTTGGCGTCGCCGCGCTCGAGCATTACGTAGCCAAGGTTGTAGTGCGCTTCGGGTTGCCGATCGTCGATCGAGATCGCGGTCAGGTAGAGCGTCTCGGCCGCGCGGTCGAGGCCGCGTCGAAAGAGAATGTTGCCGAGGTTCGTGTGTGCGATGGCGAGCTGCGGGTCGAGATCGATCGCTTCGCGATAGAGCGTTTCGGCTTCGTCGTACGAGGACGGGTCTTCGTCGAGCGAGCTCGCACGCACGTAAAGATCGTACGCCGCAGCGATGCGCGCGGCAGGCGTGCGCGGGCGAAGGACGCGAACGACGTCGGTTCGAAGCGCGCTGACATCGAAGTCGAGCACGAGCTGGCCAGTGACGGGCTCGAACGCGCGCCCGCCGAAGTCGGGCATGGGCGAGCGCACGACGACGCGCCGCCCGTCGCTGACGAGTCGAAGCTCCTGAAGAGGATGCGTGATGCGCGGCAACGCCTGACGAAGTGCACCGATCGCACGCGCAACTTCGCGCATCTTCACTTCGCGCGAGAGCATGAGCGTGGCGCGAAGCGCGATGAGGTCTTGGAACGTGTAAGCGCGCTTTCCGTTGCGCTCGCCCGTGGGCGACACGATTTTGGCGCGGTCGAGCGTGCGGAGGCGCGCGGGCGTGAGACCGAGGAGCTTCGAGACTTCTTTGGCCGAAAAAAGGTCTGTGACGGGCTCGAGCGCTTCGGCCGTTGCCGGGGCGCCTGTGCTGCCGTCGCGGGTGTCGATGCGGCCGCCGCCGCTACCAAAGCGAACGTGGATGATGTTGTCGGGCTTCTTCTTCACAATGCGCATCCATCTGATCGCGCATCCGCGCGCGCGGAGCAAGACACAACGGCGACTGTGGAGAACTTCGTGGAGCACTGATAGCGTTGCACCATGGCTGCGAAGAAGAAAAAGACGGTCGCGAAAAAGAAGAAAGCCGCGCCGAAGAAGAAGCCCGCGCCGAAAAAGAAAGCCGTGAAGCCCGCCGCGCCGAAGAAGACCGCGCCGAAGAAGAAAGCCGTAAAGCGCGCCGCGCCTGCCGAGCGCGAGGTCGCGACGATCGTGCAAGAAGAAATGTTCGATGCCGCGCCAATGGACGTCTACGAAGCGCTGGTCGATCCCGCGAAGCACGCCGCGTTCACCGGCAGCACCGCGACCGGCGAGCCGCTCGAAGGCGGAGAGTTCACCGCGTGGGACGGCTACATCGCCGGCGTGCACGAGCGACTCGTTCCAGGGGCGCGCATCGTCCAGCTTTGGCGCACGAGCGAATTTCCGAAGGACCACCCAAGCTCGCGCCTCGAAATCGAGCTACGCCCCGCCGAAGGCAAAACGCGCCTTCGCCTCACTCACTCGGGCGTGCCGAAGTCGCAAGCGAAGGGCTACGAAAAAGGCTGGGTCGAGCGCTACTGGGAGCCGCTCCGCAGCTACCTTCGCGATCAGGCCTGGGATTAATTCAAAGGTCAGTTGACTTGACCGTCTTGCGTGAAGTGAGCGTCTAACTAACCCGTTTTGAGCGTTTGTTCGTCTCGCAACGGGACGACGATTTGTTCGATTGACACCCCCGACGGGCGCGCTTCGATCCACGTCGCGTGAGCGACGAGCGGCTGCGCGCCGCGTTCGACGCCGTCGGGTGCTTCGCCGATGCTGCCGACGTTCACGATGCGTGTGGTGCCAATCGTGCGATCGAATGGTGTGTGGCTCATGCCGCAGACGACGAGGTCGGCGGGATCGTCGCCGATGAGCGAGGAGAGCTCTTCGTCGCTCATGTCTTGCGTCATCGCTTCAGATGGGTCGGCGGGGGAGCCGTGCACGAGCAGGAGCTCGCCGCCATCTTCGAGAGGCAAACGATATTGCGTCGGAAGGCGGCGCAAGCGCTCGAGCACGAGCTCGCCGAGCTCGCTGCGAACGCCGCGCATGCGTTCAACCATCTTTTGCTCGTGCTCGCTCTTCGAGGAAATTTTCGCGGGGTCGAGCGTGGCGATGGCGCGATCGGTCACGCCTTGAACCATCACCGCGCCGGCGGCCGAGAGGCGGCGCCATGTCTCGAGGGGCTGGGCGTGGCGTGCGTCGTCGAGGCCGGGGAACACGATGTCGCCGGCGACGATGAGCTTGTGAAACGCGCGCCGCTCGGCAGTTGCCAGAACCGCGCGGAGGGCGTCGAGGTTTCCGTGAACGTCACTAATGCAGAGAATCAGCATGGGCCAGCGAGCTTCTCATAGCGCGCCACCGCGGCGTCGCCCAGCTCATTCACGCTTCGTCGAGCGCTGCGCGGAGGCCGCGGATGAGGCGGGTGACGTCTGCAGTCGCGCTCGAGCCTTGCGGAGAGCGCATGGAAGATTCGCCCGCGCGGACGATCGCGGAGCCGACGACGACGCCATCGGCACCGGCAGCAGCGACGCGCGCTTTTTCCGGCGAGTCGATTCCAAACCCGACGACGACTGGCGCACCCGTTTCGCGGCGAAGCTCGGCGGCGCGCGCGCTTGCAAGCTCGAGCGGCGCTTGCCCCGACCCCGTGACGCCTGCCACGGAAACGTAATAGACGAAGCCTGCGCCGCCGGCGATGGCGGCCTTCGTCAGCGCAACGCGCTCGGGGCCGCTCGTCGGCGTGAGGAGCGGCACGAGCGACATGCCGTGACGCTTGCAGATTGCACGCAATGGCGCGGCCTCTTCCACGGGCAAATCGACGACGAGAAGGCCATCGATGCCGGCGTCTTTGGCTTGCTGCACGGTGCGCTCTTCGCCGTGAACGAAGATCGGGTTGTAGTACCCGAAGAGAAGCAGCGGCGCGGCCGTGCGTGCGCGGATTGCGCGTGCGGCATCGATCGATCGCACGAGGCCACCCCCCGCTTGGAGTGCACGCTCGCTCGCGCGCGCGATGATGGGCCCGTCGGCGGTGGGATCGGAAAACGGCACGCCAATCTCGAGCACGTCTGCGCCGGCTTCGGCGCACGCGACCGCGACGTCGATCGACGCCTGATACGAAGGGTCTCCCATGCAGACATACGCGACGAGAGCCTTGCGCTTCTTCGCGGCAAGCGCGCTCATCGTTTCATCGATGCGACTCATGTGAGCGCACCGAGGTAAGTTGCGAGGTCTTTGTCGCCGCGACCGGAGAGACACAGCGCGATCGTGACGGGGCGCTTTCGTTCGGACGACACGAGCGCTGCGATGTCGGAGACGCGCGCGAACGCGTGTGCGGTTTCGAGCGCCGGCAAGATGCCTTCCTTGCGCGTGAGAAGAGCCGCGGCGGCGAGCGCTTCGTCGTCGGTCGTGGAGACGTAGCGCGCACGCTTCGAGTCGCGAAGATATGCGTGCTCGGGGCCGACGCCGGGATAGTCGAGCCCGGCGCTGATCGAGTGCGCTTCTTGGATTTGCCCGCCGTCGTCGCAGAGGACGTAGCTCTTCGACCCGTGCAGCACGCCGATGCGACCCGCGCCGAGCGTCGCTGCGTGTTTGCCGGATGCGACGCCAGCGCCCGCGGCTTCGACTCCGAAAATCTCGACGGATGCGTCCGCCAAGAACGCGCGAAACATTCCGATCGCGTTGGAGCCGCCTCCAACGCACGCGACGATCGCGTCTGGTTTTGCGCCGACCGCAGCGAGCTGCGCGCGTGCCTCTTCACCGATGACGGACTGAAACGTCGCGACGAGCTCGGGATACGGATGGGGACCTGCCGCGCTGCCGATGCAATAGTGTGTGGTCGCGACGTTCGTGACCCAATCGCGGAGGGCCTCGTTCATCGCGTCTTTCAGCGTGCGCGAGCCCGACGTCACGGGGATGACGCGCGCGCCAAGAAGCCGCATGCGACCAACGTTCGGCGCTTGCCGTGCGACGTCGACTTCGCCCATGAACACTTCACACGGAAGGCCGAGCAGCGCGCATGCCGTCGCCGTGGCGACGCCGTGTTGGCCCGCGCCCGTCTCGGCGATGATGCGCGTCTTGCCCATGGCGAGCGCGAGGAGGCATTGTCCGATGGCGTTGTTGATCTTGTGCGCGCCCGTGTGACAGAGGTCTTCGCGCTTCAAGTAAAGCGCGGCGAGCGTCTTTTCATTCGGATCGACCGCACGCGCGAACCGGTCGGCGCGCGTGAGCGGCGTGGGCCTTCCGACGTACGTCTCGAGCGCGTTGCGAAGGGTCTTCTGAAACTCGGCCGACGGGACGATGGTCTTGAACGCGTTCGTCAGCTCGTCGAGGGCTGGAACGAGAGTCTCGCTCACGTAGCGGCCGCCAAAATCGCCGAACCGACCGTCCATCGCGACCGGGATACCACGTGAATGCCGCGAGCGCACCGCGCATCGGAAAACAAGGCGAACGATGAAGAACGCAGGCCTCAAATTCGTGGCGTGCGCGCTCGTTCTCGTGCTCGCGCCGGCTGCAAAAGCGGACGTCGACGTGCGAGTCGAGGCGACCCACATGCTCTCGGCAATGGTCGGTGACGCCCAGCGCGTCGCGTCGCTCCTTCAAGGTGCGCGTGCCGCACGAGCACCAGGACCCATCAAATGCGTCGATGGATATCTCAGCCAGATCGACGCCGGTGTGAGGCACGGTCGCGATGACGTCGCCGACATTCGTTCGGCCACGGCCACCGGAGACGCAGCAACGGTGCAGCGCGCGCTCGGCTGGCTCTCGAGCCGTCGACAAGCCGCGCGTGCGGCCGCGCTCGCCGCGAATGGATGCATCAGCGGAACGGCAACACCAACGACCGGCACCGTCGTGCGCGTCATCGTCGATCGCCGCGTCGCTGGCCCAGAATAGAAACGGAATCAGAAACGCGGCGGACGGCGCTCGAAGTAAGCGGTCATCGCCTCGGCATGCTCGGCGCTCGACCACGTGCGAATGAACGCTTCACGCTCGAGGGCGCGCGTGTGCGCGTAAAACGGAGCCTGCGCACTACGAAGTAGCGCTTTCGTTTCGGCGATGGCGATGCGCGCGCCCGATGCGATGTCCGCACACCACGCGTGCGCCGTGAGCACCGCCGAGTCCGCCTCGGACACGAAGTCCACGAGGCCGAGAGAGTGCGCTTCTGGCGCGGCGACCTCATGTGCTGTGAAGAGCAAGCGCGCCGACGTGCTCGGGCCAACGAGATTCACGAGACGCGGGAGTGTTCCCCACGCGGTCGTCGCGCCCATACGGACTTGTTTGAAACAAATGCGCGCATTCGGATCGGCGATGCGCAGATCGCACGCGACCGCGAGCTCGGCTCCGCCGCCGATCGCAACGCCGCGAATCGCCGCGATCACCGGAAAAGCGAGCTCGCCGATGCGACGACACACGTACTCGCCTGCGTCGGTGAGAACGGCCGCGTCCGTCGGCGAGCCTTTGTCGCGTAGCTCGCGAAGATCTCCACCGGATGCGAACGCGTCGCCCGAGCCGGTGAGGATTGCGGCACGGATAGTTGGGTCGGAGCTCGCGTTCTCGATCGCAGCGCCGAGCTTTTGCAAGAGCTCCGCGCTGAGTGCGTTCTTCGCTTCGGGCCGGTCGAGCGTCCACACGACGACGGCATCTTGTCGGTCGATGCGCAGCACCTTCTACGCGCTCTTGCGGCGCGCGCCGCTTCGCAGCCGTTGCGGCCGACGTTCGTGCTCGAGGGCGGGGTCACGTTTTTTCCGCTTCTTCTCCATCGTCTTCTCGGCGTGGCGAATGATGGCGCCCGCGACGTCGATGCCGCTCGTTCGCTCGATGCCTTCGAGCCCCGGCGAGCTGTTGATCTCGAGGATCTTCGGACCCTGGCGACTCTCGAGCATGTCGACGCCCGCGACCTCGAGACCCATGACCTTCGTCGCGGCGATCGCGGCCTGCGCGTAACGCGGCGCGAGTCGAACTTTCACGCCGAGGCCGCCGCGATGCAGGTTCGATCGAAACTCACCCGACTTGGCTTGCCGACGCATCGCAGCGACGACGCATCGGCCGACGACAATCGCGCGGAGATCTCGCCCGCGTGATTCGCTGATGTACTCCTGGAGAATGATGTCCTGCCCCATGGCCCAGAGCGTCTCGAGGAGCGAGCTCACGGCTTGCGGTGTCTCCGCGATCATCGTGCCGATGCCTTGCGCGCCTTGTTGGAGCTTCACGATTGCCGGCGTGCCGATGAGATTGAGCGCAACCGGAACGGCGTCCGGCGTGCGCGCGCACACCGTGGTCGGAACGTCGATGTGCTTGCGCGTGAGGAGCTGCATCGCGCGGAGCTTGTCGCGCGAGCGTGCGATGGCTATCGCCGTGTTGAGCACCGGCACGCCCATCATGTCGAACTGCCGAACGACCGCGAGACCGTAGTTGGTGATCGACGCGCCAATACGCGGAATCACCATGTCGGTCGGCGCCGCGGGTGCGTCTCCGAGATAGAGCGACGGGCGACCCTTCGAGACGACGATGTGAAAGTCGAGCGGGTCGGCGACGGTGACATCGTGGCCTCGAGCGCGCGCCGCCAGCACGAGACGGGCTGTCGAATAGAGTGACGCGTTGCGTGAGAGCAAAAGGAGGCGCACGGCGAGCGCGAAGCTATCGGGAGTTTCGGCGCGACCGCAAGAGGCCCGGGGCGCGCGAAAACTTCAGGGGTGCGGAAAGAAATACGCGATGGCGATGGCGCCCGCCGCAATGATGCGGAGAACATGATGGGCTCGTGGGCTCATGACTCTTCCTAGAGCAGGTCGCGTGCCAAACCGAAAACACCGCAAAACGAGCACCTCGACCGGAGACGAGCGTGTCACCCATGACACGGCGGGGTAAGCTAGCCCACGACATGCCCGTGCCCGAAGAGCTCGAACTGCCACCGCTCGATGGCGCGTCGGAAGAAGTAGATCCGTCGGCTGAAGACGATCTCTCGATGGGCGATGACGCAAACCCCTACGACGACGCCACCGGCGACGACGACGACTTCGTAGAAAAGCTCGACACCAGCCACGAACCCAGCGCGCTCGGTGATGACGCCGCAGGTCTCATGGGAGGGGAGGGCGACGCCCTCGAAGACGCCCCCGGCGAAACCATGATCGGAGACGAAGACGCACCCGGCGTCGCAGGCGAAGACTTCGGATTGATCGACACCGGCGACAGCGTTCGCGATGGCGGCGAAGAGGGTCTCGGCACGCCGGAGCCCGAGCTCCGCGTCGAAGATCTTCCGCGGCTCGACGAAGGCGGTGACGACGATCTCTCGATCGAGGACGGCAACGACGTCGTCGTTGCATCGAATGATTTGCGCTGGGACGATCGCGGCTTCGAGCGTGCGGTTGCGCGGCCCATCGGTCACGTCACGCGCATTCGCTTGCGCGGCGGCATCGAGGTCGCGCTCGAAGATGGCTCGGTGCTGCGCTCGGTCGACGGCGGCGCGACGTTTTTCAGCGCCGACCATGTCTCGGAAGACGACGAAGCCATCCTCACACGCGGCCGAGCACGCGCGCTTCTTCGCGAGGGCGTCGGCGTTCTCCGCGCCATCGACGACGGGCCTCTCACGCTCGTGGAAGCAACGGCCGCGGCCACGGCGTTCACGCTCTTGGACGACGGCAGCCTCATTGCCGCGATCGACGGTCCCGAGCGTTCGCGCCTCGTGTGCGTCGGCGTCGACGGCATCGCCACGGTCGTCGCCGAAGAAGAGAGCCCCATCGAAGCGCTCGCGGCCGAGCCACGAACGGGCCTCGTGTGGGCGGGCGGCGCGTTCGGGCTCATTGCATTTCGGAGAGCATGAGCATCGTCGTCCAGAAATACGGCGGCTCATCGGTCGCGGACGTGGAGAAGCTCGGGCTCGTCGCAGACAAAGTGGTGGCGACGCGTCGCCAAGGGCACGACGTCGTGGTCGTCGTCAGCGCGATGGGAAAAACCACGGACGAGCTCATTGCGCTCGCCAAGCGCGTCGCGAAAGATCCTCATCGTAGAGAGCTCGACATGCTGGTCACCACCGGTGAGCGCGTGTCGATGGCGCTTCTCGCGATCGCCATTCACGCGCGCGGGTGCGATGCCATCAGCTTCACGGGGAGCCAATCCGGCATCATCACGAACGATCGCCACTTCGACGCACGCATCATCGAAGTGCGTCCACACCGAATCGAAGACGAGCTTTCGCGCGGCCGCATCGTCATCGTCGCTGGCTATCAAGGCATGAGCTACAAACGCGAGATCACGACGCTCGGCCGCGGCGGCTCCGACACCACCGCAGTCGCGCTCGCCGCAGCACTCTCCGCCGAACGGTGCGAAATCTACAGCGATGTCGACGGCGTTTATTCCGCCGATCCACGCGTCGTCAGCGACGCAACGCATTTGCCGGAAATCGACCTCGCGATGCTCCAAGAAATGGCGGAGTCGGGCGCGAAGGTGCTCAACGCGCAAGCTGTCGAATGGGCGCGCCGTCAGAAGATCACGATCTTTGCACGCAAGACGTCTGATCCCGAGGGCGCGAAAGAAACCATCGCGCGTGAAGACGCCGTGACGCGCGCACGCGCAGTGACATCGATGGACCGCGTTGCGTTCGCGACCTTCGCGGCAGCCGAGATGGCATTCGTGCTTGGCGCGCTCTCGGAAATGGATTTGCCGATCATCGACGGCACGATGACCTCGTGCGTGATCCCGCTCCTGAATTTGCCCGACTGGGACAAGCGCCGCGCCGCGCTCGAGTCACGCCTCGGGACGCGCGCCGGCGTTCGCGAGGGGTGCGCGGTCGTCAGCGTCGTGGGTGATGGGCTCTCGAGCGGGGCCCTGCGGTTCATCGAAGCGCTCGTTGGTTGCGAAGCCAAGGTCGAGTCCATCGTCGCAGGACCGCTTCGGATTTCGGCCGTCGTGCCCGCCGAGCGCGTGGGCGACGCACAGCGCGCCTTGCACGCCGCCTTCGTCCCGGGCTAAGTCCCGCTGTCGCAAGTGGCCGCTAACAAGAAGAAGAAGTCCGCCGCGAAGGTGCAGCAGGAGCTGCGCGATCTCGCCAAGCCCACCGGTAACCCGGGCGCCGACATGAAAAAGCTCTACCTGCGCGCAGGGGGCTTGGTCGCCATTGGGTGGGTGGTGGCGGCGATCGCAACGGTGTACACGCACACGCGCTGGCCGCTGCTCATCGCGGGCGTCGTGACGCTCGGCGTCGCGGGCGCGGGCATCTGGATGATTCGCTACGTGCGAAAGTCCGAAGCGCTCGGCGCCATCCTCCGAAGCGCGGACACCGATCAGGGTCGGAAGGACGCCCTCAAGAAGCTCGAAACGGATTTCAAAAAAGGCGACGTGCAAGCGACGATCGCGCGCGCCCAGCTCGAGATGCAAGAAGACCCCCGCGTCGCGCTCGAGACACTCGAAGGTGTCGAGCTATCGAAGCAGCTCGCGCCGGTGGCCGATCAAGTGCGTGCGCTTCGTGCGTCGATTCACTTGTCGCTCGGCGAGGCGCAAAAGGCCCGCGTGCTCGCCGATGCGCTCGAGCTCGGCAAGCAGCAAGAGCCCAAGACGCGCGCGATGTTCGCGGCCGTTGCGAGCGAAGCGTGGGCGCGCACGGGCAACGGAAAAAGGGCGCTCGAGATGCTTGAGCTCTTCGACCCCGAAGCCGACGACATGGGCGAGATGCGCATCCAAATGCTGCGTGCGCGTGCG
Source organism: Polyangiales bacterium (assembly GCA_038239005.1). Taxonomy (GTDB): domain Bacteria; phylum Myxococcota_A; class Polyangia; order Polyangiales; family Polyangiaceae; genus DASXHD01. The sequence continues at coordinate 177,156 of JBBSFE010000001.1, forward strand.
TTCGCGTACGCATCGACCGGCGACATGAAGGGCGCAGAGCGAACGCTACGAAAGCTCGCCGACACGAACGTGAACTTGCTCGCGATGTTCATCGGCAAGAAAATCCACCCGCTGCTCGAGCGCGCCGCGAAGAATCTATTGATGCGATCGGGCGCGGTGCCGCGCAAGATGGTCACGAAGCGTATGTAGCTGCGAGGCGGGTGACCGCTTCGCGTATTTTGGCCGGGTCGAGCGGCGCGAATCCAAGACGAAGGCGCGGCTCGGCGCGGCCCTCGAACGTGAAGCGTCGTGCGGTCTGCACGAGCACGCCGCGTTGCTCGGCTCGCGCGGCCCAAGCATCGACGTCGGTCTTCGAGGGGGCGCGTGCCCAAATCGCGAGGCCTCCTTTCGGAATTTCGAATGAGAGCATCGGCAGCTTCTCAGTGACCGCGGTTGCGAGCACGTCGCGGCGCTCGAGGTAGAGGCGTCGCATCTTTCGGACGTGGCGCGCGAGAAGCCCATCTTCGACGAGCTCGGCGACGGCGCGCTCGACGGCGAGATCGCCCTGACGATCGACGAGCACACGAAGCGCCGCCGCGCGTTCGAGCACCGCACGCGGTGCCACGAGAAATCCTATGCGAAGGCCAGGAGCGAGCACCTTCGAGAGTGTGCCTACGTAAATCACACACGAGCCGTCGTCGGTGCTTGCGAGTGGCAAAGTCGGCCGGCCCTCGTAGTGGAACTCGTGATCGTAGTCGTCCTCGATGATTGCGAAGCCGGCGCGCTTCGCTAGAGCGAGAAGCGCGAGTCGCCGCGCGGCTGGGAGAGTGACCGTCGTCGGGTATTGATGGTGCGGCGTCACATACACCGCGCGCACCTTGCGACGCGATGCGAGCGCGGCGAGTGTGTCCACGCGGATGCCGCTTGCGTCGACCGGGATGGGCGCAAGCTCCGCGCCCGCGATTCGAAACGCTTCCCATGCCGGGCGATACCCATACGACTCGACCGCCACGAGATCGCCAGGCGCGAGCACCGTGCGCGCTGCGAGATAGAGCGCCATCTGGCTGCCGCGCGTCACGAGCACGTCGTCTTCGGACACCACGACGCCGCGCGCGTGCGCCAAGAGCGTCGCGAGGGCGCGCCGCAAACGAGCGTCGCCGCGCGCATCGCCATAACCGAGAAGCTCGCCCGCGTTTCGCGCGAGCGCCCGACGAAATGCGCGTGCGAGCTCCGCGTGCGGCACCGCGCGCACGTCGGGCAAACCGCCGAGAAGCGGGTAGGGCGCGCGCGTCACCGAGGGCCACGGCGTGTGGCTCGGCACGACGCCGCGTAGCTCGAATGCAGCCTTCGCATTTGCGCGCGGCTTCTTCGAGACAGCCCGCAGGTGCTCGGGCAAGGCGCGGCTCACGAACGTTCCGCGCGCGGCCGTCGTCTCGATCCAGCCTTCGAGCTTGAGCTCCGCCATCGCCGCGAGCACCGTGTTGCGATTGACACCTGCGGACACCGCGATCTCGCGGCTTCCCGGAAGTGCGTCGCCGGGCCGCAGCCGGCCGGCCTGAATCGCATCGGATACCGCGCGCGCGATCGCCAAAAAACGCGGCCCGTCGCTCGGTGCGTCGATGGGGAACGTCACGGGACGCATGGGTAAACTGGCCTAGCCAATATGTACAATCTGGTACTTCGCACTAGGCCAGTTTGCGCCATGATGAAACCCATGCGCAAGGAAATCTTCCGGATGTCCCGCGCGGACGCGGTCGCGCTCTTGGCGCGCGCGCCGTTCGTGCGAATCGCGACAACGACCGCGCGCGGCGAGCCCGTGCTTCGTGCGTTCAACGCCGCCATCGTCGATGACGCCATCACCTTTCACGCGGCGCCGGCCGGTGAGAAGATGGACGCCATCGGTCGCCAAGCGGTGGTGTCGTCGGAAGAAGTGGTGGCGTCGATTCCGAGCTACTTCGTCGACCCCGAGCGCGCGTGCCCGGCGACGACGCTCTATCGCTCGGTGCAAGTCCACGGGACGCTCGACCCGGTCGACGATCCGCGAAAGAAAGCGCGCGCGCTCGAGGCGCTGCTCGCGAAACATCAGCCGGAGGGCGGCTTCGTTCCCCTCGCGCACGATCATCCAATCTACCAAAAGACGATTGCGAGCTTGCTCGTCGTGTCCGTGAGCCTCGAGCGTCTCGACGGAAAATCGAAGCTCGGGCAAAACCGAACGCCGCCCGAGCAACGCCGCATGCTCGAATCGCTCTGGCGCCGCGGCGAGCCCGGTGATGCCGAGGCGATTGACGCCATCGTTCAGGCAAACCCGTCGATGCCGCTCCCTGATTTCTTGCGCGGCCCCGAAGGTGTTCGCTTCGAATGCGCGCCGCACGCACGTGCTCTTGCCGAGGCATGCGCCGCGCTCATGGCCGATGCATATTGGAACGACCACTTCTCGCGCGAAGAACTCATCGCGGCTCACCTGAGCTCGCGCGCGTGGGTTCTCGCGCGTGACGCTTCGGATCGCGTCGTTGCGTCTGCGCGCGCAATCTCCGACGACGTGAAGTACGCGTGGATCTACGACGTCATCGTCGCTCCGGAGTTTCGCGGCAAACACGTCGGCGACGCCATCGTGCGTTTGCTGCTCGACCACCCGGCGATGCGCCGCGCGCGCTTCGTTCGCCTCGGCACGCGCGATGCGATGGATTTCTACGCAAAGATGGGCTTCGTGAACCCTTCGACGCTCGCGCCGCGCCCGTATTCCTCGACTGAAATGGTGCTCGTCCGATAACGCGCAACTCCGTCCGGGGGCAGTCGATGTGTAGCCGGAGGGTTTCATGAGTGAGATCGACGGCGTCAGCAAGGGCAACTACTACAGCGACCGAGACATCGAGGGCTTGCGTGGGAACGAGAAGGTCTCGACAGGCGCGGCGATCAACCAAATCGGCAACCACGCTGGACTTGGCGATACGCATACCATCCACGGCTACGACAAGACCGAAGCGCAGATCCGCGAGGACAGCCGCGACGGGGTCCTCGAAGAGGGCACGGGCGGTCTCGTTCATGAAGGCAACAAGCAGCTCATCGAGCACACGGTCGAAGGACTCGCGGAGCACGGGGGTACGCGCCTCGCATTTCGCATGATCAGCGGCGCGCTGCTCCCGATCACCGTGATGGAAGCGGGCGTGGACATGACGAAAGCCGTCGCCGACGACGCCAAAGTCGGTCACGAGCGCGCAGGTGCCATCGTGCGCGACGCGATGCACCTCGTCATCGTCGGAAACTTGAATGGGTTGCCGCAGGGCTACGTCGACGCTCAACGCGCGCGCTACTCGAACGACGTGAAAAATGGCTCACTCGCGGCGAACATGCAGCGCCAGCTGGGCCGCTCGGACAACGGCACGATGGCGATCATTCAGCTGCACTGCGATCACGGCATGACCGCCGCGCGAGCGATGGTGGACTCGAAGAGCACGCCGGCCGATTTCATGAGCGCGCACCCCGATGTTGGCAAACGGTATCAAAGCGATCCGGCGTTCAGGCACGGCTTCGATGGGCTCGTGTTCGCGGCGCAGCACGGAACATACGCAGCGACGGTACACGCGCTCGATGCGCGTGACGCACGTTACGACGCGGCACATGTCGCATGGAGGGGCTGATGGACCCAGAACGCTTTGGGTATCGGGACGCGCCACTCCCTCCACAAACCAACACGAAGGAAGCCACGCCGTTCATCGGCGCGGCGGCGGTGGCGTTCACCTTGATTGTCGTTTGCGCCGGCGTGCACGGGGAAGTGGGAGACATCGCGACGCGCGCGGTCATCGCGACGTCGCTCGTCGTTCTGACGGCCATTGGGTATGCGCTGACGCGGCTCTACGCGGCGTGGCGGAGGCGGCACAACGCGCGGCTAGAGCTCGAGTGGGAGCGCTGGCTCGATTCAGCCGATGCCTGCAAGGTTGGCCCGCGCAAGTGGACGAAGTGAGACCTCGGGCAAGAGCTCGGCAAAGCTCACGACGGTGACGTCGGGGAGCTCGGTCTCGATGAGCTTGCGCACGAAGCGGCGAATGTCCGGTTGCGTGAGAATGATGAGCGCGTCGTTTGGAGCCTGAGCGCGGCCCTCGGTGATCGCGCGGCGCACGGCAGCGACGACATCGCGTGCGGCCGGCGGCGCCAAAGTCAAAAATGCGCCGTTCGGTGTGCGCGTGACGGCGCGGCGCACTGTGTCTTCGATCATCGGGTCGAGCAAGTAGACGCCGAGCTGCGGCGAGCCGCGCGTGAGCTTGAACGTGATCACGCGGCGAAGCTGCCCTCGCACGAACTCCGCAAGGTTCAGCGGATCTTTCTCCGCGTGCGCAACGACCGCGAGCGCTTCGAGAATCGCACGCAAATCGCGGACGCCCACGCGCTCTTCGACGAGCCTGCGGAGCACATCGGCAAGGAGCGTGAGCGACACGGGCTTCGGAACGACGTTGCGCACGACCGCCGGCGCGAACTGCTCGAGCTCGTCGAGGAGGCGCTGCGTCTCCGACATGCCCAAAAAATCCGCGGCGCGCGCCCGCAAAAGCTCGGCGGCTTGGCGCGTGACTTCTTCGATGGCATCGTCATCGGAGAGAGCCGTGTCGACGTCGATGAGCTTCGCGGGAACTTCGTGGAGCGACACGAGCGCATGCCGCGGCGGAAGACCGGCAACCGCGCGAACACGCGGCGATGGAACCGGCACACCGAGCTCGGCGAAGAGGAGCTCACGCAACGCAACCGCGCGTCCGCGCAGACCGAGACGCTCGCCTTCGTTGGTTTGTTGATCATCGAGAAGCGGCGCGAGGTCTTCGCTGACTTCGACGCTCCACGGGACCACCATCGGCACGAACTGCGGCCCACGTCGCGCTTGCGGCTGCGGCGTAGGCTCCGTCTCGGCGCGGCGATCGTCGCGTGCGAGCTGGCGCGTGCGGCTGCGCGCGATGAAGAACAAAACCACCGCGATGAACATGAACGGCGCCGTCGGCAGACCGGGCACGAGCGCGAGCATGAACACGAACACCGACGCGACACGAATCGCTTTGGGTGTGCCGAAGAGCTGACGCGAGATTTCCTCGCCAAGCGGTGTGTCGGGCTCTTCGCTCGCGGTTCGCGTGACGAGCACGCCCGCGGCCGTGGAGAGAACGAGCGCGGGGATTTGCGTGACGAGCCCGTCGCCGATCGTGAGAAGCCCGTAGCGCTTGAGCGCAAGCACGGCGGGCATTCCTTTTTGGCCGACGCCGATCGCGAGGCCGCCGAGAATGTTGACGACCGTGATGACGAGCGACGCAATGACGTCGCCCTTCACGAATTTCATCGCGCCGTCCATCGATCCGTAGAACTGGCTCTCGCGCGAAAGCGAGCGGCGGCGCCGGCGTGCTTCGTTGCCGTCGATGGTGCCGCTGCGAAGCTCGGCGTCGATGGCCATCTGCTTTCCGGGCATCGCATCGAGCACGAAGCGCGCGCCGACTTCGGCGACGCGCTCGCCGCCTTTGGCAATCACGACGAACTGGATGATCGTGAGGATGAGAAAGACGATTCCACCGACGACGTAGTTCCCTCGCACGACGAAGTTTCCGAACGCC
>JBBSFE010000002.1:0-150458 GCA_038239005.1 Polyangiales bacterium
CCTACGAGCGCGGCATCAAAGTCCCCCGTGAGGTCACGCGGCAACTGGCAATTCGCAAGCATGCATTTCACGGCGACTGGAACTATCGCTTCAGGCCAAGTGTGTAATCATGCGTTCAGCTATTTGCGGACGAGCCCTAACGTTCATCTTCATCGAACGCTTCCAACACGTCACCGATTCAATCCTCCGAGTGTTCACTCCGAGCAGCAGCGAAAGCCGGTCTCCTCGTATGCCTGAAAGCGCGCGTTGTTGACGCTGAGTGGAAAGTAGAACTTGCAGTCTGCGCCGACGGGAGTGGCATAGCTGCCGCCGCGATCGATGCAGTGATCGCTGTTGCCCGTCGTTCCGTCACACGAGTCGGTCCACTCGTTGGTGTTCCCGAGAAGATCGTAGATACCCGAATAACCGCCAACGCACGTCGCCATGCTCTCGACGTTCAGCAGCCCACCCGCGCCGTGCTCCACCACGTTGCATGCGTTCGCATCGAAGTCTGCACCGTACGAGTATGGGTGAAGGCCGTCGTCGGCGTGCGAGCATGCTCTGAACCATTGATCGGTCGCCTGATTGACTTCCGAGATTGCGAGCGAGCCGCCACCAAGCCGTCCACACAGTCGCTTGCCGGCCCACTGGCAGTATCCATACGCGTCGCACCAATCGACCCAGCCGATGGGCTTGGCGTCATCGCCGGTGCGAGGCCAACCAGGATCGGCCGGAACCCATGTGGTGTTCCACGTGCAATACGGAGGTTGACCGGAGGTGTCGCCCGCCTTCGCGCTGACGAAGTCCCTGTAGTGGCCAATCGTAACCTCCGTGCTGTCGATGCAGAATCCGCCGACGTTCACACCAACGGGCCCGGCGTGACCGGAGCACGCGAGCCCCGCATCAGCATCGGCGCTCGCGTTCGCGTCGGTGCTCGCGTCGCTCGTGCTCACGAGACCATCGAGAGACGGAAAAAGGCCACAACCGGTGCACATGACGAGCGCGATGCTTGACCTCACGCGCCGAGACTATCACCGCCGGCGCTACCGGAAATCGTCCGCGGTGGCAGAAGTTCTCGCAGCGCGCTCGTCACGATCTTCTATGATTCATACGCTTTATGCGTACGGCGTCTTTTCGCTTTCGTCATGCTGCGCTTACGGTGGCCATTGCCGTTGCGCCTGCATCGGCTTACGCGCAGGAAACTAGCGCCATCGAGCGCGCGCGCGCCCTCGGCTCCGAAGGCGCGCATGCTTTCGAACGCGGGCAATGGGAAGCGGCACGGTCGCTCTTTCATCGCGCACGCGATCTTTATCCCGCGCCCACGCTCGGCGTGCGTGAAGCGCGTGCGCTCATCAAGCTCGGTCGTTGGGTCGAGGCCGCAAGCGTCTACGAGCGCGTCGCGCAGCTTCCACTCAATCCAGCCGATCCTTTCGCAGACGTCGAAACGTTTCGCAAAGCGCAATCCGAGGCGGGCAGGGAGCTTGCCGCGCTGCGCCCGCGCATTCCTCACGTCACGGTTCGTCTCGAGGGAAAATTCGATCGCGTCACGGTCGCCATCGACGGTCAGGAGCTTCCTTTGACGATGATCGGCGTAAACCGTGAGATCGATCCCGGCCTTCACGCGATCGACGTGACCTTCGACGAGCACCGGCAGCCTCCGTCGACCGTCACGCTTGCAGAAGGTGAAACGCGAACGATCGTTCTGAAGCTCGCCGATGACGGCACGAGCATCGTGAGCATGGCCCCGGTCGACGACGGTTCACGCGCGCCACAAACGTCGCACAGCGCCGCGTATGCGGTCGGATTCACCACCATCGGTCTCGGGGCGGTGGGCATTGGTTTTGGAATCGCTCTCGGTCTCGCGGCGACGTCGAAACACACGGAGCTCGATGGAACGTGCACCGGCGGAACGTGCCCAGCGTCGGCCGCGGCGGCGCTTGGCGAGTTTCACGATCTGCGGACGGGCTCCACGATCGGCTACGTCGCGGGCGGGATCCTTGCGGCTGTAGGGTTGGGGCTCGTCCTCTTTTTTCCTTCGGCTAAAACGCGTCGCGATGCAGCTTGGATCACGCCGTGGGTCGGTCTCGGCAGCGTCGGAATGCGAGGCTCGTTTTGAGACGCTCGCTCCTCGCGTTGACACTCGTCCTCACCGCGTGTCCGCTCACACTCTCTGATTTTTCCATCGACGGCGGCGGCACCTTCGACGCATCGGCGGATGGTGGCGACGACGGCGGCGGCGATGGCGGCAGTCCGCAAGACGCATGTCCGCCGGACGTTTGTAACGCCCTCGCGTGGACGCCGATGTCGGCACCGACTGACGGCGCGCGCGAAAAAACGGCAAGCTGCGCTTTCTCCGACGGGCGCGTGTTCGTTTGGGGCGGCGCCGACGGCGCAGGCAACGCTCTTGCGACAGGCAACCTCTACGACGCAACGAACGATTCATGGAAAGCAATTGCGACGAGCGGCGCGCCGAGCGCGCGCGTTTTCGCGACCGCCGTTTGCGTTGGGATGAAAGCCGTCGTTTTCGGAGGTGGCGACACCGCGAGCACCGTCGACTACGCCGACGGTGCCACCTACAACGCCACCAGCGACACGTGGTCCAGCATGCCGTCGCCGCCCAAAGACCTACCAGGGCAGCGCGCGCCGTATGCAGGAAGTCTGTCGTCGACGGCGTTTTTCGTCGGTGGCCTGCTGAAGAACGGAATGGCCGCGCCGGGCACCGGCGCATTCTACGATCCTGGAGCGAGCAGTTGGACGGCGCCGAAAGGCGGCGCGCCCCAAGGCATCGGGCTCGGCGTCGCGACATCTCCGTCGATTGTGTTCGCGTTCGGTGGGCTTGCAGGACCGAGCGACAACAACGATCTGTTCACGGCCACCTCCATGTGGAGCAAAAGCAACGCCGCGGGTGGTCCCTCTGCGCGTCACGGTGCGTTCGCCGCGTTTGACGGAAACGAGCTTTTCATTTGGGGCGGAGCCTCGACGGCTGGTCCCTTGCAAACGGGTGCCCTGCTCACGCCGCCCAATGGTCCTTGGAAGGTGATGTCCTCGGGATCACAAGCTCCCTCCGCACGCGCAGCGGTCGATGCGCAAACGGGCTGGGCCTTCGCCGTCGGCGCGCAAAAAACAATGGTGCTTGGCGGCGTTCTTTCCACCAGTGGAAACGCCCACGATGGGGCGATCTACAATGCGTCATCGGACACTTGGACCGCGGTCCCTTCGTGGACATCGAACAGCGATCACGTGGGCGGCGTTGCCGCCTGGACTGGCGCGCAAATCATCGTGTGGGGCGGACGCACTGGAAGCACGCTCACCGCGACCGGCGATCGCTGGACGCTGTGACGGGTTATTAAAAACCGAGCTCGGGATCGCGCGCGCCTACGCTGCTGACCGCTTTCGTGCTCGTGATGGGCTTGACGACCGACGCGATGCCTTTCGTGCGCATCGCGTCGTGTGGCGCGGGTTGGGTGGCGACCTTTGCTTGATCGATCGCCGTTGGCGCGGGCTGCACGATTGCGTCGGCGGGCGTCGCCGCGGTGACGGCCGTGGTAGGCGCGACAGCAACTTCGCGAGGGGCGCTTTCGACGCGATCTGCGCCCGAGGCATTGGGCAAACGGCTCGAGGGACCGATGCTGGCCACGATCACAAACGCGACCGACGCAGCGACGCCGAGCGCAGCGAAGATAGGCCACCGCGAGCGCGTGTTCTTGCGACGTTCGACTAGCGCATCGACCGGGCTCGTCGCTTCCATCGTCGTTTCGACGTTGCTTCGCTCCACACGCGGCGTCAGTGCGCGCGGCGTGAGAGATTCGGTCTTGAGGCGAGCGATCCACGTCGCACGCACTGATGCGCCGGCGGCATCTTCGTTCACGCCCTGCTCGACGAGCCAATTCGCGAGCGCCACCCCGAGATCGAACATCGACTGCCAACGTGCGTCCGGATCTTTGCTCAAGCCGCGCTGCACGATCGAGGTGAGCGTGGCGTCGATGCCGTTTTGCATGGGGCGGGGCGATTGCTGGACGATGGCTTGAAACATCGCGAATTGCGTAGTGCCCGAAAATGGGAGACAGCCCGTGAGTAGCTCGTACAGCACGACCGAGAGCGACCACACGTCAGCACGCGTGTCGGCGCTACCACCCTTGACGAGCTCGGGCGCCATGTACGCGGGACTGCCGACGAGAATGCCGTTCGGCGTGAGCTTGGCATCCTCCTCGCGCCAGCGCTTCACCAAACCAAAGTCGATGACCTTCGGCTGCAGCCACTGCGTCGCGCCAATGTCCGCCTGCGAGGCGCGGCTGGGATCGGGTCGCGCGAGAAACAGATTCGCCGGCTTGATGTCGCGATGAACGATCCCTTGAACGTGCGCCGCGTGGAGTGCGTCGATGAGCGGCAAAAGAATTTGAACGGTACGCGCCGGATTGAGCGGACCGCGCGCGAGCATGGCTTCCAAACTCTCGCCGCGGAGAAGCTCCATCACGAGAAATGGCTCGTGCGCATCGGTCTCGCCAAAGTCGAACACACGGACGATGGCGGGATGCTCGAGCTGAGCGGCCGCACGCGCTTCGTGGATGAACCGCTCGCCCGCCACTCCCGAACAAAGCTTCACCGCGACGCGCGTCCCGAGTGCGCGGCTTCGTGCAACCCACACTTGCCCAACGGCGCCTTCGCCGATGAGGCTCTCGAGCTCGTAGCGGCCAGCAAGCACGGCGCCAGCTGCATACGGCGCAGCCGGAGCCGGAGCCGGAGCCGGAGCCGGAGCCGGAGCCGGAGCCGCCGACACCCGCTGTTCTGACAAGCTCGTCATCAAGGGGCCACGGGAAGCGGCTGCGAGAAGTATGCCACGCCGCGCAATGCGACAGCCCTCACATTCCCGTGCGAATCGCATCGCTACGCAGCGGGAACCGTTACAAGAGCCCCCCGTTGTTGCCAAATGACACACCTACAACCTCGAGCGGATGTCGTTCGAGCGTATCGTGGCGACGATGTCGCGTCGGTTCGCACTATACATATTCCTTCCGGTCGCGCTCGGCGTCCTTGTGTCATGTGAGCGCGCGTGTAGCGAGCCTTCGCCGTCGAACGTCGCACTGCCCGACGCAGCATCTAGCGTGGTCCGTCCGATGGAGGCGGGTCCGAGCTTCGACACCGGCATCACGACAAGTGAGGACGTCGACGCCGGCGACGCGGACGACGAGGTCGTGCTGCCGGCCGCGCCGATGCTCGCCGTGACGACGCTCGCGAAGGGAAGCGAGCATCTTTTCGGCGTCGCGTTCGACGCGACCTACGTCTACGCGATGACGGCGAAAGGCGCAGCCCGGCGCGTTCCCCGAGCGGGAGGAGCCATCAACACGGCGACGCTCTCACCCGACGGCGGATTCGCGGACATCCTCGACCACGCGCACGCCTACTACGACGGCGAAAACCACCCGTATCAGCTGTCGCAAGCCACGGTCACGAGCTTCGACTACGTCTTGCCCGGCGCCACCTCCATCGGCGTGCATTCGAACAACGGCGCGGGCAGCTCCGTCGCGAAGTCGCTCGACGCCACCGATCGCAAAGCGCTCGTGATGGACAAGAAGAACCACATCGTTTGGCTCGAGCCGGCGCTGCACGCCGTGATCGGCGCAGACGGTTACGGCACGAAGCTGCACTACATCCTCGACACCTGGTCGCCGGCCGGCGCGGACCTCGCGATCGTGAACGACCGCGTGCTGCTATTGGACGTGCGCGGCAGACTCGTCTCGGCAAAGCTCGACGGAGCGGATATGCGCCTGATGGGCGACCTCTCGAAGGATCTCGGCGCGCATCCGCGGACGCTCTGGCTCTCGAACGACAGCGCGACCATCTTCGTGACCTGCGACAGCGAAGATGGCTCGAGAGTCTTGGCGATCGATCTCGCGAGCGTGGCCGGAGCGCCGCTCGCCGTGCGCAACGCGGGTCTCGTCGCATCGCAGCGACTGTCGCTCGACGACGCTTCGCGGAGCGACTCCTGGCTTCGCCGTCGCCTCACCGTCCTCGATGCGCTCGCGGACGGCGTGAAGGAAGGAGCGCCGATCGTTCTCTCGCTCGACCGCGCATCGACGGACGCGAAGGTCGACGCGGCGCTCACGAAGCTCGAGAGCTTCCTGCGCTCGCAATACGGAGCGAAGGCGAAGATCACGCGCGCTGCGCCAACTGCGGGACAGCCGGTGGCGACGAGCATCGTCGTCGGCATCGAACGCAGTTCGATCGCGTCGCTGTTTCAGCCTTGAGGCGCACATCATCAGCGAGCGCTCTTAAGGTCCAACGCGCTGAATGTGGACTCCATCTGCGGTGAGCTGCGCGCTCGGTCCTCCGTTGCAGTCGTTTGCGAGCTTCACCGAGAGCGTGTTGGTCGTAACCGAATACGGACCGCCAAGTTCCTTCCACCGTTGCAGGTCTCGTTGAATTGCGTGCAATCGGCGCAGACGTACCCGGCTGTACCGCACGTTGGTGAATCGGTGCCCGCCTGACACCCCGCGTCGCTGCAGCAGCCGTTGCAGCGAGCGTCTTGCCCTTGGACGATCGGGCTACACGCGCCGACGTGGTCCGGCACGTCGCAGCGCATGCACGCACCCGCACAAGAATCCGTGCAACAAACCGCATCGACGCATTGGCCGCTTTGGCATTGCACAGCGTCGCTGCACGATTGACATTTTATTTTGGCGGTAGTTGGCGTGGACGTCGAGTTACATCCATTGCTACCAGCGGGCGTGGTGAGCAGCATGCAAACCACGAGAGCCCTCCGAAGAACGCCATGCACCCGACGATACTTCGTTCTGGATCGTCATCGCGACATCGGATCGCGAGCGATCAACGGCCCACGCCGTATATCAGCGGTTTGGCGGCATTTTTGGCCGGCATGCTCCGTGCTGATGCACCTACCGGAGGTCACGATGGTTTGGTCGAAGGCTGCGATCATCGGAGCGATGGGACTGCTCGCGGCGTGCAGTGGCGAAGCAGGTGTGGAAGACGACGCGAGCGATCTCGCGTTCAACGGAAAGCCGCTCGAGTGCGCTGATCCGACCGTCTTCACCGCTCACGGCACCTCGACGCACTACGTTTATTGCACCGGAATGGCGCGCGTCTGGAAGACTTCGGATTGGAAGTCGTTTCAAGACGAGCGCTCGTCGGTGAGCTTCTCGGCCGGATCGCTCGCTGCCCCCGCGACGTGGTGGGCGCCCTCGATCGTCTACGACGCCGACCACGCGCGCTACGTCATGTGGGTGTCGGTTCCGTCGCCGAACAAAACTTGGAAAGACACGCGCTCGCTCGCGGTGTTCGCGTCGAGCACGCCAATCGGTCCGTGGAGCCTCCTCGATCTCGGCAACGACGCTAGCGCCGAGGGCGAGATGATCATCGACCCGATGATCTTTCGCGATCACGACGGCGAGCACTACATCTATTACAAACGCTACGGCGGACCGCTCACGTCGCGCATCATGGGAGCGCACCTCGACGCGACGCTCACGCACATCGTCGGCACGCGCGTCGAGATCATGAACGGCTACGGCGGCAAGGGGTGGGAAGACAACGTGCGCGAAAACCCCGCCGTGTGGCGGAACCCGAAAAGTGGCCACTACCACATGCTCTTTTCCGGCGCGCACTACTTCAACGACACTTACGCTACGGGCCACGCCATCAGCACGTGCGGACCACTCTGCACGAGCACGAACGGATGGCATATTTCCACCACCGGCGAAAACGGCATTGCGCAAGTCGTCAAATCGAACGACGACAAGAACTTCGCGAACGGCGGTCCGGGCGGCGCGGAATGGACCGACAACGGCGCGTCGATCGTCTTCGCCGCAGCGTACCTCAGCAGCGACACCACGAAGACGGCCCACGAACGAGGGCTTCGTTATTTGATGCGCGAGAAGCTCGCGTGGTCAAACGGCGTCCCCTACGTCGACACGCCGAAGCACCATCCGCACGGGTTTTGAACGCTCCCAAACGTCGTCGAGGAGAGCGCATCGCCATCATCGGCGCGAGCGAGTACGATCGATCGCCTTGGCAAGGAAGAAGAGCGATCTCGGCACCCTTCTGATGGGCGAACGTTCACCGCGTGAATTTCGGAACGAGATCAGCCAGAGCGCAGAACTTGCAAGGTCCGCTCCATGTTTCGCCTAATGCGACGATCCGTGAGCGCGATGGTGCGCGCTCCGACGGAGTGGCGCGCGCGCGGATGGATCACGTTTGCGGCGTTCGTCACCGCGGTGACGGTCGCTTGTGTCGAGAAGAGGCCGCTTCAATCGCTGATCAGCACGAGCCGGCCGCATGCCTCGTGGCTCGAGATACCGAGCATCGTCGGTAGTGGATGGGCGCTCGATGCCCTGTGCATCACGATATGGCTTGCGTCGGTGCCACTCAAACGCGCGCGCGCGACGGCGCACGTGACCTCGGTCGCAGCGATCTGGTGCTTCGTGGCCGTCAAAGTCGGGCAATTCATCCTCGCCGAGGATCGCCCTCTTGACGGCGGCGCGATGCATTTCTTCAGAATCCCGGGCCATGGCCTCTCCGGTCACGCGTGCGTTGCGGCGCTGCTCATTCTTCCGCTCGTTCACATCGCGGCGCGCGACTTCGGGAAAACGCGGCGCGTGCTCGTCGCGATCGTGCTCGTCGCGTGGGCCTTGTTCGTCGGATGGTCGCGCGTACGAATGAACATGCACCACGTGTGGAACGTGCTCCTGGGTTGGGGCGCAGGCCTGTTCGTCGCGAACGTCGTCGTAAACGAGTGGCACGCGATGCGCGTCGAGCAAGAGCGCGAGCACCACAAGAACGCCACGCCCGTGGCGTAACAGCGCAGGCTCGCGGCGCGATCAAAGGCCGTAGCGCGATTTCAAATACGCTTCGAGTTTGCCGCGTTCACTATCGGCGATGACGCCGTGGATGACGATCATCTCCGCGATCTCAACGTTGCTTCCCGCGGCGTTGCCGCCAAAGCCAAGCTCGAGCTCTTCCGCGCCTGTAACCTTGCCTTGCCCGCTCGCCGTCGCGGTGACGGCTCCATCCACGCGTAAATCGACCCCGAGGGTGGACGCGCGTTGTTGCATCCCGAGAACGTGCACACCCGTGAGCGCCGAAGGTCCGACGACGTTGACGGGCGCGCCGGTGCCATTTGTCAAAAGGTTCGGTACGCCCGCCGCGAAGTTGATCGAGATGTCGATGTGCGTTTTGCCGTTCTCGAAGAGAGTGAAAAGCCGTTGCGTGCCAGTCACCGACACCACCGCTTCGACCAGATAGTCGTCGTTGTCCCATGCAAAGCCCGTAGGAGCGACCGGGTCATAGAAGTCGGCGGGCCCATCGATCTTCATGCCGGGGTGACCGTTGATGGCCGTGGCATCGATCGAGATCGACCCGGTCGGGTGCGGACTGGCGGTGAGCACGTTGACGTTCACGGACTGATCCGTCCACGAGGCGATCGTTCCACCATCGCCGAGCGTCACGCCACGCGTCACATCGAGCCAGAGCGCGAGCCCCGGAAGCGACGCCACTTGATAACCCGCGTCCGCTCCTACCTCTGTCGCAACATCGAGGGGTGAGTCCGAGCTTGCGTCTCCGACCGCTGCGTCATTCCCTGCATCCGCACCGGCGTTCACACACAGGTTACTCAAACAAGTAAGCCCGGCGTTGCACGTCCCGTTCGGAAAACACGATTGCCCTTCGGTTCCCTGCGAGCCCGAGCTACACGCACCGACGACGGCAATCAGCCCAGTCAATGCAACCACATGCGTCTGCATAACCCCACTTTCACACAATGGTACGTGGGGTCAACCCCGACGAAATCACGTCGTGAGCGGCGGGGAGCCGGGCGAGCGTCGCGAATTCTACAAAGTGATACGTTTGTGGAGGTGGACCCCACGCTCCCAATCCTTACCGAGCTCTTCGACAGTATTCCGCTGGGCATCATCGTCCTCGACACGAGCGGGCGCGTCATCATCTACAATCGCGCCGAAGAGTTACTCGCGTCGCGCAAACGCGAGGACGTCGTGGGCCGTGAATTTTTCGTCGAGGTGGCACCGTGCATGAACGTACGGCAGCTCGGCGGCGAGTTTCGCTCCAAAATTGGGCGTGAGCGCCTGAACAACGAAGTGGAGTTCTCTTTTCCATTTCCGTTTTTGAACGAGCCACGCGACGTCAAAGTCCGCATGAACTCATTCGAAGTCCAGGCTCTGACGTACTGTTTTCTGACCGTCGAAGACGTATCTAAAGAACGCTCCGTTGAGCGCATGAAGGAGACGCTTCAGGACTTGATCGTGCACGACCTCAAGAACCCTCTTACGGTCATGCTCGCCAACCTCGGCTACTTGGAACAGGAGCAGTCCGTTCGAGATGGCCAAGACACTTTGCAGGCCGTCGAAGAAACCATTCGGGCGACCGAGCGACTTGGCAGCATGGTCGTCAATTTGCTCGATATCACGAGGCTCGAAACGAACTCCCTTCCGCTGAAGCGACGCACTGTCGACTTGCGCCAACTCGTTAGCGCCACCGCCAACGCCGCTGCTGCCGTCGGCCGCATGCGCTCGGCCACAGTGGAGGCCGACGTAAGCAGCGGGCTCATCGAGGCTTCGATCGACGAAGACGTGCTGAGGCGCGCGCTCGAAAATCTCGTCGACAATGCGCTTCGGTATGCCAAGGCAGTAACGATTGGCGCTTCGGTGCGCGACACGAACATCGTCCTCTTCGTGCGCGACAACGGGCCTGGAATTCCGCAGCCCGTTCGAGATCGCATTTTTGATAAATATGCTCAAGTCGTTGGTGGCGGAGCGACTTCTCACAATCGCGGCCTTGGGCTTACCTTCGTGCGGCTGGCCGCGCGTGCCCACGGCGGCGACGCCACGGTCCAGTGCCCGGCGTCGGGTGGTTCACTCTTCGAGCTGACGTTTCCAGCCACACCGCCATAAAAGCGCACGGCGCTGTGCGCTCGTCGGGCCTATGCGCACATGCCGACTGGGTCACGATTCGCGTGCGCTGAGCGCGCGTAGATCGTCGCGCACCGCGGCGGCTTTCTCCGGCGACGTGAAGCGGCCGACGGCCTCGGCCATGAAGTCGCAAACCGCGTCGAGATCGCGCGGGCTCACGCTTACCGGGTCGACGTTGGCGCGCCGGCACTGCGCCATCATCACGGGCCACGGGAAGGCCGTGTACTTCGCGAGCGCGTCGAAGACCTCGCGCGCGAATGGCGAAAGGTTGTCCGGCCTCGAGCTCTTGAGGCCAAAAGCTTTCCCGTCGCTCACGTGCCGAGCAGTCGCGCTTGGTGCCCGTCCAACTTGTCAACGGGAGCCATGACGAACTCGCAGTTTTTCTCGCCGCGCGCCGTGCAACGAATCTCGCGACCATGCACCTCGATTCCGAACGCGTCCGAGCACCATCCCGCTGAGTAGCCGGCGCTGAAGTGACAACCGCAGCGGTCGACCTTGTGGCCGCGTGTCTTGAGCACCTCCGACTCGAACGTGTTCGGATGGTAGTAGTGCAGAAAGTACGATGCGTCGGTGGCCGGCGCGCTGTCGTCGAGGATCTCGACGAACGCCCAACCGGCGTGCGCGAAGTGAATGGGCCCGGCCGCCAGCGCCTCGACACCCTTCGGCACGCCAAGGCGCTGCGTGAATTCCTTCGCATCGGAGCGTCCGATTTCCCGCGCCGTGTTGTAGATGAACTCACGCGCGGGCTCGTCGCCGAAGGACGCCGCCATCGACTCGAACCAGCTCAAATAGAGGCTTTCGCAACGCATGAAGACGTAGCGTTGGCCTCCGATGTGGATCGTCCCGTCCTCGGGCTTGCGCACGACATCTCCGAACAATTTCTGAACGTACGATTCTGCACTGTCGAAGATGGGCTGAAACGCCGCCGGCACTCGCGCACTTGCCATGAAAACCTCCGTTCGATTGTCGATTGGAAGCGTACCCGACTCAGTGGACTATTTGGATGTCGATCATTGATCGAAAATCGTTCGCGCGGGCCCGCGTGCCCACTTCGCGGCGGCTTTGGATCGCGCGACGTCGTCGTCGTCGGCTTCGAGCTTGGCGGCGTTCGCAGCCTCGTCGCGAGCGACCTTCGGAAGCGCGGCACGCGTGAGGGCGGCGTGCTCGCGGAGATACGCGAGCGCGGTCGGTCGAAACTCCTCTGCGCGAACGAGCGATTCGCCCTGCACGCGCCCGACCGACATTGCAAAGAAGTAGGCGACGTCGGCCGAATCGCGAACGATCGACAGTGCCGCGAACACCTTGGGGACGGGAATGCCGAGCACCCAGCGCGCGAGCACGGGCGCCGCCGCCGGACCGTGACGTTCGATGAGCGAGTACGCGATGTTCTCGAACATCATGGCGACGGACGTGCATGCCGCGAGACGTTTCGGATTTGCCGCGATGAGATCGCTCCACGCGAGCGTCACCAACCGCTCGCTCGTACGCTCGCGAATCCATTGCCGATCGATCCATGCCTCGTCGCCCGCAATCGTCGTCGGCATGAGCTCGAGGTCGGAGCGCTCGCGCGTGAGCGCACCCTTGGCTTTCGGCGTCCAAACGACGTGCGGCATCATTGTTCTAGGAGCTTCTCACAGGCCGGGCTCACCTTCTTGTTACGCATGATTTTGGATGCCGCAGAAGCTGCTCGTAGACGTCGGATTTTCCCGCGAGCCTCAGGGCTACTTCCAATCCGCGCCAGCTCGTGCTCGCGCGTTCCGCTTTTGTGAGATCGTCCGGCACGAGTGAGTCGTAAGAGATCTCGAGCTTGAACTTACGGCCAGGAAACCGTTTGCGAAGGCTCGCGCCATACGCGCGCAACGCGTCGATCACGAGCGGGTGGCTTGGAAGCACCTTGGCAAGCTCTCGCGGACCGTCGATCGTGATCGCGATGGTCGTCTTGCCTTTTGCTTCGCTCGCGCCGTCGAACAAGAGAAGCAACCGCAGCTTCGCCAAGTCACGCTCGAAGATCGACTCGAGCTCGCATGGAATGTTCGGCGCGCTCGGTGGAGGTGATTCCGTCTCCCAGGGGTCGGACCGCGTCAGCTTCCACGGCGCGGCGGGTACCGATACGCCCGGGAGCGTGCACAAACGCTTGCGAAGCTCGTTGAAGTCGTCGTCCTCCATCGATTCGTTTTCGAGGGCTCTCCACTCTGCGGGGTTTGTCCCGTACGCGATCGAATAGGCGCAAATGCTCAGATAGTCGGCAAGATTGTCCGCGACGACTTTGGGGTCCATTCCTTTGTTGTCGACCGCGACGACGACGCGCGCGTCGACCGGCTCGGCGCCCGTCGGTGGAACGCCGAAATAGCAGGCGTCATGCGAGCGTCCGATGAGCTCGAAGTGATGTTCGTTTCGACACTCCGCGATGATGAACTTGTTCTGTACGGGGTCGACGAGCGAGAAAAGATCGCTGCCTCGGTCGCGACGAAACTCCGCGACGAGCGCGGTCAGAGTCGGGCCTAGCCGTTGCTTGGGAAATTTCATCGGTGACTCGCTACGTCATGGCGTGGACGACTGAGCCGATCGAGCCATTCGCTCAGCAGCAGACGCTCGCCCGTGGAAAGTGCGGTGCGCGCTTCGGACAGAGCGGTGCGGAGCGCGACGGCGTGCGCCGCGATGCGCGCCGATCCCGGCGGCGTCTTCAAAGTGGTCGACACAGTGAGCGCCGCAAAAACGGCGTCCCGAACGGAATCGGAGAGCTGCCGATCACGCTCGTCCGGTGGCGTGTTGATGAGGGAGAGCACGACACCGCAACCCGCCGCGTGAATCATCTGCGCCGCATGCGGGACGCTGACACGCAGGCGGCCCGTCGCCGCGAGGCGGGCGATCTTTTCTTCGAGCACGACGTAACCCGCGCGCGCCTCGGGAGGCGAATGGCTCTCACTGTCGGCGTACATCAACGTATAGGCGGCTGGATTCGCAAGACCGAACGCTATGTGCATATCCCAGCCACGGCGGAGCTCTTCGAGGGGATCTTTCGTCGGCTTGAGCGTCTTCTTTTCGCGAACGTAACGCGCCAGGACCTCGCGCGCTGCCGCGTGGAGCAACGCGCGCATGTCTCCGAATTGCCGATAAATTGCTGGCGCCTGCACACCCGCTGCGGCGCTGACGGCGCGTGTCGAAACGCCGTCGCGCCCGCTCTCGGAGAGAAGGTCAGCCGCAGCGTCCACGATGCGCGTTCGCAAATCGGTCATCGCGTTTCCTACGATATCACTTTAATGGTATCAACGGTACCATGATCATCGTTACGGGAGCCACGGGTCAACTCGGGCACGCCATTGTGGAGGCGCTCGTCCGTCGGGTTTCGCCGAATAAAGTCGGCGTGAGCGTGCGCGATCCGCAGAAGGCGGACGACCTGGCCAAGCGCGGTGTGCGCGTTCGGCAAGGCGATTTTGCCAAGGCCGAGACGCTCACGAGCGCGTTCGAAGGCGCGACGCAGCTACTCCTGGTCTCGTCGAACGCGGCGGCCCACGGCGGCGACACGCTCCAGCAACACAGGGACGCGATCGCTGCGGCGAAGGCGGCGGGCGCGCGTCGGATTCTTTACACGAGCCATATGGCCGCCGATGCAAAGTCGGAGTTCGGTCCCGCGCGCGATCACGCCGCGACGGAGGAGATGCTGCGCGAGTCTGGTGTGAAGTGGACATCGCTCCGCGACGGTTTTCACGCCGCGAGCGCACTCTGGATGCTCGGCGAAGGCTTGAAGACAGGCGTGGTCGACACTCCCGCCGACGGAAAGACCGCGTGGGCGGCGCATGCCGATCTCGCCGAGGCGGCCGCAGCGATTCTCGCCGACGAAGGCTCTTTCGACGGGCCGACGCCCGCGCTCACTGGCTCCGAGCTACTCGATTTAGCCGACCTCGCCGCGCTTGCGTCGGAGATCGTCGGCAAGCCGATTCGTCGCGAGCCGAGCAGAGACGAGTCCCTCGAAGAGAAATTGAAGGCGGCTGGCGTGCCTGAGAAGATCGCAAAGCTTACGATTGGCTACTACCGCGCAAGCCGCGCCGGCGAATTCGCGCCCACAAATCCGACGCTCGAGAAGCTCATCGGACGCCGCCCGACGCCGATGCGCGACGTCCTAGCGAAAATGCTCGCGTCTACGTAGAAGCACTAATTCGAATCCACGGGCGTGGCGTTGCGCGACGCGTTGTCAGCGTCGCTTGCCGAAGATCAAAGCGAGCACGATGATGACGACGAAGAGCCCTATGCCGCCGCCACCGAAGACAAATCCAGAGTGGCGCGTCCCGACGGCGACGCATCCCACGGTGTTGACGGCCAACATACCGAGCACGACTGCAAGAGCACTGGTTCGCATACTCGAACGCAATGCAAGGCCTCCGCCAGCAGTGTGGCCGGAAACGGCTAGCGTCGTGTCGCCGTGGAGGCGAGCTTGATGGCGCAGGAGCATCTGCTCGAGGAGAGACCAATCGGCGAACGGGATGTCCGCGTCGTCAAGCTCCGTCGACAGCTGCGCGATGCGGACATCGTCGTGAGCTTCGCCGAGGGCGTCTTGGAGCTCCTGAGCGCGTGGCGTCTCGACGATGTACGCGTCGCGCTCGATGTCGGTTCGCGTCATCATCGCGCGCACGTGCGCAACGGCCCGCGGTTCGCCGCGCAACATCAGATCTGCGGGATACATGTAAATCTGTAGACCCTTGGCGCGAAGCATTTTGGGCTCGTTCTCCACGATCGGGTTGATCGCTCCGCGCGCAAGAAACTTGAGGACTTTCGTCGAGAGCGAGAGAAACAGCGGAACGGCTTCGACCTTCGGCTCGACCCCCGAGCGATGGCACGCGTCCACGAGGTCGTCGATAACCGCGTTGTACCGATCGGGACGAGGCTGCAGAAAGACGTGATCGTCGGCCCAGCGGCGCACCGCGCTCACCAGTTTCACGATCGGAACGGTGACGGCCGTGATGATGAATGCACACAGATACCCGAGCGCAAGCGGATAGCCGTTGAGGAGCGCCCAGAAGACCGAGCCCTTCGTTGACGGAGCTGCGTGTCGCGTGAGCAGGGCGACTATCAAGGGAGTCGCGATCGCAAGCGCGATGAAAATGACGCGCACGACGCCGTGCCCCACGAATTGATGCAGCGGCACGAATGCAACCAACCACGTCGCGACCGCCGGCTTGAAGTTTCCGACGACCAAGATCGGCCACAGCAACGAGAGGAGTAACGCTCTCGATACGGATGCTTGCTTCCCCGCCGACAGGCGCCCAAAAAGCGCCATAATCGACCAACCGAAGACCGCCTTGAGGAACCCGTTGAGCTTCTGTCCCAAGAGTGCGAAGAGCGCCGAAATAATCGCCATCACGCCCGACCAGTGCAAGATGCGTGTCAGAAAAATCGCGCCTCAGAGGCGCGCCTGCGTGGCAGATGTGCTCGAACGGCCACAAACGTCACGCGCGAACGCGACTACTTGCTAGTCATTCGGTGGACGCCATCCCAATCGGGCGGTGGCGGCACGCGCGTGAAGGTCTCGATGCGCGTTGCGATCACGAGCGCCGCCGCGTCGCCCCCCAAGAGCGCTTGGGCTTCGTCCCACTGGCGAGCGAAATACGCGCTGAGGGCGCGCGCATGACGCGCCGCGGCTGCGACACCCGCGTCGTCGACGTCGCCGGCGAGGCCGAGTAGCTCGTAAATCAAGATGCCGCGCTCTTTGCCTTTCACGGCGACGCGATCGAGCGGCCTCGCGACCACGCGATCTTTCACGAGCTCGTAGGTCGATTCGCTCAGCAAGATCTCCGTGCCGTAGGCTTTGTTGAGACCTTCGAGGCGCGAGGCGAGATTCACCGTGTCGCCGATGGCGGTGAAATCGAGGCGTGCGTCGCTCCCGATGTTGCCGACGACGGCGTCACCGGTGTGCAGCCCCACGCGGCATCGCACTTCGGGTCTGCCGGCCGCGATCCACGCGGCACGCTGGATCGCGAGAATGTCGCGGTTTGCGAGCACGGCCTTGCATGCGACGAATGCGTGGTCGTCGACGGCGCGCGGCGCATTCCAAAACGCCATCACTGCGTCGCCGATGTACTTGTCGATCGTGCCGCCGCTCGCGAGGATCGGCGCAGACATGATCGACAAATATTCGCTCAGGAGCTCGACGAGCGCCTCGGGCGCGAGCGACTCGCTGATGGTCGTGAAGTTGGCGATGTCGGAGAAGTGCACCGTGATCGTCTTGCGCACGCCGCCCTGGACGGCTTCGTCGCCGCTCTGAACGAGGCCGCGTACGAGATCCGCGGGTACGAATTTCCGAAAGGCACGAAGCCCGCGCTTCATGTCCTCGATCGCGGTCGAGAGCTGCCGCACTTCGACCACGCGCGACTCTTCGATGGGCTTCGCGTCGATCTCGAACTGCGCGATCGCTTCCGTCTCGCGCGTGAGTCGGCGGATCGCTGCGCCAATCTGCGTGGCGAGCAGCACCGCCGTCACGAGAGCGACGAGGAGCGCGACGATCATGATCCAAAACGTGCGCGTGCGTTGTGCATCGACCGGCCCGAGGATTTCGTCGCGTGGCAGCGCGATGGCGACGACCCAATGCAGCCCGCGATCGCCGTCAACCAACCGATAGCTGCCGAGGTATTCCTTGCCGCCGGCCGCGAACGTAGCGGGCACGAGCTCGCCGCCCTTCGATGGATCGATCACCGGCAGGAACGCGTTCACACGTGCATCGGCCTTCGCGTCGACGAGCACGGCAGGATCGGGATGCGCGATGACGCGTCGCTCGCCGTCGCTGCGTAGCTCGACGACGAATGCAAACCCACGCGCGCCCACGTGGAGCTCAGCCAGAAAACGCGAAAGTGCATCGAGCGTGAAGTCGGCGTCGAGCACGCCGATGAGGCGATCACTCGCATCGTAGATCGGCGTTGCACGCGTGAGCCCGGGCACTGCTGCGACGCCCGCGTTGCCGAGGAACATGTGCGTCTCGATCCACGTTGGTGCGTGCACCTGCTTCGCGACGACGTAATAGGGGCGCGGGCGCGGATCGTTTTCGGGCTTGTCGTCGTAGTGAAGGACCACCTCGCGCTTGGTGTGATCACCCGTATCGACGCGCGACTGCTCGAACACGAGCTTGCCGGTCGAGGCGTTTCGCGTGAGCTGGAAGAGCCCGAGCGAGCCATCCGGATCGCGCTTCGCGGAGAGGTGGTTGCCATCGGCCTCGTTCGACCAGCCAAGCCAGGTGAGCTGCGGATGCGCTGCGATCTCGTCCAGAAAAAAACCCGCCAGCGCGGCTTGATCGCGCGAGTCTAGCGCCTTGCTCGCGACGCGTTCGCGATCAAGCTCGGCCTCGGCGACGGCGACAGAGAGCTCGCCCTCGACGCGATCACGCACGCGCTCCGATGTCTGTGCGAGCACCTGCGACGATAAATCTTCGGCGGTCGCGCGCCCCGCGACGTACGACGTCACGGCGATCACCGCGACGGTCGCGAGGAGGAGCCCAAGCATCACCGCAATGAGGAGCGACCGAAACCGAAGCCTCATGCGACCGCCCACGACCGGCATGTTCACCGATCGGCCCCGCGATGTCCCGCAGAAGAGACCAAGATCACGAGCGGCTGCAAGAGAAGGCACCCAATCGCGGCGGTGAGACCCCATCGATGAACGATGAGCCCGAGCGCGATCGGCGCCAGAACGTCGATGATCGCGAACGCTTGAAGGCTGGCTTGGACGATTCCCGGCCGACCCGGCATCTCGTCGTATGCACGCGCGAGCGAGAGCGGGTGATGAGGCGCGCACGCGAGGCCGAGCACGAAGAGAATCGCCGTCGCCACGAGCGGGTGCGGCGTCGGCATCAGCGCGACCAGCGCGACGGCCGACGCGAGCGCGCTCACGATGAGGAGACGCTTCGATCCGAAACGCGCCACGACGCGATCCATGACGCTGTCGCCCAGAACGGCGCCCACGGCGAACGCAGTTGCCGAGAGCGCGGCCCGCGATGGGTCGACCGATTGCGCGTTCACCATTCTGAGCGCAACGAGCGCGATGACGATCTCGTCGAGGAGCGTGCACGAACTCGACGCGAACAGCCAAAGCCAGAGCCGCGGCAGCCGCGCCGCACGTGCGAGCGCCCGCAAGATTGGCTCGCTGTCTTCTTTTTCCTCGGCCGGTGGCTCGTCACGACGGACCGCGAGCGAGCCCGCGAGCTGCACGAGAACGACGCCCGCGATCACGAACATCGCGCTTCGATACGAACGGCCGAGCGCGAGCACCGCGCCCGTGACGAGCGGCGTGAGAACGTCGCCGATCGACGAGAAGAGCGACCACCGAACCATCGCGTGGTCTGTGCCTCGCGAGTCTTCTTCGAGCATGAGCGCCTGCGCCGCGCCGCAAGCAATTCCGCTCGCCGTGCCCGCGACGGCCAACGCGATCGCGAGCCCCCAAGCCCTGTGGGTCACTCCCGCCAGTGCGAGTGACGCCGCAAGCACGAGCTGCGCGCCGGCCATGAGCTTTCGTCGCGAAACGAAATCAGACCAAGCCGCGACACCTGCTTCGAGCACTGCCGCAATGACGAGCGGCACTGCGAACGCGAAGACGAAATACCCACGATGATCAAGCCCGAGCTCGTGCTCGACCGACGGCGCTCCAGCCACGGCAACGCCGCTCCAGAGCTCGTCGATGAGCGCGACGATGGCTAACGTCGAGAGCGGGCGCCAGAGTCGGAATCAGATTCGTTCGGTGAACTTCACGAAGCCGAGCCTAACATGCCACGTGGCAACTTGCGACGACGGTCACGCATGCAGGTTTCCCGTGAGCCACAGCACGACGAGAATGGCGATGAGTATCCCGGCGGGCGACCACCCGAGATATCCGACGCGCGAGTGACCATAACCGCCACCTGCGAGCGCGAGGACCAACAACACGACCAGGATGATGAGAATCATGAGAGCTCACGATGCATCGCGCGTACCACGCCTGGACGCGTCATCGAGCGGGCGCGGGTTCAGCGCTTCGGAACGACTTGTGGAGCGCTCGACGTCGGCATCGGAGGGCTACCGTACGCGGTGACTTGAACGGTTTGGCTGCTCTGCGGAGACGCGATCGGCGCCGCGGTTGCACTGAGCGCGGCGTCCGGTTGCGCGGGTTCGACCGTTGCCGGAGCGGGGGGCCCGCCGTACATCGACACCTGGGAATGATCACATGCCGCGGCACTCGCGGCGAACGCGAGCAGTGCAGCGCGCGACGAACGTCCGATGGTCGACATCGCCGGTTCATCGGCCGTCGCGCCGCAGAATGGACACGGTGCACGACCGCGAACATGACGATTGCACGCGCGACACAGAACGAGCGAACCCATACGTGGAGCGTACCTCGTTACGGCGGCCGACAGGAACAAGCCATCTCAACGCATGACTGGCTCATAGAACTGCGACGCGCCTGGCGGGGTCTCCGCTCCTTTGGCTTGCAGCGAGCCCTGAGATAGCGAGAACGTCGTGATCGGCATCGCAGTGATGGGCGCGAGCGTGACGTCGTCGAGACCGTCGCCGTCGAGATCGCTCGTTGCAACGCCGTATGCGTTGCGGGCGCCTGGGTCGATCGTGACGTCGAACACGGTTTGGTTCGACTGACTGATTCCGCTCTTCGATCCCCAGAACACGATCGCGCCCGTGTTCGCGTCGCCCGTCTCCATGCTTGCCACGAGGTCGTCGAAGCCGTCGCCGTCGATGTCGCCGCCGCTCTTCAGAAAGAAACCGAAACCGGCGAAGCCCGCGGGCGGCGTGACTGTCGTCTTCGCGATGGTCGTGTCGCCCCAGAAAATCGTCATCACACCCGGGCCGATGGGCGCGTTGCAGCGGGTGAAGCCGATCGCGATGTCAGCGAGGCCGTCGCCGTCGAAGTCCGCGGGTGTCGCTGACGCCTTTGCGCACACGTCGTCGAATTGCGCGTCGAGCGTCGTGCGTGTCGCGTCGGAGGGTCCGCTCGCGCTGCCGTGATACAGGTACGTCGTCGCATCGTGTGGGGGCACTTGCGGCGATTCAGAAAGGAGCACGATGTCGGCGAAGCCGTCGCCGTCGACGTCGCCCGCTTGCCCGAAGTCTCCGGCGAATCCAAGCTTGCCGTCGCTGTGGAGCGTGGTTGTCGGCGTGGTCGCGGGGCCGCTCGGGCCGCCGAAGTAGATGTAGACGCGGCCCTCGTCGGTCGATGCCGTGCTTTCGTTCGGCGCGTCGACGATGAGATCGGCGTAGCCGTCACCGTTCAAGTCGCCTGCGCTCGCAACCCACACGCCGAAGTCGATGCCGTCCGGATCGCTGGGCGCATCAAGCGTGTACGACGGCTTGCTTGGATCGACCCCAATCGGACCACCACGATAGATGTAAACTACACCTTTCGTCGAAGGGTACAGCCCGCCGCGTGCGATCACGAGATCGCCGAAGCCGTCGCCGTCGACATCGCCGATGGCCGTGGCGATGCCAACGATGTTGGGCTCCGGAATCACGACCTCGATTCGGTGGTCTTCTGTGATCCCGGTCGGCGAGCCCGGATAAATCTCCGTGGCGAACGCCACGAGCGGTCGCACGATGAGGTCGGCAAAGCCGTCGCCGTCGAAGTCGGGGAACACACCCCAGCTCGTGTCGCGAGGCGAGCTCCGGTGCGGAACGCGGAATTCCCACACCGGCGTCGTCTCGCTGCCCGGCGCGCCGTTGACGAGAGCGCGCAGTCGAAAGAAGTGAACGCCGGGCGAGAGATCGGTCGCAAGCGTGGCTGACGTCAGCGAGCTCGTCGCGCTAGCTTCGATCACGTCGCACGCGCGGGTCTTGCAGACCTCGACTTCGGCGCCGTCGCCGCCCGTCCAGTGGAACGTCGGCCGCTGCGTCGTCACCGTCGATGTCGAAAGCGGCGCAATCGGTCGCAGCTTCGCCGGGTCGTTTCGGATGGGCGCTTCGAGCTCCGTGCGCGAACAGGCGAAGAGCGCCAGCACGACGAGCACGGACCGCACCGGAAAGGCCACACGTGAATCCTACAACGTTGTTAGTTACAGGCCTTGCTCTGCACGACGGTCATCACGGGAACCTCGAAGTCATCCCAGGTGAGCTTGCCGAGTTGGTTCATGTCGGTTTGATCGAGCTTTTTGCCGTCGCCCAAGCGAAATGACGAGCGCGTTTCGCCGCTCGCGTCGGTGTTGAGCATGCCGTATTTCTTGAGCGCAGCGATCACGACGAGGGCTTCTTTCCCAGTGAATGACGACGCGTCGTAGCTCGATTTGAGCCGCACGCGACCGCCGTAAGGAAAGCCATCGGCCGGGTAGGGCGATCCGCAGGCGCCGCCGCTGCGCGCTGCGGGTTTTGCGTACTCGTATTGCGCGATCGCCGCGCCAGGGATCACGATGTCGATCGCGTGCTCGATTTTCCCGGCGGCGATTTCGTCGTAGCGAATCACGCCGGGCAAGAGTGGCGTGCCTGCTGCCGTGGTGCTCCCCCAACCATCGGGCAGCTGCTCGCTCTTGCCGAGGTTCCACGTGACGAGCGCTTCCCATCCGGTCGTCGCGCTCGAAGGGTTCCACGCGTAGAGCTCGAACAGGCGACACGAACCTTGCTGGACGATCATCATGTGATGATCGGAATTTGGGTTGCTCGAATTTTCGTAGAGCACGCCGCTCGGAATCGGTGCGACCGCTCCGGCGCCGTTGTTCTGGAAGAAGGTGTCTGTGGTATCGAAGCCGTACGACGCAGTCGTGCCGACGGGCACGGATGGTTGCGACGCGGGAACGACGTTCACCCATTCGTCGCCGGGATATTCAGCGACGATCGCGCCCGCACGCGCTTTCAGATTCGAGATCGTCGTTGCCGAGGCGCTATCGAGAGGCGCGCTCGAGATATCCACATTGTAGGCGTAGCTCGAAGGAAAGATCGGACAACCGCCAATCGTTGGCCCGCTCGCACCCGCTTCGCTCGCATCGTTCGTTGCGTCGCTCGTTGCGTCGCTGCTGGGCGCGACGTCGGACGACGCGTCGACTCCGCTGTCCGGCGTTCCCGGGCTGGAGCTACATGCGAGAAGGACGAGCGAAAGGAGCGCGTGTGTCTTCATCTAGACGCCGAGCTTACAGCTTCACGGGAAGCCCGAGGTGTTGCGCGTACACGTGATCGCGGTACGCACGAAGCGACTGCGGGACTGCCGCGATGATCTCGGGGTCCCCCGTTTCGAAGGCTCGGCGAACGGCCTCGTTCACGCCGGGGCATTCGTCGTCGGGGAGCATCGCGAACGGCGCGAGCGCAGTCGAAAGAAAGACGTCGAGCGCGCTGAGCCCGCTTGGCAAGAGATAGTCGCGGCCCTCGCTTCGGCTTTTATCGACCATCTCTCCGAAGCGGCGCAGGAGCGCGAGCACCCGCGCTTTGGCCGCAGCGACTCGATCGGCGGCGTAACCATATTTCGGGGCGAGGTATTGCGCGATGCGCGGCGGAAAACCTTCACGCCCATCGGTGGTGAGGCCGCGATGAATCGCGATGATGCGCCCGCTCCACACGAGCCCCGATTCACCCAAGAGCTCGTGGCCGAGCGCAAACACTTGGCCGCGCTCGCCCGGATCCGCGGGGAGGAGCGGCGTGCCTCCGAGCCGCTCGGCCGCCTCGAGAATGTCGCTCCAGTGTGCTCGCGGCGGCTCGCGATCGACGAAGAGCACGGGCGCGTTGTGATGCGCCGTCCACTGCTTCACCGCTTCGTCGCGTGGCCCGAGGCGCACGAGCATGCCGTCGATCCCTTTGATGACGAAGAGCCCCTTGGCCGCCTCCGACCACGGGCTGGGAATCGCCGCCAGAACGACGAGCCGCACACCGGGCGCGTTACGCGCCTCCTCGAGATTTACGAATTTCATTTCTCACATCATTAACGGAAAAATTGCTTTGGTTGGTGTGAGAACGTTTCCGAGCTGGACATCGACTGCGGGCCGTTTTACGTCGGGCGCATGCACAAGCTCTTCGCGATGGTTCTCGTCGTCGTTTCCTCGTCGCTCCTCTTCGCCTGCGGTGGCGGAAAGCGAGATTGGGCCGCGCAAGCCGCTCCCGGACCGATTGCGATTCAAGCAGAGGAAGTCTGGGTTCGCGGGCACAAGCTCTGGGTTCGCGTGAACGTCATGAACGGGACTGCGCAACCCATCATGGTCGATCGCGATCAGATCGTCGCGCGCCTTCCGAACGGCGCTGTCGTGCATCGCGCGCAAGGCACGTACACGCAGCACGCTCCTTACATGATTCCGCCGGGCGCGGGGCACCCGGTGTACGTCGAGTTCGCGGGCGAAGGCTTTGATTGGACGGCCGTGCCCAGCGCGCAAATCGATTTCTCGCCAGGCGTGACGATGAACGGGCAACCGATGGCGGTTCCGCCGCTCGCCGTGACGAACCAGGGTCAGTAGATGCCCTCGACCACGGATCCCAAAGCGCGTTGGGCTCACGTGGCGGCTCGCGTTCGCGCAATCGGAACGGCGAAGGTCACGCAGTTCGAGCTCGGGCCCGAGGACTACGACGAGGACATGCTCGAAGTGATCGACTTGATGGGAGCCGCGCATCCGCCCGAGCCCATCCTCGAGTTTTTCGCCGGCGTGAACGGCGTGAAGCTGATGTGGAGCGGCACCATCGACGGCGCGCAGGCGCAAGGTTCGATTCACATCGTCTCACTTCTAGAAGCGGCGCTTCGCGTGCCACTCGAGGAAGACGGCGAGCCACTCGAAGGCGTGTTGTGGACGCGCGACATGCCTGCCGAGCTCCTCGAGCCGCTCCAACGCATGGCGATCTTCGAGTCGATCGCGGGAGCGCGCGCGCATCTTACGTACTTCGCCGACGAAACCGACGCGCGCCTCTACCTCGTGGGCGATAGCATTCGTCCGCTCATCACCGATTTCACGACGACGATCGATCTCCTCGACCGTTACGCCGGCGCCGCCCCGCTCCGCGAGATCTTGACCCACGAAGACTGGCGCGCCCGCATCGAACGCGATCCCGTGCTCGCAAGCTTCGCCACTAACGCGAGGCGAGACGCTTCGTAGCCGTGAGCTTGTAGCTCTCGTGAATGATGGTGGCGATCGTCTTCCAGTTCGGCCTTGCGACGTCGAGGCGCACCCCAATCCACCCGCGCGGGCCCACATACGGCGGCACGAAATAGCGCTTCGGATCGGACTCGACCATGTCGGCTTGATCCCCGGGTGGTGCTTTGCACCAGATCGCGATGCGTCCGTCGTTGTGATGGTTGTCGAGAAACATGACGAACGATTTTTCGTTCACGCTGAAGGCCGGCCGCCCGTGGTTGATGGTCTTCGCCGCGGAGGGCAGGGCGAGCGCGATGCGTTCGATTTTCGCGAGCAGCGGTTTGCCCGCTTTGGATGTCGGCATGATCGGATGCATTGTCGTGGAGTAGTATGCCTCGTAACCTCGAGCGATGAGATTGGGGAGCGCGCTCTTTTGCACGGCGCTGGTGCTCATCGGTGGGTGCCTCTTCCCATCGCTCGAGTCGCTCACGGGCGGCGGGGGCGATGCGGCGGTCGAAGGCTTGAGCGCCGACGCAGCGACCGATGCGTTGGCGGTTCCGTTCTGCTCGTCGATCGACGCGACGTTTTGCGAGGACTTCGACGACCAGAGCGGCAACAATGGGATTCCCTCGAAGTGCATCCCGGCGGCTCGCTCGTTCGTGTCGATGCGGGCCTATCGGCTCCGAACGCCATCGCGATTGCCTACCCAGCGACGGCCTCGAGCGGGCAAGTCGCCGAAGAGCTCGGCATTCAGCTGCTCCCGAACGCGAACACCATCCATTTCGTGTACGACATCATCGCCGACCAATTCGACACGACGAGCGGCTCGTACATGGAGGTTACCGCGCTCGACATCACGTCGAACCAGAACCTCCTCAGTGTGCGCGAAGAGCTCGCCGCAGACGGCATCCGGCTTACCGCTGGCGTATATCCGAGCGGTGGCGGTTCGACTTTCCCGACCGTGAGCAATGTGGTCGCCTTCGACGTCGGCGTGTGGCACCACATCGACGTCGTGATCGATCTCACGCAAACGCCGGCCACAGGCTCGTTCTCGATGGACGGCAAACCGCATGCAGTCGACGCGCCCATCCCCGGAGCGACGTTCGGCGCGGGCATGCTCGCCGTCGCGGGCGGCGTGTACTATGCGAATTTCCCCACGACAGGATGGCAAGTGCGCATGGACAACTTCGCGGTGTGGATTCAATGAGACACATGCGCCTGTTCCTCGTCTTGGTTGCACTCACGGCGTGCGGCGACGCAATGGTCTCGGGAGGCGACGCCGCAATGAACGATGCAGCCGCGAACGACGCAGCGGTGAACGACGCAGCGGTGAACGACGCAGCCGCGACCGACGGCGATGCGAGCACGCCCTCGTCGGTTCCGACCAATCCGATCACCTACAAGAAGGGCGAACCATTCACGGTCGACAGCGGCACGACGAACTACGTGTTCGTGCCGACCTCGTACGACGACACGCACCAAACGCCGACGACCCTTTTCGTCTGGTCGCACGGCTGCGGCGGGTTCGCGTCGGGCGACATCTGGACGATCTCTCCGGGCGGCACACAGAGTTGGATCAGCCTCGCCGTCGGTGGCCAAGAAGGAAACTGCTGGGACGTCGACAACGATCCCGCGCGCGTTCTCGCGGCCATTGCCGACATCAAAACGCATTTCAACATCGCGCCGAAGCACGTTGTCTTGGGCGGTTATTCGTCCGGTGGCGATCTCACGTATCGCACGGCGTTTTACAACGCGAAGAGCTTTGCGGGCGTGCTCGTCGAAAACTCGTCACCGTATCGCGACACTGGTTCGACCCAGGCAGCGTCGCTCGCCGCGGCCGCGTGGAAATTCAACGTCGTGCACCTCGCGCACTTGCAAGACACGACGTATGCGATTGCCGGCGTGCGAACGGAAACCGACTCGCTCACCGCCGCGGGATTTCCGATGAAGCGTATCGAGGTCGACGGCGGTCACTACGACAATGCCGGCGCAATCGAAAACGGACACGCCGTGCCAGGCACGAGCGCCGATCTGCAAGCGCTCCTCTTGCCCTACCTCGACGCCGGATGGTCAGCGCCCTAGCTACTTCGCCGTGATCGTCGCGGCGATGGTGGATTGTTCCATCAAGCACGATGATGCATTGCAAACGGAGATCTTGAACGTGCCGCTCAGCGGGTGCGCGCCGGCGGCGGCGCGGAAACGGACGGTCATTTTTCCTGCGAGCTCGCCGTCCTCTTTGAAGTCGCCGGTCGTTCGTGACGAGATGGCGCCGGGTGCTAGAAACGTCACGCCGGGCGCTGCGTTCATTGCGAGCTTGTACGGGTACTCTTTGTTGACGTGAAAACCATCTTGCGCCGTGACGCGCGCAACGAGCGCGCAGTCGGCGTCGTGCGTGCACGTGGGCGCGCTCGAGTCGACGATGTAATGGTTGCCCTGCACGTGACCCACGAGCACAGGAAAGGATGGCGTCGTCGTCGTCGTGACCGCGACGGGCGCCGCCGATGATGCGGATGCGATGGGAGGCGTGATCGACGGAGCAGCCGAAGCAACGCTCGACGCAACGGGAGCAGTCATCGATGGAGTGGGCGGCGGATTGGACGTTGGGGTGGGCGTCGGGCTCGCGTTCTGGTTCTGGCAGGCGACGAGAAACGCGAAAACGAAGGGTGAGCGTTTCATGCCCGAAGCATAGCTCTCCGCGCACGATGTCGAGGGGACCGCGAGTGTCTGAGCCATCATTTGGGGCGAATCTTCACGCCATCGGCTGGAAACGCTTTGACGGTGCCGTCGCCGTAGATGTTGAGCGTGAAGCCAATGGCCCAAGTGCTCTTCAGCACCGCTCCTGCAGTGCGGTGCTCCGAGATTGGGCAGTCTTGGATCATCGCGGCGGGGGAGTGCATCGCGCCCGCGTCGTCGACCGGTCCCATTTGATAGTTGGGCCCGTCGTCACACTTGCCCGAAAGGTCCCAGCCAGTGTTTTCCTTCACGGTCGCTTTCACGGCGACCGCGGCGGTTTGATGAACGGTCTTGCCGCCCTCTTCGAAATCGATCGGTGCGACGTCGACATGAAGATCGAGCTCGAACGGCGGAGTGTCTTTCTGCGTGACCTCGACGACGAAGTCTTTGGCCGTTCGCGGCCCGATTGTGGCTTTCGCGAAACCCGCACGCGTCGCCTTCGATGTATCCCAATCGACGATCACGGTGCCATTCGCGGTGACCGGATTGTGCGTGGAATTACACGCGAAGAGGACGCCGAGCGCCAAGGTCATCCAGGTTTTCACGCGCAAAAGATACATCCTAAAGCGACGCCAACGTGTGAATCTGGAGTCGGTCCTGGCAGCGCGTTACGGGCAGGTCTTGATGCCGGTGATGTTGAACCAGTAGCCCGTGTAAAGGGTGTGGTTCGTGTCGACGGTGCCGTCGATTTCGAGCGACGTGCTCGACGTCGGCCACGACGAGTAGTTGTCCCACTTGCCGTTCGAGCCGCTCACCACGACGAGATCGTACGACGTACCAGACGTGAGCGACCACGCGACGGTCGCCGTGAAAGTGGGCGTGCTCGCGGGGACGCTTACCGTCTGAAGCACGGTGCCCGAAGTCGTCGTGAGATTGACGGTGTCT
This sequence comes from Polyangiales bacterium, assembly GCA_038239005.1. Classification (GTDB taxonomy): domain Bacteria; phylum Myxococcota_A; class Polyangia; order Polyangiales; family Polyangiaceae; genus DASXHD01. The sequence goes on from JBBSFE010000002.1 coordinate 28,528, forward strand.
GCGGAGCCTTGGTTGTTGAATACGAAGCTCGATAGCGTCGTGTTCTTCAGCGCCTTGATGCGCACGCCGCCGTTGGGCCAGCCGATGAGATTTTGCGTGAGCGCGGGGCCCGCGATGGGGACGCAGTTGGTGCACGCGCCAGCGCCGCACGTCGTGCCGGCGTCGCAGGTGTGGCCGCAGCTGCCGCAGTTGGTGTCGTCACTCAGGATGTCGGTGCAGGCGCTGCCGCAAAAGTCGGTGCCGACCGCGCAACAATGACCGACTTTGCAGTTCTCGATGTCGACAGCGCACGCGGTCGTGCAGCTCCCGCAGTGGTCGTGGTTTTTCTGCGTGTCGTAACAAATCTCGTCGGTGCACAGCGCCATCGCGTCGGGGCAATCGATCGTGCACGCGCTCTTCGCGCACGCCGGCGTGCCGAGACTCCAGTCGGCGTCGGGTGCCATCGCGCCTGCGTCAGCAGTGGCGCACCCTGTCGTGCAGCTTCCGCAGTGGTTGATGTCGTTTGTCTTGTCGACGCAGATCGATCCTGCATCGGAAGCGCACTGCGACGTGCATGCGGCGTCGCCCTTGGCATCGCTTTTTGCGTCGGTGCTCGTCGCGCCGTCGTTCGTGGTGCTCCCATCGACGCTCGCATCAGGCTCGTCGCCGATGGCGCGCGCGCACGCCGCGCCCCAGCACAAAAGCAGAACGACGCTGACGGATTTCCAGCCCACGAGCCCATCCTACGCTGAAAAGCATGAATAGCTTGGAACCGAACACACTCGGCCCCAAGGCCCACGATGTATGGGCGCGGTGTAGAGTTCGCTGCACGATTCTCCCGTGATGGAACGCTTCGAATATCTGCGCGACGATCTCGAGCTCTGGCTCGCCGATCGCGACGACTGGATCGCGCGCGGCTTCCTCCTTTTGTATTTGGTGTATGGGCTCGTGCGGCACATCGCCGACCCGCTCTATCGCACGTGGTTCGGCGGCATCACGCTCGCGTTTCACGAGATGGGGCACATCGTGTTTATGCCGTTTGGGCACACGCTGATGGTTGCCGGCGGAAGCATCATGCAGCTCCTCGTGCCGACCGCAGCGGCGATATATTTGCTCAAGAAGCAAAACGATTGGTTCGGATTCATCGTTGGGATGTCATGGCTCTCGTTCAGCATGTTCGAGCTCGCGACGTACATCGGCGACGCAGCGCGCGAGGAGCTCCCGCTCGTGAGCATGGGCGGCGGATACCACCACGATTGGTCGACGCTCCTCACGCAGTGGCATCTCTTGAATCACTGCGACGGGATCGCGCTCGCGGTCCGCATCTTCGCGGGCCTCGTTGGACTCGCCGCCGTCGGTTTGGGCGGCTTCATGGTCGTGAAGATCGCGCGCCGCAGGCTTGGGTGATCCGTCGGTCTCGATAAAACGGAACGAGTGGAAACCCGAGTCCGTTCCTTCCCACCTCTGTTATCTCTCCACCGCATGGACCCGCGGTCGACCTGGTTGACGACCGCCGTGCTCGTCGCCCTCGATCTGATTTTGCGCGCCAGCTACCTCGCGCCACGGCTTGCCACGGCGCGCGGAGCCGTGAATTACGGGCTCGCGTGCGTCGCGCTGTGGATCGTCGTTCGGCTCGTCGCGATGGCGGCGGGAGCGCCTCGGGTCGCGTGGTTTGGTGTGTTCGTCGCCGCGCCCATGACGATTCAATGGGGGATGTTTCGCGCGTATGCGCAGTTCGTCGAGCCGACTGATTTCGTCGCACTCGCCGAATCGCCGCGCGTCGCGCTTGCATCGGTGGGGCAGGGGACTTCGGTGTTGGGCGCATGTGCGGTGTTTGCGATCACCCTCGCTTGTGCGTGGCTCTTGCCGCACGGCGCACGTCCGCTTCGTTGGCGATTCATTGGGGGAGCATCGGTCGCGTTCGTCTCGTTGGTTTCGGCCGGCGCGCTCTACTGGAATGCATCGCCGACGCTCGAGCACCCCGAGCCCGCATTTGGGTGCGCGATCGCCGGGCTCGTGTGGCGCACGGTGACGGTCACTGCGAACGCCGAGCGCGTGAAGGTTCCGAGGGCACAACCGAAGACCGCGCGTCTACCGAACATCGTGCTCGTGATTGGCGAATCGCTCGCGGCCGGCCACACGACGCTGTACGGCTACGCGCGCGACACGACGCCGCGCCTGCAAAAGCTCGAAAACGAAGGCGCGCTGCTCGCGCTCCGCGACGCCACGGTGATGGGCCCGAGCACGCGCACGAGCGTGCCGTACATCGTCACGGGTCTCGAGGGGCCCGACCCGAACGGCCGCGTGCTCCGCGCGCCAACGGTGATCGAATACGCGCACGCAAACGGCTACCACACCGCATTCATCAGCGCGCAAGAGGAGTCGTGGGGCCGACTCGATGCGCTTTTTCGCGAAGGCGCCGACACGTTTCGCTCGGGGATCGATTTTGCGCCGTCGGTCGACGTGCTGAAGGGCGCCGACGATCTCGACGTGCTCGACCGCGGCGTCTTACCCGCGCTCGCGACCATCGCGGAGCCATTCTTCATCGTGCTGCACATGGACGGCAGCCACATGCCCTACGGTCACCACTCGCCGGCATCGCGCAAGGTGTTCGGCCCGGAAGACGGCGTCAACTCGATCGATGCATACGACAACACCGTGCGCGTCACCGACGAGTACGTGGCCCGCACGTTCGAAGCGTTACGCGCGCGCGATCCCGAAGCGTGGATGTTCTTCACGAGCGATCACGGGCAACCGCTCGGCGAAGGCGGCGCGTTCTACAACCGCGGATACCAACCGAGTGTGCTGCGTGATCCGCTGCTCGTGTTTCCGCCGCACGCCGCGGACCTCACACCGTGGACGGCGCTACTCGACGCCCAAACGGAGGCATGCGATCTCGCGCCCACGCTCCTTCACCTGATGACCGCGATGCCCGCGCTCGCGATGGACTGCGTCGATTGGCTCGCGGGTGCCCCGCACGATCGCATCCGCGTCGTGAGCGCATACACCGCGGCATATCTCGACGAGCCCACGGCGATGGTCGTCTTGCCCACGCGCAAGCGCGCACTCTTCGATCTTCATCGCATGACGGTAACGATCGACGACGGCGAGCTACTCGCCGCGAGCGAATTCCCGCTTCCCCCCGAAGTTGCCGCGCGCGCAAAGCGCCGCTAGTGCACTCACCCGTCGTGCACTGACTTCTCAGAATTTGATCGGCTCGAGGTCCGCCCAATTTTCCCCCGCCTCCACGCCGACCATGAGAGGGACTTCGAGCTCGTAGGCGTGTTTCATCGCATCGGCGCAAACGCGCGCGGATTTTTCGAGCTCGGCTTCCGGGACATCGAAGAGAACTTCGTCGAGCACTTGCAACACCGGCACCGTGCCGAGGCCTTCGCGCGTGATCGCGCGATCGGCTTCGAAGAGTGCGCGGCGCGATACGTCTTGCACGGAGGCCTCGTGCGTTGCGCGGCGGGCGAGGCGCTCGGCGTACGAACGAAGCTGCGAGTCGAGTGACTCGAGACCGCCGATGGGCCAGTGGCGGCCGGCGATCGTCACGATGTAGCCGCGCGTCTTTGCGAGGTGGAGCTGCTCGTCTTGAAACGCGCGCACCTTTGCGTAGTGGCGATCGAAGCGCGCGATGTATTCCTTCGCTTCCGCCGCCGAAATGCCGAGCTGTTGCGAGAGCGCGCTCGCGCCCTGACCGGCGAACGTCGCGAAGTTGACGACTTTGCCGAGCTGTCGCTCTTCGGTCGTGACGTCTTCGGGTCGCTTCTCGAGGATCGCTGATGCGGTAAGCACGTGCATGTCGGCGCGGCGGAGAAGCGGCTCGACGAGCGCGGGATCTTTCGTGAGGTGCGCGAGCACGTGAAGACCAAGCTGGTTGAAGTCGACCGACATGAGCACGTGGCCCGGCGGAGCGACGAACGCTCGACGGATGCGCGCCATCTCGGGTGTGCGTCCAGGCACACGTCCGAGATCGGGATTCGAGTTCACGATTTGCCCAGAAAACGAGCGTGCGGGGTTGAAGCGGGAGTGCACGCGGCCGTCGGTGTCAATCGCGCGGCGCAGCGAGCTCACCCAATTGTCGCGAAGGCGACGTAGCGCGCGCCATCGGAGCACGAAGGCGACGATCGGGTGTGCGTGCTCGATGCGTTCGAGTGCCTCGATCGACGTGCTCCAACCGGTCTTGGTGTGGATCACGATGGGCAGCTTGAGCTCCTCGAAGAGCACCGTGCCGAGCTGCTTCGACGAGTTGACGTTGAACGTGTGGCCCGCGAGCTTGTCGATCTCGGCTTGGAGCTCGCGCTCGATTTCGGCGAAATCGATCTCGGCGCGATCGAGCGCTTTCGGATCGACGACGATTCCCGTGAGCTCCATGCGCACGCAAATGTCCCCGATGGCGAAGTAGTCAGCGACGAGCTTTTCATCGAGGGCGGGCGAGAGCTTTTTCCAGACAGCGGCGCAAGCATCGGCGAATTGGCCCGCGTGGAGAGCGACTCGCTCGGCGGGCAATGCCTTCCAGGCTTTGCGTCGCACACCCACGCCGCGAATGGGATCTTCCTCGGGTAGTGCGCGTCCGAGTACTTGCTTCGCGACGATCGTGAGATCATGCGGTGCCCACCCGCTCGGCTGCGTCAGGTGCGACGCGACGGCCGTGTCGCCCGCGATGCCGCGAAGTGTGATGCCCGCGCGACGAAGCTCGACGGCTGCCGCGACGAGATCGTGCCCAATTTTTGGCGCGTTTGCCTCCGCGAGCCACACACCGAGCTCGGGCCACGCCGCGCTTCCATTCGGAACCCAAAACGTTTCGTTGCTTCCGTTGGCGAGCGCCACGCCCGCGATCGAAGCGCGCACGGGCGCTGCGTCCTCCATCAAGAGGTGGATCGCAATCGGGGCGTCGAGCTTCGCGATCGCGGCAAGTGCCGCGCCCTTCGCTTCGCAGACATCGGCGTGAGTCGTCCCGCCGTCGGCGACGAGCAGCTCCACGAAACCGAGCCGCTCGTAGAGCGCGTTCACGGTCTTCGCATCGGGCGCGGACCATTCGAGCGCGTCGAGCGCGATAGGGAGAGCACGCGTGCGATCGAGCCGGGCCCGCGAAATCTCTTTCGCCACATCTCCCTGGGCCGCGCGTAGCGCCTTCCCGAGGCGCCCTTCGAGCGCGTCGAGCTTCGCCATTGCCGCGGTGATCGACCCATGCGATTCGACGAGCGTCGTTGCGCCTTTCGCGCCGATGCCTGCGATGCCGGGGAGCACTTCGTTGCCGCTGTCATCACCGACGACCGCAAGCCATTCGCCCACGGCCTCGGGCCCCACGCCGAAGCGTTTTTTGACGATCTCGGATGTGTAGCGAACGTCTTTGTTGGCGTCGTACCACCACGATCGATCGCCCACGAGCTGCGCGTAGCGCTTGTCGACGCCGGCGATGACGACGTCGTCACCCGTTGCGAGCGCGGCGGCGGCGTAGCTCGCAACGAGGTGAGCTTCGTCTTGCGCTTCGACGACGTGAAGCCCGAGCGTGCGCAGAAGCTCTGGCAGTCGCGCGTGCTGCTTGCCGAGAATGTCTGGCCAGCTCGCGCCCTTCGGCTCGATGATCGCGATCGCGCGCGTTGGCACGCGATTCGCAATGACGCGATGAATCGCGCGCGCGACAGCGAAGAGCGCATTGACGGGTGACCCATCGGGCGCTTTGCGATCCGTCGCAACGACGAGAAACCCGCGCGCGAGAAGATTAGCGCCGGACACGACGAGCGTGCGCTGGGCTGCCATGGGCGCGAGCTTACGGCAAACGGGTTTTACAATTCACTACATTGACGTTCGCGACGAAACGACAGAGTATCGTCGGCGTGCGAACGACAGCATGCTTGGTGACGTTGATTCTCGTGGCCGCGTGCAGCAGCACGCCTGACAACGGCGGTGATGCCGGAAACGGCAACGACTCCGGAAACGGCAACGACTCCGGAAACGGCAACGACAGCGGCGGCGGTGACAGCGGCAGCGGCGGCTTCACATGCTCGACCGGCAGCTTGTATGCGGGTAACCCCGTATTTACAGGCGATCCGAATTTGCGTCCCGCGAGCGGCACGGGCATCAAGGCAGACCCACCGCTTCAGTGGCAGACGCTCGTGTTCTCGGGCACGCATCTCTACACGCGACAAGAGAGTGAAGTGTGGAGCGTCGATACGTCGGTTGGCAGCCCCGTCGAGACGCGCATCGCGAGTCAAACGCCCGCGGGCAGCACGTACGATTACAAAGTTGGCGCGTGCTCGGCTGCGTCGTTCTCACAGCTTCGTGGTCTGGCCGCGCTCGCCGATGGGAGCTTGGTCGCCTCGGATTACTTCGCGAACGCGATCGTTCACATCACCAACCCGAACAACACCGGCACGTGCACCGTTGCGGTTCTTGCCGGCACCGCCGGTCCGCTCACCGGTCTCGATCCGAGCAGCAGCAGCACGCTTCCGGTCCCCGGCAACGCGAACGGGCAAGGCACCGCCGCGACGTTCAACGGTCCTGCGGCGCTAGGAACCGACAGCGCCGGCAACGTCTACGTGGTCGACACCGCAGTGAGCGGCGGCGCAACGCTCGTCAGAAAAATCGACTCGGCCGGCAACGTCACGACGCTCGCAACGCTCGGGACGTCGCCAGGCGCGCCCATGAACATCACCAACTTCACGGCGATCGGCACGGCGCTCTACGCCGCGTCGCGCGACGACACGAACTCGTCGTACGTCGTTCAGATCAACACCACGACCGGCGCGGTCACCACGATCTTGGGCGGCGACTCCAGCAAGTTCCCTCCGGTCGACAGCGGAACCGATCCCGCCGTGACGGGCATCACCAACGACGGCAAGAATCTCATCGTCGCCGGTGACGGCTACGTCTGGTACCTCACGCTTGGCGGCAAGCTCACACTCCTCGCGGGCACGGGAAACAGCATCGATTTCTTCCCGAGCGGCTACGACGCCACGGCCACACACCCCGCGCTCGACCTCGCGCTCCCGACGGCGATCGGCTCCGCCGATGAAGACGGCACCGGGTCATTCAATCACATCGCGTTCAATGCCGGCGCCATCTACTACCGCGGCTTCGCCAACGGCAGCTCGGACTTCATCGAACGCATCGCGTGCCCGTGACCCGCGCGTGCAGTGGGGCCGCTCACCGGCAAATGCCAAGCGTGCGTGTCCCTGCTTCGGCGCCAAAATCGAGAGCCACGGCGTAGCAGGTGCCAGCCTCGCAGTCGGCATCGGTTTGGCACACGACACCGTCGCAGGGCGATGACGACGCAACGCATGTCGGTTGTGTCAATGCCGCGGCGCCAGGACACTGGGTGAAATCCGGGAAGAGCAAATCGTAGCAGCACGTCTGCCCGGTACCGCAATGCGCGGAGCGTTCACACTGCCAATCGGTTTCCAAATTTCCGCATTGCGATTTGCACATCACGGTGTTCGAGATGCAACACGCCTCGGAGGTCGGACAAGGTGTCGAGCCCATGCACGTTACTTCCGGCGTGCCCGCGTCGAGCAACCCGATCTTGCAGGGTGCGCTCGCCTCCTTCGCATCGGCCATGGCGTCACCTGAATCGGATGGTTGCAACGCGTCGTTCGAAGCGTCGAGCCCAGCAGTGGATCCGTTGTTACACCCAACGGTCGCGAGGAGGATGAGCCAGCGCTTCATTCGACGAGTATAGTGCAGCGGACCGTGATGCCGTAACGTTGACCCGGTGATCGACATCCTCTTCGTCGACGCTCACGTCGTAGTGGCGAACAAACCTTCCGGGTTGCTCGTGCACCGCGGCTGGGACGACGACGACGACGTGGCGATGTTTCGTGTGCGCGACGCGCTCGGCGGCGAGCACGTCCATCCGGTACATCGGCTCGATCGCGGGACGAGCGGCGCTCTCCTCTTTGCGCGCACGAAGGAGGCGACAGTAGTGCTCTCGCGTGCGTTCGAGGAAGGCGCGATCGACAAACGCTATCTCGCGCTCGTGCGCGGCAAGCCGCCGGAGTTTGGCGTCATCGATCATCCGATTCCAAAAAAGGAAGGCGGACCGCGCGTCCGAGCGCTGACGCGTTTTCGGACGGTTGCGCGCTCGACCGTCGATCGCTGCTCACTCGTCGAAGCGATGCCGCAAACAGGGCGGCTTCATCAAGTGCGCCGGCATTTGCGGCACATCGATCACCCGCTCATCGGCGATGTAAATCACGGATCGGGCGTCATCAATCGGCACTACCGCGCCACATACGATCTTCATCGCCTCGCGCTCCATGCGTCATCGATCGCATTCGCGCACCCCGTTACGGGCGCACGTATCGAGGTCACGGCGGCCGTTCCGGAGGATCTCGCTTCCGTGCTCGTTGCGCTCGGCTTACCGCGTGGTGCGGCATGAGCCGTCGAGACAACGCCGAGTTTCGGTGTGCGCGGTGTCGCATGCTCGGTCGGCTGTGCGTGTGCCCGCTCATGCCGAACCCGAAAATCGAAACGCGCACGCGCCTCCTACTCTTCATTCACCGCTACGAAGATCGCAAGCCAACCAACACCGGTCGCCTCGCAACGGAGTGTCTCGCGAACAGCGAAGTGGTCGTCCGCGGGTACGACGCATCACCCACGCCGCCATTCGTGCCAGATGCGTCGTCGCGCGCCGTGCTCCTCTTCCCACACGACGACGCAACGCTGCTCTCTGCACCCGCTCCTGGGGATCCGCCGGTGACCTTGATTGTGCCCGATGGAACATGGCGGCAAGCGTCGAAGGTACGAAATCGCGTTCCGGGCCTGCGCGACTTGCCGTGCGTGGCGCTGCCGCGCGGCCCCGCATCGACGTATCGATTGCGAAGCGAGGCGCACGATCATGGGCTCGCGACCATCGAAGCGATCGCGCGGGCCCTGGGCATCCTCGAAGGCGTGCATGTTCGTTATGCGCTCGAGCGTGTCTTTCGCGCGATGGTCGAGCGCACGCTTTGGTCGCGTGGGATGTTCGACACGTCCACCGTCACCGGTGGCATCCCGATGGGCGTGATGCGCCACGACCCACGCTGGTGATGGGCGATCAGTGGATGATCGGGTTGCAGTTGTTGAACGAGATCGTCGTGTCGATGCGAATGTCCGATTGTGACGTGTGGCGTTCGGCCGTGAAAATATCGAGAGGGTAGGTTTGCCCGACGACGATCCCGAGAGCGCCCGCTTGTGTGTCGAGGTTGATGCTTTGCGACTCCGCTCCGTGCACGCCGCCGATGTCGATCGCGAGGTGCCCGTTGATGAACGTCCAGAGGTCGTCGTCTCCCGTGAAGGTGAACGACTCGCCGCCTTGGTATGCAAACGTCGTGTGGAGCTCGAACGTGAAGCCGAAGTTGTGGACTTGGCCTTGGTTACCCCAACCTTGACCATCGACCGGAAAAAAATTCGGGTTGTCGTATGAGGTGACGCCGCCGCCGATGGGCGCGAGCGTGATCTGAAAGAGGCTCGAGAAATTGACGCCGGGCACGTCGTTGTACCACTGGTCGAAGTTGGCTTTGCCGGTCGTCGTGGGCGTGGTGCCGCTCGTGTTCGCGTAGACGGGCTTGAAATCGGAGCCGAGCGTCGTTGCGACGATCCCTTTGTCGTCGCCGAGGAAGTGCTCGAAGTCCGGATGCCACGACGAGCCTTCGATCGAAAAATCGCGGATGACGCCCGTGAGGTTTGGGCCGCAGGAGCCGTCACCGCCATCGCCGCCGTCTCCGCCTTTGAAGGAGCCGTCTCCGAATGGTGTGGTGCTATCGGAGCCGCCGCTATTGCCGTCGCTGCCACCATCGAACCGCGCGTTGTCGTCGTTTCCGCACGCGAGCGCGCAGAATGGAAGCGCCAACCCAACCGTGATGATGATGCCGCGCAGCATCACGAACTCATACCATTCTTCATCTGCCCGCGCATGAAGGCGTGGGCGATTTCTCGCATGAACGCGAGCCACAGACTCACACTGCAAACGGAGAGCCGTCCGGCGTATCGTTGAAGATCGTAATGGAGGCAGAGAAGCAACCACCCTCGACGCGCGTGCTGCTCGTCGACGACGAGCGTGCGCTCCGGCAGGCGCTCGCGCGGCACCTCCGTCGCGATGGTCACGAGGTCGTCGAGGCGCGGTCCGGTGAAGAAGCACTTGCGTTACTCGCCGAGCAGGCCGTTGACGTCATCGTCAGCGACATCACGATGCCCGACATGGGTGGCGTCGTGCTCCTTCGGCGTGTGCGCGAGCACAACGCCGACGTTCCCTTCCTCTTGATGACTGGAATGCCCGAGATCGCGAGCGCGGTCGAAGCCGTCAAGTATGGCGCGTTCGAATATCTGACGAAGCCTTTCGATCTTCGCGCGCTCAGCGCAAGCGTCGCGCGCGCGATCGAACGACGTCAGTCGCTCGCGCTTAGTCGCGTCGCCCCGTCGGGTCGAGGTAGCTCACCGCGAGGCGTCGGCGCCATTACCACTGGCACGGTGCTCGGCGGGCGGTATCGCGTCGTTGGAGAGGTCGGAACGGGCGGCATGGGCACGGTGTACGAAGCCGAGCGCGAAGATCTCGCGCACATGCCAGTTGCGGTGAAAGTTCTTCATTCCAGGTTCGCCGACAGCCCCGACTTGCTCGTTCGCTTTCGGCGCGAGGCCGAGGTCGTACGGGCGATCGATCATCCGAACATCGTGAAGATTTTCGACTTCGTCGCCGAAGATGACGGCCCCACATTCTTGGTGATGGAGCTGTTGCGCGGCCCGACGCTGGCAGCGGCCATCGAGAACGAGCCGCCGTTTTCGGAGCAACGCGTAGCGTTCGTCGCTTCGCAGGTTCTCTCCGCGCTCGGTGCGGCGCATGCCATCAGTGTGATTCATCGCGATCTCAAACCCGAGAACGTGATGCTCACCACGATTTCTGGATTGAGTGATGTCGTGAAGCTCCTCGACTTCGGTGTTGCAAAGCTCATCGACGAACAAAACAATCAAAAGCTCACGCAAACAGGCCTCGTCGTCGGAACCCCCGCGTACATGGCGCCGGAATACGCGCGTGGCGAAAGCGCGGCAACGTCCGTTGGCGACATCTACGCCGTTGGATGCGTGATGTACGAAGCCCTCACGGGCAAGACGCCGTTCGAAGGCTCGAACTATCACGCGCTCCTTTTGGCCATTCAGCAGACGGAGCCCGAGCCCCTGACGAACCTTCGACCCGATGTGTCGCCCGCTCTTGCGTCGGTCGTTGCGCGTGCGATGGCCAAAGATCCAAACGCGCGCTTCCCGACAACCACCGCCATGCAGGGTGCGCTTGCGCCGTGGCTCACCCACGACTCGAACGAGCTCAGCCCGTGATCTCTTCGAGCGTGCGTCCGCTGATGACGCTCGTCAGCTCGTCGTCGACGATCGAGTCGCCGCGTCGTGCTTCGTCGTCTGCGCCTTTGAAGAGCATCCAATGTTTCTTCGTCGTGCCTTCCATGCGTAGTCGCATGAGGTGCCACGTGCCTTTGAGGCGTTTGCCGTCGATGCGAAACGTGAGGCGGCCGCGGCGATAAGCGTCTTCGGGTGACGCATCGTTTGGCGTCCACGTGCCCGAGTCCCAGACGATCACGCCGCGGCCCTTGCGCGACGAGCCTTCGAACGTGGCGTGCTCGAGCGCGTGGTCGTCCACTTGCACGGCGAGCCGCTTCACCGAAGGATCGCGACTCGGACCTTTCGGCACGGCCCAACTGAGAAGCACGCCACCCTGCTCCAGTCGAAAGTCGTAGTGCAAGCGCGTGGCCGCGTGCTTTTGAATGACGTAGACGAGCGGCGTCACGGCGACCGGAGTTGGCGAAGCGCGGCGCGCGCGACTGCGGCGTTGGGTCCGTGCTTGGCCGCGCGCTCGACGAAGGGTCGTGCGTAGTCGGCGTGTGCGATGAGCCACTTGATGGGTGCGTCTTTGACGCTCGTGCGCCCGAGAAGCGAGATCGCGAACGCGACGCTCTCGGGCGCGCGCACCATTCCGAAGTCGCGCAGCGCGGGCGCCAATTGGCCTGCAGAGAAAGCACAATTGGCGAGGTTCTTCATTGCGGCGACGCCTGCGATGGCGACGAGACGAATGGTGCATCCCGCCTCCGGGTTGGCCGCGACAAGCTCGCGCACCCAGTCGGGATCGTCGCCGGCGTAGTCGAGATAGCGAAGCTTTTCGGCGTTCGCACCGAATCGTCGCTTGATAGCGACCGATCCCTCGAGCGAGAGCGCGAGTGACTCCGCGCAAAATTCGAAATCGTCCGTTTTTACAGCGGCTTTGGTGAAACGCACTTGCTCCTTCGCGAGCCTCGGGAGGTGGCGAGCTCGCGCGCTCTTTGACGCGCGCAGCGCCACGAACGCGATGGCTCCTGCGACCGCTCCTTTGAAGTCGGCCTGATAAAAGTTGCGACCTCGCCGATCGATCTTGTCGGTCGCCGTTTCGAACCCGGTCGCAAGCGCATCGAGGGCCTCGTCGGCGCCGATGATCGCTTCGATCAAATAGACGAACTCTTCGGCCTCGATGTGTTCATGGTCCGCGTAGCTCACGACGGCATCGACGAGCCACGACTTCGCTTCGGCCTTCGTGGGCGGGCCTGCGATCGAGAGAGCTTTGAACGCGGCTCGCGGCTTCTTCTCTTGCTTGAGTCGCCAGCGATCGAATCGTGACGCCGCAATCGCGCGCACGTATCGATACGCGACCTCGCGCGGCCAAACGCCGTGATACTTCTCGACCCCGGATGACAGCGCGCTGAACGCGAACTTGTCTGCGCGCGCCTCGTGAGGATGTCCATCGACGAAGATCACGCGATGCGGCCACCCGCTCGCACGGAGCACGTCGTCGGCTTCGTCGAAGCACACGCGTTGCATGCCACGAAATGTACTTGACGATTGGGTGATGGGTCTTAAGTAACGCGCCACTCATGAGCAAAACGATTCTCATCACGGGCGCGACATCGGGAATCGGCCTCGATGCAGCAAAAGAATTCGCACGCCTCGGGCACAAAGTTTTTGCCGCCGGTCGCAATCGCGCGGCGCTGAGTGCGCTCGAAGCCGAAGGCATCGAAACGATCGAGCTTGATGTCACGTCGGCCGAGAGCATCGAAGCGGCATTCGCGCGCGTAGAAGAGCGCACGAGCGGCGGCGGTGTCGACGTGCTCATCAACAACGCCGGCTACGCGACGGCCGGCCCCATCCTCGAGATCGACGACGCGTCGCTCCGCGAACAATTCGAGACCAACGTATTCGGTCTCATCGCGATGACGCGTCGCTTCGGCGCGCCGATGCTCGATCGCCGCGCGGGTCGCATCGTCAACGTCGGCAGCGTGAGCGGTCGCATCCCGGCGCCGCTCCTCGGCGCATACCACGCGACGAAATACGCGCTCGAAGCGCTCAACGACGCGATGCGGATGGAAACAAAAGCGTTCGGTGTCGACGTCGTCATGGTGGAGCCCGGCACGATCAAAACTGGCTTCGCGCGCCGCACGATGGGCGAGGCCATGGCGCTCCGCGATCGACCCACGCGTTACGCAGGCGCGTATTCGAAAGTCAACACGCTCGAGTCGAGCTTCGCAGCAGTTGCGTCGTCTACGAAACACACGACACGCGCGCTTGTTCATGCTGCGCTCGCGAAACGCCCGTGCACGCGTTACGTCGCGCCGCGGCGGTTTTGGGCCGTCATCGCGCTCTTTCAGATCGTACCCACGCGCATTCTCGATGCGATCACGCGTGTCGCCTTCGGCCTCACACGAGCGAAGCTCGCTATAGGGGCGCTCTCTGCGTGATTTCGGGGAAGGGCTCCGGAAGACACGACGCATGCAGCGTGCCGCGCTCGAAGCGACATGTGTAGCGAACGGTCCTCCCGCATCCCGTCACTTCGTAGGTTTGCGCGCTCAAGTCCGTGCGTTGCTGCACCATCAAATCGGTCGCGCACGTGAGCTCCGTTCGCCCGCGCTCCGCGGCCGCCGACTCCGGCCCGACGATGCACCCCGCAAGCGACAAAACGCCCGCGAGCGCCGCAAGCTTCGACCCACTGCGCCCCGCGCGAGACCGGAATTTTTCCGTGGAAGGCATGATGCGCAACCGTGAGCACGTTTCGTACCCGCGATTCGAGTTAACCCCAGAAGGCAGTTGAATCGACGGTCTTGAGTCTTCGCGATGGTCGACAAGCGGTAGCGCGACAAGCGCGGCCGGGCCGCGAAAGGCTCGCCGCGAGACGAGCTGGCGGCATACGCCCAGCGGCTTGCGCGATCTGTAATCATCCACGCGCCGGTCCCGCCGGTTCGTCACGCTGCCGCACGCCACGAGCAACGCATTCGAAAAACAGCGTCCATGCAAGCGAACTGTGGGTTTAGTCTCGAGGGATGCATCGCGCAGCGTGTGTTCTCTTCATCGCATCGGCCTATGCGTGCGGCACGAGCACGATCGCGACCGACGCGGGAAACGACGTCGATGGCGCGACCGGCGATTCGTCGCAGCCGAGTGATGCGGGCGGCGATGGCGGACGCGATCTCGGGACGGACACCACGAAGTTTTACGGCGCGAGTCGTTGCTCCACAGCGAACGTTCTCTTGTGCGACGGATTCGAAGCCCCGACGCTCGACAAGACGACGTGGACGGTAAACGGCACGGCTCCCGTGATCGACAGCATCCACGCGGCACGCGGGAGCAGCGCTCTTCACGTGATGCGTACGGGCAACGGACCCTCGACCATCAAAGAGACGAAGACGTTTCCCGTCGCGAACAACACCTACTTTGGTCGCGCGTTCGTTTGGTTCTCGGAGCTTCCGAAAACGGATCTCGACGCCGGCGATGCAGGCTTCACGTACGCACACTGGACGTTCGTCGCCGCATCGGGCACGGGCGTAAGCGGTGAAATTCGATTGAGCGGCCAGATGAAGAACAGCGCGAGCCTCTTCGGCGTCGGCACCGACAACCGCATCGACGACGCAGGCACCGGCGACTGGACGACATCGGACAACGATCCCACGGGCAACCCGACAGCCGTGCCCACGGGCAAATGGATCTGCATCGAGTGGATGCACGCGGGCGCCACCAACGAGACGCGCTTCTATTGGGATGGCGTCGAGCACCCATCGCTCTACACGACGTCGAGCAAACACGGCGGCAACGCGAACCCATACATTCTGCCGCAGTTCACGAGCGTGTGGCTCGGCTGGCAGGAATACCAAGCCACCACCGAGCCCTTCGAAATGTGGATCGACGAAGTCGCTATCGACACGTCTCGAATCGGCTGCGTGCTCTAGGTGTGAATCACGGCGGGCACGGGATCATCGCGCCGTCGAGCGCGAACTCGTCCAGGTAGACGTCGACGCCGTTGGGGAGCGCTTGGTAGTGGTTGAAGCCGAAGTCGAACGTGCTCCACGGCGTTGCGAAGTTCCATCCTTGCGATTGAAGGACGTTCACGGCGAGTGTCCCGTCGACCCAGACTTTGCCGGCGTTGGCGGGCGGCGAGCCCGAGCCGTCGTATTCCCATTGAAGGCAATGCCACATCCCCGTGGTCATGGTGCCGCCTTGAACGCTTTGCTCGGGTAGTGGCGAAACGGGGTGATAGTTCAATTGCATCTTCGCGCCGCCGCCGCCCATGTTCATGTTCACGCCACCATCTGCAAAGGTGGATGTGCCCGCAGAGCTGAAGAGCCACGAGTGAACGGCGAGCGGCAAACCGTTGCCGCCGGTGTCGGAATAAAAAATCATCGCGCGACCGAAGACGTTGTTGCCCGAAATGAGCCCGGCCGTTGCGGCTTGGTTCAACGTGCCGCGCGCGGTGGTGCCGGCGTCTTGTCCCGCGTTGCTCGGCATGGTGACGTGCATCGATTGTTTGCCGCGATAAGGTTTTACGGCATCGATTTGCGCGACGATGCCCATGCCGTTCACGGTCGCCTTCCACGGACCGAGCATCATGCCGTTCGTGATCGGCCCAGCAGGGTAGCTCTCGAAGTCTTCGCAATATTTGTAAGCGGCGCATCCCGTTGCGGCGTCGCTCGACGCATCGACGACGGCGTCAGTGCCGGCTTCGGTGATGATCGCGCTGTCATCTCCAGCGTCGGGTGTCGTTCCGCTGTTCGAGCACGCGAGCGCCAAAACGGAACAAGCAACGGACCATTGACCAACGCAGGCGCCCATGATGCCCTTTCTAGATGCGCTGGGTCCTGATCGCAACGTTCGTCATCGCGTGCGGAGATTCGGCGGCCACACAAGACGGCGGAGTGGTCGACAGCGGCGGCTCCTCCGACGCTCCACAGAGCAGCGACGGCGGCGACGCAGGCCCCGTAACTCCGACGATTTCGTCGTGGCTCGGCACGAACGTCTCCGCGGATTTGTCGCGCGTTGACATCACGTATCAGCTCAAGCCATTCGACACGCAAGCGAGCCAAAAAGACCCGAACGGATATCCTGTCGCCGGCGCGTCCGGCACGAGCTCGACCGACATCGGTTTCGTCCTCACCACAGGCACCTACAAAATTGCGTATGTCGGTACCGGCACGCTCGCTGTGTCGGGAATCGGCAAGCTCGGGCCCGCCTGGACGACGGTGAGCGGCGAGCAACGCAACACCGTCGACATCACGGGGACGCCCGGCGCATTCGGAAATTTTCTGACGCTCAAGATCACGAACGCGCCCAGCCAAACGGTCCAGTCGATTCGCATCTTGTATCCCGGGTTCGACTACGCGACGCCTCCCATGTTCTTGCCGCAATTCATCAACGTGCTCAAACCGTTTCGCGCGCTGCGCTTCATGGATTGGGAGGCCACGAACAACAGCAAGCTCACCGACTGGGTCGACCGCCCTACAGCGACGCACTTCGGCGCGTCGTCTTTCGGCGAGCCGTACGAGCACATCGCCGAGCTCGTAAACGAGACGGGAAAAGACGCATGGATCACGATCCCCGAGCTCGCCAGCGACGACTTCATTCACCAGTTTGCAAAATTTCTCCGCGCGACGCTCGACTTCGGCCGCATCGCGACGGCGCGCCAAAGCCAAGGCTTCACGACGCCCTTCCAGGTCATCGTCGAAGATTCGAACGAAACGTGGAACCAAGGCTTCAGCGCCTACGCGACGTTCAGCGCAGCCGCGAAGGCGAACGCATCGCGCTACCCAGGAAAATATTCCGGCACGTATGGCCCCTCGTGGATGAGCGGCATCGGGGACTTGATGCAAGTCGGCCAGTACCACGGCGATCGACTCGCGAAGATCGCGACGATCTTCAAAACGGAATTCACCGATCAGGCGAGCGCGATTCATCCCGTGCTCTCGGGTTGGGCGCTCGGCGCCGTCTACAGCGATGTCGCCTTGCAGTTCATCCAAAATAATTACGGCGATCCGAAAGGGTACGTCTCGTACATCGCGCAGGCGCCCTACTTCGCGCCACCCGACGACTCACAAACGGGCAACCTCGCGAGCCTCTTCGTGGCACTCGACCAAAGCATCACGTCGATGAACACCGTGATGCAGGATTTCAAAACGCTCGGCGCCCAGTGGGGCATTCCGATTGCCGCGTACGAAGGTGGGCAGGGGCTCTCGGGCAACACGAACCTCGCCATCAAGCACCTCGCGCAACACGACGCTCGCATGTACGCCGCGTACCAAACGTACGCGACGTTCTGGAAGACGAACTTTGGCGAGTCGCTCTTCATGCACTTCTCGCTCGCGAGCGATCCGGGCATCCCCGAAAATATTTATCAGTACGGCTTTTGGGGATCGATCGACGGCGTCCTCACGGACACCACCACGTGCGGGAAAAACTTGCCCACGCTCACGGGAACCGAGAATCCGACCACCGTGCTCGGGCATTGCGCGAAGTATCAGGCGCTTGCCGACCACGTTCCGAACTAGAAATCGCCGCTCGGGCGTTTCATCTTCGGAGAGCGCGGCACCCATTTTAGGCCGGTTTCGTGACAGCCGAAAAAAAGGGCTCGCCGACGCATCGAGTTTCTTGCGATCATCCATCATGGGCGCCGAATCCGCAGACCGTCACTCCGGGTACTTACCCGGGCTCGATGGCATCCGCGCGATCGCGGTCGGGTCGGTTGTTGCGTACCACCTGCACGCGCCCTTCTTCGACGGCGGGCTCCTCGGCGTCAGCGTGTTCTTCACGCTCAGCGGGTACCTCATCACGTCGCTCCTGATTCACGGATTCGAAGAGCGCGGTCGCATCGATTTGAAAGCGTTTTGGATTCGGCGCGCGCGTCGACTTCTGCCGGCGCTGCTTCTCATGTTGCCGGTCGTTGCCGCCACGACCGCCATCGCTCGACCGGAGAAGCTCACGGCGACGATCCGCCAAGTGATCTACGCGCTCCTCTATGTCGCGAACTGGACGACCATCGCGAACGGCGACGACTACTTCCAACGCTTCACCGGCCCCGGCCCACTCGATCACTTGTGGTCGCTCGCGATCGAGGAGCAGTTTTACATCGTTTGGCCGCTACTCGTTTTCGGGATGCTCTGGCTCGGGCGTCGCTTTGCGTCGGGGCGCGTGCTGCTTGCCATCGTCACCATCGGACTCGCCGCTGCGTCCACGTGGGCGATCATGCATCTCTACCATCCGAACGCGATGAACAACACGCGCGCGTATGAAGGCACCGATGCGCGCGCGGCTTCGCTCGTCGTCGGTGCGCTCGCTGCGATGGCGATTCCGTTCGACAAGGTCACCGAAGTGTCTCGCCCGTGGCGCATCGCGCTCGACTTCGTCGGGGTGCTCGGCCTCGCCGGCGTCATCCTTTGCATCGCGCGCACCGACGAGTATTCGCCGTTCCTCTATCGAGGAGGAGAGCTCGTGCTCGCGACATCGACCGCGGCGCTCGCGATCGCTGCCTCGCATCCGAAAACGCTCTTGGCGCGCGCGCTCGGCGTTTTGCCGCTGCGCTGGGTCGGAGCGCGCTCTTATGGCGTGTATTTGTGGCATTTACCGGTCGTTGCGTTCATGCCAGCCGCGGTGCTGATGGACCGACCCGTGCTGCGCGGCGCGGTGCAGCTCGCGCTCATCATGCTCCTCGCGGCCGCGTCGTTCCGTTTGATCGAAGATCCGATTCGCCGTCGCGCAACCGCGCCGCGCATGGCTCGTGCACGGCGAAGCGTCACGCTCTCCGCGAGCCTCGCGTTTCGCGCGATCGTTCTCGTTCCCGTTGCGACCGTCGCGCTTGTCGTGTGGCCGCTCAGCTGTCGCGCGCCGACCGAGCTCGAAGCACTCGCGCAGGAGCCCGTGTCCACCGGAGTCGTCGTTGCACCCGAGGAGCCAGCGCCCACCACGACGACCGAGACGGCAGTCGTCAAACCACCCGACTCTCTCATGACGTCATGCAAAGAGGTCGCGCACGTCGGCGACTCGACGTCGCTCGGTCTGGTGTCGTCGCAGCTCTTGCCGAGCGCCGATGACCGCATCGCCGCGCGTTATCACTCCATCGGCGTCGAGCGCTTCTGGCCCGAGATCAACGGCGCGCGCAGCATGGTCGAGAAATACAAAGACCAACCGAACGCCACCGAGGTCGTCAAACGCCGCCGCTCGGCGGGCTACACCGGCTGCTACGTGCTCGCGCTCGGCACCAACGACCCAGCCAACACGGCAGGCAACGCCGCGATGCTCAGCACGCGCATCGACACCATGATGTCGCAAATCGGCAACACGCCAGTGCTCTGGACGACGACGAAGACGTTGAAGGAAAAGGGCCCCTACCAGAACGCAAACATGGCGAGCTGGAACGACACCGTCGTGAAAGCGTGCGCGCGCCACCCGAACATGCGCGTGTACGATTGGGCGACCGAGGTCCACGACGACTGGTTCACCACCGACGGCATCCACTTCAACACGCTCGGCTACCGCGAACGCGCTGCCCGCATCGCAAAAGCCCTCGCCCGCGCGTTCCCGAAAGAGGGATCTCCGCCGACGGAATGCGTCGTCCACGCAGCTGAGTAGGTCGCTTCCATTCAGTGTTCGGAGAACGACGACCAAGGCCGAATCACGATCGTCCAGCCAACCGGAACGATTCAGGTCGACTGAGCGCCGGCATCGCCGATTCGAATGTGCAATAAAATGGTTGCACGTTGGCGCGAGTGGGGTTACCTATAAGTGCAACCAAGGAGTTGCACTTCATGAGCGCCACGGATCGCATCGAAAAACAGGTCATCTTGCGCGCGCCCCGAGCTCGCGTTTGGCGCGCGCTCACCAACGCCGAGGAGTTTGGCGCTTGGTTTCGCGTGAAGCTCGAGGGGTCGTTCGCCGCGGGCGCGTCCGTACGCGGTCGCCTCACGATCCCCAAGTACGAGCACGTCACCATGACGCTCGACATCGTTCGCATCGAGCCCGAGTCGCTCTTCTCGTATCGGTGGCACCCGTACGCCATGGACCCGAAGGTCGACTACGCGAGCGAGCCGCCGACGCTCGTCGAGTTTCGTCTCGAGGACGCCGAGGGAGGCACGCGCCTCTCCATCGTGGAGTCCGGCTTCGATGCGTTGCCTGCAGCGCGCCGCGACGAAGCGTTTCGCATGAACGACGGCGGTTGGACGGCGCAAAGCAAAAACCTGGCGAGCCATGTCGAGAGCAAGTGAAGCGCGCCTCGCAGAGGTAGCGCCCGTGTTCGCGGCGCTCGGCGATCCGACGCGACTGCGCCTCGTCACGCGGCTGTGCGGCGGGCCGCTCTCGATCACCGTGCTCAGCGAAGACGAGCCCGTCACGCGGCAGGCGATCACGAAACACCTTGAAGCGCTCTCGCTGGCGGGTCTCGTGCGCGACACGCGCGCCGGTCGCGAGCGGCTTTGGGAGCTTCAACCGAAGAGGCTCGAGACTGCGCGTCGCACGCTCGAGCACATCTCCGCGCAATGGGACGACGCACTACGAAGGCTCGCAGAATACATCGAGGAAAAGGAGTGAATCACATGGTCAACATTCTTCATCGAGTTGGGATTGCTGCATCGGCGAACAAAGTCTACGAGGCGCTCACCACGCTCGAAGGCAATCAGGGATGGTGGGATTCGAACGCAAAGGGCGACGCAAAGAAGAACGGCGTTTTGACGTTCTTCAAAGACGTCGACATGAAAGTCGTCGAGACCCAACCGAACGAGCTCGTGAAATGGAAGTGCGTGAGAGGGCCTGCCGAGTGGGTCGACACCGAGATCATTTTCGAGCTCGTGCAAAGGGGAGCGCAGACGTTCGTCCTCTTCTCGCATGTTGGCTGGAAGAACCCGGTCGAGTTCATGCACCACTGCAGCACGCAGTGGGCGTACTTCGTCGTGAGTCTGAAGGAGCTCGTCGAGACGGGCAAAGGACATCCCGCGCCGGACGAAATGAAATTGTACGCACCCTAGTTGGGCGCCTCGATGCGCGCGTGCGCGTGCCCGCGCGCCGTCAGCAGGATATAGTGCGCCGATGAACTGCTCGCGTTGCGGCGAAGCTCTGCGCGGTCGATTTTGCACGGGTTGTGGGCTTGCTGTCGCACCATCCGGCCCGCCGCTCGTGATGCCCGACGGGGACTGGATTGCGGTGATCGTGCGCGGCCCCATCTCGGCGGGTCAGCCGGTCGCTGTGGGCGCCGGTTATCGCTTTCACGCGTTCGTCGGGAGCGAAGCGTGGTCCGCGTCGCCCGAGGGTCACAAGAAACCGGATCGCATGACGTGGACTCTCGAGGCCGGTCAGCACCTCGCGGCCGAGCCATGCGATCTCGGCGCTTGGGTTCGCGTCGCCGGGCTACCCGTCGTGATCGAATCGCACACGAACAAGCTCACGACTCGAGCGGGCGTGTACGAAGGTCGCGTCATCATTCAAACCGAGTTTCTGCTCGCGGATGTGTTCGGCACCGTCAAGCTTTTGGGCCTCAGCACCGGAATCGCAGTCGACGACGTGAAGGACGACATGCAGCAGCCGGTGGGCATCGCGATCGACATGGTGCTCTCCGAGCGACTCGGCACGGGCGCGTGGTCGATCAACGGCCTCGAAAGTGGCGCGCAAATGAACGACTTCTGCCGCGCCATCGAAGACGTCTACAACACGAACAGGGTCGACAAATATTTCACGAGCACGGCGATTCGAATTCCGAACGGGCAAATCTCGTTCACGCTGCTCGACGCGCCCGCGCTGCTCGCACCTGGCTCGCGCGTGATGGTCACCGCACCCGACGGCAATCGCTATCCCGCCATCGTGCAACAAATCGCCGACGGGCAAGCGCTCGTGGCGTTCGCCGGCGGCGGAGCTCCGCCTCGCTGGGTCCCGAGTCAGTACGTGAGCGCGATTGAGTGACTCAGGGGAAATAGCCGCTGCAGCGACCGCCCGAGCAGCTGCCGCCCTTGCAATCGGAGCTCGTGCTGCATGCGCCGCATTGGCCACTCGAGCAATTGCCGTTGCCTTTGCAATCGGAGCTCGTGCTGCACGCGCCGCACATGCCGCCGGAGCACGAACCGGTTTTGCAATCGGAGCTCGTGCTGCAGTGGTTGCATGTTCCGCTGGAGCATGTCCCATGACCGCTGCAATCGGAGCTCGTGCTGCAGTGACCGCACTGCCCACCCGAGCACGTGCCGTACCCGCCGCAATCGGAGCTCGTGCTGCAAAGCGAGACGCCGTCTCCGATTTCCGCGAGCGAGGGATTTGCGCGTGACGACTGCGCGCCAACCAAGAGGACGCAACCCGCGGTCAACAGCACTCCGCCCACCTGAAATGCAATTTGCTTCATGGCACTGACCTTATCATGCGTGCATGCGCGTCGCGTTCACGACTTTGCTCCTCGGCCTAGCATGTAACCCGACGCCATCGGTCGCACCCGTGACCACAACGACGACGGCGAGCGCAACGCCGCTGCCGATGCCAACGCCGGTCGTCATGGCGAGCGCGTCGCCGCTTGCCTCTGCGTCGGTCGTGGACCGAGCGCCCGACATCGATCTCCGCGCGTGGCTTACGGAGCGCAAAGTGAAGCCGCCCGCTGACGTCGACATGATCAACTCGTGCCGCTCCATCAAGCTCGGCGGCCGCGACGCAGCCTGGTGCGATCAGGGCGCGCCTACCGAGGGCACCATCGGTGGCGAGAGCGTCTTTTCGCTTCAGATATTTTCGGCCGATGGCCTGGTCATCAAAGTTCCGATGGCTGCAGGCCCGCTCGACAATGACTTCATCATGCCTGGCAACACCGACCCCGATGCAGGCCAATACATCGTGCTCGATGCGCGGCTCGACCCTTCGGGCAATTCACTCACGTTGGCCGAAAAACCAGGGAAATCTTGCGGCGAAGTTCTTGCAAAATACACGCAAAAAGAATTTGCGCCGCACCGCCGCGTCGTCCAAAAAGTGTGCTCCGCGCGCGGCACCTACACGCTTCAGTCAGGCAAGCTCGTTCGGAGCACGGGAAACCCATGAACAAGACGCTCGAGGTCGAGGTTTGGTCGGACATCGTTTGCCCCTGGTGCGCCATCGGCAAGCGCAGGCTCGAGATGGCCATCGCGAAGCTTCCCGACAAGGACGCCGTGCGCGTTCGATGGCGATCGTTCGAGCTCGACCCATCTGCGCCGGCCGTGCGCGAAGAAGACAACGTGACGCATCTCGCGAAAAAATACGGGCGCACGAAATCCGAAGCTCTAGCGATGATGCAACGAGTCGTCGATACCGCGGCCGCCGATGGGCTCGACCTGAAGCTTTCGAGCGCGCGCTCGGGAAACACGTTCGATGGGCATCGCGTGCTTCACCTCGCCGCCGAGAAGGGCGTGCAAGCTGCCGTGAAAGACCGCTTCATGCGCGGCTACATGACCGAAGGCCTCGCGATTGGCGATCACGAAGTCCTCGTGCGACTTGCGTCCGAAGCCGGGCTCGACGCCGAAGAGGTGCGCGCTGTCCTTTCGAGCGATCGCTACGCCAAAGAAGTGCGAGCCGACGAAGAGACCGCGCGCGAGCTCGGCATTCGAGGCGTTCCGTTCTTCGTGCTCGCTGGAAAGTACGCGGTATCGGGCGCCCAACCCGCCGACGTGCTCTTGTCAGCGCTCGAAGAAGCGTTCAGTGCACAGTGACGTTGAAGGTCGCGCCCGAGCTCAGAACGAACCCAGCGAGGAACGCTTTGTCAGCGTCGTTGCGCCCCATTCTCACAATCACGGGTGGGAGGGCCGCGTCGATGGCGACGTCGATCGTCGTCGTGTCTGAGGAAGCGTCCACGATCGGCGTCGCGTCGACCCCGGCGTCCGCGGCGAAAGGGGCGTCGAAAGAAACGTCGGGCGTGGAAGAGTAGCTCACAGATACGAGAGCCACGCACTCTTGTGTGTGCGCTTCACGCCCTCGAACCACCGGCACAATGGATAGAGCGCCGCGACGACGAATACCCACAAAACATAGACGATTGGAAGCGAGTAGCCGTAGTCGCTCGGTACGCTCCACACGAACGGGAGCGTGAACATGCCGCGCTGCACGCGCCCATATCGCAAAGTTGCGAGCAGCACCGCGAGCCCGTGCGCGAAGAGCAGGTGGAGCAGGTAGTAAAAGAGCGGCACGCGACCGAAGGTGCGAACGACGTTTGCCACGCGGCCGCGAAATCGCTCGAGCGGCGCGAGGAGAGCGATCGCTGGCCCGAGCGTCATGAGCAAAAACAAGAGTGACGGCGGATACTTTTCGCAATTCAAGAAGTCACCGAGCGTCGAGCCGAACGTTGCTTGCGGACGCCATGGGTGTGGGTCGCCGTAGATGTTCGCCGCCCGCAAGGCGACGAACGCGACGAACATCGCCGCGCCGAGGCGCACGAGTCGCGCACGACGCACGAGCTCACCGAAGCCAAAGCCAGCCGCCATCACGCCGACCCACGGAACGAGCGGGTACACCACGAAGAGGCGTCGGTGATCGGGGAGCGCAATCATGCTCGACTCATGGAGGACGCTCCAGAGCCACATGTTCGAATGGACTTTGTCGGTGAGATTGTGGAGGACGACCATCGCGATGCCGATGGCGCCCGTCACGCGCGAGGGCAGGTAAACGAGCGGCGCGACGAGCACCATCGACCAACCGAGCGCCCAGATCACCTGCACGCCGACGAAGTGATAGTCGACGTTGAGCGTCCAACCGAAACGCACGAACGTGAGCTCGAGAAAGACGAGCCAGAGACCTCGCGTCAGGAGAAAACGCGCGAGCTCCGGCTTCGTCTTGCCGCGCTCGAGCTGGAGAAACGCGCTCGTGCCCGCGAGAAAAACGAAAATAGGCGCGCAAAAGTGCGTGATGAAACGCGTGAAATAGTAGGCCGGCGTCGTCTTCGTGATGTCGGTGGCTTCGAAGTGTGCGTTCGAGAAAAAATCGCGCACGTGGTCGAGGGCCATCACGATCATCGCGAGGCCGCGCAAGAGATCGATGGACTCGACGCGCACTTTGTCGCCCGTTGCCATGCGCGCTCACCTTAGCCTCGATGGTTGATGTATGACGAGCGCGTGACTCGTCATTGGCTTGGGGCGCTCGTTCTCGTGGCATGCGGAACCGCGGGGCCCGCGGTATCGGTCACGCCCAGCGCGTCTGCGTCTGCGTCCGCGTCGGCCTCTCCGTCGGCGTCCGCGTGGGCGTCTGCATCCGCGTCCGCGTCGGCGGAAGCGCCGGGTCCTGTCATGGCGGCGGCGCTGCAATCGCATCGGGCGCACGACATCGCCGAGTCGCTCGCCGATGAAGTGGGGCCGCGGCTCGCCGGGTCCGCGGGCGATCCGCTTGCGGTGGCTTGGGCTCAGCGGACGATGCGCGAGCTCGGGCTTGCCAACGTGCACACAGAAGCCGTGATGGTTCCCGTCTGGAAGCGCGGCGTCGAGACGGCGCAGATCACCGAGCCGGTTCGGCAGTCGCTCGCAGTGACGGCGCTCGGGTGGAGCGGCGCGACGCCGAAAGAAGGCATCACCGCCGAAGTTCTCGAAGTCGAGTCGCTCGAAGCGCTCACGAACCTCTCGAAGGATTCCGCGAAAGGGAAAATCATTTTCGCAAACGTGGTGATGCCGCGCACCGACGACGGGCGCGGATACGGCATGACCGTCGGCGTTCGTTCGCAAGGGCCACGCGCGGCGATGAACGCTGGCGCGGCGGCGTTCGTGGTGCGCTCCGTCGGCACCGCATCGGACCGCTTTCCGCACGCAGGCTCGACGATGCTGCGCGACGTTACGAATCCGATTCCGGCCGGCGCCATCTCGACGACCGACGCCGATCTCTTGCATCGAACACTCGCGCGCACGCAGCCCGTGAAAATGAAGCTCGTGCTCACTCCGGAGCGCGGAAAAGACGCTCCATCCGCGAACGTCGTTGGAGAGGTCGTGGGCACGACCAAAAAGGACGAAGTCGTACTGCTCGGTGCACATCTCGACTCTTGGGATCTCGGGCGCGGTGCGATCGACGACGCTGCGGGTTGCGGGATCATCCTCGAAGCCGCGCGACTCGTCGCCGAGCGGGGTCCGCGACGCACGGTGCGCGTCGTGCTCTTCGCAGCCGAAGAAAATTCGACGGCCGGCGCAAAAGCCTATTTCGCTGCACACTCCGCCGACGCCGCCCGATTCGTGCTCGCGATGGAGGCCGACAGCGGAACCGACCGCGCCCGCATGACGAGGTTCCTCGGCGACCCGGCCCACGCAACCGACTTTCTACAGATCGCGCGTGCACTCGCCCCGCTCGGCATCACACACGACGATGGCGACGCACGCGCGGGAACGGACATCTCGCCTCTCGTGAGCGCCGGCGTGCCGACGATCGAAGTGCGACAAGACGCAACGCACTACTTCGACGTGCACCACACGGCCAACGACACCTCGGACAAGCTCGACGGAGCCGCGATGGCGCAAGTCTCCACCGCGTTCGCCGAGGTCGCGTTCCGCGTCGCGCAGCTCGACGCCGATCTCGGGCGCGTTCCAGAATCGAAACGAAAGTCGGACTAAACGTCCATTAGGGTGTGCGTGTCGTCAGGCTATCGACCGCGTGAACCGGCGGCGCGTCGCCCGTCATCAAATGTGTGATCGCGCTGTAGACGAGGCGCTGTTTATCGAGCGTGTTCTTGCCTGCAAACTCGGGCGACGTCACTTCGATCGTGTAGTGACCGCCGCCGCCGTTCACGAGAGCCTTGGCGTTCGGGATCTTCTGTTCGATGGCGTCACGCACTGCATCGATCACGGAGCCTTTGAAGTCGGTCGGGTGGTCTGACATGTGTGGGCGATCATACCCGACTTGGCGCGCATCGAGCTGGTACGTTCGCCTCTTGCGGTCATCTCGCCCAGGGGAGATGCGCGCATGCTCATCGCGTGCAGCGGAGATCTCGCGATCAGCGGCGTCGTTGCGCTCGTTCGAGATCCTTGACGCCACAATCAAGTAGCCCACTCGTTCGAGTCAAGCGGCGCTCTTGAGGTCGGGTGTTGCGATGGGCAAGCGCACCACGAACGTCGTTCCCACTCCGCGCTTCGATGTGAACGTGAGCGTGCCGCCGTGGCGGGCGACGATGGCATGCGCAATGGCGAGTCCCTGCCCAGTGCCTAGGCCCACGGGCTTGGTCGTGAAGAAGGGGTCGAAAATCTTGTCGCCGATCGCAGCGTCGATGCCGACTCCATCGTCGCCCACGGAAATGGCGACGGTGTCGCGGTCGATGGCGGTCGTGACGCTGATGTGTCCGCGATCGCCCGTCGACTTCTTCTTGTCCGCGATCGCGTGCGTCGCGTTGACGATGAGGTTCACGAGGACTTGGCTGACTTCGCCGGCATTCGCTCGCACGCTTGGGACGTCTCCGAGCTGCGTGTCGACGTCGGCGATGTAGCGGTATTCGTGCTTCGAAAGAACGATGGCAGCGCTCACCGCATCGTTCGGTGCGATGACACCGCGCGCCGTCGATGGGTGCGCGAAAGCGCGTAGCGATGCGACGATCGACGTGACGCGTGCGAGGCCGTCATTCGTACTTCGCAGAGCTTCGGGGAGGTGCTCGCGCAGGTAGTCGACCGCCTTCGCATCAGCCGTCTTCGCGTCGGGGTGTATGAGCTCGAGGAGCTCGGCCACGCCTTCGTTGATGAAGTGGACGTTGTCGCTGATGAATTGAAGCGGCGTGTTGATTTCGTGCGCAACGCCCGCCGCGAGCCGACCCACCGCCTCGAGCTTTTGCGCATGACGCAGCTCGACCTCGACACGCTCGAGCGCGCGGGCCTGGGCTTCGCTCGCATCGAACATGTCGCGGATGACGCGCATGCGTTCATCCGACATGACGCGCCCAAAGACCGCGAACACCGTGAACGCCGCGGGAACAATCCAGGATACGCCGTCGATGAGGCCGAACGTGATGTTGGAGATGCACGTGATCGAGAGAATGACCCACGTGAGCCAACGCTTGCCTTCGAAGATGAGCGCGTTGAACGGAAGCCACAGCCAAACGGGAAACGGCCAACCTGTCACGCGGTAGACGGTGACCGTCACCACGGTGTTGACGACGGCGCGGAAGAGCTCGCCGCGGAGTGCGCCCCAGCTCGGCAGCACCTTTGCAGTCACCCAAAGGTTGAACGGCACGATCGCTACGAAAACGCCCATGCTTACAGCTAGTGCGCGCCAGTGACCCCAGAGAGCAGCCACGACCAACGCTTGCAACGCGATCGAACCAACGGTGATGGTTTGGTTCAACCGCCACATCACGTCTGCGTGCTGTTTGTCCGACTGTGAAGGCGACACAGTGAGTCAACGGCCACCCGCGGGCTCTAGAAAAGCCCTGCGCGCTAGAAGTAGGACGACGCCAGCGACAAGACGGAATCGATTTGTCGTGGCGTCGCGTGCACGTGGATGTGCACTTGTTTGTCGACGTTGGTGACTTCGGCGTTGTTCAAAATGCCATTCGTCATGAGGCGCACGCCGAAATTGTTCTTTTGTTGAATGAGCGCCGCGATGGTGACGGCATCGGCGCGAGCGGCCGCTTCATTTGGGCAGTCGGCTTCGGTGTAGATGTCAGCGCTCGAGTCGGCGACGTGTGAGTCGACCCAGACGCGCATCTCGGAAATGTCGCGCGGCATCTGCGAAATGGTCGCCGACGGATTCATGATGCGCGCGCGAAGCGCTTCGTTCGCGTGAAACGACGGCGCCGTGGGCGGCTTTGCAACGAGCTCGCGCGCGGCAGTCTCTGCGTTCGAGGCGCGAGCGACGCGAATGATGCTCGGCTGCGCGCGCAGGAAGACGCTGTCGTAACCGTTCACGACGCCGCGCCACGCTTTCACGTTGGGTGTCGACAGTTGGATCGGTTGCGCAACGGAGGCGATGGCCGCATCCATGGTGGCGTCGGGGGCCGAGTGTCGAAACACCATGTCGTCGTTGTGCTCGATGAGCCACTCGAGATCGCGCATCGGATCCACCGAGGGAAAAGCGCGCCACGCGGGCGCGCTCCGCAACACGGTATCGAGCCGCGCGGATGCCGGATGCTTGCGTGACTCGGTGAAGCTGACGGTGAGCGTGACATCGCTCCCCTGCGCGCGCGCTTCGACTTTGGGCGGCGGCGGAGGCGGCTCGGTTGGCGCAGCCGACACCGCGGGAAGCTCGATCGCGCTGACCGACCCTGGAGCAACCGGACCCGGCTGAGCGTCACCGCAGGCCTCGCAAACCGTAACAGCGACGAGCACGAGCAAAACCGCAAACGTGCGCACGCCGAAAGCGTAGCAGACCGTCAGCGTGTGGGGCAGTCCGCGGTGCCCTCGAGCGTGCACGTGTCGTCGCAAACGTTCGTGCTGGGTCCGTCGCCCGAGGCTTCCCAGCGCCATATGTCCTTGTAGACACCCGAGCCGAATGCGTCCTTGCCGACCTTCACGCGGCGGGAGCGGAGATCGATCGAGTACTTGTGCATGTTCGACGTGGCGATCAAATCGCCGAGCTTCGACATCGGACACGCGAGCTTTGGCGGTGCGCCTTTGCTCGGGGACTCCGAACCAGATTTCGCAACGAGGTGGCCGCGTTTGAAGACGAGCGTCAGCGACTGATGAACCTGCTCGTCCGCCGAGCCGTTCGCGAGCTCGACGCCGCTTCGCTTCTCGGACGTGTGGCTTCGGCGTGCGTCACCGAGCGCGACGAACTCGTAGCGAACGGCGTTGGAGGCGTCCTCGTCAGCGACGTCGACGATGCCACCGCGCTCGCACTCGCCGACGCGAATGCGTACGAGCTCGGCGTCCGGATCCCAAATCTTGGCAAGGCCGAGAGCGAACGTAGCGTTCTCGACGACGTCGAACTTTTCGAATGTTCCGCTCATGCCCTTCGGATTGAGGCGTAAGTCTTCGTTCTTGGAGACGTCGAATTTCGCGAGCTCGTTCGGCGAGTGCGCGCGATGCGACCACATCTCCAGCCCGAGCGGCAGCCCTACCGCGCTCACGACAACGACGATGATGAGCGCGATGGCCCACGCGGGCGTTTTTTCGTCCTTAGTGGCCGACATTGATGACCTGTTTCACCCAATCATCCTCGGTCGCGGCCTTCACGAGCGCATCGGCGCAATCAGCGTGCGATAGCGAGCTCGCGGGAAAGACGCGCGCACCCGGGCCCGCAAGATATTTTCCGGTTGCTGGAGAATGCGAAAGCGCGGGCGGGCGCACGATGACCCAATCGAGCTCGCTCGCGCGGATCGCGGCTTCGGCGATGAGCTTGTCGGCGTGGAGCTTCGGATAAATCGCGCGAAACACGCTCACGCCGAGCGAGCCGAAGAACGAGAGCTCTTTGCCGTCGCTCATGATGAGGCCGCTTTCGAACACGAAGCGGCGAACGCCGGCCTTCGCGCATGCCGCGAGGATGTTCTTCGTTCCTTCGGAGATGAGCGTGCCCGGTTTGCTGTTGCTCGCGGGGCCAATCGCGCAGATGACGGCGTCGCCGCCTTCGACCGCGGATTCGATGCTTGCAGCGTCGAGCACGTCGCCCTTCATGACGACGACATGCTCCGTTGTAGCGATGGCTTCTGGTTTACGCGCAACCGCGACGACCTCGTGCCCGGCTTTGACGGCGCATGTGACGACGTTCTTGCCCGTGCCGCCCGTTGCGCCGAAGACGATCAGTTTCATGACAACACCGTATACATCACCGTAACATCCGGGACATGCGTATGGCTTTGGCGGTCGCGCTCGTGCTCTTGACGGCAACGGCGAGCGCAGACGACGAATGGGGTGGCGTCTACAACGGGCGAACGCTCGGCGCGGGTGGGGGAATGGTGTACGCAGCGGGCGGCTTCCCGCACGCGGGCATTGGTGCGCTCATCGGAACGAGCGACTCGGTGGACTTCGGGTTGAAGGCGAACTTCATCTACACAGGGCAGCGCACGTACGCCACCGACGGCTTCAAGCCGGTGGCGGGATTCGACCCGCGACTCGCCGCGCGATTTTCGCTCGCTTCGGGTCGCGTTCTTTCCGCACTGATCCGCCTCGAGCCCGGCGTGCGTCTCGCGCAGTTTGACCCAGCGCTTCGGTGGGGACCCGAGCTCGTGTTCGGAATCGACTTCGGTATTCGCGTTGCGAAGGGCGCGTCGATCTACGCGGGAGTCGAAGTGCCCATCTTCCTCAACATCCCCGACGACGCCGCGGGCAATCCATTTTTCGTCGACATTCCGATCTTGCCTGGCGTGGGCTTCGAAGCTCACCCGAACGACTTCATCGGCTTCGGCGGTCGATTCAACGCCGGCGTCGACGTCAGCGCGGGCAACATCACCAAATCACCGCAGACGACGTTCGCGATGCTCGCCGAGGGCTTCTTCGTCCTGCGTGTCGACCGAATCAAATCTCACGAGAAGCCGCGTTGATGTCGACGTTCTCGAGCACCTTCTTCGAGAAGCCCTTTTTCACGACGCGCAACATCGCTTGGCCGACGCGCTCGCGGGTAGGGACGCTATAGAGGCGCGTGCGCGATTTGATTCCGTGCAGGGCTTGAATCATCGCCGGCCGGAATACGAACGTCATCGTCGGGCGAACGAGCACTTTCGCTGCAGCGAGCGTGTAGTCGTGGGTGACGCGCGAATAGTCGGCTTCGGTCATGCCCGTCGACGTAATGCCGAGACACCAGAAGCAGGCGTCGCCACCGAAATTGAGCCCCGAGAAATCCGTGAAGTCCGCGTGCACGATGACGCGCATGTCGCTCAGAGCTCGAACGACGGATCGAGCTTCCGCACTTTCCGAAGCAGCGCTGGCCACGCGATGTTGCCGCCGAGGCCTTTGGTGACAAGCGCGATGTTTTGTTTCACGCCGGCGAGAATACGCGAGTCGACATTCGTGAGCGCCGCACCGCCCGATTGCGCGAGGAGCTGAATCTCGCAAGCGCGTTGCAAGTTGAACATGCCGAGGAATGCATCACCGACGCTCGGGCCAACGGTGAGCAGCCCGTGGTTTCGCAAGATGAGCCCCATGTTCGTGCCGAGGTCGGCGACGAGGCGCGGCTTCTCTGCGTCCGAGAGTGCGATGCCTTCGTACGCGTGATACCCAAGCGACGCGAGCGCGACCGTGGCTTGTTGCGAAATCGGAAGGAGCCCATCGGTTTGCGCCGACACCGCAACACCAGCCGGTGTGTGCACGTGGAGGACGCAGGTGATGTCTTCGCGCGCCGCGTGAATCGCGCTGTGGATGACGAAGCCCGCCGGATTGATCGGATGCTCGCTCGGAGCGACCTTCTCGCCGCGCAAATCGATCTTCACGAGACTCGAGGCGGTGATCTCGTCGAAGAGCATTCCGTACGGATTGATCAAGAAGTGATGATCGGGCCCGGGCAGCCGCACCGAGATGTGCGTGAACACGAGATCGTCCCAACCAAAATGGGCGACGAGCCGGTAGCACGCAGCCAGATCGACGCGTAGGTCGTGCTCGGATTGAACGCTCATCGCGCCATTCTATAGGACCGTACCTTCATGCGCTGCAAGTGATGCTATGCATCCAGCGCGCATGAAGCTCTCTCTTTTCGTTTCAACCGTGGCTGCGCTGGCGATCGCGTGTGGCGGGTCAGCGCACGAAGACGCCGCTGTTCCCACGACCACGACGACAGCCGTTGCAGTCGTGACAACGCCGCCGCTCTTCACGGGATCGTTCGATGTCGTCAGCATGACGGACGGCAAGAAGACACTCGTCGTTGCCGACATGCTCAAACAGGCGACCGCGTTTGCCGGACGCATGACGTACGAAATGGGTGCGGACTCGTTCACGATTGGCATGTGGCAGGCGAGTCGACCGGAGAAGATCGTCGAAGATGATTCGGCGGTTTACTCCGAGTTCTGTCGAGCGTCGGGAACGGTCGCGGCACACTGGGAAGGCAAGTCGCTCGTCTTGGCCTCGACCATCAGAGCGCGCGCCGCGGGCACCCTCGTCCGCGTATTCAAGAAAACGGAAGGCGCGGCAACGACGCGCAACGTCGCGACACGCAACGCCGACTGCGAGGCGTCATTTACCGGGCTTCGGCTCACGTTCGAAATTCTCGAGAAAGACGCATCAGGACCGACGCGAATTCGCGCCGTCGCGGAAGGCGTCACACTCGATCTCGCGCGCGGCAAAGCCATCGCATCGATCGAAGCGAAACCCTTGTTCGACGAGTAGAATGCGCGCCATGAAACGAGCGCTGCTTCTCCTCTTGTTCGTGTTTGCGTTTGCATGCGGTGGCGCGAGCTCGAATGTTGCCGAGCCCGGCCCGTTCGACCCATCCGGGTTGAAGCTCGTCATCGGCGTGGAGCGCACGAAGACGTTCGAGGTCAAACCAGGCGGTAGCGTCGAGAGCTCCGAAACGGGGAATGCTGTCATGACGTTCGTCGGCCAAGAGCTTCGGCTCGTCGACGGCTCGAAGACGCTCCTCGTGCTCGACGGCGACACGTTGCGCGGGCCGAACGCGAAACCCGTTGGCACGTTCGAGGGCGACGCGCTCTCGATGGGCGCAATGCGCATTGCCGTGAAGGACGACGGCGTCGTCAAGCTCGCCCACGACGGAAAAGAGGGAAGCATGCGGATGCACTTCGTCGGCACCGTCGCGGGTCACAAGCGCGCAGCGATCATGCTGGTGGTCGTCGTCTTTTCGCTCTACGTCGTCACGCACCCAAACGCGACGCTCGACGCCTTCCTCGACTAGCTCCTCGTCTCGCAGAAGTCAGGACGTCAGCTCGGTGAGCGGACCTATCATCGGGATGGTGCTTCCATCAGCTCCGGCCGCGCTCGTCAGCCCGAAGCTCGTGTCGGGCTGGCCCATCGCCTGAAGCAGCGTGACGTGAAGTCGGTTGTGCGCGGGGCCGACGGGCGCGAATCCCGAAATCGGATTGGTGTACGTGCGCGGGTAGCGAACGTATCGGCCGGACTTGAAAATCTTGGTGCCGCCGGCAATCACGGTGAAGTTGTCGTGATGAACGTGCGTGGGTGTGCCGAGCTCGGTGATCCACACGACGATGGTGTGATCGAGGAGCGAGCCGGACCCTTCGGTCACGCCGTCGAGCGCCGTCAAAAGCGACGCGAACGAATTGGCGTAAAACACGCCGAGATCGACCATGGCTTGCGCGGCGACGGGGTTGTACGTGGTCCCGCAGGAGGTCGCGCCTTCGATCGACTGATGCGCGTAACCGTGAACCGTTTCGTTCGCGGGGTACCCAATTTCTGGACACTGAGGTACTCGCGCGATGAACGTGGCGACGCGCGTGAGATCGCACGCGAACGCGAGTCGGATCATTTGCAGGAGTTGCGACGTCGTCGTGGCGGACGCGTCGTACGTGGGGTCACACTTCGCCGCGACGGACGCACCGAGACTCGTTTGAAGCTGGCGAACGAGATCGCGGTGATCGTTCAACCGCTGGCGCCCCGCGGCATCGAGTCGTGGTGCGAGTAGCTCGTATTCACGCGCGACCGAGTCGAGCACGGACGGGCGCAGCGAAGCGATGAGCGCCGCGCGCGATTGCGTGGTCCCGCCGTTCGGTGCGATGTAGCCCATCAAGTCGGCGAAAGCCGTTCCCGGATCGGCGACGACGGGCGTCGCTTGGCCGGGCCCGAGAAACGAAAACGGTGCGACCGTGGAGTTCGGCGTGTAGTCGAAGCCGTACACGCGTGAGCCAAAGCGACCGGGCGCGAGCGTGCGAAGCGCGAGCTCTTGATCGATCGA
The DNA here is from genome assembly GCA_038239005.1 of Polyangiales bacterium. GTDB lineage: Bacteria > Myxococcota_A > Polyangia > Polyangiales > Polyangiaceae > DASXHD01. Next base: position 63,496 of record JBBSFE010000002.1, read on the forward strand.
CCGCGCACCGCCCGTGCACGGTGAGCCGGAGACTTGCATCGCACGCGTTCCGGTGAGCACGTTGGCAACGCCCACGGAGTGATTGTTCAAGTCGCCGCCGGTCGTCATCGTGTGTGCGATGTCGGCGAGCGCCGACGTGTGCGAGAGCCCTTCGACCACGAGCAAGCGATCACGAAACGCGTAGAGCGGTCGAAGAATGTCGCTGAAATCGCTCGCGGCGAGTGGCAAGAGCGATCGCGCCGCGAATGCGTCGGTGGGGCCCGCTGGAATGGGCATGTTCCATCCCGTCGGCGTGTGTCCGTGCGGCGTGAGAAAGAAGACGACGCGCGTCGGCGGATCGGTGTGCATCGAATTCGGCGTGGCGCTCGATGGCGATCCGTCGCGGGGCTTCGCGCCGAGCGGATTCGTCATCGTCGTGAGCGCGCCCAAGCCGAGGGCTTTCAAAAATCGACGTCGATCGAGCATTACGGCAAAGCCCAGTTGAGTTGAGTGTATTCCGCCGCCAGCGCGTTTTGGATGGAACACATGGCGGCCCGGCCGCGCTTGTCGCGCTGCCGCGGTTCGATCACCACATGGTGGCAAGACGCGATCGATTCAAGTGACATCCGCATTAGTTGCCCGCCTTGCGAAGTCGAAATGTCGGAGACGTTGCGATGCTGACGAGGAGCGCGCGGACGTCGCCGCCGGTTTGTTCGAACGCGGTCGTCCACGTATCGAGAAGTGGAAGCTCTGCGTCGGCCGGCGCGCGACCGAGAGCGTACCGAAGCCATTGCTGCGTTGCGCATCGATGCACCGCGTGACTTCGTTCGAGCGCCGTCGAGAGAGCGATCACGCCGTCGAACGGACCATCGACATCGCTGCCGAGGAGCACGCCGCTCGAATCGATCGGAAGGCCTACCTCGGTGGTGCGGTACGCACCTGCGGCGTCGTAGTGCTCGAAGCCGAACCCGATTCCATTCAAGCCTTGGTGACAGCCCTGACAGGTAGGCGGAGCCGTGCGCGTTTCGAAGAGCATGCGTGTCGTCTGTGGTCCGTCGCTGGGGCCTGCGGTGGGCATCGAGAGATTCGCGCCCGGTGGTGGCGAGATCGGAAGCTCGCACAGCAAACGCAGCTCGACGGCGTTACCGCGAATCGGAGGCGATGTTCCACCACGATGCGACGTGCCCGCCAAAAATGCGACGCGCGTGAGAACGCCAGCACGCTCGACAGCCGGCAATTGCACCGCGGTGAACGCGGTTGGATCGGCAGGCGAGGGGAGACCGTAGATGTGTGCCATTTCGCCGTCGACCCAGGCGCTCGGGCTGAGAAGGAGATCGCGCAGCGTGCCGTGTTGCATGAGCGTGTTCTCGACGAACAGCTCGGTCTCGCGTTCCGCGGAGATCTGCGTTCGAGGGCTCCACGTCGGATCGATGTCGGGCGTTCGATACGTTTGCTCGTCGCGCATGACGAGATCGAGCCCGAGCCACTGCCGATGAAAGCTCCAGAACGAGCGACGCGCGCGATCGTCGTCGAGCATGCGTTCGACTTGGTTGCGAATTTGGTCTTCGGTGATGAGCACGCCCGCTTCTGCGGCGTCGAGCAGGACGTCGTCGGGTGTGCTCTCCCACAAGAAAAACGACAACCGACTCGCGAGCGCGAACGGCTCGACGGGCATGATCGCATCGGCGTCGTCGCCAACGACGGGCTCGGGCCGATAGATGAACTGCGGCGATTGAAGCATCGTGCTGAGCGTCAACTGCACCGCCGCTCGAAAATCGACCGCCGACTGCCAGGCCAGGAACTTCAGCTGAAAACGCGTGAGCTCGTCGCTCGTGACCGGCCGGCGAAACACGCGCCGCCCGGTCTGCGTGATGAATTGCGTCGCGCACGCGCTTGCCTGCACGGGCGTGGACCAATCGCATCCGGTGAGCGCGCGAACCGCCGTGTCGCTCGAAGTTGCGCCGTCGGCTTCGAGGTTGGCGATCGTTTCGTAGCGCGCGATGGCGACGTCCGAGGGCTGCTGCGCCTCGATGGCATTCTCGAACCCCCCGATTACCGCGTCGTTCGGAAGCGGCGGAAGGGTCGGCGCTACCGTCGGAAAAAGATCGCGGAGCGCGTTCAGATACTCGGCGTTCGTGAGCCGGCGCAAAGGCGATGGCCCAACCGCAACCGGCGTGCGCTCGTCAGGTGGGCCGCCGAGATAACACCCCGCAACCGTGAGGCTCGCCGATAGCGTAACGAGGGCCAAGGAGCGCGCGACCCTCATCGCGTCATTCTAACACTCCTGTCCTGAAGCGCGCGAAGTGAAGTACGTTTGTCTCGATGCGCGTCGCACTCATCGCCTTGGGTTCCATCGTGTTTGCGTGCTCGAGCTCGCCGGCTCCTGGCGGTGACGCCGGCACGGACGTCGCGAGCTCGGATGTCGCGAGCTCGGATGTCGCGAGCGGAGATGGAAGCGACGCGTGTACACAAACGATGACAGGTGACGAGAGCGCCACGCGCGCGTGTACGTTCAGCCTCTGTCATCCGACGGGCGAGACGTACGAGCTGCTAGACGTCAGCAGCGTAGACCACATCATTCGGCCCGGCGCGACCGGCGCTTTCGCCGTTGGTTCATACGCGGCGGCGGATCTCGACGTGATGTCCAGCTTCGAAGTCTACACCTCGACGACGACCTACGCCGCGCGCGGCGGACCATCACCGTATCCAGGACAGAACGTCCTCGTGAAGCTCGATAGCGTCGTCTCGCCGTCGCAACTTCCGTGCGATGGCAAAGCTCACGGAACTGTCGACGCCACGCTCGTCGAGCTCGCTGCCGATGGTGGCGTAGGTTCCGGTCACGTCACGGTGCACGTCACGTTCTGAGTCGCTCGAGCAACCGGAGATGAAAAGAACCTCTCTTGCTTTTTTTTTCGTGGTCGCGTGCAACGTGTACGACACGACGTTGCTCGTCGAAGGCGGCGCGGTCGATGCCAGCGGTAGTGACACGGGCGACGCATGCTCGATGCTCTGCAAGAACGTCTGCGTCGACACATCGAGCGACAAGAACAACTGCGGCACGTGCGGCGCGACATGCGAGGTCGGTTGCACGGGTGGGCACTGCGATCCGACCGTGCTCGTCACGGGGCTCGGCGCGCCACATGGTCTCGTCCTCAACGCCGGCAAGCTCTACTTCGCGAACTACAACAACATCAACGTCGAGGTGATGAGCGCCGCCGACGGCACAGGCCTCAAAGTTTTCGCAAGCGCACAACTCTTCCCGAGCCGCCTCGCGACCGACGGCACGACGCTTTTCTGGACGGATTCGTCGAACAGCGCGCACCCGGCGGGTGGACAGATCGACGAAGAGGCGTTCGTGCCGACAGAGTGCGCGCCGCCGTCATTCGACGGAGGCGCGCCGTACACGCAGTGCTTCAACGCACAAGATCTCCCGGCGCCCTACGGCATCGCCGTGCAAGGCGCCATGACCTTCGTCACGACGACGGCATCGACGAACATGGCCGGCGCGGGCTGCGCGCCCGATGCATGGGTGAGCTCGGTGCTCAGCTGTCCGACGTCCGGTTGCGACGTCATCGGTTGCTCCCCGGCAGGCGGCCCCAACGTGCTCGCGTCGGGTCAGACCGAGCTCGCAGGAATCGCCGCCGACGCAACGAACGTCTACTGGGCAGACACGGGCGCACACGCCGTGCGATTTTGTCCGCAGCCCGATTGCGCTGGAGGCCCCATGCCTTTCGCCTCGAACGTGGGCTCGCCCTTCGACGTCATATCCGATGGCAAAACGGTCTTCTTCAGCGATCGCAATGGCATCGTCTACTCGTGTCCGAAGGCGGGCTGCGGCAGCGCGCCGACCCAGCTCGCAAACTCGCTCGACGATCCATTCCTCATCGCGACGGACGGCTCGCGTGTGTACTTCACGCTCTACGCGAAGGGCGTCAAAGGCAACGGCGCCATCATGTCGTGCGCCCTTCCTTCGTGCGCCGGCGGTCCGACGACGCACGCAGTCGGGTTGAACGCGCCATACGCCATCGCCGTCGACGCCACCTACATCTACTGGACTGAAGAGGGCACCGCGGGCCTCCTCTCGCTCGACGGCAGAGTCTCGAAGCTGAAGAAAAACTAGTCCGTCACGTGAGTGCGATGAGAGCGCGAGTGATCACGAACGCGGATCGGGCGTACCATGAGGCGTGAAAAAAATCTGGGCGGCCATCGTGGTGCCCGCGCTCGTCGCGGTGTCGTGCCAAGCGGAGAGCCCCGCGAATGCGGGCGGCGAATGCTCATCGGACGCAACGTGCGTGCTGAGCTCGTGGACCGCTGACTGCTGCCCGCGATGCAAACCGTTCTCCGCGCCGAGCAACGAGATTGCGGCGATGGAAGAAAAATGCCACGCGATGTCGCCCGTTGCGGGTCGTTGCACCGAGCTCAAGTGCCCGCCGCACGAAGGCCCAGACTACTTCGGCAAGTGCGTCGAAGGCCGCTGCCGGGTCGGCCCGTGAAGAGGCTCGCGGCGCCCGTCAGTTCGGGTTGACCGTTCCGCCACCGTCGGCGCAACCATCGGCCGATTGCTGAATCGCCGCGAGCGCAGCGACGAACGCTTGTGGGTTGCCATCGCCGACGTTCCAGTGACGACACGGAGCGGTGCTCGTGCCGCACGCGTTCGTGAGCGGACCCACGGTCGCGGGGTGCATCGGACCGTTGCCACCTTGCGCGATTGCCTCGAGGTTGTTGTCGTCGGCGCCCGTCATGCCGATGACGTAGGTGCGGAGCGTCGTGGCGGTGAAGTGCGCTTGAAGCAGGTTCGAGAGGTCCCCGAGGGTTTCGTCGCAGCCGTTCGGATTGCCGTCGGTCACGAGAATGCCGATCGTCACGCGGCCACCGCGACGATTGCCAGCCGTGAACTTGGTGATGCCGCGGATCGCGGCTTCCGTGGGTGTGCCGCCGCCGCCGTTGTCGTTGGTGGAGTTGAGGAGCGCGTCGAAGACGTTCGTGGGTAGCGTGGTGTATGCGGGCGGCGGCGTGGGTGCTGCAGCGACGTCGTAGCCCGCGCCTGTCGTGCAGAGCGCTGACGTGTGCGTCGTGAGCGGAAAGAATTGAATCGCGGCGGCGTTGCCGGTAGCGCTGATCGAGTTGAAGTATCCCGAGAGCGCGTTGATCGCGTGACACCACTTCGAGTTTGTCGTGTCGCCGATGTTGCAGTCGTTCCCCATGCTGCCCGAACGATCTTGCATGATGTACATGTCGACAGGCGCGTAGCAGCTACCACCGTCGCCGCCGCTTCCGTCGCCGGCCTTCCCGTCGCCGTTGCCGAAGGGGCTATCGCCGCTGCTCGTTGCGTCGCCCGAGCTACCGTCAGGGAGACCGCCGGTGTCGTCGCCTCCGCATGCGACGACTCCAAGAACGGCGACCGCGGCAATCACACGTGCGCTGAAAACTTTCACGAGAACCTCCAAAGGCAAACTCAGCTTAGCGTGTGCCGTGATCGAGATGCTCAGATTCGCACATTGAGCAATCGGGAGCGGACATCACGGCGCCGATTGATGAGACAAACACGAGACCACGACGCTCTTCAGCGGCGCCGTGTACGACTGATCGAGCACGCGACCATCGTCGAACGTGAGCCTGAGCTCCGCGCTGAGCGGCTGCCCATCGGCGGTCGGCATCGACGTAACCGTGACGACGACGGAAGCGAGCGCGGTCACGTCTAGCTCCGCGGTGTTCGAACCATTCGTGAGCGAAAACTGAATCGAGCGATCGTTCGACTTCGCGCTCGTCACGTTGCCGGCCACTTCGCCGACCATCAGCGGCACCGACTGATCGACGAGCACCGACGAGGCGAGATCGAGTCGCAGGACCGTGTATGGCGCCGCGATGTCGGTCTCGCCCAAGAGCTCGAGGGTGAAGACGTCACCGGCGGCGAATGAAGCGCTACCGCACGCAGCGGGTGTGCGAAACGCATCCGAGCTCGACGGCGTGAAATCGATCGGGGCGCGCTGGCTGTTGTTGCCCGGATCGCAGCCGCAACCCATCGTCAGTGAAGCGTTGATAAGAACCGCGGCGATAGCGGCGACCGAGCCCAGCGTCTTCATGGGATACGGTAGAGCAACCTGCGTGCCGACTCCTCAGGTGCAAAACGCCCGCATTTTGGGGCGATCACGCGTCGCCCGGTCCCACACGACAGGACAACGGTGTCATGCGGATCGCGAACGGATCAGCGGCGTCAGAGTTTTTGGCACGAGCCGCTGGTGCACGGCGCAACGACGCACGGTGACACGACGCACGTGAGCCCACTCGCGCAGCCCGTCGCGGTGTTGCATGGGTCGCCTTGGCCGCTCGGTGCGGTCGGATGTTTCGAGGGCGCATCGTGGCTCGCGAACCTGTGATGCTCGAGCATTTCAACGAGCGCGCGTGGTGCGTTCTCTCGGCCATCGGCCTGGCGCACGCACCCACCGACTTCTTGCTTGTGGCCGTCGATGTCGATGCGAATGGTTGCGTCGTACTCTGGCACGCACCGAAACGATCCAATGTGCGCGATGAAATCGGCGGTAACGATGCGATGGAGCTCACGGACTTCTTGCGCGTCGAGTGCGGTGAAGCGTCGCTCGGAGTCGCTCGGGCCGCCTTCCGAAGCGATGAACCCGCCTTCGTAGTTGACGGTGAGAAGCTGATGGCAGCTGCGGCCGTCGTTCGGGCACGGTCCGAAGTCCCACGCAATGGCGAGCTCTTTCCAACCGCCGCCGCTCGTTTCGGCTGTGGTCGACGTGGACTGCGTCGCGCCCGCACACGCAACGATCGTCGCCGCGAAAACGAGAGACGAAACACGAACCATCGTGGAGCGAAACGCGTTCACGGCTTCGAGCTTACACTCGTGACGCTCGCGAGTAGCTGCTGTGCTTCAGTGCACTCGTCCACGTATCGAGCTGCTGCCCCGCCTTTGCAGACCATTTTTTGGAACGCCATCAAGTTGGCGAGTGCTTCCGTTTTTCGCGGCGGCTTCGCGCTGGCGAGGAGGGCGCCGAGGTTGAAGTACGCGATCTGCTCGCCGCGCTCGTTGCATGTCCCACATGCGTCTTTCGCTTCTTGGTAACGCGCGATGGCTTCCGGCAATGCCTTGCGTTCCTCGGCGAGCGAGCCTGCGAGCGTCGCGAGGGTGAAGTGCGCATGCGCGCTCGGGTTCCAGGTCAGCGCTTCACGCAAGACCACGCCCGCCTGATCACCGTAACCGAGACGGCGATACAAATCGGCGAGGGCCTCGTACGCATCGGTGCGCGACGGCGCTGTGCGAATCGCGCGTGTGTAGTGATCGAGCGCGCCTTGCTCGTCGTGCATGTGCTCGAGCGTCGTTGCGAGATCGTAGTGAGCGTCTGCGAGGCCCGGGTCGAGGCGCACCGCGTTCTCGAGCGCGACCTTCGCTTCGGGCCAAGCAAGGTCGCGTGCGAGCGCGTACCCATTGAGCGAGTGATACGTCGCGTAAGTGGGCGCAAGCGTGGCCGCGGTCGATGCGGCGCGCGCTGCGCTCTTCCACTGTTCCTTTTTCACGTACGCGCGCGCGAGCTTGTAGAAAATCCGCGCGTTCGATGGGTCGATCTTCGTCGCGCTCGAAAGGCGCTCGATGGCCGCGTCCACGTTCGTTGCCATGATTACGTCGGCTTCGTTCGCGAGGTTGATGGCGTCGACGTTCGGGCACGACGACGCGGGTAGGGCGTGCGAAAGCGCAGCACACACGACCAACGCGCCGAGAGCGAGCCTCATCGCGTCATGATACCGTCGGAGCATGCGCACGACTACCGTGCTCGTCGTCCTCGCGGCGTGTGGTGGTGACCGCGCGCCGTCGAACGTCGCCACAGTTGCGAGCGTGACGCCGAGCGCATCGGCATCGAGCGTTTGTGGCGACACCGCGCCAATGGATTCGTATCAACCCGCGGCCGCATGGTCGGGCCGCGTCGCGAACATTTCCGATCCGCCAACACTTCCCACGAGCGCGCTTCGTTCAGGCAGCTCGTACACGGTCTACGGTGCGCTTCGTGCACTCCACGGAATCGAGGCGAACGTCGAGCTCGAGCACGACATCGAGATCGTTGGCTTCATCGTCGACACGAACCTCGCGCGTGCACCGAAGTGCGTTCTCCATCACACGGGCGTTGCTTCCCCTGCGGGCTGCGTGTCCGAAATCCCCACGTTCACGATCGCCGACGCGCGCCTTGCGGCCGACACTGCGCCACGCATTCGCGTGATGGGTTGGGCCTCGAACTTTCCCAACGTCTACGAGGCATACTTGAAGGACCGCGCGCACGACGCGACCGCACGGCTCGACGAAATGTGGGCGCGCGAGATCCCGGTTCCGCTACCTGCGGTCGGCGCGAAGGTGAAAATCACAGGACACTACGGCGCACTCTTCGCACTTTCGAGCGCCGGCCTCACGGCGGATCCGCGAAACGGAATCATGACGGCGAAGCACAGCGAAACCCTCGAGCCCTCTACGACGCTCGCAAGCTTTCCGCAGCTCACCAAGCGCTGACGCCGACGACCATGGTGTCGGGGCCCGTGCCGCTGATGTTGCAACAGAGATCCGTGCCGGCGCCCGCCGAGAGCTGCACGGTGACTTTCGAGCAGCTCACGGGCGTGAACGACGTGTTGCAGGTGTTCGTCATCGCCGTGCCGATGCACGTCTTTCCGACCGTGTTGATGTTGCCGACCGTCACGCCGTCGCAAAGGATGTCGAACGCGCCTTGGCACACCGTCGAAGTGCCGTATGTGGTGACGCCGACGTGGCCGACACATGCCGTCGTGCCGCTGCATACGAAGTTCTCGCCGACGTTCTGGTAGTTGACGCCGTTCGTGGAGCTGAACGTGTAGGTATCCGTGCCGCACGGGTTGCCCTTCCAGCAACCGGTGACGGTGCTCGACGAGAGCGTGTTGAACGCCTGGCGCGTTCCGCTCGGCACGCAGCCTTTCGAGCACTTGCCCGCGCTGCAGTAAGGCGTTCCGCCGCTGCACACGTTGCCGCACGACCCGCAGTTGCTTGGGTCGGTGAGGACGGCGACGCACGAGCTTCCGCACCACTCGGTGCCTTGCGCGCAGCAGTTGCCTTTGTCGCACCACTCATCTGCGGCGCACGCGGTGGTGCAGGCCCCACAGTGATCGTGATGATTTTGCGGGTCGTAGCAAATGCTGTCTGCGCATTTCGTCATGCCGCCGGGGCACGCGATGTTGCACGTGCTCGCTTCGCACTCCGCGGTGCCGAGGCTCCACCCGGGACCGCCGTCGTAGCCGCCGTCGAAGGAAACACCTGCGTCGGGGTTGCTCGTGCCGAGCGGAAGCGCGCCGGCATCGGCGAGCTTGCATGCGTTCGTGCATTGGCCGCAGTGGAGCGCGTCGGAGGTGAGGTTCACGCAAAGGACGCCCGCGTCACCGGTGCACTTCGTAGTGGGTGAGTCGCATTGGGATTTGCATGCCGAGCTCGAGCAAACTTCGCCTGACGAGCATGCGTGCGAGCAAAGCCCGCAGTGTTGTGGATCGTTCGTCGTATCGAACTGACACGTCGAGCCCTCGCCGAGCGTTCCGTCCGTGCTTGCGTCGTCGGTGCCGCCTTCCACGATGGCGCGAGCACACGCGCCTACGACGGCAACCACGATGAACGCTGCCGCGACCAAGCTTTTACGGATCACCGCGGACATTTCATCATCGACACCTCGGGAACGCAAGCGCGCTCCGAATTCACGGCGCTGCGCGCTCCAAGCGATCGGGACGCGCCTGGCGTACTATCGGCTCGATGGTCCGGCCGTCCGCTATCGTCCTCGCGCTCGTTGCAGCGACGCCGATTGTCGTCGTTGCGTGCAACAAGACGGAGCCCGCAGGGGCCGCGGCCGATCCGTCGGGGAGCGTGAGCGTAAGCGTCAGCGTGAGCGTGAGCGTGAGCGTCAGCGTCAGCGTCAGCGTAAGCGGGAGCGTAAGCGGGAGCGGGAGCGTAAGCGGGAGCGGGAGCGGGAGCGGGAGCGGGAGCGGGAGCGGGAGCGGGAGCGGGAGCGGAACCGGGGGCGGGGGCGGCGAGGCGGCGGCGCCTGCGACCAGCGTGGCCGTTGATTGCGATCGGCTGTTCAAGTCCATGCAGGTCGGCGCGGAAGCCGCACTTCGTAAATTTTCGGCGTGTGCGGTCGACGCTGATTGCGTCGCGGTGCCGGGGCGTGTTTGTTTTGGCTCGTGCGACACGGCCATCAACAAATCCGGCGTGAGCGAGCATCAGCGCGCCATGAAAGCGGCGCAGCCCGTGTGTGACCAATTCATGAACGGGCCATGCATGCGCTCGTATCCCGTCGCCGTACCCACGTGCCCCATGATCGTGCCGACCTGCGACCATGGCGCTTGCAAAGGGAAGTGGCGCTGAGATGGACGAACGGCGGGCACATGCGCGCAAGCGAATCTCGACATCGGTTGCGTTCCGCGAACCCGGCGGTGCGCTTCTGCGTGGTTGGCTGCGAGACATCAGCCGCGGTGGATGCTTCATCGCGTCGCCGTCGCACCTGACGTTCGGCGAGACCGTCGAAGTCGAGATGCGCCTCGCGGGCATCTACGCGCAGATCAAAGGAACGGCCACGGTCGTTTGGGTGCGCGAAAAGAGCGAGCGCGATCTGCCCGCCGGGATGGGGATTCGATTCACCGAGCTGCCCGAGTCGACACGCGCGGCAATCGACGCGCTCAGCGGATCGGGCGCGCGGCTTTCGCGACCGCAAACGATGATTGGTGTCGCCCCGGCGCCCGCCACCTCGTCGCCTTCTTTTTCGCCGGACGTCGCGCTCGCAGACCTCGCGAAGACGGACGAGACGAAGACGGAGACGGAGACGGAGACGAAGGCGGAGGCGGAGACGGAGACGGAGACGGAGGCGGAGGCAGAGACGGAGGCGGAAATCGAGGAGGTCAAGACGGACGTCGCGCTCGAGCCCGTCGTCCCAATGGTGGCTCCGCCCGAGCCAATCGTGGTTTTGCCGACGCGTTCGGATGACCAGCGGAAGAAGCGCTGGATCATCGCGGCGGGAGCCGGGGTCGTCGCCGCGGGTGTCGTCGTTGCTGCGGTCGTTGGGCTCACGCACCACGAGACCGCCGTCGTCGGCGGCGATGTGGTCGTCGTCGATGTCGTCGCCGCGGTCGATGCCGAGGAGCCTCGCGTCCCCGATGCAACCGTGATCGAGCCGCCGATTGACGCGAGCTTCGCGGCTCCCATCGTCGATGCGAGCATCGGCGACGCGCGCGTGCGGGACGGCGGCCGCGACGGCGGGCGAGACGGCGGGCGCCACGACGGCGGTCGCCGCGACGGAGGACGCGATGGCGGCAAGAAACCCAAGCACTAGGCCTGCGTGATGGCGGACCTGCTGGGTTGGATCACTCTCGCGGTCCTCACGTTTTTCGCTGCTGCTGCGGCGCTTGCGATCGCGCTTCGAAGCGAGCCATCGGGACGTGCGGAATTGGGAATCGTAGCGTCCGCCGCATTTTTCGGGCTGATCGCAACGCCCGTGCTCGTGCTCGGTTACACGAATCTACTCACGGCTACGCGTCTCGCCATCGTCGCTTGTGTTTGGTTTTTGGGCGTCTTCGCGCTCGCAAGCCGAGGTCGACCGCCGACGAAATGGCTTCGCGAGATCGGTCACGCGGCCGCGAGCCTGATGACGCTGCCGCTCGAAGCGCTCGAGGAAGCCGTGCGCGCGCGGAGCGTCGTTACCATCGGCATGATGTGGACGGCGGGTGTGCTCACGCTCGCGTTCGTGCTGACCGTGTTCGTGCCGAACGCGACATGGGACGGCTTTCTCTACCACGAGCCGATCATGGGCTTTGCGATCCAGAATCACGGCTTCAAGGTGGTCGACCTCCAAATGGGTCAAGCCGTTCAAGCGACGAACGGCTATCCGCGCCTGTGCGAATCGATGTCGATTTGGTTGGTTATCTTCACCGACAAGACACTCATCGAGCTACCGAACGAGCTTGCCGCGCCCGCGATGATGCTCGTGGCCTATGCACTTGCGAGACGCTTCGGCGATCGTCTCACGGCGGCAGCGTGGGCGTGCGTGCTCATGCTGATGCCGCAATCGTGGGCCGAGCTCTGCCAGACCTACATCGACATCGAAGTTGCATTCTTCACGCTCGTCGCCATTTATTTTGCAACGCGTCCGCAATTCCGCGTGCGCGACGCGCTGCTCGCAACGCTCGGTATGCTCCTCGCGCTCGGGTCGAAGAGCTCGGCGCTGACGACCGTGCCGCCACTCGCGCTCATCGCATACGCGCGCCTCGCCGTGCATCATGGTCGCTCACGCAAGCTCGCGACGTTGTCGACGATCGCATGTGGCAGCGCACTTCTCGCCGCCGTCGCATCGATCGTGCCACTGCGAAATTGGAGCGCGTTTCGCAATCCGCTTTGGCCCGTGTCGTTCGAGAGTGCCGTGCTCGGCGTTCATTGGCATGGCCTCATCACCCTTCGAGAGCTCACCTCGTCGGTGTCGCTCGCGGACGAGCTGAAGATCGTGTACGGCGTGCCGATGATGGGCCTCGGCGATGTCATCGCGCGTGGCTACGGATACGCGCTCGCGTGGGTCGTGGGTCCGCTCGCTCTCGTGGGTGTCGTGCTGGGCGCCATCGCATCGATTCGAGCTGCCCAGCTACGCCTGCTGCTACTCGCGACGGTCGCATGCGTGTTCACGGCACCGAGCCTTGGTGGTCACAATGCGCGCTACGATATTCACATCGTCGCATGTCTCTTGGCGGTCGTTACGTGGCTGCTATCACGCGCCCGCTGGAAGACCGTACGCGTGCAAGCGCTTGCGAGCGCCATGGTGCTCTCGATGGTTCCGTTTTCGTGGATGGGAGGCTTCGGTTGGTATTGGGTCTCGACCAAACACCCCGAGGACGTGCTTCGACACCCACTCGAATCACGCGTAGCGCTCGCGCGGCCCGAGTTCGACGCCATCGCACAAGCGCGCGAAAGAGAGATCGGCGCGGGCGACGTCGTTGTCTTCGACGAAAAGGTCGACTTCATCGGCGCGCTGTGGAACTTCCACTTTTCGAACACGGTGGAATACGTCCCCTTCGTTTCGCGGAAATCGTTCGCCGCCGAGCTCGCGCGGAGGAAGCCGAAGTGGGTCGCGATCGGTGACTCCGACGAAGCCAAGAGCGTCCTCGAGAGCGAAGCGTGGGAATACGTAGGCCCAATCGCGCCGACGACATATCCGGTGTACCGCAGGCGACGACCGTAAGCAGGCTATGATTGGGTCGCGATGCCGATGCCTGCGTTCTTGCTCCCGCTCGAGCGGCTTCTTCGGCGATCGTCCGAGCCGCAATCACGCACCGGCGAGCTCGTCACGTTGCGTGCGCGTTTTCGTGCGCAGCCGAGCGCACGAGGCGCGGGGGATGACGCGGTAGAGAGCGCAAGGCGTTTGCGCGCGCTTCGCGTCGAAATGTCAGCCGCATTCGAGAACGTCGAGGCTTGCAGTGGGTGCGCCAAGGGGCGTTCGGAGCCACACGGGCATTGGCGCGGCGGCGCATGCTGCGGCAGTCGCACGCTCGATCTGTTTTCGCCCGCTGAGGTCGCGTCGCTCAAGCTCGCGGGAATTTCGCCCGCCGATCTCGAGCCGCCACGAGGTGATCACGCGGGCTGCGCGTTCCGCGGCGAAAGTGGCTGCTCGCTCTCGGCGGAGCACCGGCCGAACATTTGCGTGCGGTATGTGTGCCTCGAGCTTCGCGCCGAAATTCGCGACAAGCCGGAATGGCGCCGCATCTCCGAGCTCGGCGCGTCTCTGCGCGACGAATTCACACACTTCGAATCGCTTCGCGCGATAGTCAAGTGTTGGCTTTAGTATTCTCCTAGAGACCCTTACGCACGGCGAAATCAACGCCGATTTCGCAGCCGGTCTCCGTCGAGATGCGACATCCGTGGAACGACTCGCCGCTGTCGGTCGTGAGCGCGAAAAGTCGTGAGCTGTAACCAGCGCCACCGAGTGCGGCGTGCAACCGCTCGGGCGATGCGTCGTCGTCGAACTTGAAGCGCAGCATGTAGGTCGTCGGGATGAAATCGCTCACCTCGAACTCGTTTGGGGCGGAGTGAGGGGCTTCGGACCGGATCGAGATGCGCATGGTGATTCCCTCAGCTTAGCGCTTTCCGATTTAGGCGCCCCAAAAGCGCGGAGAGCGACACCGTTGCAATGCTCGTGTGCGTATCGGAGACAGCGTACGGAATCACGAGCGTCCCGCCATGAAGCATCGGGCCGCACGAGTAGACGACATTGGGCACGTAGCCATCGCGCTCGTCCGGGTTGGGTGCGAGAAGCGGTTCGTTGAGCTCGCCGATCACCTTCGATGGGTCTTCCAGATCGAGAAGCAGCGCGCCAATTCGATATTGCCGCATCGGCCCGACGCCGTGCGTGAGCAGGAGCCAACCTTCGGGCGTTTCGACCGGCGAGCCGCAGTTGCCGACTTGCACGAACTCCCACGAGTGCGTCGGGCTGTAAATGAGCGTGGACTCGTTCCAGAAGTGCACGTTGTCGGAGCGGAGCAAGAAAATATTTTCGCCGTCGAGACGCGACGCCATCACGTATTCGTTGCCGACTTTGCGCGGGAAGAGCGCCATCCCTTTGTTCTGCACGCAGCGCCCGTTGAGGGTGTTCATCTTGAAGTGACGAAAGTCGGAGGTCTTGATGAACTGCGGCAAGATGCGGAAGCCGTTGTACGCCGTGTACGTCGCGTAATAGACGACGCGCCCATCGGGGTAGGTGAAGCGCACGAAGCGGGCGTCTTCGATGCCGCGGCTTTCGTTTTCGGTGACCGGAAAAATCACGCGCTCCGAGATCTCGATGTCGGGCGAAAACTCGAGTTGGTAGTTGGACCGCGCAAGCCACAGCATGTTTTCGGCGAGCTCTTTGTAGAGCGTGTGGCCCTCTCGTGGGCGATTGCGATCGATTGCATCTTTCAAGTCGAGCATCGTGAATTGATCGTCGAGCATGTTCACGATGGCGTCGGTGATGGGCGTGTGCGCTTTCATCTCCGCGATCTTCGCGACGTACGCGGCTTTGTCGTAGAGGACATCGTTCACGGGACGCGCGGTCGACGCGAAGCGCGGCGTCGGATCGAGCACCATGCGCGTCGCGCCGTCCACTTCGTCGACGATGCCGGTGCGAAATTCGATCGACGAGATGTGGCCCTCGCCGCAAGCGCGAAGGCTCACGATGAAACGCGTCGCGCCGTGCGGGACGCCTGTTTGGTCCGGATGCTCGACCATCGACGGATTGAAGAGCGCGACCGACTCGAGCGAATACTCGCTCGTGAAATACGCGCCCGCGAGCAATCGTCGATCGTCGGCGAGCTCGACATGCTCGCCGGCCAGCGCGGCTGCCGCGGAATAATTTTGCCGAAAAATGCCCCGGATGTCTCGATGCCGAAGGCGGTAGTCGGCGATGACCGTTGCGAGCTCATGGGTGACGTCGTCGCTCGAAAGGCCGCCGATACGCCCGAAAATTTCTCGGATGCGCTCCGCCCCGCCCGGGATGAAGGGGCGGGCAATGACGCGCTTCGAATCAGCGACGAGGCGAAGCGGCAAGCGTGTGACGAGCGGCTTCGAGTCGTTCGAGTCGTTCATGTTTGAAGTCGAGCCTATCAAAGGTAGAACGGTGCGTATGACGATCCAAATCGGTGACCGCATTCCCGACGCAACCCTGACCGAGTCGACCGAATTCGGCGAGGCTTGCCCCGTTTCTCCGACCAAGCTCTCCGTGACCGAAGCCACCGCGAAGAAGCGCATCGTGATCTTCGGCCTTCCCGGCGCATTCACGC
This sequence comes from Polyangiales bacterium, assembly GCA_038239005.1. Lineage (GTDB taxonomy): Bacteria > Myxococcota_A > Polyangia > Polyangiales > Polyangiaceae > DASXHD01. The sequence goes on from JBBSFE010000002.1 coordinate 79,276, forward strand.
CGACGTGCTCGGCCAAACACGTTCCTGGTTACATCGCGCATATGGGCGAGCTCAAAGCCAAGAAGGTCGACCAAGTGTGGTGCGTCTCCGTGAACGACGGCTACGTGATGGCCGCGTGGGGTCGCGAGATGAAAGGGATCGGCAAGATTCGTTTCCTCGGCGACGGCAACGGCGACTTCGCAAAGAAGCTCGGCCTCGACGCCGATCTCACCGACGCCAACATGGGCACGCGCATGAAGCGCTTCTCGCTCTTCGTCGACGACGGCATCGTGAAGCAAGTCAATGTCGAGCAGCCAACCAAGTTCGAAGTGAGCAACGCCGAGACGATGCTCGCCCAGCTCGCGTGAGCTGCCCGGCATGCGGCGCAGATGCCGCGCTCGAGCGAAAGGTCGTTTTCGATGCCGGCGCAATCGCGTGCATGGCGTGCGGGCTCGTGCGCGTCATGGCATCGGAATGGCGAGAGCCCGATAACCCTCATTTGGATCGCGAGCTCGTGTCGACGTCGGTCGTTCCGACCGAGCCCGAGCTTCTCGCGTGGGTCGGTGCGTTTCCTCGCGTCACGCGCATGCCGGGCGGTCACTTCATTCGCGCTTCGGTGCGCACGCCCACGCGCGACGCGCTCGATGCCGCCGAGCGCGAGGCCGTGAGCACGCCCGCGACGCTCGCGAATGCGGGACGTCCCGAAAACCCGCCACCGCGCCGGGACCATCCGTTTCTCACGAGCTACGTCGCGCTGTGGGACGTGCTTTCGCTCGACGACGAGTCGCCACTCGCGTCGGTCCTCGCGTTCTTGAAGCACGATGAGGTGCGCGTGCGGCACGCAGCCGAGCAAAAGCTCGAGGCGCGTCCGAATGCATTCGCCGAGCTCACCGTGTCGATGAATACGCTCCCGCTGCCGCTCGTTGCGCGTGGCATCGCGATCACGCGAGCCAAGGCGCGCCCGGACGCTCTCGAACGGCTTGCGGCCACGCTTGGTCAGCAGCTCATCGAGATGATTCCCAACGCGCCCGACCGTGAGCTCGACATCGATGCCGTCGTCGATTTGCTTGGCAAGCTTGGCCCGGCTGCGAGCAGCGCGCGCGACGCATTACGACGTCTTCAAGAAACGGATCTCGCGAGCCGGCGATCGACGCTGCGCGCGGCAATCGAGCGCGCTCTCGCCTGAGCTCACTCGCAACCGGCGCGGACCCAGATGCCTGCCGTGCAACGGAACGCGAGCGGTGATGCGAACGATGTGTCCTCCACGAGGCACGCGCCGTAGTCGCATTTCTTTCCTTCGGGCGCGCAGTTCATGCCGAGAAGCGGGCGCGCGTCGGGGCAATCGGTGGGCGTGCTCGTGCAATGCCACACGAGGCCTGCGTCGGAGCCGAGATCGGAGCAGCTGCATCGGCCGTTGCCGTAGTCGCATTGAACGACCCCGGTCGACGTGCACGATTTCCCCACGGGTACGTCGGCGAGCTTGGACGCGCAGAGCGTGCCGGTGATGTCGGACGTGCCGCAGTAGCCGGCTTCGAAGCTTTGCTTGCCGCCCGAGCACAAGAAAACCTGACCGCAAAATTTCTCGGTGCCGTGATACTCGCACTCGACCGCTTCGTTGGTGCATGCATCGTTATTGGCGGGCGCCGCATCTGGGCAGCCGCCACCGTATCCCGTGGGTCCTCCCGCGTCGGGGACGGTCGCCGTGCTGCCGCTGCACGCGGAAACGAGCGCGACGAGTGCAAAAAACGGTGTAGCGCGTACGCCCATGATTTCCGGTTCGGAGATTACGCGATGTAAGATGTCGCCTTGTTCTTTTTTGACGACGGCGAAAACCTCGTGCTGAGCGACGCGCTCCGAGAGCTGCACGCCGCGGGAAGCCTGCAAGAGGCGACCATCCGAGACAACCTCGAACGGCTCGCGCGTGCAGCAGAGCTCGTGCAATCGTTTCCGTCGATTCAGAAGTCACACGGCCTCGTCGAGCTCTTGTGTCGGCTGCCCGACTACGATCTCGATCTCCACGTGCCGACGAAGGCCGCCGTTGGCCAGGCGTATCTCGTCGCGAAAATCAATTTCTTCAAAGGCATTGGTTACGCGCTCGAGGGAATCGGCGCGCCACCGGAGCTCTCCGAGCGAGTCGAATTCGAGGCAGGCCAATCCATCCACACGAAGCTCGCGGAGGAGCTGTTTCTCGCGATCGTCACGGACCCAACGAACGCGGAGCTCGTCAAAGTTCACGCGGCCGGCGCGCTCTTCGACGTGTGGGAAAATCGGTTGTCGGCAGAAATAGACGATTTTGCTCCGGTGCTCGAGTCCGTGTGGATCGCGCGCAACAACATGCGGCCCGTGCTCGGCACGCTTCAAGGCACGCACGAGCTCCTTCGCATGTTCGCGAGCTCCCAAGACCACAGCTTCCTCGATCACTTCACCTCGGGTGACGTGCCCGCGGAGGAGGTGCAGGCCTTCGAAGAATTTCTTTTTGGGATTTCGCACGAAGAGATCGAGAAGCTCCGAGCGCACCTCGAATCGAACGCGGCGCCGGGCGCGGTCTCGTTTGACGACGCACGCGGCATCCTCGGTCGCAGCAAAGAATCATGGGCGCCGCACGGCGGGCCGCAAGCGCTCTACTCGAGCTACAAGAAACGCAAAGTGCAGGCGAGCTACCGCGCGATTACGAGCTCACCCGGCCCGAGAAAAACGGCCGAGGAGTACGTCATGATTTCGTTTCTTGCCTAGTTGAGGAGCTTCTGTGCGGCGTCGTCGCCGTCGGCTTTGATACGCGCGGCCTCGGCCTTTGCGGTGTGCTCGTCGCGGCGCTTCGGATCGGTCTCGCGTGCGGCGGCGCGATCCCACTGGCGCGCGGCTTCGCGCCACGCGAGCTCGGCGGCTTTGGCGTCTCTCGCGTCGACGGCTTTTTGCTCTTCGAGCTCGGCCTTTGCCACGTGCGGATTTCGTCCAAAGCCCATCCCGCGGACCTTAGTCGGAGCGACGTGGAATCGCCAGATGAGACACGCGCTCGCAGTGTTGCGCCGCGTTCAACACGGCGATGCCGCCACGCTGAGGTTCACCGCTTCGCGCGAATGCGCGACAGCACTTTGGCCGCTTCGCTCGTTTTGCCGTCTTTGGCGGCGCGCGCGGCAAGCGCGGTCTCGGCGAGCTGCGGCGCGCGATCGAAATACGCGAAGACGATTTCACGCAAAGGCGTTTCATCGATCAGCGAAGCGAAGTGTGCTGCAACGACATCGCTCTCGATGAGCTCGAGCACGGCGAGGCCTTCGCGCTTTTCGCGAGCGAGTCGCAGCTTGCTGAAAAGGTTGAGGAGCGCTGGCGTTGCATCCACTCCGATCGCGTCGAGCAGTGAGTGGCCGTAGGGCAATGCCCAACCCGCCCGCTCGGCAACGCGGTCGACGAGGTCGACGTCCACGAGCGACCCGAGGAGCGGAGCCAAGCACGGTGGTGCGCGCCCCCCAGAGATGGCGAGACGCGCTTCTGCCGCTTCGACCGCCCATGCCTTTTCAGCGGGAAAGGCGTACGCGAGCGCCGACTTCACGCCGAGATCGCCGCTCGCAAAATGGCGCGTCGCGAGCGCGCGAGCTCGGGCGTAGGTGGCGTCGTCCGCGGTGGCAAGCTCGAAACGAATGGGAAACCACCAGTCGATGCGAAACTCGTCATAGCCGAAATCATTCGCGTCGAACCCGTCGCGCACGGCCAGCATGTCGCCGATGGCCGCCCACCAAAACTTGGGCGCGTTCACGAGCGCTTCGAGCGCGAGCTCGACTCCTCCCACCGCAAGCCAGTGCTCGATGAGCGTCTCGATCACGTTCGGCATGTGATCGTGCCAAATCGCGAACTCGAAGAGACCACGCATCGATGCTTCGACGACCGGATCGTATGGACCCGGTGGCGGCGTCTTACTCTCGAGGCGCGCAACGGCCGCGTGGGTGAGCTTCATGTTCACGTGAACATCGCCAGCGCTCTTCGGTCGCTTTTCGAGTGCAGCGTTGCATGCGTCGGCGATCACCGCGTAGATGTTTCGGACGGCCCCCCACGTCGCCTTTGGGTCGCGCTTCTTCGATTTCAAACCGGGCGTACCACGGCGCGGATGAATCTTTTTCCGCGCCTTTGGATTCCAAACGACACGCGCCTCGCTCATGCGCGCGCGATGATAGCGTGTTCGCGCCGATGCCGGTCTCCTCCAATTATCAGGCGCAGCCGCGCATCACGACGCTCGGTGACGGATTTTACGACGAGGTCGCCCCCGCGCGTTTCCCGAAACGCATCCTTCGCTTTCGCAATCAGCGATGGGCCGAGCGCGTCGGGCTCGGCTCGCTCGATCCTACCGAGTGGGAGTCGCACTTCGCGCGGTTCGAGCCGCTGCCCGACAATCTCACGAAGCCGCTCGCGCTTCGGTATCACGGGCATCAATTCGACACGTACAACCCGCACCTCGGCGATGGTCGCGGCTTTCTGTTCGCGCAGCTCGAAGACGATGCATCACGCCTGCTCGATCTCGGCACGAAGGGCAGCGGCACGACCCCATGGTCACGCGGTGGTGATGGGCGCCTCACATTGAAGGGCGGCGTTCGCGAGGTGCTCGCCACAGAGATGCTCGAAGCGCGCGGCGTCAATACATCGAAGACGCTCAGCCTATTCGAAACCGGCGAAGAGCTCATGCGCGGCGACGAGCCTTCGCCAACGCGTTCATCGGTGCTCGTTCGATTGAGTCACTCGCACATCCGCTTCGGCACATTTCAACGCCTCGCAACGCTCGGCGATGCTGCAGGTCTCGAGAAGCTGCTCGCGTATTCCATCGCGAATTATTTCCCCGAGATCGAGGGCGCCGATCGGGTGCCGAAATTCTTGAGAGAGGTGACGCGTCGGACCGCGATCCTCGCCGCGAGTTGGATGGCGGCTGGCTTCGTGCACGGCGTCCTCAACTCCGACAACATGACCATCACCGGCGAGAGCTTCGACTACGGCCCATACCGATTCTTGCCGACGTTCGACATCGACTTCACCGCTGCATACTTCGATCACGGCGGCCTCTACTCGTACGGCAACCAGCCGCGTGCCGTGCTCCGAAACCTCGTGCGCCTTGGCGAGTCGCTCCGACCGCTCGAGCCGAACCTTGCTCTCGCCGATGTGCTCGGCGACTACAAAACGATCCTCGAACGGGAAATCACGAATCGCACGCTCTCGCGTCTTGGTGTCGTGCCGAACGGCGAAACCGACGTCGCGCTGATGAGTGCACTCTACACATTTCTCGACGAGCGCCGCCTTGGGTACGACGCATTGTTCTTCGACCTATTCGGCGGCGTGCGCGAATTCGAGCCAAAAGAGCCGTATTCAGGCCACGCTTGGGACGTACTTCGTGAGGCGCTCGAGCTCTACGAGCCGACGGACGAGCCCGCGCCCAAACCCTGCACGCTCCTCATCGACGAAATCGAAACGATCTGGAGCGCCATCGCCGAGCGCGACGATTGGGCGCCCTTCGAGGCAAAGATCGCGAGCATCCGCGGCTAGCCAAGAACTCGGGCGAACATCTCGAGCGCAAGCGCGTAGCCGATGTCGGCGAGCGCGGGATCGTAGCGCGGACCTTCGTCACGCATGAACGCGTGGACGGCGTTGAGCTCGTGCCACGAGAACTTCACGCCAGCTTCCACGAGCGCTGCGCGAATCGCGGTGCGACCTTCTTCGGGGATGTGTGGATCTTGCCGACCCCACACCATCATGAGCTCGCCGCGAACATCGCGCACGCGACGAAGTGAATCCGAGGTGCGGCCGCGGCCGAGCGAGTCCGTGTGAATGTCGGTTGCGTAGAAGCACGCTGCTCCGAGCGTGAGAGGATCGAGCGCGGCGCGAAACGCGAGATGCCCGCCGATGCAAAACCCGATCGCACCGACACGCCCCGTGCCTTCCGACGCGAGCCACGCGAGGACCGTGTGTGCGTCGTCGTCGAAGGTCGAGAGTGGTGTGTCGTACTTGAGACGGTTGCCTTCGTCGGTTCCGGATTTGTCGTAAGCGAGCACGGTGCCCGGCGCGAGCTCTGCGTGAAAAATCTCCGGCACCGCGACGAGGTAACCGCGGCCCGCGAGCCGCAGCGCCGCGCGCTTGATGGGCCCCGTCTGTTGATAGATTTCCGAATAGAGAACGACGCCCGGACGACGACCTCCGCCCGCGCGACGATACGCGTGCACACGCATCGGGCCCGTTTTGGTGGTCAACTCGACGACGGCTTCGTCGAGCGTCATGGCTTCATCGCCAACGCCTTCGCGACGGCCGGGCGCTTCACGATCTCTTCGATCCACCGATTGACGTTTGGGAAGGGCGCGAAATCGATATGGAAGAAATCACGCGCAGCGCGTGGCCACGTCACGTTCATGATGTCGGCGATGGAGAACTCGCCGGCCAAATAGGGAACCTCAGCGAGGCGTTTGTCGAGCACCCGGAGAAGCCGTTCGGTCTCTTTGGTGAAACGCTCGATCGCCGCGGGAACTTTCTCGGGCGCGAACTTGGTGAAATAACCGAGCTGCCCGATCATCGGGCCGGGCCCGCCGGCGTTGAAGAACACCCATTCGAGCGCCGTGTATCGCTCGGCTCCGCTCTTCGCGAGCAGCTTGCCCGTCTTGTCGGCGAGGTAGGTGAGCACCGCACCCGACTCGAACACCGTGATGGGCTTGCCGCCGGGGCCATCGCTGTCTCGGATGGCGGGGATCTTGTTGTTGGGGTTGATCGCGAGGTATTCGGGCGTCATCTGCTCGCCCTTGCCGATGTCGATCCAATTCAGTTTGTACTCGACGCCGAGCTCCTCGACGGCAATGAGAGCCTTGAATCCGTTCGGTGTGGTCCACGCGAAGAGCTCGATCATCCATCGACCATAAGGTTTCAATCACAAACTGCAACAGCGCGATCCGCACTCCGAATATGAGTTAGAACCAGGCGGCCTGCATCGAACCGTAGCTGTCCTCGCGCGTGACGCAGAGATGCGCGAGGTGCTCGATTCGCGGGACCTCGGTCGCGATGAAGTAGCGTGCCGCGCGGAGCTTTCCTTCGTAGAGATCGACGTGGGGTGCGCGCTCTCCGAGCTTGCGTGATGCAGCCGTCGCCTGCGTGAGCCACTGCCAGCCCACGACGAGCGTGGATGCCATGTCGAGGTAGTCGGCACTGTGGAGCATCATGCCTGCCGCATCGCCGGACATTCCCATCGCGCCGAGGCGCATCGAAGTCTCGTTCACCGTTGCTAGTGCGCGCGTCATCGTGCTGATCGACGAATCATCGACGCCGACTTTCGCGGCGTCCGCGAGCGCGGTTCGGATTTCCTCGTCGAGCACGCGAAGTGCGGCGCCACCTTGCGCCATCGCTTTGCGTCCGAGCAGATCGAGGCTGTGAATGCCCGTCGTGCCTTCGTGAATCGAGTTGAGCTTCTGATCGCGAAGCCACGCCTCCGGCAAGTACTCGCTCGAATATCCGTAGCCGCCGTGAACCTGCACCGCGAGCGCGTTCGACTCGAAGCCGCGCTCGGCGGGAAATGACTTCGTGATTGGCGTGAGCAGATCGAGCAAGAGCTGCGCGCGCGCGCGATCGTCGGGTGAGGCGCCGTGCGTGGCGATGTCGGCGTAGCGCGCCGTCGCGAAGACGAGGCTCATCGAGCCTTCGGAGATCGCTTTTTGCCGGAGCAACATGCGCTTCACATCTGCGTGCTCGACGATGGCCACTTGCACCCCTTCACGAACGCCAAGAGCGCGACCTTGCGGGCGCGCTCGCGCGTACGAGAGAGCTTCACGGTATGCGACGCTCGCCGTCGCGGCGCCGCAGAGGCCCACGCCGATGCGCGCCTCGTTCATCATTTGAAACATGTACATGAGCCCTTGATTCGGCTCGCCGACGAGCCAGCCGTGGCAGTCGTCTGCTTCGCCGAAGCTCATGATGAGGCTCGGGAGCGCTCGCCAGCCGATCTTGTGAATCATGCCGGCAACGGCGACGTCATTGCTTGCGAGCCGGTCGCCGTCTTGCCGCAACTTCGGCACGGCGAAGAGCGAGATGCCTTTCGTCCCACGAGGCGCGCCATCGATACGCGCGAGCACGAGGTGAACGATGTTGTCGGTGGCGTCATGGTCGCCGCCCGAGATGAAGATCTTGCTGCCGCGGATTTTGTAGTGATCGCCAGCGGGCGTTGCGCTCGTCGTGAGATCGGCGAGGCTCGAGCCCGCGTGTGGCTCCGTGAGCGCCATCGTGCCCGTCCACTCGCCGCGATACAGCGGCTCCATGAACTTGCGCTTCAGCGCATCCGACCCGAATGCTTCGATGAGATGCCCCGTGCCACGACAGAGAATCACGTACGACGCAGCACCGAGATTCGCCGCGATCAGATACCCGAGCGCGGCGCTGTCGATGACGAGCGGAACGTTCTGCCCGCCGACATCGCGCCCGCGCGGCGCCGTCACGAGGCCGAGCCCGATGAGCTTTCCGTAGAGGTCGCGCATCTTCGGATGCAGGCGGATGCGGCCGCCTTCGAAGACCGGCGGATGCTCGTCGAGCTCGCGATAGAGCGGCCACAGCGCCGTGCGCGCGAGCTTGCGCGCTTGGTCGAGGAACATGTCGAACGTTTCGCGCGAGTGGTCTGCGAAGGCCGGCAGCGACGCAAGGGCATCGGCGTGAAGCACGTCGTAGAGAAGGAAATCGATCTCGCGGTCGTCGAAGAGCGGGTTGTCCATGGCGCGCGGAGCATACGCCGCGTGGCGCGTTTCGGCGTACACTGACGGGATGCGAGTCGTACTTTGCATCGCGCTCTCCGCCGCGCTCGTCGGTTGCGGCGGCAAGCTCGACACCATCGGCGGTGGCGACGCGAGCATCAAGAACGACTCGGGCGTCATCATTCCCGGCGACGCAATCGCACCTCCCTCGAATTTTTGCGACCAGCAGGCCACGCGCGAGAAGAAGTGCAACCTCAAGAAGTCGACATGTCTCGACACGTGCTTCGACAACGCCATTCGCCCCGAAGCGATCGGCCCACTCGAAAACTGTCTGCTCGCGCTTCCCTGCGACGGCGACGATCAAACTTGCGCGACGCAAGTCGGGCAGCCCTACGCATCCGACCCAGCGTTCTTGTCGTACCAAAAGGATTGCTTCGCGGCGCAACAGGGCTGCCCTGAAGTGAACACGCGCTATTGCGGACTCACCGGCGCGCTCCTCACGCAAACGCTCCGCTCCGCGCTCGACAATTGTTTCTTCGTCAACGGCCCCTGCGACTCGATGATCACGTGCATCGACACCGCGATCACCAACGACGGCTGCAGCCCATAGGTGGGCGATGGGACGCGAGCGGCCGATCGATCCGAAGCTGGTGAAGGACGCGCTCGACGCAGTCACTACTGCGATGCAAAGCATTCCGGCAGTGTGGAACGCCCGTCAGCCGCCGCGCGCCGAGCAGGGCGCCCGATTTTCGGGCGACATGACTCTCGAGCAGTGGGTCCGATGGTCATTCGTTCCCAACGTGGAGCGCATCATCGACAACGATGGTCCGTGGCCCGCGTCGAGCTCCGGTGGCGCGCGCGTCGCAGGCATGCTCTCCGATCACCAGCATCTCGCGCCGCTCTATCCGCTCTTGAACGTGGTCGACGGATTGCTCGAATCGAACGGCAATCCCGCCGAATACGCGTATCGATTGGCGCACGCGGCGTTCGAGGCGCGCCATTTCGGAGAAGCCATACGACACGCGGAAGACGCCATCGCACTCGACGCGAATCACGCGAACGCGCCGCTCCTCGCAGGTTGGGCGCTTCTTCGAAAGCCAGACCGAACGACGGTCGATCTCGCGCGCGCGATTCCGTTTCTCGAGCGTGCACGCGTTCTCGCACCGAACGCGACGGACCCACTCGTGCATCTCGCAGATGCGCTGCTCGCGGCCGGGCGTGGGGCTGAGGCCGTCGCGACGATGACCCGCGCCATCGACACGAGCGCTACGTACATACACGCGCACAATTGGCTCGGTTGGTACTTCACGCGCGAGTCGCCCGACTTGCCGCGCGCCATCGAACATCTCGAGCGTGCTCTCGCATCGCGCACGTGGGGCGTCGCGTGGATGAACTACGCACGCGCGCTCGACGCAGCCAAAAGACTCCAAGATGCCGCCGTGGCGTATGCATGCTCCGTCATGGCGCCCGACGGCTACGACGTTGCCGGTGCCACGCGACGCAAAGCCGACATCGACGCCACGCTTCGCGCGCGCGGGCAAACGCCATTCGACGCGCAGCGCTGGCTTCACGGACGACCGACTTCGGATTCGTTCGCGCGTGTCGCGAGCTCGTCGATGGAAGCGCGAACGATCAAACGTTCGCGGCGCTCGACGCGTTCGCGATGCGAGGTTCCACCGGCCCAGCACTCGATGCGCTCGCCGAGGAGCTCAAAGCAGCCGAGAAGAAGGCGCTCGCGATTCGCGTGCTCGAGAAGGCGTGCGCTGCATACGAAAGGGTGGCGGATCGAACGGGTCGCGAGTGCGACGGCGGTGAGTCCGCGAACGACGCCGACGCCGCGCACCGCAAGCTCGCGGAGTGGCGTCGCTAGAAAACGATCGCTAGCCCGTGCGGGGCTGCGGCGATGCGCTTCGATTTGCCGCCCGCGACGAAGAGGCCAATGCTCGTCGCGACGAAGGCGATGCCGAGGCCGAATCCGATCGTCGAAACCCACGCGCTTGCGCGCGCGACGAAGGATGCGTCGTAGCCGTTGGTGGAGCAGACGCCGAGCTTGGTGCAATCACCATCGACGGTGCCCTTCTCGGCGAGCGCAACGAGGCCGAAAACCGAGGCGATCACCACGCTCGCGGCGCCGAGCCCCAAGAACGCACGCGCGCCTCGTCGTAACCCGGCGCCATCCGAAGTGTTTTCTGCGCCCACGAGCTTGGCGGCGCCCGGCAAGTGCACGTCGAGCGAAGTTTTTCCGGTCGCGCCGATCGTGACCGATTGCGTCCAGTGTGCCGTCGTCGTGGCGAGGGAAATCGTGTGCAGGCCTGGGTCGACGGGGATTGTGGTCGACAGCGTAGCCGTGGCGAGGTGCTGGTCGTCGATCGAGACGTCCGTGAGTGTGATGCTCGCTGGCACGCGAAGGTCGAGCTGCGGCAGCGTCGGCTCGAGGGCGGTCGCGCGTTTGCGCGCGTAGTCGGCGCGTGCGTCGTCGTGTGCCTTGGTCGCGAGGTCGGCGAGCGTGGTGTAGTCCGTCCACGCGGAAGCGGGCTTGCCTTGCGCCTCGTGACACGCCGCGAGATTGAGCAGCGTGCCGAGTTGGGCATCCGCGCGATTGCTCGCCGCGAACTTCGCGCACGCTTCGGCAAAGTGCCCGGCCTTCATCTCGTCTTGCGCTTCGCGAAAGAGCTTCTCGCCCATCGCTTCGTTCGTTTGTGCGAACGCAGGCGCGCTCGAAGCGAGCACGAGCAGCAAACCGAGCATTCGACGTTTCATCATGGGTCAGTGACGCAAGAAAAGGCGCGAGGTGTCCGTGGATGCGCTCGGAGCGGGTTTCGATGTGGGCACTTCATGGGTGGCTTGATGTTGCGTCACCACGACGGGAACGTGCGGCTCTGTTTTCGTGGTCGCGCTTGCCGTGAGCACGATGGGCGTTGCTGTTGAAACGATGGGTGGCGCGACTTCCTCGACGGCGTGAGCGGCCGATGAAGAATCTGGCGCGACAGGCGTCGCGATGACGGGAGCGGTGTTCGTTCTCGCCATCACGAATGCGATCAACGAAACGCCGACGAGACCAAGCGCGAGCAGGGCCCACACAAACCGCCTCTTGTTCGGCGCGGTTTTCCCGTCGCCCCAGGTGTGCTGCGTTACCGTCTCTGGCGCGGCGACCGTTTCGGCGAGCCCGTCTTTCGGTCCGGTGATCGCGACCGTCAGGGATCCGGCGGGGCTCACGGAAAGCTTCGATGCAAACGGCGTAAACGCTTCGATGAGCTCACTCGCATTTTGAAAACGCGCGGCAGGATCGCGCTGCAAACATCGGAGCACGATCGCGCTCAGCGTTTCGGGGACGCGACCTTGCCGCTCGTGCGGAGGCGGCGGAACCGTCTCGAGAATCGCGGCGAACGTTGCTCCGACGCTCTCGCCGGCGAAGGGCATGGTTCCCGTGAGAAGCTCGTACGTGATGACGCCGATCGACCAGATGTCCGCGCGGACGTCGACGTTCTTCGAGCTGCGCACTTGTTCGGGCGACATGTATGCCGGCGAGCCCATGGTGGCGCCGGTGGTCGTGATGTTTCCCGCTTTGTCGAAGCCGCTTTTCGAAATGCCGAAATCCAAGATTTTGATTTTGTCTGCGCGACCCGCGCGATGCACGACGAACAAATTCGATGGCTTGAGATCGCGATGCACGATGCCCGTTTCGTGTGTTTCGAGCAGCCCTGTGAGTGCTTGGAGCATGTACGCAATGGCGATGCCCGGCTCGAGCGCGCCGGTGCGTTCGAGGAGCTGCGCGAGGTCTTCTCCTTCGAGGAGATCCATCACCATGAACGGAACGCCGTCGTCGAGCTTGCCGACGTCCGTCACGCGCGCGATGTGCTCGCCTTCGATGCGCGCAGCAGCGCGCGCCTCCTGAAGAAAACGCGCGACGAATTGTGGGTCTTTGGCGACCGTCGGGAGGAGCACCTTCAACGCAACATCGACGCCAAGCTCTTCGTGCCGCGCGGCATAGACGGCGCCCATCGCGCCCTCGCCGAGCTTGCGGGTGACGCGGAATTTCCCCGCGACGAGCGTTCCGGAGGCGAGCTCGTTGCCCATCGACCTCGATACTACTTGAAAGCCGCGACCTGAAACACCGCGTTGCCGTCGGTCTGTAGCTGCGCGGTAGCGGTATAGTTGGCCGATGCGTCGGCGATGCGGTCTTGCAGGATGTTGAAGAAAGGCGATGGGGTCATGATGCGCACCGCAAAGCCGCCATCGCTCGTAGGAAGTATCTTCTGATCGGCCGTGCCCGCCGCGACGAGCACGTTTCCCGGTGCTCCGAGCACGGTCGCACTGAAGGATGTGCCGGCGTCGCTATCGATGCTGTCGATGGAGAGCGTCGTCGGTCCGGCGTACTCGGCCATGCGCACGTCGAGAAATTGAACCGCCTGGCCCATCGTGACGTTGATGGTCGTCGCACCATTCGCGCCCACGTGAGCGTAGAACATGGCCTGATAGACGTTGCCGGACGTGCCCGAATACACGAACTTGTACAAGTTCGATTGCGGGTCCGAGACCGCCGCGTTGATCGCGAGCCCTTGCCACCCAACGGCCACGACCACGAGATCGCCGGCGCGCATGCCCGAGTCGAGCGTGACGACGACGGAGCTACCATCGACGTTGCCGGCCCAGCTGCTCTGAACGAACCAACCGCCATCGGCTGGGCCCGTCTCGGATGAGGCTCCGTCGAACGCCCCGTCGAACGCCGCACCATCGGCGCCGGCGTCGGGCGCGAGCGTGTAGTCGTCTCGTAGACCGATGATGGCCGTGCACGCGCCCAAGCTCACCGAACAAAGCGCAATGACGAGAGCGCGCCGCACGATCTCGAGCGTACTACGTAGCTTCGAGATACGATGCAGCGATGTCGCGTTGGCTTTTTGTTCTCGTGATGGTGGGGTGCTCGAGTGACGGAGGCAACCCGCAAGATAGCGGCGGAACCGACGTCGCCACCGCGACGGACGCCCAAGCGGAGACGCAACCAAGCGGAGACGCCGCGACGGACGCCACGGATGCGATCGCTCCGACGTGCACGGCAAAACCAGATGCAACGAACACGGGCGTGCCCAAAAACGTCACGCTGACGCAAGTGAACACGGACGTCACCGTCACGCAGGACGACGCCGTCATCGACGCGCAGGACATTCACGGGTTTTTGATCATCAAAGCCAACCGCGTTCACGTGATGCGATCGATCGTCCGCGGCAAGGCGACCGCGGCAACGACCGCCGCCATTCGCATCAACTCCGGCACGGACATCCTCATCGAAGACACCGAAGTCTCGATCGATACGCCGTCGGTCGACGTCGATGGCGTCTCCGGCTCGAATTTCACGGCGCGTCGCATGAACATCCACGGCGGCGTCGACGGGATGAAGCTCGGCGACAACAGCACCGTCGAGTGCAGCTACATCCACGACCTCGCGTCGTTCGCGTCCGATCCGAATCAAGGCGGCGGCGCGACTCACAACGACTGCATTCAAATTCTCGCGGGCACGACGATCGCCATCACGCACAACCAGCTCGTGGCCGCGAAAGACCAAAACTCCGCCATTCAAGTCACGCAAGACTTCGGCGCTGTGGGCTTTCTCCACATCGCTTCGAACTGGGCCGATGGCGGCGGGTGCACCTTCAATATTTCGCACAAAGGCTTGGCGACCCTCACCAACGTCTTCACCGACTCGAATCGCTTCGGACGAAATTCGTACTTCGGTTGCCCCATCTTGAAGAGCACACAGACGACGCTCGTATCAACCAACGACGTCTGGGACGACAACAACATGCCCGTCCCGATCCAAACGCACGACTAAGGCTCGGTCGAAACGCAAAACGGTGACGGCGCGGCGTTTTGCGCGATGAGCGCGGCGAGCTCGCGGCGTGGTTCGTCATCGATCGATGCGAGCAGCGGCGCGAGGGCGCGATCGAACGTCTCGACTGCGCGGCGCAAATCGTCCGACGGGTTCTCGAAGCGTGGCGCGAGACCTGCGCGCAGTCGCTCGAGCAAGAACAAATTCGGTACGGCGTCGGCGTCCCATGCGTCGCCTGCGCGCTGGCCCTCACTGACGAACATCGAGATGCGCGCCGCCTTCTGCACGAAGATGGTGATGCCTTGCGTCGCTTCCGGGTCTCCCGGTTGCGCGAGCCCGCTGACGATCGCGAGGGCAGCTTTGTAGAGGCGCGCGGCGGCGAGAGAAATCGGCTCGGACGGAATCGGCGCGTCGAGATCGACGCCTTCTTCTTCGGCGGCCTCTTCGAGAGCGGAGATCCCGCGTAGCATGTCCTGCTCGGCGTCCTCGAGGATGACGAGCGGATCGCTCGGGTCCTCGTGGCGTGCAGTGTGCACCCAATTGCGCTGAAGCTCGCGCTTCCGGACGGGGCACTCGTTCGCGAGGGGGCACCGGGCGCAGTTGCCGTCACACCAGTTGTAGGGCGAAGTGAACGTCACGCGACCTTCATACCACTCGCATTGCGGTAGAGTGAACGGCACATGATTCGACGCCTTCTCGTCGCTTGTGCGGCCTGCGCGATCGCGTGCTCCAGCCCGAAGCCGATCACGTCCATCACGGTCTCGACGGGCGATCTCATCCCGGCTTTTTCGCCGACCATTCTCGAATACGAGGTGACGTCGCTCACCACGATGGTGCCCGTGTCGATCACCGTCGCGGGAACCGACGTCACCATTGGCGGCGAGGCGATCGCCGACAGCACGCCGTTCTCGATAACAGTCTCGTCGCTCGACGACGCCACATCGATCCTCGTAAACGGCTTCGATGCGCTCGGCAAGCCCGTGACCTACACGATTCACACCGTGCCCAAAGTGCGGCCGCAATACACCGTGACGACGCTGAGCTCGCCGACGCCCGGTCAAATTCTCGTTGCGCCGACACAGCTTCTCTCACCCACGGCGAAGACGCCCTTTCTCTACATTCTCGACGAAACGGGGCGGCTCCAGTTTTACAAAAAGATGTCGAACCTCGCCTTCGACTTCCAACGCCAGACGCTCTCGAACGGCACCCAGCGCTACACGTACATCGCGCTCGATGCGCCGGTGGATCTCGCGGCGTGGCCGGTCGAATCGTGCACGGCGTACGTCCTCGATGATCACTTCAACCAGCTCCGCACGGTGCGCCTCGACCAAGGCGGCACGCACCCGAGCAGCGGCGTCGACGCTCACGACTTTCGTCTGATCGACGACGACCACTGGATTGCGCTGTCGTACATCGGCGAGACGGTGACCAACGTTCCTGGGTTTGCCACGGCCAATGTCGTGTCAGCGGTCGTGCAAGAGGTCAACGGAGATAGCGTCGTCTTCGACTGGGAGACCACGAGCGTGCCCGAGCTCTACGCTGACAGCACCGAAGGCAACGACTTCTCCAAAACGGCGACACCTCTAGACTATAGCCACCTCAATTCGGTCGAGATCGATCCCGCCAATGGGAATCCCGTTGTCTCGCTCCGCCATGATGACGCCATCGTCGAGCTCGATCGCACGAGCGGCCAAATCGTGTGGACGCTCAGCGGCCTCGGCGACGACTTCGGTCTCGCCGCAGCCGACAAAACCTCGCACCAGCATCACGCGCGTTTCCTCGAGCCGAACCACTTGCTCGTGTTCGACAACGGCAACGCATCGAGCCAAACCAAAATTCGCGAATACCAAATCGACCCGCAAGCGCACACCGCGCAGGTGCTCGCGGCGCTCTCGGTCGACGCGCACTTCTCGACGGCGATGGGGTCCGTGCAGAAGCTCGGCGGTCGATACTTCGTCGGTTGGGGCTACCACCTGACGAGCGCGGCCGACGTCACGGAGATCGACCCCGCTACGATGACGAAGTCGTTCGAGATGAGCTTCCAAGACGGCTACGCCTCGTATCGCGCGCTCAAATACTAGCGGGCGACATTTGCGCCGCACTCGCGGCCGTTTTGCCACAAGCGGCACGACAATTCAGGCAGATTCTTGCGGCACGGATGTTGGTTAAGAACCTCCCAGAAGGAGATTTCCAATGACCATCGTCGCCTGGATCGTGTTCGGTTTGATTGCCGGTTTCATCGCCAGCAAGCTCGTCAATCACAACGGCCAAGGGCCCGTGCTCGACATCGTCCTCGGTGTCGTCGGCGCCTTCGTCGGCGGATTTTTGTTCAACCTGCTTGGCGATTCCGGTGTGACCGGTTTCAACGTCTGGAGCGTCTTCGTCGCCGTCGTCGGCGCAGTCGTCGTGCTCGCCAGCTACCACGCACTCGCTCGCGCAACCGCCTGAGATGGATCGAACGTCGCGCGTTCTGGTCATTCTGGCTTCGCTGGTCGTCATCATCGCCGGCTTGAAGCTTGGCCAGGACGTGCTCGTTCCAATTTTGGTTGGCGCGCTGATCGTCGGCGCGTCGTCGCCGATTGTTACGTACATGCTGAAGCGCCGCTTTCCACCGATCGCGGTTGCGGGCGTCATCATCTTTCTCGACATTGGCATACTCGCACTCTTCGCAGGCGTCCTCGTGTTTGCCGCCGCCGAGCTACGCGTCGTGATGCCGCGATACATCGCGTCGCTCAACAACGCCGACACATGGATCGTGCACGACTTGGCAAATCGCGGCATCACCGTCGAGAGCCCGATCATGAGCACCCTGAAGAGCGCGAAGCCCGCCGGCGCGCTCGAAGGGATCGCCGCACAGTTCGCGGGCGCCGCATCGCTCGTCACCGTCGTGCTCCTCGTAACGTTTTTCACGCTCTGCGAAGTCACGACACTCGGTGACAAGATTCGCGCTCTCGACAAAGCCGATTCCCACTTCGAGCGCATTGACACCATCGTCAATCACGTTCAGCGCTACGTGGTCGTCAAGGTCGCGACGAGCGCGGTCGCCGGCGTCTGCGTCTTCATCCTGCTCACCGTGTGCCGCGTCGATCTCGCCCTCATGCTCGCGATCATCGCCTTTGCGCTCCACTTCATGCCGAACGTCGGGCCGGCGATCGCCATGGTGCCCGGCGTTGCCATCGCAGCCTTCTCGCGCGGGCCCGGCACGGCTGCCGTCGTCACCATCGGATATCTCACCATCAACGCGGTCGTCGGAAGTGTGCTGGAGCCGCGCTGGCTCGGGCGTTCGCTCAACCTTTCGCCGCTCGCGGTGCTCGTGAGCCTCATCTTCTGGACGTGGATGTGGGGTCCGCTCGGCGCGGTTCTTTCGGTTCCACTCCTCGCGATCATGAAGATCGCACTCGAGAACGTGGAATCCACGAAGTGGTTCGCGCACCTGCTCGAAGACGCGCCCGATCAAGAGACGCCGCCCAAACGCCGACCGACGCACTCGATCATTCGACGACCAACGTTCGTCATCACCGGAACGCCGAAGAGGCCGCCGTGATGGGGCTCGCAACGGTCGCGCCGACGAAGGTGGTCGAGCGCAAGGCGAAGGAACGGCTCGACGAGCTGTGTGAAGTGTCTCTCGAAGGAGCGCAGCGCGAAGAGATCGTCTTCTGGTTCGTGCGCTTGATGGATTGGTTGCGCCCGAAAAAGTCGGCCGAGGCCGGCGCGCGCGTTCGATACTTCGAGACGATGCTCGAGCGCAACGAGCCGTGGAAAGCCAATGTGAGCGCCGCGCTCACTTTGCTCGTGGAGGGTTCCGAGGTCGAAGAGTTTCTGGCGTACGGCGGCATCCCGAAGGATTTTCATTTCATCGGCGCGGTCTCCGATTGGCTTACCGCCCGTTTCTTGCCCACGCCGTGCGACACGCGCGACGTCGAGGCGGTCGTGCGTGCGACGTTTCGCGCCGGTGATCTGGTGTGGCTCGCACGGAGCGGCGTCGTCGCGGCGCTCGCGAAATTGCTGCCGCCCGCGCTGCTCGCAACCCTCACGGAGGCCGCGCAGCAAGCGATGATCGATCTCAGTCATCAGCTCGTCGCGCAGGCACGCGCACCTGCGTTGCGCGTTCTCGACCGCGCGCGCTCGCCGTTTCCCGGGCTCCATTCGGCTGCAGCCGAGTTCGTTGCGTCCGAAGACAAATCGTCTGATGCCATCGTCGGCCGCGTATCGCAATGCCTCGAGGCCATCGAGGAGCTTCGTGAGGGCCTCGCGCGTCGCGGCGCCGATCTCAACACCACATTCCAACTCGCTCGCATGACGGACCAGCTTCGCCGCTTTCGCGACCTCGCGCGTCTTCAGACGGCAACACACCCGGCAAACGTCGTCCTCTCGATGCTGCGTGACACCGTGCGAAACGATCGCGGCGCGCACTTGTTTCGTCGGTCATCGAAACTCTTGGTGCGCAACGTCGTCGACACCACGTCGGAGGTCGGCAGCGAATACCTGAAAAGCGACTCGTGGAGCGCAAGCTTTCGCGCGGGTATGGGCGGCGGATTGATCATGGCGTTCGCCACGGCCGCGAAGTACACGCTCGCGCGGCTTTCGCTGCCGGCTGCCTACGAGGGCATCGTCTTCTCGTTGAACTACGCGGCGGCGTTCTTGGCCGCGTATCTCTTGCACTGGACGATCGCGACCAAGCTTCCGGCGCACACGGCCGCCGCGCTTGCGCACTGTGTCGAAGGCAAAGAAGGCCCTCGGCTTCGCCTCGAGAAATTCGCAACGACGTGGCGCTCGCTCGTCCGTCTTCAGATGGGCGGGCTCCTCGGCAACGTCGTCTCCGTCGTGCCGGCAGCGCTCCTCCTCGACGAAATCGCGCGTCGTATGTTCAAGCACTCGGTTCTCACCGAAACTGCGCGCGAGCACGTGCTTGCTTCGCACTCGTGGGTCGGGCCGTCGATCTTTTACGCGGCGCTCACCGGAGTATTCTTGTGGGTGAGCAGCCTTTTCGGCGCTCTCGCCGACAACTGGGCGCGTGTCGGGCGGGTCGAGCAATCGCTCGCTACCAACGTCCGCGCAATGCGGATGTGGGGCGCACGTCGCGCACACCGCCTTGCGCACGCGTTCGTGCATCGCATCGGCGGGCTCGTCAGCAACACGACGCTCGGATTTTTGCTCGGCGGCGTTCCTGCGTTTTTCGCCATATTGAGCATTCCGATCGAGATCCGTCACGTCACGGTCAGCTCGGGCTCGGTCGCGATTGCGTGTCGAGGAATGCACGGTCTCGCGGTGCTCGACTCGATCACGACGGTCGCTGCGATCGGCGTCGTCAACGTCGTCATGTCGTTTGCGCTCGCGCTTTGGTTCGCACTTCGCACGACAGACGAACCCGGTAAAGCCGGCGCACTCGTAAAAATCGGCGTGAAGCGATGGCTCCACGGAAAATGAATCGGCACGCAATCGAGGTGTTTCCATGAAGAACAAGAATTTGAAAAAGAAGTCGCACGCCAAGGAAGAGATCGTTGCAGTCGCGGGTGCGATTGCAGGCGGGGCCGTCGGAGCCATGGGCGGACCGGCAGGAATCGTCGCCGGAGCGATCATGGGCGGCGCCGTCGGAACTGCCATCGGACACACGCTCGAAAAGGACGACGAGCGCGCACACGAGGTCGAAGAAGATCTCGACAAAGACATCGGCGTCTCCGGTGGAGACTTGGGCGCCGCATCCCCGAATCAACCGCCAGCGAAGCGCGGCAACTATTCCGCGGGTTCGGCCGGCGCGCCGACCAGCGGTGGCTCCGCGCCGAGCGAAGGGCCTCTTCAATCGCTCGACGACGATTGAGCTGCTCGGCATCGAGTGCGGTGAAACGGCGAGGGCGCGGCAGGCATCGGACGATGCATGAGCGCCGCACTCGCCTGTAAGCCGAACATTTCCGCGTCGGGCCGGCGTCGCCGCCGCATGGTTGGTTACGTCGCTTCGGCGATTGCAGGCGTCATGGTCGTCGGGCTCGCGACCGCACACGTGGGATGGTGGTGGCGCACGCTCGTCTTTTTGCCGGCCGCGCTCGCCGCGACTGGGTTTCTCCAGGCCTCGCGCGGAACGTGCGTCGCGCACGCCGCACGCGGCACGTTCGAGCACGACGATTTGTCGACGACGCCCGCACCCGAGGACGACGTCGCCGCGAGCCGTCGTGTCGCCGCAGCGATCCGCCGTGATGCGATCATCGTCGGGTTCGTCGCCGCGACGGTGAGTGCCGCGACCTCGCTCTTGATGTAGGTATCCGGAAAACAAATGGCCGCGTCATGCGTATGAGATGTGTGCGTTCTCTCCGCATCCTCTCCTGCATCGTTTTGGCGTGTTGCACGTCGCATCCCTCCACGACGGTCGTCCTACCGGAAGCGGACGCAGGTCGAGCACCACCAGCTGCGACGTCATCGATGACAGCAACGCCTCCGACGATTCCAACGGCGTTCTTCCCACCGGGGACGTTTCCCGAGCGCGTCGATGGGCTCGTGTCGGGCTGGTATGGCAAGCACCTCACGGCGATGGGCGAACCGTCGCTATGGGCTGCGTCGGCGCGAGGCGAGACCGCCTATCGATTCCTCTGGTTGCGAACTTGGGGGAGGCCACTCTCGGTCCGCGTGACGCGCGACGGTAAGCGCGCGCACCTCGCGGCAACGCGACTCACGGGCGATGGCGGATACGATCCCGGCAAAGTCGACGTGCACCGCGAACGCGACCTCACCGAGTCGGAGTGGCAGGGCCTCGAGTCGGCGATTGCGGCGGCAAGCTTCGACACGATCGAGACGCAAGCAGAGATGGGTCATGATGGAGCGCAGTGGATCATCGAGCGCTCTAAGGACGCTCACTACCGCCTCGTCGAGCGTTGGTCACCGCAGACGACCGGCAAGCACGTCACGTTCAGGCGTGCGTGCGAGGTTTTCCTCGACCTCGCGGGTCGCGATCTGGTGACGGGCGACGTGTATTGACGATGTAGACTCCGTCGCCATGACGCGATGGCGCAAATTCCGGCTGGGGTGCGGCGGCGCGTTCCTTCTCTTTGTGGCGCTTTTTCTGGCGCTTCCGACGCGGAAAATCATCTTCCGCAAGCACTACGACGTCGTCTCGATCGCGACGCTTCCCGAATACAAAGATCACGCGCTCCTCGACCGCGCGCACGCGCAGCCGGCGGTGAGCGCGTATCCGTCGCCGCCGCTCTTTCAAACGAACGGCTCTCTCTGCGGACCCACGAGCCTCGCGAACGTGTTCCGCAGCCTCGGCGACGAGAAAGCCACGGCCGACTCGGTGCTCGCGGGCTCCGGAAAATGCTCGAGCGGCATGTGCTTCATGGGCCTCTCGCTCGACGAGCTCGCCGACATCGCGCGAAGGCATTCCGGCGTTCGGGTCACGGTGATCCGCGATTTGTCGATCGCCGATTTTCGAAAGCACCTCGCGCAGACGAACGACCCGAACAAGCGCTACACGATCAACTTCGATCGCGGCCCGCTCTTCGGGCTCGAGGGCGGGCACCACTCTCCGATCGGCGGCTACCTCGCCGAGGAAGATCTCGTGCTCGTCATCGACGTCAACGAGAAGTACGCGCCATGGCTCGTGAAGGCCGAACGCCTCTTCGGGGCGATGGACACCCTAGACGGCGGCAAGAAGCGCGGTCTCCTCTTGATCGAGAAGACCTGAGCTCGCCGGGTTTGATGCTAGTTTCGCGTCCAGATCTTGACCGAGCCTATGTATTCGGAGTGGTAGTTCTTCTCGATGAAGTGCCCGGTGTCCTCACCGAGTAGGCCAAAGTCCTCGCCGAGGATGAGCGCCGGTGGATCATGCGTCAATTGCTCGAGGGCACGGCGGCGCAGCGCCTCGGTCACCACCTCGTCGCTCTTGTCGAACGAGGTGGGGTTGCGCCGCTCGGTAAGGAACGCTTCGGTGCCTCCGTTGATGGAGCCCGTCGTGACGTAGACGGGATCGGTGGGCTTGGTATGAGCGCGCACCCATCGCACGGGGACGAGGTGCGCATCGGTCACGAGCTCGTCGCCCGCGCGCGGTATGTCGGCGTAGTGGTACGGCGCGCCGGTCGACGGTCGCTCCTTCCCCGATGCGATGCGCGAGAGCCTCGCGTTGATTGGAGTCGCCGCGGTCGCGAGCCAGATGGCCGGAAGGATCATCACCGCGACAGTGCCGAAGCGGAGCTTCGATGCCCCCGCGGCCATCGCAACGAACAGCACGAGCGCGGGCGCCTGGGCACTGAGCATGTGCTCGGCGTCCTCGAGCATGAAGGCGTGACGCAGCGCCATCGCCACGAAGAGCGAGAGCGCGATGATGACGATCGCGCGACGATCGAGCCGACGACGCACGATCGCAACGAGGCCATGAACGAAGCCGGCGATCACGAGAGCAGGGCACACGAAGTCCTCGAGCGCGAGCAGACCGTCGTTGTTCTCGAGGCGGGATGGCGCGACGAGCGCGTGCCACGACGAGACGCTTTCGAACGTGACGATGTGAGGTGTGCCACCCCACGGAAGCCCGGCGAACACGCGCACCGTCCACGCGTACCCGCCGAAGAACGCGCCGAGCTTTCCGTTGACCGCGTAGTAGGCGAGCAACGGAACGATGGCGATTGCGATCCCGATCCCGAACGCGCGAAGCGAGCGGAGAAGCTCGCGAAACCGCACTCGCCTTGCAAGGAATTCGAGACCCAAGCCGCCAAGGACGGCAGCGAGCGCAGGCACGCCGAAGTCGTGACTGTAAAGAGCCGCAAGGCCGATCAGCACCCCTCCCCACACGAGACGACGTGATCCGAGCGTGACGACGACGGCGAGCGTTGCGAGCGCCGGGCGAAGGACGTCACCCCAACCAAACGCAAAGCTCGCCCAGTAGACGACGTAGCTCACGAGCGGCGAGTGCGTGACAGCGAGCAGCAGCCCGACGAACGGCACCAGCACCTGTTTGCCCGCCACGCGGTGCATCGCGAAGACGATGAGCGTGCACCCGGTGAGGTTGACCACGACGTGCGCGAGTCGAACGTGATCGAGCGTGATGCCGCCGGCCGCCCAAGCGATGACCGCGAGCGCGTACTCCCGAATCGGGCCGTAGGTAAAGCCGGCGTCGGCCATCATCAACTTGCCGAAGCTCATCGAGTTGATCCACCCGAGGTGCTGGCCTTCATGACCTCCCACATCGGCGGAGAAGAGATCGCGAAACGCCCACGGGAGAAAGAACACGGAGCCGAGGGCGACGAGCGCGGCCACGATGGCGTTGTTGCGAGCCCACGCGTTGATTCGCCCGTCGCGCGCGACGGCCCACAAGATCGTCGCGGCAGCGAGCGCACACACGACGGCGAGCGAGGTTGGATTACGCCGAAGCCCTTCAAGAGGGAGCAACAGCAACGGAAGCCCCGCAGTCGCGAGACGCCAGCGCGTGTGAGGCCTCAGCGATGCAGCCGCGAGCATCGCTGACGTTGCTCCCGCGCCCATCACGACCGTCATGAACGCCGGGAACGTCTGCGCAACCGGAAACCACAAGCCGACGCCGAGGCAAGCGCCTTCGATTGCCACGCACACGAGCGGTTCGTGCGGAGAGCAGCGCGGAGCGACCTCGCCCGTCATGAGCAGGGGAGTCAGCGAAGCGATCGCAATCGGCGCCGCGTATACGAGCCACGGCGCCGCGAGTCCACCCACGATCACGCCCGCCGCGACAACGAGCACGGGCGCAACCCACGGCCGACCCCAGCGCGTGCACGCCCAGAGAAGCAGAAGGCCGAGGCCCGCACCCGCGAGCGAGCATACGCCCGCGACGAGAAACCCATAATAGGGAGTGAACCAATAAGCCGCGCGAGGCACGACCCTCTCGGTGATCGCCGCCGCAATGGGCTCGACCGAGTGACGCATGGCGAGCAGCGAGACAACCGCCCCGCCCGCCGCGCACGTTGCGTCGGAGGTGTGCGACCTCACTGACCCATGCAGTCGCCGCCGCTGACGTTGAGGATCATCGGAGCGCCTCGAATTGTTTCTTGAGCTCGTCGATTTGTTTCTGCTGCTCTTGCACCGCGGCGATGAGCATACTCGTGTAGCCGTAGAGATCGACGTGCGTCTGATCGCTCTGCGCTGTTGGATATTCCTCCGGCACTATATCGCAGTGACGGGATCGATCTCGCACACGCGCTCGGCAAGAGGACAACACCGAGCGGCTCGTGGAACGGACACGACCGGAGGTCACGGACCTAGCTACTTCGTGCGGGCTGATTCTGCTATGAAACGCCGATGCGATTCATTGGGTTGCTCGCGTTGACCGGAGCTCTTGCGTGCGGCGGAAAGATCGATGGCGACGATGGCGGCGCGGGTGGCGTCGACTCGGGCGCCGCGAAAGATGGGCAGGGCAAGAGTGACGTCATCATCATTCCGCCCACGAGCGATGCGGGCCCGCCGCAACTTTGCACGCTCGGCATGGGAGAAGGCTCCGTCGGCAGCGACGGGTCGTGCTCCGCGTCGCAAGACTGGACATGCGGCGCCGTGAAATACACTGTGGCGTGTAACTGCCCCAAGGGCGCGTGCTTCTGCACGACCGGCAATCAAAGCGCAACGGTGCTGACGACCCTCATGTGCCCCACGTGCGACGTCTCCGGTTCGACGCTCGACTCGCTCGCAAAGCTCTGCGGATTCCCCCCGCCATGAACATCACATCCAAGGCCGGGCTCTTGTCGGTGGCGATTGCATGTGGCGGCGCTCAAACGCCCGTGACGGAGAACGTTCACCTCGACAAACCCGACGCAGCGGCCACCGCAGCGACGAACGCGGTCATCGAGAAGCTCGGCATTCCGCACGATGCGCCCTTCTTCGTGACCTTCGACGCAACGGCGCTCGCACGCATCAACGAGCTTCGCTCGGAAATCGAGCACACGCTCGATTTGGCAAGCGGCACGCTCCTCGACAACGCAGCGTCGTTCGGGTTCGACGTGAAGCGTCCCGTGACGATCGCCGTCGCCCCACTCGACGACGCACAGACGAAGCTCATCACCGATCTTCGCGCCACCGCCAGCGACAAACCCACGCCGGTCAGCGATCAGGCCGTTCAGCGCGTGCTCGCCGCGGGCTCGCCGATCGTGATTCGTTTTCTCCTCCCCACGACGGATGCCGGCAAGCTCACGCGAACGATCACCACGTTCCTCCACTCGGATCACTGGCACCACACAGCTTCGGGTTGGGATCAGCACACGAAGCATCTCGAGATCACCGACGACGGTCAGAACGTCGCCGTAGATCTCACGAGCTCGCGCGGCCGCGGTGAAAGAGCGGCGAGCGCGGCCATGGCGAAAGCCCACGACGCACCGCCCAACCTCGACGGCCGCACCGTGCGCGCATCGTGGTCGCCCGCCGCGCTCGCCAATCTGGGCTACCTCGATGGTCTCGCGAAGACTTGCGAAGCGGTGTCGGGCGACTCGATCGACGCATCGCAGCGCGCGCGTATCGTCGAGCAAGGTTTCTGGGAAGCAAGCCGCGTGTTCGCGCTCGCAACGTTCGATCGCGTCGACGTCGAAGGGCGACTCGATCCATTCGAGCTCGTCGGCCGCGCGCGTCCCGGCGCATCGTTCGCCGCGCTGCCCGCGGATGCGCTTACACAAGCGCCGGGCTACGCGATGGCGGGCTCGGTCATGTTCGCTCAAGCGTCGCGCGCGTTCCTCAAAGGTTGGTCGTTTCCTGGTGGCAGCGCGCGCAGCACGCTCGAAATGATGCGCGACGGCGGCTTCGCGGCCGTTTTCGTCGGCATCCCGCACATCATCGCCGCATCCGCCGAGCTCGAGCCGCGCCGCGCCGCGCTCTTCGATATCTCGCGCTTCGATCGCGTCGGCACGGCGTTCGGTCCGAACGAGGTCTACATGAGCGTGCTTCCCGCTGGCACCAAACGCGCAGCAGCGGAATGCGCGCTCGCACCATCGACGCCATGCGATGCGAAGACGCGCCTCAAGCTCGGCGCCATCGCAAAAGTCGACGAGGTAAACGTGAAGCTCCTCGAGCTCGACAAGCGCTTCATCGTCATCGCCTCCCGCTCGGACTCCGCACCGCTCAGCGTACAAGCGCAGCCGCGCATGCTCGGAGCTCTCCACATGGACGTCGACACCTCGATGGCGACGAACCTCGTCGCCCCCAAAACTCTCCCGCCACACCTCAACGGCGAGCTCACGACGGACAACGGCACCATCGTCTTCCGTCTCGCGCCCTAAGGCGTCCTCGTAGTAAACCAGCGAGCATGTCCAAGACGATCATCGTGGGTGGGTTCGGGCCGGGAATTTCGAAGGCCGTTGCGGAGAAATTCGGCGCGGAAGGGTTTTCCGTCGCGATTGTCGGGCGCAACGCGGAGCGGCTCGCGGCCGGTGTTGCGGCGCTCGAGGGCAAAGGCGTCAAAGCGGCGGCTTTCCAGTGCGATCTTGGGGACGCGAATGCCGTGAAGGCGATGGTCGCGGACGTGCGCAAAAAATTTGGGCCGATCACGGTCGTGCAGTGGACGGCATACGTGGGCGCGGCCGGCGATTTGATGACTGCCGATGCCGCGGCGATTCACGCGGTGATGGACGTCGCCGTCACCGGGCTCGTCACGGCGGTGCAGGCAGCGCATGCGGATCTCAAGAGCGAGAAGGGCGCGGTTCTCGTCACGAATGGCGGCTTCTCGCTGCCCGATCCGCAAGTCGACGCGATGGCCGTGCAATGGAACGTGATGGGCCTTGCTGTCGCGAGCGCGGCGAAGAGCAAGGTCGTGGGGCTGCTCTCGCAAAAGCTCAACGCCGATGGAATCTACGTTGGCCAAGTCGTCGTGATGGGCTCCGTCAAAGGCACCGCCTTCGACACCGGCAACGCCAACCTCGAAGGCTCCACGATCGCGAACAAATTCTGGGAGCTCTACACGTCGCGGACCACGGTCACCGCAAACGTGAGTTGACGGGAATACGTTCGCGCATGGCGAGCGTTCGGCCGTCGGAACATTCCCGTGGGTTGGATCATGTCGGCGCCGCTCGCGGCGCTGAATGGGGCGCTCGCGCGGGCCTGACTGCGGCCGTGATCGCGATCAAGCGCGAGGCCAAGCGTCTTCAATTCGTCGCGCGTGTCGAAGCCGAAGAAGTTCCTGGCTTCCGCGTCGAGCCGCGCCCATAGGGCAAGATGCTCGTTCGCGTGGAGCCGCACATCGAGACGTATCGGCTCGCGCCCGAGCCCGACGAAGAGCTCATCGAGCTCGACTCCGCCGGCCGCGCCATGCGCGCGATGCGCTGATAAGCTCTCGGGCATTGAAGCGCCTCGTCGTTGTCGCATGGCTCGCGGGATGCGCGGGCGCAGTCGAAGCGCAACACGTGGGCACCGTGACATCGCAAACGTCATCGCCATCGATGGCACTCGATGCGAGCACCGCTCCTGCAGCTGACATCTTGCTCGATGGTTTTCGCATCACGAGCTACACGCTCGCACGCGAGTCGGATCTCTCCGGCCAACGAAGCGGCAATCGAACGCGCGTCACCGGGCGCGGTTTGCCGGGCGACTACGCTTGGGAGTTTCTCTGCTCGGGCCACGGGGTCGCGATGCAAGGCACCGGCATCACGCTGGACGGGCGGCTTGTGCACTACCTCTCGGGCGGCGGCGGTTTCTGCGGCCGCGATCACCATTTGTGCGATTGCGTGAACGCGCGCTGGTCGCCCGCGACGGGCGTCGTCGGCTCGACTGGGCGCGAGCTCACCGAATATTTCTCCATCGCGGTCGACCCGACGGTGATCCCCTACGGCTCCTTCGTATGGATTGACGCGATGAAGCGCTGGTTTCGCGCGGACGACACCGGCGGCGCGATCATCGGCAAGCACATCGACATTTACGTTGGCACGAAGCCGCTCGCGTTCAACGGCGAGACCTCCGTCTACGTCACGAGCGTCGCGCACGGCCCCGACGACGACGGACCGAGCGGCGCCGACACCGCGTGCGCACGCGATGGCCTCACGTGCGGCGGCGACGGCGCACCCGGCGACGCACGGATCCTCTATCGATGCCACGATGGCCGCGCCTCGTTCGCACGCGCGTGCCCGAGCGGATGTCGCCACGGAAACGGAAGCGATGCGTGTCGCCCGCGCCCGCCGCTCGCGTTCTGTCCGACCGACGGATGGTTCTGCGGTGGCGATCGCGCAGAAGGCACGCTCGGTGCGCTCTATCGCTGCGTCGATCACGGCCTCGTTCTCGAAGCGCGCTGCGACCGCGGTTGCCAAACCGATCCTGACGGCCTCGCGGATAGTTGCCTCTAGCGCGGTCATCGTGGACGGGTCGAGCGGTCATCGATGACCGGTACCGCAAAAGTAACTCCCTGGTTGTGTGAACCCAAGTCCACGGAAAGCCTGCCGCGGCAAACTCGAGACAGGCGTAGCGACACACGCTGGAGACAGGCGACGCCTTCCTTGCAGCCATCGCAGCGATAGTCGGTCTCGGGTGTCGGCCCAGCACACACCCGCAGCAGCTTTGCCACCATCGAATGTGATTGGGTCCATGCAGCCATACCCAGGGCAATCGAGAGGATCGATTTCGGCGCAACCGCATCCGCAAACGCGCACCCCGCTAGTGCTGACGCATAGAGCTTGGCCGGCGTCGCGCTTACGGACCGCCGTAGCACTTGCCGCCTCCAGGCAGCTTCTGCACGAGCGCATCACAGTCCGTTTTCGGAAAGCAGATGCCGGCGTTGTCGGCGTCGATTTGCGCCGAGGGTTGCACTAGGTACATGAAGCAGCTCTCCGTCGCGTAGCTCGAACACGCGATGCCGTTGAAACCGGCATCCGGATCGCCGATTCCGCAGCCGTATTCCTTGGCGCAAACCCCGATCGGATGAAGCGGTGAGCGGCCAAGACAATCCAAGCCACCGGGGCACGCGCTACAGCTTCCACCACAAGGCCGAACGTTGCCGAGATCAGGACACGTCGTCGCAGTGGGCAGCGGGTCGCCCGTCCAAAGGCTGAGATCGGCGTAGCGCACTTGTGCAGCGCCGCCGTTCCGTCCGAGGAGAATGGCTGTGTCGAACGCGATGTCGGTCCAACCTATCCCTTTCCAGCACGCCCGGCCGTCGAATCCAGGAGCGCATAGGCGACCAGTGAGCGGAAATAGGTATGGTTTGTCGACGCACAAACCGAGCCCGTCAGGGTCCCCCCCATAAGTACATGTGCATCCAAGAGGAGTGCATTTGTTTGGGCCGTTGCAGACTGCGTAACCGTCCGGCGACGTGCATTGCGTCCAGCCATCAGCTGAGTCCGGCGCGTCGAAACCTGCGTCACTCTGCGTGATGGTTGTTCCGCAAGCGAAGCTTGAAAGTGCAAGAGCCAGCGGAGCGAAGCAAATGCCACGGGGAATCAATCAGGATACCCGTCAGGCTGATTCAAAATCTCCTCACACACAAGAGATGCGCAGTCCGTGTTGACGTTGCAGACATGCTGGCATGCCCAGCCATGCAGTTGTCGCCCATTGCACAATCCGAGTCCACGCCGCAACCGCACACGAGCTTGGGCGGTGGCGGAGGCGGTGGCGTCGGCTCCGTGCAGCTCCGGCTTCCGAGCGCGAGCGTGGCGAAGTACCGATTGTAGGATGCCGAGCTTCCGGGGTTGACCGGGGGATACGCAGCGACTCCACACCCGAAAGACCTCCCGAAAAATACGCGGCAAGAAATGGAACGCTGAAAAGATAGCTTCGCGGATCCTCGATGATGGCTTGGTCGGTCGCGGCGACAAAACCGTCCGGCGCAAGGAACCCGAGCCGCACCTCGTCTCGATCGCAAACGGGATTGCAAGACTCGATCGACTAAGTCTGCTCAAGATTGGCGTTTGCGCAAACGTGCAACCATGGCGTGGCTCTCTTCGTCGGAGAGCTCTTCTTTGGATTCGCCGAGCACCTTCGCCGTCTCGTCGATCTGCCGGATGAACGCCTTGCACGCCGGGCAATACGCCGCGTGAAAACGCACGTTGAGGCGCCGCCACAAGGGAAGCGCCTCCAGTGACTCGGGGTAATCGTCAGCGACTCGGCGGCAGCTCATTTTCCGAGCTCCTTCTCGATGAGCGACCGAAGGCGGGCGCGACCACGATGAAGGAGCACTCGTTGATGAGTCTCTTCGATGCCCAAAACGTTACAAACTTCTTTTGCGTCGAGGCCCTCGACGTCACGCATGAGCACGACTGCACGCTGCGCCTCGGGAAGGCCGTCCACTTCCCGGCGCACGATCGCGACGGCACGTTTTGCGTCGATGGCCTCGTCGACCCACGTTTTCGGCGGCGCCGTCCAAAACCCGAGCGTGAACCGCTCTTCGTCTGGATGCGTTTCGTCTTCCGTGATGTCGAACGCGATTTCGCGTCCCTCCTTCTTACCGCGCGTCCGTGCGCGATTGACGAGGATGCGAAAGAGCCACGTCTTCATCGACGACCGGCCTTCGAATCCGTCCGCGCCGTCGATCACCGCAACCCATGTCTCTTGTGCGACCTCTTCGGCGATGGCTTGGCTTTGGACGAATGTACGTGCAAGTCGCACGAGGGCCACGTGGTGCTCTTTCACCAGCGTAGCGAGCTCATCGTCGGAAATCGTCATCGATTGCGTCTTGTCGTGTAACGGAGAGCGGCGTCGAGAGACGATGCTACATGCCGCCGACGCAAACTGACCACACGCTCGTGATGCACCCCGCGCTCGACCACACGCT
Organism: Polyangiales bacterium; assembly: GCA_038239005.1. Classification (GTDB taxonomy): domain Bacteria; phylum Myxococcota_A; class Polyangia; order Polyangiales; family Polyangiaceae; genus DASXHD01. The sequence continues at coordinate 110,447 of JBBSFE010000002.1, forward strand.
CGCCGCCGAAGACGCTCGGTCCCTCGCCATTTCGGGGGAGATTTCGACCACGCTCGTTCGCACGACGGTGCTGCCGCGTGTCGAGTCGAGCATGGGCGCGCACAGCATCGTCGTCGACGCGAAAGAGCGCTACGTCGACGAGCGCTTGCTTGGTGAAGGTGGCGTCGGCGAGGTGGTGTGCGCATCCGACAACGACATCGCGCGCCCGGTTGCGATCAAGCGCCTCAAGCGAAACATGAAAAGCCAAGCGACGCTCCTTCGCTTCGTCGAAGAGATTCGCACCATCGGTCAGCTCGAGCACGCCAACATCGTTCCCATTCACGACGTCGGCGTCGATGCGCGCGGCGATTATTTCTTCGTCATGAAATACGTCGAAGGCGAAACGCTCGAAGCGATCATCGAAAAGCTCGCCGCGGGCGACCGCGCATATCACGCGATCTACAACGTCGAGCATCGCCTCCGCATTTTCTCCTCCATCCTCGACGCCATCGCCCACGCGCACGCCAAAGGCTACGTGCACCGCGACATCAAGCCCGCGAACATCATGGTCGGCGTGCACGGCCAAGTGATGGTGATGGATTGGGGTCTCGCGAAACGAAAAGGCGCGCCCGAGATCGCGCGCGATGCGACCACGCCGCACGCACCCGCGCCGGAAGCGAAGCGCTTCCACGAGACCGTGGCCGGCTCGATTCTGGGCACGCCCGCATACATGTCTCCCGAGCAAGCACGCGGCGAAGAGGCGACCGAAGCGAGCGACATTTATTCGCTCACCGTTCTCCTCTACGAGCTCTTGACCCTCCATCATCCGCTCGAAGACTGCACCACCCTCGAAGCGATGCTCGACGCCGTGCAGCACCGAAAGACCCGCATGGCCGGTCTCGTGACGAGCCCGCATCAGCGACGGACGCCGATGGACCTCGCGTGGTACCTCACGGCGGGTCTCGAGAAGGATCCGTCGCGCCGCTACCGGTCCGTGCAAGCCATGATCGATCGCCTCGACCTTCGCGCGCGCGGCATCGTTCCGGTCCAGTGTCACATCACCTTCGCGAAACGCGCGAGCGGCATGCTCACGCGCGCGATCGACAGCCACCCCATCCCCATGACATTCGCGATGCTCTTTGGCCTCGTCGGCTCCATCGCGAGCTTCGGCTGGCTGCTCAAATCCGTTCTCTAGGCAAGCGGAGTCGTCGTCACGCCGCCTTCGAGGATGCCCGCGGGCGTCGTGACGTACAAGCGGCCGTCGCTGCGGACGATCTCGAGGCTCACGCGGCGATCGAGGCGTTCGCCCAGCGCGTCGATGAACGTCGGCTCGAAACGCGTGACGGCGATCTCGGTTTTCTTGTGGATCGTTTCGCTCTCGAGGTAGCCGAGGTCGGCGCACGTGAAGAGCGCGACGCGGGGCGCTTGTTTGGTGGCTTTGTGAAGTCGAAGCGCCGCGGGGGAGCCGATGTCGATCCACGCGAGCAGGCGCCCGGTGAGATCGCGCACCGAAAGCGGAGGCTCGTCGGTGCTCGAGACGCCGCCTTTGCTGAAGGCAATGCCTTCTTCGTAGGAGAGCGCGTAAGCGAGAAGCCGCGTGACGAGAAAACGCATCGACTCGGAAGGATGCCGCGCGAGGTGAACGCCGAGTGTCTCGTAGACGCCGCGTTCGACATCGGACAAAACGAGATCGACGTGATGGATGCTTGCGCCTGTTGCCACTCGGTTTCCGTTAGGGACTCGGGAGCGTGGCGATGAGCGCGCCGCGATCGAACATCCACATCTCTTGCGGTTTGCCGAGCGTCCAAACTTCGTCGCGCGTGAGTGGCGTGGTTGCGATGACGGCGACGCGATCGCGTGGTGTCGTCACTTGCGCGAAGTCGACGCGCAAATCATCGTCGGCGAGGGTGGCTTTTCCGAAGGGGGCTTTGCGTACGATGTACGAGAGGCGCGTTGCGCAGCGCGCGAACAAATGGCGCCCGTCGCCGAGGAGGAAGTTGAACGTGCCACCGCGCCCGAGCTCGCCGCCGATTTTTGCGACGGCTGCGCCGAGCAGCTTCGGCGCGGGATACCGCGGGAATCGGCGCGCCAGCCGATCAAGAAGGATGCAGAATGCATGCTCGCTGTCGGTCGTGCCGATGGGCGCGAAACGGCCGAGCGCATGGCGCCGCACGTTGCGGAGTGTTCCGTTGTGCGCGAACACGATCGGTCGACCCCATAGCTCGCGCACGAACGGATGCGTGTTCTCGAGCGAGACTTTTCCGCGCGTCTTGCGGCGCACGTGTGCGATCGCAAGGAGTGTCTTGATGGGATTCTCGCGAACGAAGCGCGCAAGCGGCGAGTGCGCAGCGGCTGTGGGCTCGAGAAATGTTCGCACGCCACGCCCGTCGTAGAGCGCGAGGCCCCAACCATCCGCGTGTGGCCCTTTGATGCCGCCGCGAAGCGCGAGCCCGGAAAAAGAGAACACGATGTCGGTCGGCACGTTGCACTCCATGCCGAGGAGCTCACACATAGAGGCAGCATAACGCGTTCTCGACGCGCATCAGCGACGCATGCCGAATCGCGTGAGGCTCGCGATGACGGCGACGAGCTCCGCCGGTTCGACGGGCTTCGGAATGTGCATCATGAAGCCCGCATCGAGCGCTTTGCGCCGATCTTCTGCGCGCGCATATGCCGTGAGCGCGGCCGCAGGAATATCGGACCCGGCGTCGTGTGCGAGGGCGCGCACTTTCTTGATGAGCGCGTAGCCGTCCTCGCCGGGCATGCCGATGTCCGACACGAGCACGTCAGGCCGGGCGATTCGTATTTGCTCGAGGGCTTCGTCGACGTTGCTCGCGGTGGTCACGATCGAACCACACTTCTCGAGAACGGCAACGAGGAGGTCGCGCGCGTCTTGTTCGTCGTCGACCACGAGCACCTTGAGGTTCGAGAGCTCGGGCCGCGGCTCGAACGCGCCATCGCCGACGATGGTCGTGAATCGCGCAGCGGTGTTACGCGCCTCCTGACGAATGGGCGAGATCGGGATCAGCACCGTGAAAGTGGTGCCTTGATTCGCGCCCTTGCTTTCGACGCTGATCGTGCCGCCATGCAGCTCGACGATGTGGCGCGAGATCGCGAGCCCGAGGCCAAGGCCGCCATAGGCGCGCGTTGTGGCGCCGTCGGCTTGTTTGAAGCGCTCGAATACGTGCGACAAGAACTCGGGGCTGATGCCGTGCCCGGTGTCTCGCACGGTGATGCGAAGGCTCGAGTCGACGCGCTCGACGGCGAGAAAAATGTGGCCGCCCTTCGGCGTGAATTTGATGGCGTTGCTCAGGAGGTTCCACACGACTTGCTGCAAGCGGTGCGGGTCGCCCATGATCGGGCCGGCTTGGTCGTCGAGCGCCGATACGATTCGCACGGATTTCGCTTCGCTCGCGAGGCGAAGCGATTCGACCGCGTGCTCGACGATGTCTGCCATCTCGACCGACTGCACGTCGAGGCGAAGCTTTCCGCTGACGATGCGCGATACGTCGAGGAGGTCTTCGATGAGCTGCGCTTGGGTCAGGCAATTGCGTTCGATCGTTGCGAGCGCGCGCTCCCGCTTTTCGGGTGTGAGGTCGCCTGATCGCAAGAGGCGCGTCCAGCCGAGCATCGCGCTGAGCGGCGTGCGAAGCTCGTGCGAGACGGTCGCGAGAAAGTCGTCCTTGGCGCGATTGGCGAGGTCTGCGTTGCGGCGAGCCTGCTGCTCTGACTCGTAGAGCTTCGCGTTGTCGACTGCGATGGCCGCGCGCCGGCCGAGCTCTTCGGCGAAGTGCAAATCGTCTTCGGTGTAGCTGCGCTTCGACTCCGCGTACACGAACGTCATTGCGCCGAGCACACGCCCACGCGTCTTCAGTGGAACGACCATCGCCGAGTGGAGCTGAAGCGCGCGAATGAGCCGCAAGTGCTCGGCGTCGACTGCACCGGCGACGAGGAGCTCTTCGGGAACGCTCGCCCAAAGCTCCGATATCCCCGTGCGGATCACGTTGGGAACGCCCGTCGTGGCGTCGTCGGGTGTTGGGTATCTTTTCCCGATGTCTTCGGCGAACGCGATCTTGGCTGGATCGACGTGTTGCACGGCGACGTGCTGAATCGTGCCGTCATTGGCCAGCATGTCGATCGCGCACCAATCGGCGAGCCGCGGAATGGCAAGACGCGCGAGTGTCGTCAGGGTAACGGTCGCATCGAGGACAGTTGCGAGCGCAGGTGTGGCCTCGGTGAGAAACTCCTTGCGATCGGACTCGAGCTTGTGTTGCGTGACGTCGCGGAACACGAGCACGACACCGGTGAGCACGCCAGCGTCGTCGCGGATGGGTGCGCCGCTGTCGTCGATGGAGAATTGTTGCCCGTCGCGGGCGATGAGCACTGTGTGATTCGCGAGCCCGACGACGACGCCATCGCGAACGACACGGTCGGCGGGACTCTCGACGTCGGCGCGCGTCCGCTCGTTGATGATGTGAAACACCGTGCGAAGCGGCTTCCCACGCGCGTCGGCGAAGCTCCAACCCGTGAGGGCCTCGGCGACTGGGTTCATGAACGTGATGTTGGTCGATGTGTCGGTCGCGATGACTGCGTCACCGATGCTTCGCAGCGTGGTCGCAAGCGAGGCGCGCGCCGTTTGCTCGCGCACGAGAAGCTCGGCGCGCTCAGCCTCCGCGATTTCGCGAAGGTCGTTCGCGCGCCGCCGCTCGATGCCGAGAGCCACGACGTCGGCGATCGATGCGATCGCTGCGAGCGTGTCATCGCTCAGCGAGTCCTTCGAAAACATCGCGACGACACCGACGAGCCGGTCTTGCACGAGCAGCGGATAGCCCGCAAAGGCCGTGAGCCCCTGTTTCGCCGCCCAGGCGGGATCGCCGACATGCGGATCGTGCACGACGTCGTTCGTGAGGTGCGGCGAACGTTGCTCGGCGATGCGGCCAATCTTGAACGCGCCCACCGGCACGCGGCCGTGGGGTCCGTCGATGTGTGTGTAGAGCCCTGCACTTGCTTGAAGCTCGAGCGTTTTGCCGTCGGTGCTGGTCGTCCAGATGCGCGCGAGCGCCGCGCCAAGGTGTCGAACGAGCGCTTGTGTACATGCGGTCAGCGCTGCGCGGATCGGCTCGTTCGCGGTCATAGCCTTGAGCACGTCCGTGCCGAGGTGCGCTGCGGCCGCGAGCTTTTCGGCGCGCTCTTTCGCGATGATGAGCTCGTGCTCGGCGCGTTGTCGCGCGGCGAGCACTGCGCTCACGTTTTGGAGCGCGGCCGAGCGAATGAGCTCCTCTTCTTCGTCGGTCATCAGCTGCCGAGCTTTGTCTCCGCCAACGCGGTGCCGAGAACGCGCGCACGGATTTTCTCGAACGCCTTGTCGCGACTCGTCGACCGATCATCGCTGAACGGCGCATATCCGCAGTCGTCGGTCGTGCCGAGCTGGGCAACGGGAATGTATTTCGCGGCTTTCAGCACGCGCTCGCACACTTCCTCGGGCGTTTCGATGTGCGGGTCGATCGGCGCAACGACGCCGACGAACACGCGATGCTCCGGCTTGATGAAGCGAGCGATGATCTCGAGCACGTGCTCGGGGTCCTTCTCGGCGGCGAGCGCGATGTAGAAGTTGCCGACGCGCAACTGAAACAAGCTCGGAAGGAGCTCGGCGTAGTCGACCTCTGCGCTGTGCGTCGAGTCGCGGTCGCCGCCGGGACACGTGTGAACGCCGAGGCGTTTACGATCTTCGTCGGAGAAGCGTGCGAGCGCGAGGTTGTTCAGATCGATGAAGCCGGTGAGAAGCTTGCCGGTCGGGTCGAGCTTGACGGCCAAGCGCCCTTCGGTGAAGTCGATTTGCACTTTGTGCGCGCCCTTGTCGAGGCACCGCCTGATTTCCCGTGCGTGCTCGCCCGTGAGATCGTCGATGAAGGCGTCGCGCGAATAACCAGCGATCGGCGTTGCTGGGTACATCAAGCTCAGTGCAGACGCGGAGATGACCGCTTGCTTCAGCGGCGCCTGCGTGTAGCGGCGCGCGATGTCGATGAAGCTGTCGGCGTAGCGCTTGTAACGAAATGGGCCGCGCGTGAGCTGCGGCATGCGCCGCACGTGACCCGCAGCAAATGGAATTTTGAAACCGTCGGGGGAGGTGTTCTCGAGGCCCTCTACGGAGTACGTCCAGAAGTTCTGATATTTCCGCTGCTCGCCATCGGTGACGACAGGCGAGCCGGTGGCCTCGAAACGCGCGATCGTGTCGCGGGTTGCGTCGTCGTAGAGAGGTTCGAGCGACGGGTCCTCGGGACCGAGTTTTTCGATGGCGTCCAGCAACGCGACCGGTCGCGGAATGCTCCCAATCGGCTCGGTCGGAATCGTGACGGTCATGACCCGAAAAGATAATTCACGCAGCAGTCGCTTGCCTGATTAAATCGCGCGTGGCGTTTTGGCATACATGAGCGAGGAACTCTCTCGCTCACGCACTGTCGCTTCGTAGGATGAGAGCCCTCTTCATCGCCGCGATCGCGCTTGTCACCACGGGCTGCGTATCGGCGGCGACTTCACCGACTGCCGCGCTTCCACTCAAACGACTACGCCTCTACGAGACCGGCGTCGGATATTTCGAGCGAAGCGGAGTTTTGTCGTCGGACGAGCACGCGGGCTTGCCGATTCCCGCCGGTCATCTCGACGACGCGCTCAAAACGCTCGTCGTGCTCACACCCGGCGGCAAGACGACGACCGAAGGCATCGAGTTCGGTAGCAGCTTGAGTCATGGAATGGCGCGCGCGATGGCCGGGTTGCCCGTCGAAGACGACAGCGCAGCCGTGACCTACGAGGCGCTCCTCGGAAGCTTGAAGGGCTCGCGCGTCGAAGTTCGAACATCGCGCCGCAGCATCATGGGCCGTCTCGTCGACGTCGAAACGATCGCCGAGGACGCCAACGCCAACGCAAACGCCAACGCAAAAAATCTCCACCTGCCGCCGCGCGTGCGTCTCACCGTGCTGAGCGATCGCGCCGAAGTCATCCACGTCGAAAGCACGGACCTCGAATCGGTGCGCCCGACGGACTCCGCGCAAGCGGCGCGTATCGATGCCGCGCTCGAAGCGCTCCTTGCTCACGGCGCGGCGAACCATCACTTGCTCAAGCTCCTCGGAAAACCCGGCTCGCCCGTCACGCTCGGGTACATCGCCGAGACGCCCGTGTGGCGCACGACATATCGACTCGTCATCGCTGGCGATCAGCACGCGACGCTCCAAGCGTGGGCGCTCCTTCACAACGACACCGACGAGAGTTGGCAGAACGTTCAAGTCGAGCTCGTCAACGGTCGACCCGATTCATTTCTCTTCCCACTCGCCGCGCCACGGTATGCGCGACGCGAGCTCGTCACGCCGAAGAACGAATTGTCGACCGTGCCGCAGCTCATGGGTCGCACGGCCGACACGCTGTGGGGTGATCACGCGAGCGACACCTACGGCGCAGGTGGGCTCGGCCTCACGGGTTACGGCGAAGGAGGCGGCGGCAGCGGGGAAGGGATTGGTCTCGGCAGCATTGGAACGATCGGACACGGCTCGGGCGTCGGCAAGAGCTCACTCCTCGAGGTCGGCGATCTCTCGAGCATCGCGCAAGCCAAGGGAGTCGAGTCGGGCGCGCTGTTCGTCTACGCGATGCCCGCGCCGGTTGCGCTTCGTGCGCATGCATCGGCGCTCGTTCCATTCTTGCAGCAAAGCGTCGAAGCCGAGCCCATCGCGTGGTTCGAATCGGCGGGATCCGTTGCGCGTAGCGCGGTGCGACTCGTGAACTCGACGACGCAAACGCTCCCGCCCGGAACGATGTCGTTCTTCAGCGGAGGCGGTTTTTCCGGCGAATCCGCGATCGATCGGCTGCGCCCGAACGAGCGTCGGTTTCTCACCTTCGGCTCCGATCTCGATGCCGTCGCAACGCAAGCCGTGCTCGCGACGGACGACAAAGTCGAGCGCCTCACATTTTGGTCCGACCGTCTCGAAGAACACTTTCGTCGCACCACCGAATCGGAGTGGTCCGTGGAAAATCGCGCCGGCTCGCCGCGCACGATGGTCGTTGCGCTCGGCATCGATCGCAACGCAACGTTCAAAGGCGCCGACGGTCTCGACTTCGACGCGCAAAGCAGTCGCGCGCTCGCGACGTTTCGCGTGCCGCCGCGCCAAGAACAGAAACGCAAGACGACGAGCGTCGAAGGTCTCTCGCGCCCCACCGCGCTCGCGAGCGTGACCGCGGAGATGCTCACCAAACTTGCGGCCATGCCGAGCCTTCAAGCCCAAGACAAAATCATCGCGACAGAAGCTGCGACGAAGCAAAAAGATCTCGAAGACCTCGACGCGCGCCTCGCCGTCGCACGTGAAGAACAAAAGACGCTCGAGAAAGACCTCGGGCGTCTCCGTGAGGACGCCAAAGCCGTCGGCGATCGCGGCATTCTCACGCAGCCGCTCGTCGCGCGCATCGTCGCCGCCGAAGATCGCATCGGTGTCGTCCGCAAGCACATCGACGAGCTCGAGAAAGAGCAAAAAAAACGCATCGAGGCCGTGCGCACCGTGCTCCAGCGCCTCGGCCACGTCTGATCACTTCACGGAAGCCTGTTTGTGCGTGCAGCGTCAACTTGGTACGGTCGGCGCCGTGAAGCGTCAGCTGGCGACTCGCTCGCTTCGTCTCATCGGGTGGGAATACGAAGGCGAGATTCCGCGCGAGAAGAAGGCCGTCGCTCTCGCGCTGCCGCACACATCCAACTGGGATGCGCCGCTGCTCGTGCTCCTCACGCGCAGCATTGGCATCGACATGGAATGGATGCTCAAGGACGACTGGATGCGTGGCCCACTCCGCCCACTGATGCGAAGCGTCGGCGCGGTCGGCATCGATCGCAGCCATGCGCGCAACGTGGTCGATCAGATGGTCGAGCGCTTTCGCACGCGCGACGCATTCGTCCTGGGCATTCCGCCGGAGGGCACACGTTCGCGCGCGGAATATTGGAAGTCCGGTTTTTATCACATCGCCGTCGGCGCGAAGGTGCCCGTGCTCCCCGGTTACCTCGACTACTCACGCAAACGCGCGAGCCTCGGCCCGGCGATTCATCTCACCGGCGACGTCCGCGCCGACATGGACGTCATTCGCGCGTTCTACGCGAAACAAAACCCCGTGGCCTACGACCCAAGCCGCTTCGGGCCGATTCGTTTGCGTGAAGAGGGCTGACTCGAAATCACCACACGTGGTTATCCATGATGCTCTCGAGCACGCTCTGCGACACCGTGAACTCGCGCGTCGATGACGAGTTGCCCGATGAGCTATTGCAGTGCGGTCCGCACGTGTCGATATACGTGTACGTGTTGGCGGTGTCGTTGTAACCGACGACTGCAATCGCGTGCGTCACGCTACGCGACCAGTTCGGTAGGTGGTGGGTCGAGCTTGCATACGTATTCACGGCGACCCACACCGCCCACCCCGAAATGCCATCGTGGCTCGCGTTCACATCGGAGACGACGTGCGAGTGAAACGACGTCGAACCAGACACCTCGGCGTAGAAGTAGCTGCCGCTTCCGCAATACGAGCTCTTCGATGCATGGTCGGACGCTTCCCAGTTGAGTGAGTCGCATATGTCGGACGTCTTCGAGCCGGTCGTCCGGTACGTGCTGAACCCGTCGACGCCGGCTGTCGAGAACGTCGGCGGCTTCGAGTACTCGGCGAGATACAAGATCGACGGGCGCCACATCGTTTTATAGCCGTACGTCTTGTCGTTCGACGGTGACGTCCAGAACGTGTTGCTCACGTGCGGGCCGTAAGGCTCTTTGTAGTACGTGTTGATGCGGCCGTACTTCGGGTTACTGCGCCACGGGCTGTAATAGAGCACCACCGCTTCGGCGCCCGGACCGCACATGTTCCAGTAGTTGTCGTCGGTGTACGTGTTGCCGGCGTCGTCCTTCTTCTTGCCGCCTTCGGGCTCGACGAAATATTTCGTGTCCGAGGTGTCGAGCACCTTCGAGGCGGCGACGAGCACTTGGCCGGGTTCGATCTCCGCGGGTTTCACCATCCGAGCGTCGCTGACTTGCTCGAGCGTTTGCTGCACACCGCCCGACGTTCCGCTCGAGTCGTCGGACTCCGCGGGGACGCCGTCGGTAGTGTCGGCCGCGCATCCGCCAAGTGAAAGTGCGACGAGTCCGATGGTCAAAACGGTTTTCATGGGTAGGCTCTCCTCGACCCACCCATCGCAAGATGAGAGCCACGCTCGCGCGCCGTGTTTACGGCAACTTACGATGGACCGATTGTGCGAGCGCGCTCACCACTTGTGCGAGCGTTCGCACAACGGCGATCACCGGTACGGGTTATCCGAGATGTCGCTCGGAGCCTGAGAGACCAAGCTCGGTCGCGGCTCTTTTCCGGCGACCTTGTCGGGATTCTTTCCGAGGATGACCGCGGCGCATCGCAGATCGTACCAATCGATGAACTCGAGATGATGGGTCTCGCGAAGCGCGCACGCCGCGGAGCAATCGGGAATGTCGCGACGGCAGTCATCTTCGTGAGCGACGACCGCAACGGGATCCGGCGCAGCAGGTGCGCTGACATTCGCCTGCGGCTGGCAACCCGCCAAACAAACCAGCAGGATTGCGCGCACCCACGAAGTCTATCACCGGGATAAGGTGCGGGCTGTGAAGCCGACTTTGCGCGACGATTTGCGTGCGCTTTTGATGTGCCCGCGCGAGCTCTGGCTCATCTACGCCGCGACGTTTCTCGAGTACCTCGGCGTTTTCTCGTTCATGCAGACGCTCCCGCTCTGGCTGACGAGCGACCACGGGATGACCGACAAGACCGCCGGCTGGTGGGCCGCCACGTGGTCGACGCTCATCACGCTCTTCGTGTTTCTCGTCGGCGCGATCGCAGACACGGTCGGTGTTCGGCGCACGCTCGTGCTTTCGTTCACGCTCGCGGCGATCACGCGTCTCGCAATGTCACTCGCGCCATCGCCCACGACCGCGATCGTCTCGCTGCTCGCGTTCGGGTTTGCGTTCGCGACGACGTCGCCCGTGCTGCAGGCAGCGGTGCATCGCGCGGCGAAGAAGCAGTCGCGCGCGTTCGCGTTTTCGCTTTGGTACGTGAGCTTCAACCTGGCCGGCGCCATGATCGGGCCGCTCATGATCGATCCGACGCGGCACGCGTTCATCGACTCGACGACGGGCAAGCTCGCCGCGCGCGTGATCCAAATTCCCGTTCTCGGCGCGCGTAACATGACCGCCAACGGCGTCATCATGGCGTTCGGGTTCCTGTTCGCGGTCGTCGCCGTATTCGTCGTGATGATGTTGCGGAAGGACTTCGAGAATCGCATCGACCCAGACGACGTCGCGCCGCCGAAGAAGCCTGGCATCGTCGCCGCGCTGAAAGATGTCCTTGGCGACAAGACGTTTTGGCGATTCATCGTGCTGCTCGTGTTCTTGTCGCTCGTGCGGATGATGTTCCAGCACATGCACTTCACGTGGCCGAAATACATCACGCGCGAGCGCGGCGATTCGTTCCCGGTCGGCACGGTGTGGTCGCTCAATTCGTTCCTGATTTTGTTTCTCGCGCCGTTAGGCACGGCCATTACGCGCACGCGAAAGCCGTTCAACGTGCTGCTTTTTGGTGCATTCATCTCGTCGCTCAGCCCGTTCGTGCTGTGCTTCGGCTCGGCGATGCCGTTTCAGATCACCATGGTCGTTTTGCTCACCGTGGGCGAAGCGCTGTGGTCGCCGCGTCTCTACGAATACAACTTATCGATCGCACCACGCGGTCGCGAAGCCACCTACGTCGCGCTCGCCGCGCTGCCGTATTTTCTCGCGAAGTTCCTCGTCGGCCCGACATCGGGTTACCTCCTCACGAGCTTTTGCCCCGCCGATGGTCCGCGCAACGCGGCTGTCATGTGGGCCATCATCGGCATGACGACGATGGTCGGCCCGATCGGCATCTGGCTGGGTCGCTCGTGGATGTCGCAAGCAAAGCCAAGTAGCGCGTGACTGCGTTCTCACTCATGACGTGGAACAGCTTCGGCGCGGCTCAAGGGCCCGTGTCGTTCTTACGGTGGCGAGGCGTGCCGGCTGCGCATCGCTTCGAACACCCAATCGTCCGGGAAACGGCCTCCAAAATAGATGTATTTTGCATGCAGGAAATTTACCTCTCCGAGGCGGAGAATTTCTTCGACGCGCTCGCGCACGGACACAAGCTGCGCGACGACAACGACATGGTCATTCGCCCTCTCAGCTTCGGTGGGTCTGGCCTTGGCATCGCGTCGCTTCACGCGATGGCAGCGCAGGGCAAGCGCGCGTTTCGTCCGCCGCATGTGTCGACGGAGCGGTTCGCGCGCAAAGGAATGCTCCACGCACGCGTGAGCGCAGGCGACGCGCTCGTCGACGTCGTCACGACACACATGCAATCCGGGCTCGGCGATGCGGCGCGCGTGATTCGCAAACGGCAGCTCGTCGAGCTCCGGCAGTTCGTGCTCGAGGTCGGCCGCTCAGGCGCGCCGATGATCGTGTGTGGTGATTTCAACATCGACGGCCTCGCACGAAACGGCCGCGCGGATTACGCCGACATCGTTCGCGCGCTCGATGGGTTCGTCGACCTCGGTGCCGCGGCCGACCACGTGACCTACGACCCGACGGCAAACGCGCTTGCACGCATTCATGCACCCAGCGAGCCGCCGCAGCGCCTCGACTACGTCTTCGTCAGCGACCCTGGAAGCGCGCTCGAGCTCGTGTCGTTCGAGCTCGCGCTCCACGTCGCGATCGAATCGGAAGGCACGCAAACGTTCGCATCCGACCACTACGCGCTCGAAGCAACGTTCCGGCGATGACGCTGGAATGTGGGGTTCATGCGGATCTTTGGCGCTAAGATCCATCCAGCGAGGATGTCACGTGTAGCTACCGCTATTTGCTTTGTCCTCGCGTGCGGTGGGCGCACCGACTTGAGCTATGGCACTCTCGTGATGCCTCCATCGAGCAGCTGGGCGCTTCAGGTGCGTACACGGGGGTGCCCGTCTTTACGTTCGACGGACAGCTCTTGGTTGGCGAGGAGGTTGCGGCAACGTTGGATGCTGCCGGCGACTATCACGAAATCTTGCGTGCACCGATGGGCCCTCCAATTTATGCGCCTGATGGTCACACGCTTGTTTTTGACGAATCACAGCCTGACGGGCGCGCCATATTTCTCATCCAGGACGACGGCACCGGACGCGTCGCCCTTCCGCCGGTGGTTGGGTACCCCGATGTCCACCTTCCTTCGTTTAGCTTCGGCTAGACCAAGACGTTCAAATCCAATCCCTGTTTCACACCAGATGGCAAACGATCATCTTTGCCGAGCTCGAGCAACAAGGATTCGTTGCGTCGCTTCGGCGCTTCGAAATCGCGAGCCGCGAAACGATAGTCCTTCAAGACGGCCGCAGGCGTGGCGTTCGCGTGCAGCATTTTCGGCATCTTTCAGGCTCGGTGGCGACACCACACGACTTTCTCGGTGGCACGCCGCATGCTCGAGGTAGGCGCATGAATCGCTCCTACGTTTGGGTCGTGCTGGCTGTGACGTTTGCTCTCGCGGGTTGTCACCGCGTCGAGCATCGGATCCGCCATCCGTTCGGTGGGCACGCCGAACGCACAGCCGATCACATGTGACGGTCACCGAGCGTCGTTCACGGCGCTGAGCCCTGATCGGCGACTTCGGCGCGGAGGATTTCTTCGCCGGTCGCTTCGTCGCTGAAGCGAACGCGTGCGTGCTTCCACAGGAACTGCGGGCACTCGAATGACTCGAACTTGAGAAGGCGACCCTTCCACCGACTTTTTCCCGAAGTGCGCTCGCACGTGAACGAATCGTGACCGATCTCGAGCATCGCGCGCTCGGTGTGGGGGTCTTCGGCTTTGCCGTCGGGCGTGAGCATGGTCCACGCGTAGAGGCGGAGTAAATCGGCGTTGCTGGCGTTGTCCAGCTTGCGGCGCTCGGAGCCCGCGTATTCGTAGAGCTCGTCGACGACGTTGTTTTTCTGGTTCTCCGGCGTGTCGGTCACGACTTGCTGCCAGTGGCGCTGCTCGGTGCCACGCGTCGCCGTCACGTCGATCGTGAGGCGGTCGCCGTGTTGCTCGACGATGCGCTCGCGAAGCTCGACGGGCTCGGGGGTGTACACGCCGGCGTAGCGATAGACCACGAAGTCGCCTTTGCGATAACGCGTCGTCGAGTCCTTCGTCGCGACAACCGGCGCGGCGCCGCCGCCACACGCGATGGATCCGGCCAGCAACGTCACGACGAGCGTTCGGAGAAGCATGCGCCGACTCTACCGGATCCGGCCGACGTAGGCGCGCGCTTGCACGCGACCGCGCTCTTTGAATGTCGTGACAGAGGCCAAAAATCCGGCGCTGCGCAGTCGATTCAAGAACGTATCGGCGGGGTAACCGCTCCACACGGCGTACATTCCATTCTTGCGTAGCGCACGTTTCGCGACGCGGAGACCCGCGCGATCGTAGAGGCGCGCGTTCTCGCGAAACGAGCCCCAATCGGGGCCGTTGTCGACGTCGAGCAAGATGGCGTCGACGTCTCGCTCGCGTGCAATCACGTCGCGGACGTCTTCTTGAACGAGCACGACGCGCGCATCATCGAGCGACGCGCGCCCGAGATGCGCGAGCTCGCCGCGCACGAGCCGCACGACCGTGCCGAGCTTTTCCACGACGATCACCTGCGCAGTTTTGCCGACCGTTTCGAGCACGCCTGCGAGTGTCGACCCAAATCCGAGCCCGCCGACGATGACGCGCTTGGCCGCGCGTGGCACGAGCTTGCCGAAAGCGCGCTCGGTCCCGAGGAGCGCGCTCGTCAGGATCGGAACACGCCCGATCATGAGCTCGTGGTGCGTGCCGCGATCGAAGAGCGTAAGCGTGATGCCGGCCTCGCGGAAGATGGCCAGCGACGAAATTCTCGAGGTCACGCGCGAAGATTGTAGGATAGGCGGTCATGCGGATCACGACCAAATCGATCTTTGTCGCACTCGTTGCAGTTGCAGCATGTTCCAAGGATCCGCCCACCGGCGGAGCGGCGGCCAGCGCCTCGGTGTCGGCGGCACCTGTGACGTCGGCGAGCGTCGCCGCCATGCCGAGCGCGAGCGCGAGCGCGACCGCCGTCGAGCCTCCCCACGACTGCCCGACGGGCTCCGCCGGCATCGGCAGCTTCGCCAAACCGTGTGAAGCGAAAGGCACCGCGCGCATGCTCGAGCTTGTCTGGAACGGGAAGAGCGACGAGAACGGCTCGCCGACGTTCAAGGTCACGAGCAAAAGCGCGAAGCCGATTCTCTGGGGGCGCGTCGCAATTTATTTCTACGACAAAGCTGGCAAGCAAATCGACGCGAAGGAGCCCATCGAAGGCTCCGACAAGACGCATATGTACCACCCCTGCTCGGGCAAGCTCTTCGCGGGCATCATCAACCCCGCCGAGAAGGCCTCGTACAATTTTTCGTGCGTGAAAAAATCGAACATCCCCGACGGCGTCGCGGCCATCGAAGCCGAAGCCGAGACCGTGAGCTTCGCGGACGCGACCGGCAAGAAGAGCGACTTCTACTGGAAGAACCCCGACCTCGCGCCCGAGGCCCGCGCCAAAGGTGGCGTGAAACCCGCAGCACCGTGAGCGATCGCGTTCCCGCCGCTCATCATGCGCTCGTCGGCAAGACGATCGCGGAGAAGTATCAAGTTCGCTCCGTGATCGGCAGCGGCGGGATGGGCACCGTCTTCGAGGCGAAGCACATCGCGATCGGCCGACTCGTTGCCATCAAGCTGCTTCACCCCTCACAGGTCGACAACGTCACCGCGGTGAAACGCTTCCATCAAGAGGCATGGGCCGCGGGTTCGATTGGGCACCCGAGTCTTTGCGAGGTCTACGACGTCGGCGTGCTTCCAGATGGCGCGCCCTTCATCGTGATGGAGCGCCTCTTCGGCGACACGGTGTGTGCGCGCCTCGAGCAGACGAGCTGCCTGCCCATCGTCGACGCCGTGACAATCATGATGCACGTGCTCTCCGGCCTCGATGCCGTCCACGCGCGCGGCATCATTCATCGCGACATCAAACCCGAGAACGTTTTTCTCGTGATCCGCAAGAACCTCCCGACCACGGTGAAGCTGCTCGACTTCGGCGTCTCGAAGGTCACCGCCGACGCCGCCAACGAGTGGGAGGAAAAGAGCGCGCTCACGAGAACGGGTGTCGTGATGGGCACACCTTATTACGTGTCGCCCGAGCAAGCGCGCGCGCTCCGCGACATCGACGCGCGCACCGACATCTACTCGTGTGGCGTCGTGCTCTACGAAGCGCTCAGCGGCGAGCTTCCATTCGACGCGCCTCACTTCAACGCCCTCTTGCTGCGCGTTCTCGAAGGAAATCCGCGGCCGTTGCGGTCGCTCCGGCCCGAGGTTCCCGAGGAGCTCGAAGCCGTCATCGCGAAGGCCATGTCGGTCGATCGGGATCAGCGCTACCCGACCGCACGCGACATGCATCACGCTCTCGTGCCGTTCACTCGAACGCCTTGAGCACTTGTTTGGCGTACGCGATGCGCTTCGATTGATCGCACGTGCCGCATCCCTCGAAATCTTTTTCGAACGCGACCGTAGCCTCCGTGACGTTCGACGAGCCTTTGAGCGCGCCGAGACCGTAGCCGCCGACGCCCGCGAGCTCGTACCAAACGAAGTCGAGCTGTGCGTCGAGTGACCAGCGCGAGAGGCCGTGCTTGCTTGCGTACCAAACCATGTTGTCGTCGTGGTCGGAGTCCCAGCGGCCGCCGGTCGACCATTGCGCGATGCCGCGACCGGGCCCTCCGCCGAATTCCTTCGCGTTCGGATTGACGCTCGATTCTTGGACGAGGTTGCCGACGATGCCCGCGGCTTGCGCCGACGTGAGACCCTTGTTTTTGAAAAAGTGAAACGCCGTCTTCTCCGCGCTCGAGAGCTCCGCTTCCGAGGAGCTCGTGTCGGATTCATCAGCGACGCCGCTGCAACCTGCAAGGACGAGCGACAGCGATGCGAGAGTTGCGAGTGCGATGAGCTTCATGCCGTTCATGCAGTGCGAGGAGCGTGCCCATCACGAAACGCGCCAAAATCAGCGTTTGGAACGTGGAATTCCGAGTCGTCCGTCACCCAGACGGATCGCGGACGATCTGGGTTCTTCCGAGTGTCAGAGGAGCGTCTTCAGCTCGATTTCGGCGCGTGCAATCACCGACGGGTCGAACGTTCGGTTCGAGGCGATGAGCGCTTTGCCTTGGATGTAGTCTTTCATCGCGTTCACGCAGTCGAGTGCGATGACTTTGCCTTCGCGGAAGTAGACGAGCGAAAAATGGCGCGTCGCGGGGTTGCCGCGGAGCACCGTGGCGTCGTGCGATTGTGAGAGGCCGACGGTTTGCAATCGGAGGTCCCATTGGTTGGACCAAAACCAGGGGATGGATTCGTAGCGCTCCGTTTTGCCGGTGATGTTCTTCGCGACCACCGTGGCTTGATCGTTTGCATTCTGAATCGACTCGAGCCGCACGAGTGCGCCGTGCGCGTGGATGTTGCGATGCGCGGCTGCATCGCCGATGGCGTACACGTCTGCGAGGCTCGTTTTCCCGTGCAAATCGACCACGACGCCATCGAGCGCGGTTTGTGCGCCGGCGCTGATGAGCGGCGCGACCGTGGGCGTGATCCCGATGCCGACGATCACCATTTCCGCAGGCAACACCTCGCCGCTCTCGATGCGAACACCCGTTGCAGCTCCATCGCGCTCTTCGATGCACGCGACTTTGGTCGACAAACGAACGTCGACACCGTGGCGCTTGTGCTCGGCTTCGAAGAAACGCGCCGTGCGCTCGGCGGCAACGCGTGAGAGCACGCGGTCTTGTGCTTCGACGATCGTCACGCGCTTGCCGAGCTTTACGAGCACCGCCGCACTTTCGAGACCGATGTATCCGCCGCCCACGACCACGACCGATGTCGTGCTCGAGAGCTCGTCGCGCAGTCGGTCGACGTCGCCGCGCGAGCGCACCGTGTGAACGCGCCGGAGGTCGTGGCCACTGCACGCGAGACGTCGCGGTGCGCCGCCTGTTGCCCAGATCAGCGTGCCGTAGGCGATGTCGCTTCCGTCTTCGAGGCGAACGCGATGCGCTGCGGCGTCGACTTCGGTGACGCGCTGACCGAGGCGGAGCTCGACGCCGTGCTCGCTCCACGCGGCGGTCGGACGAAGGAGCATCTTCTCGAACGGCTTTTCGCCCGCGAGATATTCTTTCGAGAGCGCGGGGCGCTCGTAAGGTGCGTCGGGCTCTTCGCCGACGAGCGTGATCGTGCCTTCGAACTTTTGTTGCCGCAGCGACATCGCCGCCTGCGCGCCGCCTTGGCCGGCGCCGACGATCACGACGTCGGATCGATCGCTCATTGCCCCGAAACTACTTCACGAGCTCGAACAATGCGATCTCGGCGCGCGTGCCCAATCGCATCGGCGGACCCCAATATCCCGCGCCCGACGTGACATAGAGCGCGGTCTTCTCCACCGCGTACAGCCCGAAGACATATGGCTGATGCGCGCGTTCGAGTAGCCACCCAAGCGGCGAGACTTGGCCGCCGTGCGTGTGCCCGGAAAGTTGGAGACCGATGCCGTGTCGTGCGGCGGCGGCGACCTCGTCGGGGCGATGCGCGAGCAAGACGGACGCGCGCGTCGTGTCGCGCCCACGCAACGCGGCATGCAGATCGGGCGTGCCGGATGGGTCGTCGATGCCGATGAGATCGAATCCGTGCTCGCCGCCGATCGCGACGCGCTCGTTGCGGAGCACGCGGAAGCCAAGCGTCGGCATGAACGCGACCCATTCGTCGACGCCCGAGAGATATTCGTGATTGCCAGTGACGAAGTAAACGCCATCGCGCGCGCGGAGCGCTGCCAGCGGCGCGAGGAGCGGACCGAGATCTTTCACCGAACCGTCGACGAGGTCTCCCGTGATGGCGATGAGATCGGGGTCGAGCGCGTTGACGCGGGCGACGACGGCTTCGACCAACTCGCGACCGATGGTGGCGCTCACGTGGAGGTCCGAAATCTGAACGACCTTGTAGCCGCTCATGCTCGCGCCGAGGTTCGCGAGCGGGATGCGAAATCGGCGGACGATCAACGGAAGCTGCGCGATCACGGCCGATGCGCCGCCGAGCACGAGCGTGAGCGCGCCCATCGCACCAGCCATCACGCGACGCCGCGCAGGGTCGGTGGGTCTTCGCAGCTCGCCTACGAGCATCATCGGCAAGAGGAACAAGAGCAAGCCGACCCACGTGAACGCGCACCACATGAGCGGGGCGGTGAAGGAGCGCGACGCTGTGCGCATCACCAAGAGGCCAACCATACCTAGAGGGAGAAGCGCGGCTCCGGCGAAGAGGGCGATGCAGGCGGGGCGACGCCAAGTCGTCAGCGCGGTGTCGCGAACGAGGCGGCGATGGAGGTAGAGGTGCACCGCAGTCGTAACGACGAGCGCGGACGCGAGATACGCGATGAAGCGCATCATCGATTGAACCGACTCAGGAGGTCTTCCGTGATGCCATGCTCGCGAATCGAGCGTGCCATGTCGCGCGCATGATGCACGACATCGCGGACACCGAGCGGTGGAGCGGCCCTGCGCTCGGCGCGTACGAGAGCGCCGCCGCGCGCCATGATTGCAAGCTCGTCCTCCGACATGGGCCCGCGCTCGATGGCGGCGAGCGCTTCGAGGAGCTCGGTCGCATTCGCCGGGCCGAACAGGCACGACGTGACAGCCGGGTGGCTGAGCACGAAACGATAGCAATCGACCGCGCTCGCAACCGTGAGCAAGCTCGCCCAGCGCGTTGCGGTATACGCGAGCACATCGCGCCCGTGTGCGCGCGCCGCGGGAAATACGGCCGATTCAGCGCCGCGATGGGCGGCGTTGTAGCGGACCATGAGCGTGTCGAAGGTCGGGTCGGCAGCAAGCGACACGAGTAGCTCGCGATTGTGCGACGACACCATGAGCGATCGCACGACGCCGCGATCGACCTGAGAGCGTACGGCGTCGAGCACGCGCGGCTCGATGGTGTCATTGCGATACGCAAGGCAGAGGATGTCGATTGCGTCGACGCCGAGCCTTCGTCGCGCGAGCTCGACCGAAGGGCGCACGAGCCACGGCTCGTGTGTGAAGGTTTGAATCGCGATCACAATCGCATCGCGCCGCGTCTTCGCGAGACGTCGGAGAGCGCTGCCGAAGCTCCGCCGGCGAAGCGCGCCCCAAAAAAAGAAACGCACGCCGTGCTCGAATGCAAGATCGACCTCGCGCGCACCGACGCCGTAGCTCGACGCGAGCCCAAGGCGACCCATGTGCGGGCGCTCACGCATCGCCGAGCAGGCCTTCGAGCTCGTCGATGACGCGATCGCCGACTCGTTCGCGCGCGATCTCTTCGCGTGCGCGTCGCGCAGCTGCATGGAGCGCCGCGTCGCTCACCGCGCGCGAGATGGCGCGTTCGATCGCACCCGTGCTCGCGGCACGCGAGAGCGTGACCGATGCGCCCACGCGAGCCGCGCGTGCAGCGTTGTCGCTTTGATCGCGTCCCATCGGCAGGCACAAGAGTGGCACTCCGGCAGCGAGAGCGCGAATGACCGTGCCGTGGCCGCCGTGCGTCACGACGAGCGCAGCGTTCGGCAAAAGCGCTGCATGCGATGCCGATGCGCACACGGTGACATTCGCCGGCGCCGGAAACGCTCGCGCATCGAGCGCCGGGCCGGTCGTCACCACCGCGCGCACGGGAAGACGGGCAATCGCATCGATGATTTTTCGGAGAAGGCTCTCCTGGCCCATGAACGTCGTGCTGAGCGCGACGAGCACGAGCGGACCATCGCCGCCCGGCGCGGCCGATGCGCATCCCGGGGCCAAGGCCGCGCGCGCGGCGGCCCACGAAGGATCGGCGAGCTCCGGCCCGACGTAGCGCACGTTGCCTCGAGATGGTGGCGCATCGAAGTCGAACCACGCGCTCGTTTGCACGAGCACGCGATCGGCGCGCCGAATTTGATCCAGCGGATGCGCGACCGGTGCGAGGCCGACGTCGCGTCGCGCCGCGTTCAAATACTTCAAGCACGGTCGCCACAAAATTGCGTCTCCCGCGGCGTAGAGCACGCGATCACGCGCGCGTCCGAGTGGTCCGCGCGCCGGAAGCAAACCGAGTGCAGGCGGTGGCCTTCCTGGGGCCGGGAGAAACGATGTCATCGGCAGGAGCGCCGCAACGCGCACGCCGGTCGATTCGGCACCGACGAGCGCACCAAAGAGCATGGCATCGACGACCGCGACGTCCGCGACACGTAGCGCGAGCTCTTCGCGCACCTCACGCGCGAACAAATGTGCAGGCCGGAACACATGACGATCACGCGCGCGCACGAACGCACCGATGGGCGTGGGTGCAGCCCAATCACGCACGATTTCGCTCTCCTTGGTGCGCGTCGTTCGATGCGGCGCGGCTCGCCACGGAACGAATCGCGCGCCGGCCGCAGCGACGTCGTCCGAAAGCGACGGATCGCCGAGCACGACCACATCGTGCCCGCGCGCAATCAGCCGTGACGCAACCGCAAGCTCGGGCGGGGCGGTGCCACCGCCGTCCCAAAGCGCAAAAAGAAAGCGTCCGACCTTCACGCGAGGTCCATAGCAGGCGACGACGTTGGAGGTATGTTGAGGCGATGCGAAGGGCGACGTCGCTACGTGGTGCGAGCCGCCTCGCGGTCGAGGCGACCGAGAGCATCACCGATCTCGTTCAAGCCATGCACGGCGCCATCGGCGGTGCACCGGCACGTGTGCTCACGCGGCCCGTCTACGGAAGCATTCGCGGCGTCACGCGCCTCGTTGGCGCGAGCATCGACTATGCGCTCGCGCAGCTCACGCCTCTGCTTGGCGAGAGCGGCCCCGACAACGGCGACGCCGTGCTCGCCGCGCTCAACGGCGTTCTCGGCGACTACCTCGAGGAAAAAAAGAATCCACTCGCCATCGCGATGGAGCTGAGGCGCGGCGAAAGCACGGGAGATGGTCGAAACATCGTCGTGCTCGTGCATGGCTCGTCGATGAGCGACAAACAGTGGCTCCGCGAAGGACACGATCACGGCGTCGCGCTCGCGCGCGATCTCGGCGTGGTTCCGGTTTACGTGCGCTACAACACCGGGCTTCACGTTTCGGTGAACGGGCGCGCGCTTGCTGCGAAGCTCGAGGCGTTCGTGAGAGAGTCTCCCGTCGAGATCGAAACGATCACGCTCCTCGGCCACAGCATGGGCGGGCTCGTCGCCCGAAGCGCGCTTCACTACGGGTCGGAGGCACACCACACTTGGCGAGCGCGCACGCACAAGCTCATTTGCGTCGGCTCACCGCATCATGGCGCACCGCTCGAGCGCGCTGGCAGCATCGTGGATCTTTTGCTCGGCATCAGTCGATACAGCGCACCTTTCAAGAAGCTCGGGCGCATCCGAAGCGCCGGCGTCACGGATCTCCGCTTCGGCAGTGTGCTCGACGAACACTGGACGGGCCGCGACCGATTCGCGCGCGGCCGCGATCCACGAAAATCGCTCGCACTCCCGGATGGCGTCGCGAGCTACGCAATCGCCGGCAAGCTGAAACGCGGCGGCGATGGTTTGGTGCCACTCGACAGCGCTCTCGGCAAACACGCGAAAACAGCGCTCACGCTCGCGTTTCCAGAGGAGCACCAATGGATCGCCGTTGGCGCGGGGCATCTCGAGCTTCTTGG
The DNA here is from genome assembly GCA_038239005.1 of Polyangiales bacterium. Lineage (GTDB taxonomy): Bacteria > Myxococcota_A > Polyangia > Polyangiales > Polyangiaceae > DASXHD01. The sequence continues at coordinate 133,135 of JBBSFE010000002.1, forward strand.
TCGGCAAGACGTCTACGATGTGGTTCGAAAATGGATGGAGCGATGATCTCGACGCGCAACCTCGCGAAGCTTCCCCGGCCCGATGCTCTCGCGCGGCTCGGACAATCAATGGCGATGTTCGACGCCATCTTGATGCCCGACGATTGGGACCAGCGCTGCTATTCGTTCGACGCGAAGTGGTCGCGCGGCGAGCGCGTGTTCTCGATGCGCGACGGCTCCGGCGATTTCTTTTTCGTGTGGCTCGCGAAAGCGGGCGCCGTGCTCCAAGGTTTCGCGCACGAGAGCGCGATGAGCCCATGGTCATCGCAGCGTTCGAAAGAGCGCGGCCGCGAGCCGTTTCCAGGGATGTTTGCCGGCTTGCCGAAGTCGCTCGCTTACGCGAAGACCGCCGCTTCGTTTTGCGAGGACAAAGGCGAGGTCACGTTTTGCGCGTGGTCGGTGGGCGGCGCACCGTGGCGCATCGGCGACATCGCATTTCCGAAAGGCAAGGACCCCGATGGGTCCGAGGGACTGCTCTCCTCCACGCTCGACGGAAAACCGGAGACGTACGCGAAGTGGGCGAAGGTCTATAGCGGAAGCAAAGTGAGCACTGCGCACGTGAAGAAGATTTTCGGCCACACGCCGCTCACGCAAGCGCTCGTTCGCGCGATCAATCCGGACGCCGAATTCGCGGACGTGAAGAAGGAAGCGCGCTCGATTGGGTATCCCTTGGTTGGGTAGTTGCGCCGCACGAGGCGCCCACGGAGCGGCGGATCGCGGGTCGGGGACTGCGTTTGCGTGTGGGGTTTGCGGGAGCGTGGGCGTTGGCGTTGGCGTTGGCGTGAGCGTGGGTCGGCGGAGTTTCGAGGACGGGTGGGTAGAGATTTCGTTGGGGTAGGGTATCGACGTCGGAAACGTCTAATCTCCGAATGGTGGATTTGACCATGAGCCTCATCGACGATCCCAAAACGGCCGAACGGCTCGCCATGGCGATTCTGGACGACATCACCCTCTACAACGACGAACGCGTTCGCCTCGCGCGCGATGTCGAAGCCGAGCTCGCGCCCGAGCTCGAAGAAGGGCGCTCGCTTTTCGAAAGGCGCGTGGTGCCGGAGCTCCATCACATTTTCAAAGACGAAGTGATGCCATGGACGACGCGCTCGAAGATGCGCGCGGGCAGGCTCGGTAGCGCTCCGATGGATCGCACACGCCTCTTGCTCGTCGTGGGCGCGCTCGTGGCCTTCGTCGGCGTCGTCGTGTGGATCGCGACGCATTCTTGATCCCGATGGACGTTCCCGATCGGATCGTGAGCGATGCCGCATGGCGCGGCCCGGATCTAGCTCCAGCGGATTGGATGGCAACGCTCTCCACCGCCGAGGCCGACGAGATCGAGCGGGCGACGCTCTCCATCGCCGAGCGCAACATCGACCTCATCGCCATTCGCAAAGAAGACTTCCCGCTGCCGACGTTCGGTGCGCGGCTCGCGCGCATCACGGGCGACGTGCTCGAGGGGCGCGGCTTCGCGTTGATCCGCGGCCTCGACATCGCGCGCTACGACATCCGCGAAGCCGCGATCGCGTTCTTGGGAATCGGCAGCCACATCGGAAGCGCGCGCTCGCAAAACGCGAACGGCCACATCCTAGGCCACGTGAAAGACCTCGGGCTCTCGAGCGCGGATCCGAACGTGCGCATCTATCAAACGCACGAACGGCAGACGTACCATACCGACTCTTGCGACATCGTCGGGCTCATGTGCTTGAAGACTGCCAAATCCGGCGGGCTCTCGAGCCTCGTCAGCTCGGTGACGATCTACAACGAGATGCGTCGCGTCGCTCCCGAGCTCGTACGCACACTCTTCGAACCGATCGAAACCGATCGCCGCGGCGAGGTCGACGCTGGCTCGATGCCGTATTTTCGCATTCCCGTTTTCAATTGGTACGAGGGTCTTCTTTCGACCATCTATCAGCGCCAATACATCGAATCCGCGCGCCGCTTCCCGAACGTGCCAGCGCTCACGCAAACTCAGATCGCTGCACTTGATCTGTTCGACAAGCTCGCGAACGACGAAAAGCTCGCGATGCAAATGGAGCTTCAACCCGGCGACGTTCAGCTCGTGAACAATCACGCGCTACTTCACGATCGCACGAGCTTCGTCGACTTTTCGGAGCCCGAGCGGCGAAGGCATCTCCTGCGACTCTGGCTTGCACCCGACTCGGCACGCCCGCTCCCACCCGTGTTTGCCGAGCGTTTTGGAAGTGTCACGCCCGGCGCGCGTGGGGGCATCACCGTTCCGGGTTTGCGCCTCGTCGCTCCGCTCGAGCCGTGAGCATCCGACATGGTCGTCGCGCTTGACCCCGCGCCGCGGGTGGGGCTTCATCGGGCAGTCATGAATTCCAAGACCCCCTTCGTAGTGGCGCTCGCCTTGCTCGCTTCGGCGTGCGGCAGCAGCTTTCCAGAGCCCAAAGAGGCGCAAATCCAGTCGGAGGCCGCCGTGCGCGGTGCGACCGAGGTCGGCGCGGACAAAGACCCGCAGGCCACACTTCATTTGAAGTACGCGAAAGACCAAATCGACGAGGCGAAGAAGCTCATCGCCTCGGAAAACAACGAGCGCGCGACCTACGTGCTCATGCGCGCCCGCGCCGACGCCGAGCTGTCGCTGATGATGGCGAAAGCTCACACCGAAAAACTGGACGCCCAAAAGGCGCAAGACGAAGTCGCCGAGATGCGAAAGAAGCTGGGCAAATGAGCGGAACCAAGATCGGAATCATCGCGCTGTTCCTCGTCGCGTGCGGAGCGACGCTCCCGCCGTCAGAGCTCGTTCAAGCGCGCGCCGAATACGGACGTGCATCGGCCGGCAAAGCCGGGCAGCTCCAACCCGCGCAAGTGTACGAAGCCAAGCAAGCGCTCGACACCGCCGAAGCCAAATTCAAAGACGACGCGTCGTCGCACGAAGCCATCGATCTCGCGTACGTCGCGCTTCGCAAAGCGCAGCTCGCCGAGTCACAAGCGGAAGTCGCCGTTGCGCGGCAGGCCTACGAACAGGCCGACAAAGACATGCGAGCTCTCACGGGTCGCGCGCTCGAGAGCTACCAGAAGAAGGTTCAAGAGCAGCAAGCCGACCTCGAGAAACAAAAGCAGCAAACCGAACAAGAGAAGGCCAACGCCGTCCAAGCCCGCGCCGACGCAGAAAAGGAACACGCGGCGCGCCTCGAGGCCGAGCGCCGCATGAAGCAGGCCATCGAAGACTTGGCGAAGATCGCTGCGATCAAAGAAGAGTCGCGCGGCATGGTCATCACGCTCACGGGCAACGTGCTCTTCGCGTCGGGCAAATGGGATTTGCTCCAGGGCGCGCAGATCAAGCTCAACGAGGTCGCCGAAGCGCTCAAGGCTCAAAAGGATCGCGACATCGTCGTCGAGGGCCACACCGACAACCAAGGCTCGGCCCAATCGAATCTGGAGCTCGGGCAAAAACGCGCCGAGTCCGTTCGCAGTTACATCGTGTCGCGCGGGGTCGAGTCCGGTCGCATCACCGCGTCGGGCATCGGAGCAGCGCGCCCGCTCACCGACAACTCGACCGCCGAAAATCGCGCCAACAATCGCCGCGTGGAGATCGTCATTTCGCCGCCGAAAGAGGCGCGGTGACGAAGGATTCGTTCGCCGCTCTATTCGAGGCCCAAAATGCCAACGAGCAGGTGGGCCACCGAAAAGTTCGCGTTGGAGAAATGCTCCAAGCCGTCGTCTTGCAAATCGACAAAGAGACCATCTTCGTCGAGCTCGATGCGAAGCGGCAGGCCATGCTCGACGTCATCGAGATGCTCTCACCAGACGGCACACTCGATGTGAAAGTCGGCGACACGATTCGCGCGCGCGTGGTGTCGGTCGACGACGACACGGGCGCCGTGCGTCTCGGGCGATCATTCGGCAAGACGGGCGATATCGCACAAATCGAACAAGCGCGCGCCTCGGGCGTGGCGATCGAAGGAAAAGTCACGGGCGTGAACAAGGGCGGCATCGAAGTCGACCTCGGTCGCGGCGCCCGTGGGTTTTGCCCTACGAGCCAAATCTCGATGCGCGGTGACGCCGTCGATCCCAGCACGCTCATCGGCCAAGTGCTCGCGTTTCAAGTCACTGAGCTCAAAGACGGCGGGCGCAACATCGTTTTGTCGCGCCGCAAATCTCTCGAAGCCGACGCACGCGAAGGCCGCGACGCCATGCTCGCAACGCTCGAGGTCGGCAAGATCGTGCGCGGCACCGTGAGCGCCGTCCGTGACTTCGGAGCGTTCGTCGACTTGGGCGGTGTCGAGGGTTTGATCCCGGCATCCGAGATCGCGCACGAGCGCGTCAACGTTGCCGATCGCATCACCGCGGGTGAATCGGTGGAGGTTCAGGTTCTCGAAATCAAAGACGACGTCGAGAAGGGCCAGAAGCGCATCACGCTCTCGCTGAAGGCGCTCCTCGCGACGCCCGAAAAATCACCTGCGAAGTCTTCGGCGTCACTCGAGATTGGCTCGGTCGTGCAAGGTCGCGTCGTGCGCATCGAGACGTACGGCGTCTTCGTTCAAGTCACTGGCACCGAAGGTCGCGACGGGCGCGGCCTCATCCCGACCTCCGAGCTCGACGTCGCACGCGGCACCGATCTTCGCAAAGCATTCCCCGAAGGCACGATGCTCACCGGAAAAATTCTCGAGACCGGTAGCGGTCGCTTGAAGCTCTCCGTGCGCGGCGCCAAAGAAGCGGTGGAACGCGCCGAGTTCGAGGCCCACAAAGACAAAGCCGCGGTGCCGAAAAACCTTGGCACATTTGGCGATCTCTTCAATGCGTCGCGCGGGCGAGCGCCAAACAAACCTCGCTGATATTTTTGTGGCGTGATTCGTAAGAGAGCCAGAACTGCGTCGCGCCCACCTGACGAAGCCACTTCTATATGACCGCGAACAGCGGAGTGCTTGCGTGGGGCGCGACGCTTTCGCCCCTCACCGACGCCCGCCCGCGCGCTTTCTGACTTGTGATAACGCAGGGCATGGCCATTTCGATGAACCTGCATTACGACGGCGGGCTTCGATGCACGCTCGTGCATGAGCCGTCGTCGGCAACGCTCCTCACCGATGCTCCGAAAGACAACGAAGGACGCGGCGAAGCTTTTTCGCCGACGGACCTCGTCGGCGCGGCTCTTCTTTCATGCGCGGTGACGACGCTCGCGATCAAAGCGCCAAAAGAGAAGCTCGGGTTTTCGAGCATGTCAGGCCGCGTGACCAAGGAGATGACGACCACGCCGCCGCGCCGCATCGCGAAGCTCACGGTCGAGATCAATCTTACAGGCACCTCGACCGAGCATCGTCCGCGCCTCGAACAGATTGCGCGAACGTGCCCTGTAGCGCTTTCACTGAGCCATGACGTCGACTTGGAGATGCGCTTCGGCTACTAGTCTGGCCCGAAATGTGGCAAGTTGAAGCCGACCGAGCGCAGCGAAGGAAACCATGAACCCAACCATGCAGAAGCGTCAGAAAGAACGCGAGCGTCACGAGCGCCAACGGACGAAGGCGGAGAAGCGCAAGCAGCGCCGCGATGACAAACCGACCACGACGTCCGTCAACGGCGAAGATCCGGACATCGCGGGAATCATCCCGGGCCCGCAGCCGATCCCCGAAGAAGACGCTTAGCTGATCCAAGGTGGATCGCGAGCGACCGCGATTCGCGAGCCGGTGACCGCGTAGTTTCGCGTGTTGGCACGTCGCGTCCCTCTCGTTGGCAGTGCGTGTCCCATCGGAGCGCGGCATGCGCGTTGCTCTAGTGCGCCGCATGAACAGAGCTCACGCCTCGCTCTCGATCCTTGCCGCCACCGCCGCGCTCGCTTGCGGCCCAAGTGAAAGTACGAACGCCGCGTCCGCTGCACTCGTCACGGCGACCGGTGTCGACTATTCGTGGGCGCGCCCTTCACCGGGCGGACTCCACGGCGAAGGCTACGGATTCGCGGCGCGGTATCTGAGCTCCGACACATCAGGCAAGAGCCTCTCGGCGGGTGAAGCAGACGCGCTCTGGCAAGCCGGCCTCGACATCGTCGTCGTCTGGGAGGACAGCGCCACAGCGGCGCTCGGCGGTTATGCGCAAGGCGTCGCCGATGCAAACGCGGCAGACGCACAGGCCGCAGCCGACGGCATGCCAGCGGGTCGGCCAATTTATTTTGCGGTCGACTTCGATGCCCAAGCGAGCGACCAACCCGCCATCGATGCGTACTTCAGTGGTGTGGCATCCGTCATTGGGCTCGCGCGCACTGGAGCCTATGGCGGCTACTCGCTCATCAACCGCTCGTTCAACGACAACGTCATTGCGTGGGGCTGGCAGACGTACGCGTGGTCGTATGGCAATTGGGATGGTCGCGCGCAGCTCCAGCAGGTTCTCAATGGGACCACCGCCGCCGGCGATTCCGACTGTTGCGATCGCGACAACGCCGTGGCCGATGACTACGGCCAATGGCACGCCGCGCGCACAGAAGCCGAACGCATCTCGCCGATCGGCGCTGCGATCAACGCCGATGGCCGACTCGAAGTTTTCGTTCCCGGTGTCGACACCCAGCTCTGGCACCAATGGCAAACGACCGCAGGCGGCGCGTGGTCCGGGCTCTTTGGGCTCACCGGATCGATGACGGGCGCGCCCGCGGCTGCTTCGAACGCGGATGGTCGCCTCGAAGTGTTCGTGCGCGGCGGCGATAGTCAGCTCTGGCACCAATGGCAAACGACAGCGGGCGGCGGGTGGTCCGGATTTTTTCCGATGACCGGGTCGATGACGGATTCACCCGCGGTCGCCGTGAACGCCGATGGCCGACTCGAAGTCTTCGTGCGCGGCGGCGATGGATCGCTGTGGCACCAGTGGCAAGTCAAACCCGGCGGCGCGTGGTCGGGATTCACATCGATGGCCGGACAGATGACGGGCTCGCCCGCGGTCACGCGCAACGCCGATGGTCGTCTCGAAGTCTTCGTGCGCGGCGCAGACGGAGGCTTGTGGCACCAGTGGCAAGTGAAACCAGGCGCAGCTTGGTCCGGTTTCGTTTCGCTCGGCGGACAGATGACCGACTCGCCAGCGGTCGACGTGAACTCGGATGGACGCGTCGAAGCCTTCGTGCGCGGCGCGGACGGCGGTCTCTGGCATACGTGGCAAGTCACCAAAGGCGGCGCGTGGTTCGGACTCGTTTCGCTCACGGGTCAGATGACCGGCACACCTGCGGTCGCCGCAAACGCGGATGGTCGCCTCGAAGCTTTCGTGCGCGGCGCCGATGGTCAGCTTTGGCACACGTGGCAAATCACGGCAGGCGGCGGTTGGTACGGCTTCATGCCGATGACCGGCTCGATGACCGACTCGCCGCGCGTGATTCGAAACAAGGACGGCCGTCTCGAAGTCTTCGTGCGCGGCACCGACAGGCAGCTTTGGCACCAGTGGCAGGTCACGCCGGGTGGTGGCTGGTGGGGATTCTGGCCGCTCACCGGACAAATCCTGTGAGCGCGCGCGGACGCTATTGGCTCCGTCTCAGGGTTTGACGAACTTGAGCGTCATGCGATCGCTCTCGCCGATGGCCTGATACTTCGCGTGGTCGACTTCGCCGCGGCGGTACGTCGGCGGGAGCGTCCAGACGCCTTCGGGGTAGTCTTTCGTGTCTTTCGCGTTCGCGTTGATTTCGGATTTGCCCGCCAGCTTGAAGCCCGCCGCAGCAGCGCGATCGATCACGAACGATTCGGGGACGTATCCGGTCTTGTCGATCACTTGCGGATCAGCAGCGACGCCCGCGGCCGCGCGGTGCTCCGTGACACCGAGAATGCCGCCCGATTTGAGCACGGCAAAAATGTCGGCGAGGACGCGATCGAACGAGCCGCCTTTGATCCAACCGTGCGCATTTCGAAACGTGAGCACCATGTCGGCCGAGCCAGCCGGGCCGAGCGCGTTCTCTTTCGCGAAGTCGACGACCATGGTGTCGACCTTGCCGAATACCGCGGGCGTCCTCTGAAAACGATCGAGGAGATCTTTCGCGCGTTTCGTCGACTCCTGATCGGCGGGCCCATTCGGATCGCCGCTCGTCACGTGTAGCTTGCCGTGATCGGCGACCACCGGCGCGAGGATGGCCGTGTACCAACCTGTACCCGACGCGAGCTCGATCACGTTCATGTCCGGCTTCAATCCGAAGAACTCGAGCGTCTCTTTCGGGTGCCGATACACATCGCGCGCCTTTTCTGCGTCGGTGCGTGCGCTGCTCGAGAGCGCTGCCGTGAGCTCGACGCTCGACCCGGACGTTGGATTTTTCACGTCGGCTTGCGCCCCACCACACGCTGCCGCAACGACGAACGCAAAAACGAGGTTCTTCATGGCCAGATTTTCTAGCACGTCATTCGAGCAAATGTTTGCGACGCGTTCGGTTGAAGGCATGCGAAGTCGGTTCGACCCTAAGCGAACACCCGCATGAACGTTCGAGCCGCGCGTTTCGTCCGCGTGCACTTCGTCGCCGCGCTCATGTAACAAACCGAAAACGCACGGCGCGTGTGCGATGTCGTGTTGATGCCCGAGCGGTGCCACAAATGATTGTGCAGCACGACCACATCACCCGCACGCGCAGGAATGGCGACCGCAAGCGCGTCGGCGTTTCGAGCGCGCACGTGCGGCTCCTGAACGAGCCCACCGAGCGGCGTCACGAGCCCCGCCGCGTGTGAGCCTTCGAAGACTTCCATGCAGCCTGCTTCTTTCGGCGCATCGTCGAGCGCCGTCCAGATTTGCAGCGGCGGATCGCGATCGAGCCCCCAGAATTTTCCCGCGTCTTGGTGCCACGGAAGCACGCTCCCGCCACGCGCGCCCTTCGTCATCAAGATGGCGCGGTAGATCGCGATGTCGCCGTCGATCACGGTGCGCGCGATGCGTTCGAAGAACGAGTTCTGCACCCACGAACGAAAGAGCGGATCCTTCTCGAGCTTTTCGATCTTGCGATACTCGTCCGAAGGGCCCTGCCAGCCGTTCCCGATTGACGTATCGAGCTGGAAGAAGAGCCCTTCGTACGTGACGCGCCCGTGCATGACGTCGGCGGCGCGCTCTCGTAGGCGCTCGAGCATTTCGTCCGACACCACACCCGGCACGTGGGCGAATCCGCGCGTCCGATATTCTCGGACGATCGGCGCGACATCACGCTCGAGAACGCCGGGCGCGAACATCATCGCGCGTACGACGCGTCCGTTCCGGTGAGCTCGCGATGCACCGCATCGATCGCGGAGCAGGTGTCGCCGTCGAGCGTGTGCGTGACGGCATCGATGGCGTCATCGAGATGCGCGACGCTCCCCGGCCCGACGAGAATCGAATCGACGCCTTTGCGATGCGCGAGCCACGCGTACGAAAGCGCCGTGAGCGAAAGGTTCGATTTCGTCGCAATGGCCGCGAGCTTATCGGTTGCGCCGAAAAATGCGTCCGACCAATAGCGCCGTTGATAGAGCGCGTTCTTCGCGAACCGCGAACCTTCGATGGTGGAGCCGTCTGCGCGGTGCTTGCCCGCAAGGAGCCCGCCGGCAAGTGGGTTATAGACGGTCGTCGTGATGGGATGGCGCGCCGTGAACTTGAAGTATTCGATCTCGAGCTGTCGAATCAGCACGTTGTACATCTGCTGAGAAATGGCCGGTTTCGGCATCTTCATGCGCTCGGCCATCGTCATGATCTCGAGGATCTGCCACGACGCAAAGTTCGACACGCCCCACGCGCGCGCCTTCTTCTTTTCGAGCACGCCTGCCATGGCTTCGAGCGTGCTCTCGAGCGGCGTCACGTAGTCGGGCACGTGCAAATAGTAGACGTCGACGTAGTCCGTCCCGAGTCGCGCGAGGCTCTCGTCGATCGCCGCGGTAACACGCGCGGGGCTGAGGCCCTCGGGCTTGCCCGCGATGCGCCCAAAGCCGACCTTCGTTGCGATGGAGCACGCGCCGCGGTTCGCTCCGAGAGCGCGCCCAAGGATGCGTTCGGATTCTCCGTCGCTATAGGCGTTTGCGGTGTCGAACGTCTTGAGGCCACGTTCGATTGCGCGCATGACGATCGATTTGGCTTCGGGCTCCGGCGTGCGTTTGCCGAAATTCATCGTGCCGACGACGAGCGCCGCAGGTGCAGTCATGTTCGCGATCATCCTACCGCGACGGGCGCGCGCGTGGAGACGTTAGAGCGTCGCGGCGGCGAAGGTATCGCACTGTTTCATGTCGCCCGACTGAAAGCCGCGCGCGAGCCATGTCCGGCGTTGCGCAGCGGTGCCGTGCGTGAATGATTCGGGGCGCACGCGTCCCGATTCTTGTTGGAGAACGTCGTCGCCGATGCGCGAGGCTGCGTCGAGCGCCGACTCGATGTCGCCCGGGTCGAGCTCGCCGCGCGCTTTTGCCGAATGTGCCCACACGCCTGCGTAGCAATCGGCCTGGAGCTCCGTGCGCACGGATGTTCCGGTTGCGCCGCGCGCGCTCGAGCGTTCGTTCATGTGCCCGAGAAGTTTTTGCACGTGATGACCGAGCTCGTGCGCGACGACGTAGGCGCGTGCGAAATCGCCATGCGCGCCGAGCTTCGCTTCGAGGAGGTGAAAGAACCCGAGGTCGATGTACACGCGCTCGTCGGTTGGGCAATAGAACGGGCCAGTCGCAGCATCACCAAAGCCGCAGCCCGTTTGCGTTTGGTCGGTAAAGAGCACGAGCTTCGCGTGGCGATAGTCGGTGCCATGCTGCGGGAGCTCGTGCTCCCAGAACTTTTGCGCGTCATCGAGAACAAACCCGACGAAGTGTGCCTGCGTGTCGTTCGCTGGAATCACGTGCGATGTCTCGCTGGTCGTTCCCGTCGCCCCGCCCGAAAGCATGCGCTGCACGGCAACCGCACCGAGGATGAGCAGCACGGCGATCCATCCGTATTTGAACCGCAGGAGGAAAAACAAAAGCCCACCGCCTGCGCCACCCAAACCACCGCCGCCGCCGCCGCCACCTTCGCCGCGGCGATCAACGATGTCGTCACTTTCGTGTCCTTGGTCCCATTTCATAGTGCGCTCCGAGGCAGGTTTGCGTGGTTGTGGCGGCTTGGTAGCGTTCGAGGGTCGATCGCGTCCGCTTTTCTCGGATGTTGCAAGGTCGAGGCCGGGACTCGCGCTTGCAAGGGTGCGACGCATGTCACGGCCGTTGGCGTCGACCTTTGCGGCGTGCATGCTCGCGTCCTCCTTCGTTCACGCACAAGGCAACTACAAATCGGCCGCTCTCGGTGGTCGGTCTGCGCTGATGGGAGGCACAGGAATAGCGCTCGGTACCGACGGCGCCGCTCCATTTCTGAATCCAGCGAATGTGACGAGCGTGGAGTCGGCGCTCGTGCTCTCGGTGAATTTTCTCGCGCTCGATTTCGCGCACGCGAAAAATTGGTACGTACCCGGGCCGGTCGACACCGCGACCTACGGAAACTTGCCGCAGAGCGCAGCCGACATCAATCGATTGTCCGGCAACGCCATTCCGTCGACGTTCTGCCTTTTCCAAGGAATGCCGCGCATGAACAACCACACCTCGGGCCGCGCGGGCATCGAAAAATTCGGGTACTGCTTCGGCACGACAGAGCTCTCGCAGTTCGATTGGAGCGGCAAAGGCTACCAAGGCACCTTGGGCGATCGCTCCGTGACGCAGGCGAGCAGCGTTCGGCGTTCTTGGCAGCGTTTCGTTTTCGCGCCGACCTACGCGGTGAACGTCACGGACAGGCTCACCATCGGCGGCTCGATTCAAGCGGTGTTCGACAACTTCAGCTTCTTGAACAGCGTCGGCACCACGACGGCCGGCGGCGTACTTCCCGCAACATCGACGGCCTTCGAATCCGCCGCGGGCGGCAACTCGTTCGCGCTCGCTGGCATCCTCGGCGTCACGTTGACCGCGGGCCGCTGGACACTCGGCGGCACCGTCCAATCGCCGGACGTCGTTTACACGGGCCACGGCAACACAAGCACGTACGTGCAATTCGCAAACGGCACATCGACGTCATCGACGTACATTGGCCGCGGCGACTTCCACGCGCGCGAGCCCACGCGTTTCGGCGCAGGTCTCGGCTACAAATTTCCCGGTGGCACGACGTTCGAGCTCGACACGAGCTTCGCCCTCGCCGACGGCGACGCGCTCGATCTCGACACTCAAGGAACACGCCTCGACGTACCCGGCACCGCAAACGATGCTGCGAGCGTTCACTTGCACACGCGTTTTCAGCCCACGTTCAACGCCGGGCTCGGCGCCGAAATATTTTTCAACCCGCGCTACAGCATCCTCACCGGAGTCGGGACCGATTTTTCTGCGGTCGATCACCTCGACCAATACAGCCTCGCGACGTCAAAAATCGATCGCGTGTTTTTCTCGCTCGGCTTCGGCTCGCACACGCCCGACGGAGGTACATTGCTCCTTGGCGTGCAGGGCTATTACGGCTGGGGCTCCGCACTCTCGCCGAATGCGTACGCGACGCCGCCCGTCCTCGCGCCGACGAGCATCGAAACCTACGGCGTGCTGTTCGTCATCGGCGGGACCGCGAATGTGAAAGCGATCGAGCAAGCGGTCAACGCGATGAAAAGCGTCGTCGCGCCAAGCGCGCCCCCCATTCACCTGGGCCCGAAGGAGGACAAAGGTGATACGAACGCGCCATGAAAAGCCCGACGAAGTGGTTCATCGTGTCCGTTCTCGCAGGTTCTGGCGTCTTCGCATTTGCGTGCGGCGGCGGTGACACGATCGCGGGCGGTGCCACGAGCCCGACTTCCTCGGCGTCGACCGAGTCTACGACCGCGACCGCTTCAGCGACAGCCGCGGTCTCGACTGCGCCTGTCGCGTCGACTGCGCCGGTTGCGCCGCCCGCGCCGCCGCTCGTCGTCGTTGCGATGAAGCTGACGATGCCGAAGGCAAAGACGATGGAGCTCAAAGACGATGGCACCATCATGGTCGACGGCAAAGCGATGGCGAAGGTCGTCGGCGCCGATCTTCAGGACAAAGACGGCAAGGTGCTCCTCAGCGTCGCCGCCGACGGAACGCTCACGTCGCCGACGCAAACCAAGACTGCAAAGTTCAACGACAAGGACGAGCTCGAAGTTGGCGGCGGAAAAATCTTCGTCAGCGACGACGGCACGGTCAAGCTCACGAAACCCGACGGCACCGCCGACAAGGACTCGGGCAAAGCCAAGTTCGCCGGCTTCAAGCCCGCGGCGCGCCGCGTCGCGATCGTTCTCGTGACCGCGATGTTGATGCTGAAGGAAGGCACATCGACGACAACCGCGACCACGGCGAGCGCCTCTCCCGCGACGAAGAAGTAAGCCTCAACAGCTCAGGCCACTTTCAGCACGATTTTGCCCCGAGCGTGGTGCGTCTCGCTCAAGCGATGGGCTTCGGCCACGTCGGAGAGCGGGAGGACGCGATCGATCGTTGGCCGGATGGCTCCGGCCTCGACGAGCACGGTGATCGCTTCGAGCTCGATGCCATCGCATCGTTTGACGACGTGCCGTAGGCGCACGCGTTTGCGAACCCACGGCATCACGTGAATCGCGAGCATCGTCCACGCGAGCGTGAACAAGCTGAAGAACGCGCCGAATCTCTCGACGTGTCGCGTGACGTCGATGGTGATGTTCGAAATGCGGCCGCCGCGTTTGAGAACGCGCAGGTTTCCTTCGTACGCCGACTCGCCAACGCTATCGAGCACGAGGTCGACGTCGTGGAGGACGTCCGCAAACGATTCTTTCGTGTAGTCTATGACGCGCTCGGCGCCGAGCTCCCGCACGAAGTCTTCGTTCTTTGCGCTGCAAGTGGTGACGACGTTCGCGCCGAGATGTTTCGCGAGCTGAATCGCGAAGGAACCTACGCCGCCCGCTCCGGCATGAACGAGCACGGTCTCGCCGCGCTTCAGCCGGCCCTTGTCGACGAGACATTGATACGCGGTGAGCCCCACGAGCGGCATCGATGCGGCTTCTTCATGCGAGATGTTCTTCGGTTTGCGTGCCGCCTCGCGCTCGTCGATGCACGTGTAGTCGGCGTAGCTACCAGGGCGCCGATGCGTGGGTGACGACCACACTTCGTCGCCGACTTTGAAACGCGAGACCTCTCGGCCGACGGCTTCGACGACGCCCGATACGTCGAGCCCGAGCACCCACGGAAACGTGTAGTGGATGATGTTGCGCTGACCGCCACTGCGGATTTTGCAATCGACCGGATTGACCGACGTCGCGTGGACACGCACGAGCACGTCGCGCGGGCCAGGCGTGGGCTTGTCGATTTCTTCGGCGCGAAGAACCGTGGGAGCGCCGTACGAACGAATGGTGATGGCGCGCACGGCGCCGAGTGTGCACTATTTTTCGAGCTTGCGGCGTCAGCGACGAACGCCTTCGCGGACGAACCGTTCGCGGTGCACGACGAGGCCGCGTGGCTCCACGCGGTAGTACACCCAGCGTCCGCCTTCACCGCGGTAGTACCAGCGACCCTCGTGATAATACGTGGGGTGTCCTTCGTAGACCACGGACGGCTGCGATTCGATTTCGACACCGACCGGCGCCGACGTGACCTCGACGTGACCAGGCGTGGCTTCGGCGTAACAGCCAGCCATGGCAACGACAGCAGCGAGTGGAATGAGCTTGCGAACGAACATGATTGACCTCCGGCTCGACGGGTGTGCAATCAAGATGCCGAGATGACGACGCACACCGAAAAACGCGGCGATTGGCGATGCGAGTGCTGGCCTGCCCCGGTCGTGTTGACGACAGACGTGACGTTTAGCCACGCGGCTAGCTCGACAATCGCGAACAACGGCTGGGCACGCAACTTGAGATGCATCCCCTGATGCACGCTTGGCGCTTTGCGGGACTTCTTGTCGTTTTCACCGTGTCGTCATCGGCGCACGCCTTCACGTTGAGCAGCCTCGTGAGCACGGGGTGTCACGAAGAGATCACGGAGACGGCGCTCCGAAGCGTGCGCGCGACGCTCACCACGGCAAACACGATCACACCGACCGAAGACGAGCGCGCGCTCATCGCCGACCTCCCATTCACGCTCGACGCAGACATGCAGGACCTCGCTTCGGCGTCGCTTCTCGTCGGCGTGCGCGACAACGATTTGAAGGGCCGCTCGCCGGCCGCGCTCGACCAGCTCGCCGCGGTACATGGGAACCCAAACGCACAAGAAGAACATTGCCTCCGCGCTCCCGAAGACGACGAGCCAGGCGGAAGCGCCGCTGCCATCGCTCGATGCTCGTCGTTCATTCACGACCGCGCAATGTCCGCTCTCGATGGGCTCGATGGCTCGGGCGTCCCGGATCCGAACATTCGCGACGACATTGCCGTATCCCTCTCTCTTCGCGGCGGCGTCACCGCGCCATTGCCGGCATTTTGGGTGCGCATCGGTCAGGCCATGCACACGCTCGAAGATGCGTTCGCGCACACGTACCGCACGCCCGATGGGATGGCGATCACGGTCGTGCTCAATTGGGTCGACCTCGTCGACAAGCAGCTCGACGAAACGCGCGACGGCCCATCGCACAAAGTCGATCTCGACAAATGCAACGCAGGCGACACCGTACGTAGTCGGAACAAAGCGCTCGCGATCGAAGCGTCTACGAGTCTGCTAGAGACGACCCTCGACCCCACGCTGACGCGCGCCCAAAAATCCGACGCAGTGAACGTGCTTCTCGCGAAGTATCTCGCGTACTTCCCGGGTTGCACGAGCGACAACGCGTGGTGCAGCGCGGCGGAGAACACCTACACGGCGACCGGTGGTTGCGGATGCAACCTCGCAGGCATTCATGGCAGCTCGCTTGCGACGCTCGCGTTTGGCGCATTCGTCGTCATCGCGATCGCGCGCAAACGCCGTCGCAACGCCGCCGCTGGTGCATTGTTCCTCGTGCTCGTTGCGTCACCCGCGCGCGCCGACGAACAAGTCGAAGCAAAAAAAGAAGCCGTCCACCAAGACCATCCGTTCGCGATCGCAGCGACGTTCGACGGTTCGATCATCGACCCAGCCGCAGCCGCGTCGCTCGGAGTGCGCTTTCGCGTGAACGACAGAATCGTCCTCGGTCTCGATGCCGAGCTCAACGCCTGGTACGGCGTCAACAACGGACGCTTCGAGCTCGGGGCTGCGAGCCTATACGCGACTGGTATTTACCGTTTTCCAATGCGATTCGAGCGCGTCAACTTGCGAACGACGATCAACATCGGCGCTTCTTACGAGCTGCTCTCGCTCTATGGCGTCCCATCCGGCAGCGTTGGTTTTTTCGTCGGTGCGTATCCGCTCGGCATCGAGTGGCGCCTCTCGGGGCGCGTGTTCATCATCTTCAATCCGCTCGGCGTGGGAATTCCGATCCCGCACCTCACGGGCGTTCCGTTCGCGTATCCGCAATTCAGGACGCAGCTGGGCGTGGAGATCGCCTTTTAGACGCGCGCGCACATGATCACTCGACCTCGAAGCCGCCAGCGCGCCACGCCTTCATGCCGCCTTCGAGCGCGGTCGCGCGCATGAAGCCGAGCTCGCGAAGCGTTGCTGCGGCGAGCGTCGAGATTTTTCCGATTTCGCAATAGACGACGATGCGAGCCGTGGGGTCGGGCAGCGCCTGGTCGACGCGAAGCTCGAGCTGCCCGCGCGGAAGGTGACGCGCGGTCGGGATGTGCCCGTCGTCGTAGGCTTCTTTTTCGCGCACATCGAGCACGACGAGATCGCGTGCATTCTGCACGAGTCGGGTGCTCAAATCCGCGAGCGCCATGAACGGCACGACGGCCGACGCTTGTGCGAGGAGCTGATGGACGGTTTTGCCGCCGCTCATGTTCGTGCGCAGCGCTTCGGTGATGTGCGTCGGTGCCGTGAGATTGAGCTCGCGCATCGTCCGCGTGAACTCGGCGCGTTCGCGCTTTTGCAATCGCGGGTTGTCCGAGAGCTCGCGCGCGATGGTCGACTCGCCGAGGCCTTTGTAGTCGTGCGCGGGATGAACCTTCGTCGCTGGGTCGAGCTTGAGGATCGACTCGAAGAGGCTGTCGTAGAGTTGATTCGGATCACCTGTTGGCAAGTCGGTGCGACCCGTTCCGCCGATGAGGAGCGTGTCACCCGTGAAAAGCCGATCACCGGCGAGGAGACACATCGAATCGCGCGTGTGCCCTGGCGTGTGAATCGCGCGGAGATGGAGCGTGCCGATGGCGAGCATGTCTCCGTCGTCGAGTCTGAGCTTGACGAACGGCGCGGGGCTGTCCTTGTGCATGACGACGGGAACATCGAGCTCCTTCGCGAGCTCGAGCGTCGCCGAGAAATGATCCGCGTGCGTGTGCGTGTCGACGACGTATCGAATGCGAATGCCGGCGCGCGTGGCGAGCGATCGATAGTGATCGACCTGTCGCA
>JBBSFE010000003.1:0-136082 GCA_038239005.1 Polyangiales bacterium
ATCGACCTGTCTTTGCGAGGCTGGCGACAGCGTCAGCTTTGAATTCAGCGGTGTAACGAGGCAGGGTACGCATCCGATTTCTTTCGGCGGCGTGTCAGCGAATCCGAGGGAGGTCTAGTTCAAACCACGCGTCACGTGCGGTTCGAACCCATCTGCCTCTTCTGGCGCCTTGGCGCCTTGGCGGCTGTCTTAGGCCGCGTGAGCTAGGGAGTGCAGGGCGGGAGGATGCCGGCAGCGGTGCACCCGGGAAGAGTTTGCCCGTCGAGGAGCGCGCGGAGCCACGTGATTGCGAAGTCCATGTTGCGGCCGACGACGTCGGTGTGTTGCGCGGGCGCGTCGACGCAGACTTGCGGCGTGAGGCCGTCGGTGGTGAGCTTCGCGACGTTGCACGCGGCTTCGAACGACGGCGGCATGACGTAGTCCGCGAGGCCTTGCACGTAGAGGACGCGCGCACCGCTGGGGTCGGCGGTGACGTAATCGTTGTTCATGAATGCGAAGTAGCTTTTGCCGGGGTCGATGCAGCCGGAATCGCTCGCGCCTTTTTGGATGCACGCGAGAAGGGTCGTGCGAAACGTGTCGTCGATGAAGCCAGAGATGGTCGGCGCAACGCCCTGGATGTAGCCGCCGAGCACGATCTCCGTCATCGCGTTGATGGCGCTGTCGAAGCCGCTGCGCTGCGATGAGGGATACGCGTCGTCGACGTGCGACATGCCCACGTAGTTGGCGAAGTAGCCGTACGTTCGCATGATCTCGACGACGTCGTAGCTGATGCCCGTTTGGATCGTGAGCTCGCTGGGGTTCTCGAGCATGTCGACGAAGCCGAACGAGTTGTGTCGCGTCGGCCACTCGGGCGCGAACGCAACGACGCCGACCAACGTGCCATCTGCGCCATAGCTCGATGCGAGCGCTTGCGCGGAGAGTGCCGCCCCGCCACCTTGGCTGTAGCCGATGACCGCAACGCTCGTCGAAAACGCGCCGACCGAAAGCATTTTGCGAAGCGCGCGCGCGCCGTCGAGAATCGAGTGCGCTTGGTCGTGGTTGTCGAGATAACCCTGCACGCCTTCGTTGCCGAGCCCCGCGTAGTCGGGAACGATCACCGCGTAGCCGAGGCCGGCCCACGGAAGCGCGAGGTCTTCGTTCGACGTCGCCGACTTCGATGGCGCAGCGCCATCCCCCATGCCTTCGGTGGGATGCCCCGCGACGAGCACGGGCAGCGGAAGCGCGAGCGGCGTCGTCGGCAAGTAGACGCGCGCGGTGCTCGCACCGGCCGACCCATCACCTCGTGTCGTGCGGAAGGAGACGCGATAAAGCGAAACGCTCGACGTCATCTTCGTGGTGATGCCCTTCGCGTTGACTTTCGATTGCACGGTGGGCAGCGCAATCGTGGGGTCCGCTGCGCATCGAACGATGTCCCCGCGCGTTGAATTTGTCATTGGCGGCAAATTGTTGGGCGTGATGTAGACGTCGCTGATGATGTCGGTGCACGTGATCGCGGGCACATCAGCTCGGGGCACGGAAGCGTCCGTAGCCGAATCGAGCGATGCATCATCGACCGGTGATCCTGCGTCCGAGGCGGGATTTCCTGCGTCGGGCGTGCCGCCATCGACGTTGACCGCGGCGCTGCCGCATCCGGTGAGGGCCGCGAGGAAGAGCACGCCTCTAAGTGTCATGCCGGGCTCGTAGCACAACTATTTGCGTCGTCAGGCAAATTGTTTGTGACTTAGCGAACGGAGGCTCGAACCAGGCGGCCAGACGTCTCGGAAATGCGCGTAGCCACGGCGAGATCCGCGCACGAGCCCACCACCGTGACCGAGCCCGCGAGGTGACTCATGTCCGTCAAACCGATGACGAGCTGCGCGCCGACGACGTTCGCGCCCGGGGGATGCGGATCCGTCCGATTCGGCGGCGCGTTGTAGTGCGCGAGAAAGAGCGCGCCGGGTTTGGCGAGACGCGCTCGGTCGTCCGCCGTGACTTCGAGCGGGATGCGATAGCCGGGCGTGCCGGAGCCATCACCGACATGGCAACCCGTCTGCACGAGCACGTCTGGAATCACACGGAAGAACGCGATGTCGTCGTAGTAAGGTTTCGTCACGACCGCGCCGGATGGATCGCGCCACGCCGCGCCTCCACGTGCGAGCGAAGTGACCATCGCATCGGCACGCGGCGCGCGACCATCGACGACGCAATGAATGACGCCTGCAGTCGTATCGAGCTCGAGCGTCTTGCCCGACGCATCGGGCGCCGGCGCAGCGACCCGGGCGCTGCACGCGTAGAAGACGACGGCGAGCGCACACTTCAACGTGTCCACGAGTGTATAGTCGCGGGGAATGTCGCGCGCATGGCTCTTGTTCGTGGTCGGGCTCGGTTGCAAGACAGAGTCGCCGCAAAACACGGTCGTTCTCACGGCACCATCCTCATCGACGAGCGCGAGCGGGACACCGGGAACGCTGATTCCCCTGGTTGCGTCTCCTTCGACGTTCGATTCGTGCGTCGCCGACGCGGAGTGCACGTGGGGCGAGATCAATCACGAGATCGTCACTGCGAAAGACTGCATGTGCCTCTTCGGCTGCCCGTACCTCGCCGTCAACGCGGCGACCAACATTCGGCGCACGCAGGCGTACACCAAGCTTTGCCAACCCGGAATGGACAACGACGGCAATCGTTGCCCCATCGACGATTGCGCCGCGCCGCCGCCGATTCATTGTGCGAACGGCAAGTGCGTCAAGCGCTGACGCGCTGACGTTGGCGGACGCGCCAACTTCGTTGTGAGCCGCGCGTGCTTGCTCGCCGCATGTTTCTCGATGAATCAGCGTGGCACTGCTCGTGCACTACGCACCGTCATGGTCAAGCACATCGTCCGGGCGCTCGTAGCGACATCGATCCTCGCCGGTTGTCTCACGCGGCCCGTGCTCCAGCAAAATCCGACGACGCATCGAACGATAGAAACGAAAGTAGCGCAGACGTCGATCGACAGAGTCGATTTGCTCTTCGCGATCGACAACTCCGCATCGATGGGTGACAAGCAAGATCTCCTCGCGTCCGCGGTGCCGGTGCTCGTGGGTCGATTGCTGAACCCGAACTGCGTAGAAGTCGTATCGACATGCGGCGTCGCCTCCGATTGCGCGCCGCTCGGTGCCGGTGCGCAGTGCGATACGTCGGCGAACCAGGGCAAGGGGCAATGCTTTCTGCCCGGCGATGGTCAGGCGTGCGCCTCGCTTCCGAGCACGAAACCGGAATTCGCGGCGGTTCACGACATGCACGTTGGCATCGTGAGCTCGTCGCTCGGTGGCGGGGGCTCGCCAGACATTTGCGTGCCCGACGCGACGGACAGCGCACACATGAACGACAGCGGGCATTTGCTGAATCGCACGGTTGGCTCGCCCGAAGGACAAATCTCGAACGCGAAGCCCGTCACCGCCGACGGCGGCAACTTCCTTGCGTGGCTGCCAACGGCGGATGGCACCCCGCCCGAGCCGAAGAACACGGGGAAGGCGCAACCGAACGTCACCGCGTACGTTCAAGGCCAGCACACCGAGCTCGTTGGTGATTTCCAAAAGCTCGTGAGTGGTGTCGGGCAAAGCGGTTGCGGTCTCGAGGCGCAGCTCGAGAGTTGGTATCGCTTTCTCGTTCAGCCCGACCCTTGGGAGCAAATCGCGACGACGAGCGACAACCCACCGAAGGCGCAACTCGTCGGAGTCGATGCAACGCTCCTCAAGATGCGTCACGATTTTTTGCGCCCCGATTCACTCGTCGCGATCGTGCAGCTCACCGACGAAGAAGACTCTTGGAGCGACCCACTCTGGGCCGATGGTCACGGCTGGACCGTGCGCACGAACACGTTTCCCGGCGGGCCCAGCGGAAGCGGCGTCGCGCCACTCCCCACGCACGAGTGCGGCGATCCCGTCGTGGTCGGACAAGAAACGACGACCGGTCCGAACAATCCGAACTGCACCTCGTGTGGGTTCAGCGGAAACAAACCCAACGGCGATCTGATCGCGAGCGATCAAAACTGCACGGCGTGCGCGGGCGGCGGAAACAATTGCCCGACGTCGAAGCCGGGTTGGTATCAGCCCGCCAGCATGTCGACGCCCATTGGCGTCGCCGACGGCGTGAACGCGCGATACACGGGCAACATGCGCGCGCGCTACGGCTTGAGCCCGCAGCACGACATCCAACGCTACGTCGATGGGTTGCGGCTCCCGACGGTTCCCGATCGCAATCACGAATCACACGACTCCACACAGTACACTCAGCAAACGCAGCGCAACTGCACGAACCCGCTCTTCGCAGGCGCGCTTCCCGATGGGTCCGATACTTCACAGGGCACGCTCTGCGATCTCCCGCGCGGCCCGCGCCCGCAGAACCAAGTGTTCTACGCGCTCATCGGCGGCGTGCCGAATCGACTCGTCGAGGATGCGAGCGGCAACTTCAAGGCCGATCTTGGCGCGAGCGATTGGCAAGCGATTCTCGGTAAGGATCCCGCGACGTATCAATACGACGGCATCGACCCGCACATGATCGAGTCGACCGGACCGCGTGCGCAGATCGCAGGCCCCGGACCGTCGTACACGCTGCCGCCCGATCCGGACAGCCCGCGCGACTGGAACTCGCTGACGTCGGGCGCACACATCGATTTGCAGTATGCATGCACTTTCACGCTGCCTTCCCCGCGCGATTGCAACCTCAACCCGGCGTCGTGTGATTGCACGGGCACGGCTGCGTCCGATCCGGGCGGGCCGCCGCTTTGCGACGTGAAGAATCGCACGCAGCAGGTTCGCGGAAAGGCGTATCCGACGATTCGCGAGCTCCGTGTCGCGAAGGGCCTTGGCGAGCAAGCCGTGGTCGCGTCGCTCTGCGCGAAGAACGTCACGAGCGTTCCGAGTGATCCGACCTACGGATACAACCCCGCGATGCAAGCGATCGTGAATCGCTTGAAGAATGCACTCATCGCGCAGTGCTTGCCCGATCGCCTGACGCGCGCGAGCGATCAGACCGTGCCGTGCTCGGTGCTCGTGGCGTTCCCGACGCTCAAGCAGAGCGACGGATGCGTCCAGCGCCCAGGTCTCAAAGACCCAACGTCGGACGCGCTCACACGATTCGACGCAACCTACATCGCTTCGCTCGGCGACAGCGGCGTCGACACGACACCGCCGCTCCTCTGCGAGCTCGCTCAGCTCGTGCCGAGCGTCGACTACTCCGGTGCGACGTGCTCCGGTTCGGCGCAAACCGGTTGGTGCTACGTCGAAGGTGTCGACAACACCAACGGTTGCCCGCAAGCGATCGAGTTCGGTGCGGGAGGGCCCCCTTCAGGAACGGTCGTCACGCTCGAGTGTCTCGAGCAGCAATGAAGACGGCGGGGCGCTATAAGACGAGAGGTGCCGCTCACAGGGAAGGTGCTTGGAGGTCGGTATCGCGTGGGCGCCGAGCTCGGGCGCGGCGGGATGGGCACGGTGTACGAAGCCGTGCAGCAAGGACTCGAGCGCACGGTGGCGCTCAAGATCATCCATGCGGAGTTTGCACATGATCCGGTGATTCGCGCGCGCTTCCAGCGGGAGGCGCGCGCGGTTGCGCGACTGAGGCATCCGAATGTCGTCCAGATCAGCGACTACGTCGAGGTCGATGGTGAGCCGCCGTTTCTCGTGATGGAGCGGCTTCACGGCGAGACGCTGCGTGACGTGCTCAATCGCGCGCCGCAGCTCCCCGCTCGGCGCGTCGCACGCATCGGGTTGCAAGTGCTCTCCGCGCTCGATGCCGCACATCGCGCGAAGATCGTTCATCGAGATCTGAAGCCCGAAAATATTTTTCTCGAACGCACGACCGCACAGAGCGACATCGTGAAGGTGCTCGACTTCGGCGTGGCCAAGTTCATCGGCGAGGATGAAGCGAACAAGCTCACGCGGCAAGGTCTGGCGGTCGGCACGCCCGCGTTCATGGCGCCGGAGCAAGCGATGGGTGACGCCGTCGACGGGCGCGCGGATCTCTATGCGCTCGGCGCGACGATGTACATCGCGCTCACAGGCAAAAAGCCCATTTCAGCGCTGAATATGGCGGATTTCGTTCAGGCGCTGATGACCGAAGTGCCCGCGCCCGCGAAGGCGTCCCGGCCGGATCTCGACGAACGGTTTTCGCAGCTCGTGGCGCGCGCTCTCGCGAAGGATCCGAGAGCGCGATTCGCGAACGCGCTCGCGATGGCGGAAGCGCTCACCCCATTCACGACGAAGGAGGCCGCCCCGCGGGTGCTCGAGCCAACGTTGAAGAGCGCCGAAGGCTTCGTGCACGACACCGTTCCAGATGCGCCGCTCGGCGCGCCAATCAAACCGCGCCCCCCGCCGCCAACCACGAACACTCCACTCCTCGTCATCGTGACCTCGGTGACCCTCGCGGCCCTCGCCATCGCGCTCCCCGCAATCACCTCGCTCATGTCACCGTCAACGCCGACGCCAACGCCCACGCCGACGCCCACGCCCACGCCAACGCCCGATCCGACGACGTCTATCGAAACCGCAACGATGCCGCCGCTCACAACGGGAACGCCCACGTACACGGCGGCGCCGACGACAACCGAGTACTCTCCAAACGAGCCGGCCGAGTGCCAGCTCGCTCGCCAAGCAAACCAAGCCGGTGCGCGTCGCCAAGCCGCGCAAATGGCAGCGCGATGCATCCAAAAAGGCGGGCGGCCGCCGTTCTGAGCGACTCAACGCCGGAGCGCTTGCCGCGCCGCCACCACAGATCGGGCTCGCGCGTGAACACCTCGAACGCGAGCGCGGGCGCGACCGGCACGGTGACGGTGACGCGAACGCTATCGCCGACGACCATGTTTCTTCCTCACGTGCTCGGCGAAGCCGTCGAGCTGCGCCGTCCAGAACTGGTCGACGTCGTCGAGCCAATCGCGCAGCTCTGCGAAGCGCTGCTTGCGTAGCGAGTACACACGCACGCGCGCATCCTCGTGACCCGTCGCCTCGACGAGCCCACTCTCGCGCAGCACGCGCAAATGGCGGCTCATCGCGGGGCGCGACATGTCGAGCGCGGCTGCGATCTCGCTCGCGCGATGTGGCTCGCGGCGGAGCAAATCGATGACGCCACGCCGCGTTGGATCGGCGAGCGCGCCGAACGTCGCGTCGAGCGCGCTCACTTGAGCCGCTGCATGAAGTACCAGTGGTGACCTTCGAGATCGATCGCCTCGTAGCTGCGATCGGTCCAGTAGTCTTCGCCGTAGTCCGTGGTCTTCGGCTCCGAAGCGATCGTCGCGCCGGCGCTTCGCGCGTGCTCGCAGTGCGCGTCGACGTCGTCGACGTAGAAGCACAGCGTGGTCGTGCACGCGCCGCCGATCGCCTTCGGGCTGCGGCGCCACTCGCGGCCTTTGGAGTCGTCGCCGACGGAGATGAGCCCTTCACCAATCACGAGCTGGCTGTAATCGATTCGGCCGCCTTCACCTTCGACCTTGAGCTGGACCTCGAAGCCAAATGCTTTGCATAACCAGTCGATGGCCGGAGCGGCTCGTTCGTAAACGACGCTGGCCGACATGCGCGGGTAGCCCTTCGGAGTTGGTTTGGATGCGATCGACATGCGAATGTAGTTAACGAATTAGTTAACTATCGTCAAGCCTCGCGCTATGGCACGACATCGAAGTCGCTGATGTGAATCGACTGGAGTGCCGTATTCACCGCCGGATCGTAGTTCACGTCTCCGGTCTGCGGCTCGAACACCCGACAGAAGGTGTTGCAACATCCGTTTTCGGCGGCGATGGCACCGTAGGTTTTGAGCGCGCTGATCACGCTGCTCGCTTGCGCGTTCGACGGATCGGCGAAGCTCGAGTGAAGGCGAAGGCGCAATCCGTATTTCATGCCCGCCACGTTGTAGGCGGCGAGTGGAAGCTCGATCACGAGCGCGTGATTGACGCCGCCGCCGGGTTGCGGCCACACGCCCGTGAGCTCCTCTGGTGCGAGACCACCAGCGATGGCGACGTCATGCCATCCGGTCGTCGAGTTGCAGGGACCATACGTGACGTTCGCTGCGATCGCGGGATCGTCTTTGCAACCGCTGTATCCCGTCCACGTGCCACCATCCGCTACGGGTGCGGTGAAATCGAAACCGTCCCAGAGTGTGTTGGTTCCATCACCGAAATCGGTGGTGTTGGTCTCGAGGATCTCCATCGCCTTGTCACCCGCGATGCCCGTCGCGAATGATTGCGTCCAATGGTCGATGGGGAAATTTGGAATCGTGTGCGTCGACACCGATGTGATCGGTTCGAGCATCACACCGTGCGCTTGGATGTGCAGCACGTAGCCTTGCGAGACAGCGAACGCGGCATTCGAAACGCCCGCGAGACCGGTGATGATTGCCGCGGAGCCCGAAGTGGGTGATTGCCCGCTGATGATGTCGTTGAACGGCGGCGTTCCGGGCGTGAAAATGGTGACGCCCGCGATCACGTGCGCTCGCACGATACCCGCATCGGTGGCCGCATCGGCGGGCGCGTCGATTAGGACATCGCTTGTGGCGTCGCCGGTCGGCATGCCCGCTTCTGCGTCCGGCGTCGTCGCGTCAACGCCGCCATCGCTCGAGTCCGCGGCGCCGCTGCACGCGAGCACGACGCTCAACCCGAAAGCGATGGCTCTCATGCGCGTTTCGCCATGGTGCTCACTCTACACTGCGGTATTCGGCGTGATAGGACTATGGCGCTCATGAAGCTCGACGAGGAACGCCTCGCGCGTGCGCGCGCTGCTGCCGAAGTGATCGCGCCACTCGGCAGCGAGATCGAGCGCGCGCGGCGCATTCCCGAAGCGGCGGTCGTTGCGATGCGCGATGCGGGCGTGTTCAAGCTCGCAGTGCCGCGTGACTACGGCGGTGTGGAAGCGGACGTCGCCACAATGCTCTCCGTGATCGAAACGATCGCGCGCGCCGATGGCTCCGCTGGGTGGTGCGCGATGGTCGGCGCAACCTCTGGGCTCGTCGCCATCCACATCGCGGACGATGCAGCGCGAGAGATCTTCGAGCCGAGCGATGTCATCGTCTGCGGCGTAACAGCGCCGCTCGGACGCGCAACGAAAACGCCCGACGGCTATCGCGTGACCGGCCGCTGGGCGTTCGGCAGCGGGTGCGAGCATTCCGGATGGAGGCTCGGTGGTGCGATGGTCGGAAGCGAGGCGCATTGCATGCTGTTTCGCGCCGATCAAACGCGCGTCATCGACACATGGGACACGAGCGGTCTTCGCGGAACGGGAAGCCACGACTTCGATGCCACCGAAGCGCTCGTTCCGTTCGCGCGCTCGTTCGTGCTCGGTGCGCCACCGCGTCCATACAGTGGAGCCTGCGCGGTTCCGTTTTTCGGATTGCTCGCATCGAGCGTCGCCGCTGTCGCCGTTGGCATCGCGCGCGGTGCTCTCGATGCGCTCCTCGCGGTCGCAGCAGCGAAGACCGCGATGGGTGCGAAGCGCACGATCGCACACCGCGAGATCGTGCAGCTCGATGTCGCGCGTGCCGAAGCTCGCTTGCGCGGTGCGCGCACGATGCTCCTCGATGCGGCTAGAGAAGCCGAGCGTGAAGCGTCACTCTCCAACCGTGCGCATTTGCGCGCGTGCGCGGTCGAAGCCACGTCCATCGCGGCTGGCGTCGTCGACATCGCCTACAACACCGCCGGGTCGACGAGCATCTACACGAAGAGCCCTCTCCAAAGACACTTTCGCGATGTGCACGTTGCGACGCAGCACGTGATGGTCGCGCCGAGTGCCGCGGTGCTCGCAGGTCGCGTGCTTCTCGGCATCGAAACGGACACCTCGCTGCTCTGACTTGCGCGACGAATCACTGCGTGATCACGATGGTCGCCGTCTTCGCGGAGGGCGGCGTCAGCACGCGCACGCCCGGCTCGCCCATGTCGAACGTGCAATCGCCGCACGACACGGTGACCGGGCGAAACGCCGGCGGAACGACGATGAGCGTCGGCGCGGCGATGTCGCGCTTGGGCACATACGTGACCGTGAGCGCGCGCGCCGTACCATCCCATGCATACTGCACGGAATCACCGGCGACGCGCGATGGGTACGGCCGCGAGACGACTGCGACCATGTCGGGCTTGTCCGTTCCGTCGGCTTTGACGAGCCCGTAGCCGTCGTCGTTCGCGCTGTAGTCCCAGTACGTCGCGCCCGCGCCGACCGGACCAAACGCGTCGAGCTCGTCGCCGAGGTAATCGGTGATGCCCGTGAGGGACGATGGCCCGCCGTATTCGCCGATCCAAAGCGCCGCGCCCATGGCGTCGGCCTCGGCACGAAGCGCGACCGCGTTCGAGAGGATCATCGCACGATGCGTTTCGTTGAACGCCTGACCTTGCTCGGCATTCGGATCGTACGAGTGCGGCGAGTAGACGACGTTGTCGTACGAGGGCTTCGGCAGCCCTGTCGGAAATCCGAGGTTGCGGCTCGCCGATGGCTCGATGAATGCAACCCACTCGGGCGCAACCGCACGCACACCCGCGACGACGCGATCGTAAAACGGCGCGAGCGTTCCCTCTTCGAACCCATTGATGGCGACGCTTCCCCAGTTGGGCTCGTTGAGCGGATCGAACCCGATGACGTTGGCGTGCGTCATGAGCTTTGCTGCGACGTGTTGCCACGTGGCGATGAACTCCGTGATGAGCGACTCGTCCGCGTAAAACTGATCGACGCACGCCTCGACATTCGGATCGAGGCTTCCAAAGAACCACGGCGTCGTGGGGACGAATGCGTCGTAGCGCGATTGATCGCACGTCCACTTGGGTGCGCCGTCACCGCCGGCGAAACCTTCGCCGTAGAGATCTTCGTGCATGTCGACGACGACGAGAATGCCCGCGGCCTCCGCCCACGTGACGCGCTCCTCGAGCGCGCCGAGATACGCATCATCGAACACGCCGCGTTGCGGCTCGATCGCGGCCCACACGGTGACGAGGCGCATCGAGTTCATGCCCCAGTCGTCGTGCATGTGTGCGAGATTGGCGGGCTGCTGCGGCGGAAGATACGGCGCCCACTTCGCCATGCCCGAAACGTTGGCGCCATGGAGAATCAGCGCGCGCCCATCCGAGTCGCGTAGGAATCCATCTTTGACGTAAAACGGCGGCGGCGGCCCCGAGTCACACTCGAGCGCGAGGAGACTCGCAAAGAGCGCAGCGACGAGGAGCCTCGCGCGCATCAGCTTTCCGCGAGCACGATGATCTTGTCGCCCTCGTTGAACGTCACGGATTCCTTCTTGTTGGGATTCACGCGAACACCGTAGGCCTTCGCTTGATCGCGCGCGTCGATCTTGAGCCGGTAACCGATTGCCGTTTCGTTGCGACGTTTGGCGGCTTCGACGACCGTGTGGAAGTTGAACGCCTCACCCATCTTGACGTAGTTCGATGCACTCTTCAGGTAAATTTCGGAGCCCGCCGGGTCGAACAAGTCGGCGAAAACGGCATTGAGGTGCTTGTTTTCGGACACTTGCGCGAGCATCAAGCTGACGAGGTGATCGCTGACGATGAAGTCGTCGGCGCGCGTCACTTCGGCGAGCTGGCGGTTTCGGAGGTCGAGCATCTCGCTGACGATGGCGAACTCCTTGCCGGACTTCTCGCTCATGTCGCGTAAATGGAGCAGCGTGACGAGCGTCGATGCGTCGGCGCGTTGCGGCTCGGTGTCGTCGGAATAGCTCAAGATGATGATGTGATCCCACGTGGCGACGTCGAGCCCATCGAGCAGATCGCGATCGGTTGTGTCCCCTTGGGTGAAGGTCACGGCTTGGTTCTTCGTCGGTGGAAGCGAAGGGGCTGTAACGTCCGCGATGACGCGCGTCACCGAGCCGGCGGCGACGTAGTTGTCGAGCTCCGTGAGAATGTTCTGGCCGCGGCGGTTCCATCCGAGAATGAGCGTCCGCTCGGGCATCGGTGATGTGGGCTCGCGAAGCGCGATGGACGCATCGCTGATGCCGAGCTCGGTCGAGCCCGAGAGGATCACGGTGCTGTCGTCTTCGGAGATCGCGATGATCTTGTCGCCGGCGACGAGCGGCGTCGACATGGCTGGGTTGATGCGTGTGCCAGCCGCGCCGTGGATGCCCATCACCGCGCTGCGATCGTAAGATTGGAGAACGTCGCCGTAGGTTTTGCCGATGAGCGAGGGTTCGTCTTTGAAATAGATTTCATCACCGCCGAAATTCAAAAGCTCCGTGTAGACGACGGACAAGCCCGCCTGGCGACACGTCTGCACGCTGATGCGCGAGATGAGATCATCCATGAGCACGAGCTGGACTTCATCGCGGCCGACCATCTTGGCGACGCGCACGTTCTTGTCTTCGCGAATCTCGGCGACGATGTGATACGGCTCTTTTTTGCGGCCCGGGTTGTTGGTGATCGCAAGGATCGTCTTGATGACCTGCGTGTCGGCGTCTTCGCCGTCGGGTGCGAGGATGATGATCGAGCGCGCGTCGTCTGGGTTCACGATGCGCAAATCGCTCTGATCGAGCGGGCTCCCGGTGCGGCAAACCACGCGCGTGTTGCGTGTGGTGGGGAGATGCGTTCGGATGTCGTCTTCCATCTCGATCTTGTCGCGGTCGGCGAGCACGACGACACACGGATTGTCGACGTTGGCGTTCGCCTCGACGAGCTCGGCGATGATCGTGAACACTTGCGGCGACCAACCGATCACCAGCGTGTGATCGTGCTCGATGACGTTCGACCGACCTTTGCGGAGGTTTTGCACGCGGCTGTCGATGACGTTGGTCAAGATGCCGATGAAGATGGAGACCATGAAGATGCTGCCAAACGTGATGAACATCATCGCGCCAAGAAACACTCGCGATCCGGCGCCCGTGTCGACCGGGTTGGGCGTCAACGTCTGAAAGAGAATGTTCCAGAGGATCTTCGGATAGCCCATGTCTGCGTCGGCGCCTGCGAACCGCACGGCGAGCGAAACGCTGACCACGAGCACTCCGGAAATGGCGGCGAGCCACACGATGAGCCCCGCAGGCCCGCGCGACATCGTGTTGTCGAAGCGATATCGAAGGCGTTCACGCAGCGTCGTCTTTC
Source organism: Polyangiales bacterium (assembly GCA_038239005.1). Taxonomy (GTDB): domain Bacteria; phylum Myxococcota_A; class Polyangia; order Polyangiales; family Polyangiaceae; genus DASXHD01. The sequence continues at coordinate 13,022 of JBBSFE010000003.1, forward strand.
TCATTTGAGCATCCCTCTTCCCCACTCGCTCATATCAGCGCGCCCGCGAAGTTTCGCGAGCTCCTGTTTGCCGGCTGGCGTTTTCTTCAAGTGCGCGACGGCGTGATCCACCGCCGCTTCGGTGAAGTGGCTGCGCGGCTCGTACAGGCTGAAGCGGAAAAAATCCTCGAGCCACGCGGCAATCGCGGCGACTCCGGCTTCTTCCTTTGGAGGCTTGCGTGGTGATGGGCCGCCTTCGTCGACGGGCGGCGCGGGTTTGCCGAGGATTTCGAGCGTCTCCCGAGCGACGGCCTCGATCTCTCTGAACTCGTCGTGCACCGAGTTGATGTGCGACGTGTACGCGTGCGGGAGGACCCAGCGCGCGACGTCATCGCGACCGCCGAGCGCTTGCGCAGCGATGAGCGCGCCGTACACCCACGGAGGCGCACTTCGCGCGCCAAGCACGCGCTCGAGCCAAAGCATCGCATCTGCGTTCGTCTTGTCGAGCTCGATGAGCCCAGGCAATAGACACGCAGCGACCGCGGCTTGCCTCTCGGCGTTGCGTCGCGGCCGAGCGAGCGCGGCTGCGAAGAGCGTCTTGCCGCGCGCTGGGTCGAGTCGCGCAATTGCGAGCGAGGCTTCGGCCATCGCGACTGCGGCCGTCATGTCGAGACGAACGCCGGGCTCTTCGGGATCTTGTCCGCCAGGCACTTCGTCGAGAAGCGCGAGCAATTTTTCCATGCGCGGCACGCGGTCTTTGAGGCCGCGCTTTCCGTAGACGCGAAAGACGCGCCCAGCCGTGCTCTTCAGCACGCGAAAGCTGAGCCCGCGATCCGAAATGGCGAGCGCGAGCTTCTCGGCTTCGTCGTCACCGCGTGCGAGCACCGCGTGAACGGCGGGCTGGAGCAAATCGTCCTTCGAGAACATGTCATCGAGCGTGTTGCGCTCCTGGCGTTTCTTCAGGACTTCGTCGATGCGCGCCGCTGCATCGAGCCAGCGCCACGCAGCTGCGCGAACGGCCTCGCGAACTTCGGGCTCTGTGCGCTTCGCGAGCGCGGGCAAGACGTGCTCGAGTCGTGCGTCGTCGGGAGTGAGCGTCGTGATCGCTTCGATCAATGCGGCGCGTGCATCGGGATGATCCACCGCTTGCGTCACACCGGCGAACGCCTTGGGGTGCCCGAGATCGACCGCGAGCCCCGAACGAAACCCAGCCGCCACGGCTGGCACGATCCACTCGGGGAGCGCCGATTTGTAGGGCCACTGATTGTAGTACTCGTCGGTGCGCTCCTTGAAATACGCGCCGATCATCTCGGCCTTCGTTGGATCTTCCTTCGCGAGCGCTTTCAGTGCCGCATCGTGCGACGCCTCGCCGCCGCTCTTCTTTCCAAGTGCGTTCTTCATGACGAGCGCACGATGCGAAGCAAGCGCCTCCGCGGACCACGCATCGATGGGCGATTTCGTCTTGCCGTCTAGAAACGCTTCGAACGCAACGGCGAGCTCGGCGACGACGTGACCCGTGCTCTTCTTCGCGAGCGACACGGCCTCGCGACATGCGGCGTCATCGCCGAACAAACAGTGTGCGAGCATCCAGTAGAGCGCGAGCTCGGGCGTCGTCTTCTCCGATTTCCAGGCGGACGCTGGCGGCGCCTTCGCGAGGTGCTCGGCAAATCGAAACGCCGGTTCGCCCGCGATGAGCCCGAGCAACCAATTCGCGCGTGAGAAGAGCGCATTCGGCGCGAGGTTCTTCGGTCGCTTGGCGAGCGCCTTCTTCGCGCGTTTCGCGAGCGCTTTGCGCGCGGCCACGCCTTTCTTGTCGCCGTCCTTCAGCCACTTTCCGGCGACGAAGTCCGCGAGCGACTCTCCTTCTTTGTCTTCGAGCTCGCCGTTCTCGTGGTTGTAGAGGTGCACCTCGCAGAGCCCGAGCGGGTGCGGCATCACCGAAGCCCACGCTTCGTCGCCCGAGCCGTCTTGCGCGAATGGCACGAGGCCCATCAAGAGGAGAATCGGCTGCTCCACGAGCGCCGTCTGCGCCTTGCCCTTTTTCGGCGCGCTCACCTCGAGCGAGATGTGCCAACCCGAGTCGCTTTTCGGAACGCGATCGACGTCGATCCAATCTGCGAGCTCCTTCGGAGCTTCCCAACCGAGAGCGGCCACGAGCGCCGCGCGCATTTTCTCTCCCGTCCCACGTCCTGGCATGGGCCGTAGGCTACATCAGAGGCAGCCGCCGTCGGCGTAGTCGCATTTGCCGCCGTTCTCGCACGTGAGATTGTTGTTCGAGCTTTGGTCGGAGCACGTGTGGCAGCGGCCGTTCGTGGTGCAAACCTGGAACGCCTCGGGGCACGCGGCGGCGTCCGCGCAAACGCAGTCTTGGTATTGGTTGCTCGGGATCGCGTTCAGGCAGTTCGTACCGGTTTGTATGCAGACACCACTCAACAGGGATGCGTCAGCCACTGCACAATACACACATGGTTGGGTGTACCCGATGCATGCGGTGCAGCTCGTCACGGTCGCCGAGCCGCACTGCCACGTGCCGATACCCGTGTCGGGTGTCTTTGCGGCGTCGGTGACGTCGGAGCCTGCGTCGGTGCTGGTCTCGTCGCCGGTGCCGGTGTCGTCCGGTGTGATGACGTCTTGGCCGCCGCCGGTGTCTTGTTGTTGGAACACATCGACGGTGGTTCCATCGGGTCCTGCATCGCCGTCATCGGTATTACCGCCGCATTGGGCGAGCGAGTACGAGCAGCAGGCCAGCGCCACGAACGCGATCCGAAGACGCATGGGACAACCCTCCACATCCGAGACTACACGGCCGAGATCGCTCCGTCGAGCCAGGTCTTTGATGGTGTGCTGCTCACACCAAGCGCTTCGAGGCCTGGGAAAATGACGTCGCGGAGCGCCTGAACGAAGACGTCGCGACGCCGCGAATATGGCAAGACACCGTGGTCCACGAGGCGTGGCTCTTCGGGTCCCTTGGTCTTCGGCTTGAACGAGTCGCCTGCGGTCGTGCGGAGCATCCACGGAATCCACTTCGAGAGAAACGAGAGATCGTCGCTCTCCTTGTGGCTCGTGAGCACGGCCCATCCGAGACGCGCATGCGTGACTTCGTCTGCCGAAAATTCGCGGAGCAGCTTCTTCATCGATGCGCTCTTCGTTTCACCCATCAGCGTCACGAGCATCAACGTGCTCTCCGACTCCGCGAGACACGACGCGGCAACTTCGTAGAGCACCTTCTGTCGAAACCGCATGCGCGCCGGCGCGATCTCGATTGGCGAGACGGGCTTCGTCAGCAGCGGCGCGCCGTAGTGCTCGGCGAGCTCGGCGCAATAGCCGGCGTGTTTGTTTTCGTCTTTCGAAGCTTGACGTGCGAGCTCGACGAGCGATGGCGGAGTGCCGATGCGCTCGAGTCGATCGGCCATGCGCGTGAATCGCGCCGTGGCGTCACGCTCGACAGCTTCGCGAAATGCCCACGCCCGACCCGCGACCTCGCGAACCTTCACGCTCTCCGTGAGGCTCACCAGGAGCAGAGGCCGTGCGTGCAGTCCCCTTCTTTGTTCAAGCAGGGCACGTCGGCGGTGCTCACGTCTTTGATCGAGCCCGCGTCTTTGCTCGAGCCCGTCTCTTTCGAGGAAGATGCGTCGTCGGCGGCGGCGTCATCGCCTGTCGTGGTGTCGCCGGAGCAAGCGGGAAGCGCCATCGCCATGCCACCGATGACGAGAATGTTGAAAAGCTTCGAAGCGTCGTGCACAGGGAAATCGTAGCGCTCAATCGATGAGAGTCAAAGAACCGAGCGATGCGGATCGTCGTTGCGAAAGATTAGCGTCGCGACGATGAACACCGCCCACATCGCGGCGAAATGCTGAAGCATCCCGACACCGCCATGCCTGCTGTTCATGATCATGCTGGAAATGGGCGGGCCGACGAGCATTCCGATCGCGTAGCAAGCATTGTAAATCGCGTTCGCGTGGCTGTAGTCGCGAGGCGCGACGATGTGCCCTTGCAGCGCGAGACTTACCGGTGAGATCGACGCGAGAGTTGCGCCAGCGACGAAGATCGCAACGCACATGAGCGGCCATGAATTCAAATAGACGAACCCGAGGATCATCAAGAGCCCGATCGTGGCGAGCACCGTCATCACACGCAGGTGACCAAAACGATCGCCGATGCGCGCGGCGATGCTCGAGAAGATGAGCATGCCCGCCGCGAAGAACGCCGTGATGAGAATGGTGTTCTCTTCGCGAACGCCTTTCGACGCGACGAGATAGAGCGGCAAGAAGAGAACGACCGACGCCTGGAAGTAGCCGTATGCGAACGTCGCGAAGCAACTCGTCTTGATGCTCCACACGAGCGCGAGCGTGCCGCGCGATGGCTCGCGTTCGCTCGCGATGCGATCGTCCTCTCGAGCTTCGTGTGCTGTGCCATCGAGCCGCGTGCTCACGAAGAGCGCGGTGATGATCGAGAGCACACCGGACGTGAAGAAGACGATCGGATACCGCGCGAAGATCGCGATGACGCGCGCCATGCCGGAGCCCGTGATGTAACCGATCGCGATCGCCATCGCGTAGTAGCTCATGACGAGCGCCTTGTGCTCCTTGTCGGCGCGCGCGAGGAGAATCGTTTCGCATGCGACCCATACGCCGACGCTCGCTGCGCCGTCGAGCGCGCGCACGAGACCCGTGCCGACGTACGTCGTCTGGAGCGGAAAGAGAATGACCGCCGACGCGTAGGCCAGGAGCGAAACGATGAGCGTCGTCTTTGCGGAAAATCGCCGGATGAGGGCGCCCGCCGGAATGCTCATCGCGACGAGCCCGCTCGCAAACCAAATCGCGAGCGTCCCGATTTGTGGGGTCGTGAAGCTCTCGTTTTTCAGCTGGAGGGGCGTCACCGAAAGCGACGCTCCATAGGCGATGCCCAAAAGAAAAATCGTCGCGTAGACGAGCAGCACGTTCCGATCGCGGCTCAAGCTCCGCGGAGCATAGGGGAGATCAGTGGAGCGCGTTGGCGATGCTGGGCCAGAGCATCACGCAAGCAATCACGAGCGACAGCACGAAGGGCACGCGCTTCGGTTGCGCCAAGGCGGGCGCGGGCGGCGGCGGAAGCGGCGCTGGCGCATCCGGAACGTGCGGGTGCTGGAGCGGAATCGGAATGTTCGGGACCGACGTCGCACGCACGAGCGCAGCCCAAAACTTGCCGGCGTCCGCCGTGCGCTTCAGCGGGTCCACTTCGAGCGCGTTGCGCAAAACGGCTTCGACCTCGTCGGTCACGACGACGCCGAGCGCGCGAGGTGTAGGACGAAACTCGGGGTCGCACGCGTTCTTCGCGAGCGTGACGACGTCTTCGCCGGCGAGCGCTTCGCGACCGCTGAGGAGCTCGACGATCACGAGCGCGAGCGAGAACACGTCCGTCCACGGCCCCGCTTGACCGAGCGAAGGATCGAATTGCTCCGGCGCGGCAAACGCCGGCGTGTAGGCGTGCTCGATGACGCCGCTCTTGTCGGGCGCGATGTTGCGGCTCTTCGCGATGCCGAAGTCGAGAAGCTTGGTGTGCTCGCTACCGAGCATGATGTTGCTCGGCTTCACGTCGCGATGAACCACGTCGCGCGCGTGCGCTACTGCGAGAGCCTCGGCAATCGGCGCGATGAGCTTCATCACTTCTTCGATGGAGCGCGGGCGCGTTCCCGTGGCGCGCTCGCGCGTCATGATTGCCTCGAGTGTCTCACCATCGAGCCATTCGAGGACGGTGTAGAGGAGCCACGTTCCATCGGGCGCGGTCATCGACCCGATATCGCGCGCCTGGCAAATCGCCGCACAGCTCTCGGAGAGCTCTGCGAGCAACGCGCCTTCGCGTACGAAGCTCGCAAGCACCGCTTCTCGCGCCTCGGGTGTGGTTTCGCTCGCCTTCAGCGCCTTGATCGCGACGGGCCGCCACCACATCAAGTGCATCGCGCGATATACAACCGACACGTCCGTCTCTTCGACGACTGCCTCGACGAGATATTTGCCCCCGATGCACGATCCAACGAGCCCCACAGCTTGCGCTTCCATGGGCCACCTCGAAGCAAGCGGCATGCCTCGAGATGCTGCTATTCTGCCACGATGAGCGCTCGATTTTCTTCCGTCTGTCTCGTGACGATTTGCTTCGCGTGTGGCGGCGGTGGTGGGGGCAGCGATGGCGGTAGCGTCACGCCGACCATCGGCGGAATCTTCACCGCGGCAGAGCCGTGGACGCTCGACGTCTCTGGCGCATCGAAGGACGCGCGCTCGGACGCCATCATCGCCGCGCTCGATTCGATGGGCGGCTGGGGCAACGGCAACAATCTGCAAATCGATTTCTCGATTCCGATTTTCTTCGCCGACGGCTCGACGCCGCGCAAGACGATCAACGGGCCATCTGGCGACACGTACTGCTACGGCGGCCCCGACTGCGATTCAGTCCCGCTACAGATGCCCATCCCCACGAATTCCAACATCGAAGGCAGCACCGATCTCACCTGCGACACGAGCAACAACGATTGTCACATCCTCGTCGTCGAGACGGGAGAGAAGAAACTCTACGAGCTCTACAACTCGACACAGACCGGCGGCAGCATCGACGCCCTCGGCGCGTTCATTTGGGATCTCACCAAGGCCTACCCGGACAACCTCCGCGGTGACCAGTGCACGTCCGCGGATGCCGCAGGCTTTCCGATTGGCGCCCTTCTAGCCACGGCCGACGAAGTTGCGGCAGGTGAAGTGAAGCACGCTCTCCGCTTCATCTTGCCGAACGCGCGAATGAAAAAGGATGTCTACGTGCACCCCGCAACGCACGCTGGCGGGCCGAGCAGCACGAACGCCGATGCGCCGCCGTATGGCGTGCGCTTCCGACTGAAATCTTCGTTCGTCTCGACGACGTACAACGCTGGCGAGAAAGTCATCATCGCCGCGCTTCAGAAATACGGAATGATGCTCTCCGACGGCGGCAACATCGCGCTCACCTTCGCCGATGATCGAACCAGCAACGCCAAGTGGGCAACACAAGGCGTGACGGCGCAATCGTTCCTCGGCATCAAGGTCGACGACTTCGAGGTCGTGAACCTCGGGGCCGACATCCCGCTCACCGACGACTGCGTTCGCAATCCATAGTCAGCCCTTGTCCGAGGCCTGCGAGGCCGACTGGATCTTGTCATCGAGGACCTCTTCGAGCGCGCTCATCACCGCGTGCGGATCGAGCTCGTGCGCCATCTCATCGGCCTGCGGATCGTGACGATTGCGAACGCTCGGCAAATCGCGGCGTAGCTCCTCGAGCAAAGCGATCACCTTCGCAAGTTTTTGTTCCGCGAGGAGATTCACTTGAAGGTCGAGATAGCTGCGTTGCTCGTTGTGCTTGGCTTGGCGCGTCTGTGCAATGAGGACGATCGTCGTCACGAGCGCCGCATACATCGTGACAGCCCCTTGCATCCACTGAAAGGGTGGCTTGTCGATCGGCTGCGGAAGCACGAAGTTCAAGACGATCCACGTAGCGAGTGCGGCGACGACGAAATAGAGGGTCCGCGGCCGACCGACCTCCGCCGTCATCTGTTCGATCACGCGCTGGTGGCTTCCGATCGATTGCTGCGCATGTGCGTGGAGCGCCGCGATCGTCTCGACGGTCTCCACCCCGACGGTTTCTTCTTGAGTCACGTCTCCGACCGAGCAAACCCCGGACCATCGACATCTTGCGTCGGCCGAGTGTGCGGCCACGACAAATTGCGGCGATTGGTGCGTTTCGCCACGCTACTTAGCGGCGACGATCCGCGCGACGACGGCAATGAGGTCGTTCGGCTCGATGGGTTTCGCGACGTGGGCCACGAAACCAGCGGCAAGAACGCTTGCGCGGTCTTCGCTGCGCGCATACGCGGTGAGCGCGATCGCAGGCGTGGCTCCGCCGGCGTCCTCGGATAACGCGCGCAGTTTTCGAATGAGATCGAAGCCACTCTCGCCCGGCATGCTGATGTCCGAAACGATGACGGCGAATCGCTCGCGCGCGATGGCTTCGAGCGCCTCGGCGACCGACCCAGCGCTCGTCGGAATGGCGCCGCTCGTAGTGATGACTTCCGAGAGCAAGAAGCGAGCGTCTTCGTCGTCTTCGACCAAGAGAACGCGAACGCCCTGGAGCACCGACGGTCGTGCGATGGAGCTTTGCGTGGCCGCGTGCGCACCACTCGGGGGGCCCGCTGATGTCGGCAGGCGCACGGTGAACGTCGAGCCACGCGCCGCGCCGCCGCTCGCCACGGAGATCGTTCCGCCGTGAAGCTCGACGAGATGCTTCGTGATCGCGAGGCCGAGCCCCAGGCCTCCATGTTTGCGCGTGAGCGCTCCCTCCGCTTGGCGAAATGGCTCGAAGACATGCGCGATGAATGCGTCGTCGATTCCCTTGCCGTCGTCAGCGACGACGATGTCGACGTGCGTCTCCGCGAGTGCGAGCGAAACGCGAACATGACCGCCTTGCGGGGTGAATTTCACGGCGTTGCTGAGCAAATTCCAAACGATCTGCTGCAATCGGGCCGGGTCGCCGGCGACGACATCCGACGGGTTCGATGGCAACCTCGAGGTCGACACCACGCGCAGCTGCCGCGGGTCGCGCAGCGTCGATCGCGGATGCGGTGATTTCAGCGAGGTCGACGGGTTGCAAGTCGACGCGAAGCTTGCCGCTGACGATGCGGGCGACGTCGAGCAAATCCTCGATGAGCTGCGTCATTGCGATGGAGTTGCGCTCGATGACCTCGATGCCGTGCTGTTGACGCTCTTCTGTGACGCTGCCGCCTTTGAGCATGCGCGCCCAACCAAAAATGGCGTTGAGCGGAGTACGAAGCTCGTGACTCACGGCGGCGAGAAATGCATCCCCGATGAGGTGTTGTGCACGAAGAAGCGCCTGCGCGCACTGCTGGCCGAATGCCTCGACGAAAAGCCGCTCGTCTCGTGAGAACTTTCGCTCTTCGTAGAAGCCCATGCCGAGAAGCCCCATCGCGCGGTTTTCGACGAAGAGCGGCACGCTCCAAAACGCCTTCGCGCGTCGTGCGTCTGATGCGATGGCCGAGAGCCCCGGGAAGAGCTTCGCGTAGTCGCTCGCGGTCTCGACGAAGCGTGATGTGGTCGTGTTGAGCTGATCGAAGAGCAAGCTGTCGCGCGTGCGCGGCACACGGCGGATGCGCTCGACGACCTCGGGCGCCGTGCCTCGCTCGCCGATGAGCGCGAGCGAGCCAGATTCGTCGAGCATGTAGAGCGTGCACGTATCGGCGCCGGCGAGCTGCATGCCGTGCTCGATCACCGCCTTCGCAACGTCGTCGCGTGTGAGCGTTTTGGAAAGCGCCGCAGCCGCTGCCACGATCGACTCGAGCCGATGGCGCACCTCGAGGTACTTCGCGGCGTGCGCGCCTAGTGTCGCGACGAGCGCGTGTTCTTCGGTGCCTGAATCGCCACCATGAGCGGAAACGACACGCGCAATATCGTCATGCGTGCGTGCTTCACCCAGCGCAAGCGTCAGTCGCTGCAAACGCGCGAGAAGCTCTGCGGGCATCTACGCCCACATTCTCGCGGTTTGCAGCGAGGCGCAAGACGCTTACTGGCGCTTAGCGATGGCGATAGCCGCCGCCGCCGCGAACCGTGACGCCTCCGCGATAGGTGCGGTAACCGGCGTGACCACCGTAGTAGCCGCCGTTGCCGCGCCACGTGTGGTAGCGATAGCCAGAACCGGCATACCAGCGGTTATAGGCCGGACCGTAAGTCCGCCAGTGGTTTGTATACCCGGCGTAATACGGCGATGACTCCGGGATCCAGATTTGGCCCCCGCCCTCGTAGTAAAACGGCCGGCCTGCTCCGTCGTAATAGACGATGCGTCCGTCGTAATATTGCGGCTCATAACCCTCCGCAACTCCGGGGGAATCCGCCTCAGCATAACAGCCCGATGCGAACGCTCCGAGCGACCCAACCAACACTGTTGCGAGCGTGATACTGCGAATGTTGAACATACCCATGGAAGTTTCCGCCTTGCAGATGTCGTACCGCGAGTTGGACGGTCATGGGGCCAAAAAAGTCACGCTATACAAAGCGTAATGAGAACGCGCGCGGCTGTGGCGTGGGAAGTCGGCAAACCTCTCGTCGTCGAAGACGTCGACCTCGATGGACCGAAAGCGGGCGAAGTGCTCGTCGAGATCAAGGCGACGGGGATTTGTCACACCGATGAGTTCACGCGTTCGGGTGCGGATCCCGAAGGGCTCTTCCCGGCGATCTTCGGACATGAAGGCGCGGGGATCGTTCGCGAAGTTGGCGCCGGCGTGACGAGCGTGAAGCCGGGCGACCACGTCGTGCTCCTCTACACGCCGGAATGTCGCGCGTGCAAATCGTGTCTCAGTCGCAAGACGAATCTCTGCACTGCCATTCGCGCCACGCAAGGCAAAGGACTCATGCCCGACGGCACGAGTCGCTTCTCGGTCAAAGGAAAACCCATTCACCACTACATGGGCTGCTCGACCTTCGCGCAGCACACGGTGCTTCCGCAGATCGCCGTCGCCAAAGTTCGTGACGACGCACCCTTCGACAAAATTTGTTACGTCGGCTGCGGCGTCACGACCGGCATCGGCGCTGTGATCTTCACGGCGAAGGTCGAGGTCGGCTCGACGGTCGCCGTGTTCGGCCTCGGCGGCATCGGTCTCAACGTCGTGCAGGGCGCGCGGCTCGCGGGCGCGAGTGCGATCATCGGCGTCGACGTGAACGCTTCGCGAGAGGGGCTCGCGAAGAAGCTCGGCATGACGCACTTCGTGAATCCGAAGAGCGTCACCGACGTCGTCGGGCACATCGTCGAGCTCACCGGCGGCGGCGCCGACTACAGCTTCGAGTGCGTCGGCAACGTGACGCTCATGAGGCAAGCCCTCGAGTGCTGCCATCGCGGCTGGGGCGTCAGCGTGATCATCGGCGTCGCGGGTGCGGGCCAGGAAATCACCACGCGGCCGTTCCAGCTCGTGACGGGGCGCGTGTGGAAAGGTACCGCATTCGGCGGCGCGCGCGGCCGCACCGATGTGCCGCGCATCGTCGACTGGTACATGGACAAGCGAATCGAGATCGACTCGCTCATCACGCACAAGCTCCCGCTCGATCGCATCAACGAAGCATTCGACTTGATGCACGAAGGCAAATCGATTCGGACGGTCGTCGAGTACTGATGCTCGACCGCATCGCGCTTCATCAGACGCGGCTTCGAACACCTGGGCTCGGCCTCGATTCGAAGGGCGTCGCGCTCGGTGCGAAGGGCGTCATCTTGCTTCCGTCGATCGATCGGCTCGTTGCGCTGCTCGGTGTCTACACGCGCGAGCACTCACTCGAAGACCTCACGGCATCGCTCGAGATTCAGCTCGTGCGAAGCAAGCTCGGCACGCGCGAAATCGTTTTGTCGTTCGCCGCAGAGTCGAGCGATCGCATGGATCGCATGGCGGAGACGGCGCGGCTCGTCGGAGGTTTCACGTTCACGGGGACGAGCCGCCACTTCGTGCAATACCGCGACGCTGCTGCGCCGTTTGGTTACGACGCACAAACGCTTCTCGGAAGCGAAGCGGCGATCGTGCTCTATCACGACAAATTTTCTCAAGCGTACGACGTCGATCGATCGATCGACCTTCGCGCGCTCCTCTTGCGTCTCATGCCGCACGTCGATCCATCCACACTCGACGACACGGGCGTGCGCATTCTCGTCGCCGAGCAAGGTCTCGGGCCTGCGCTCATTCACTACTTCGTGCGCTCGCGCGTCGATGGTGAGGTCGCCGTTGCGGAGTGGCCGCCCGCGAGCGCATTCGACGAAGGGCCCGTGCGTCGTTATGTGATGCGCATTCCAGAGCTTCCCGCGCGCATGCGACCACTCATGAACGGTACTCCCGGCATCACGACGTTCTTGCCGGTGGGTCCGGGCGCGTGCGTCGAGATCGGATACCGGCATCCTGTGAACTTGCGCGCGTGTCCGGTGTTCGATCCGGCGGGGCTCGTGCTCGTTCGCGGGCGCGGCGATGACCCGCTCGTGCTCGACAAGATGCCGCAGATGGGCGATTTGCGGGCGTTCGCGCGTGTCGAGCTCCGAGAAAGCAGCGACGAGTCTCACGCAACGGGCACATCGCGACCCGAGCCCGTGCGCGTTCCACTTCGCGTGATGCCCTCGTCGGCGCCGTGGAAAAACGTGACCGCGACGTGGCTCAAGCCGGAAGAGCTCCCGCTGCTGCGCCGCATCGCCTACGTGCTCCCACGGCAGACCGTGACACGCACGACGATCGCCATCACGACGCGCGGCGCGTTCGTGCGATGTCCGACGGGCATCGAAGCGATTCCGCTCGGTACGTTTTTCGTCGAGCTCCACGCAGGGCTGTTCGTGCCCGCAGGGTACGAAGTGACGCCCGCGGTGTCGCCGGAGGTTTTGTTTCAAGCGCTCGGCGCGCCGGGTGGTCAGGTGCTCTTCATCACGCCCGAAGCACGCGCGGTCGCCGTCGCGGAGGAAGCGTTCATTCCACTCGAGACCTCGCTGCTCGAAGCAAAACCGTGGGAGCCCATCATCGCCGAGGCGATCGAAAAAGCGCTCGACGAAAAACCGCTCGACCTCCGCCTCGAGCCCCTCGGGCTCTTCCCACTCGGGCAAGCCGAGGCGCCACCTACGAAACAGACTTAGTAAGGGACGCCGCAGCTTGCGGCGATCGTGCTGAACGACGGGGAGACCGTGCACGAGGGGCAGCCTGCGTAGCTCGTCGTCGAGCCGACCGGCGCGCCGTTCTTTTCGCACGTGCAGAGAGCGGTCGGGCAGTCGCACTCGATTTGGTAATCGTCCGCGCTGCACTTGTACATTTCGCCGTTGCCGCAGCCGCCATCGCCAACGCTTGCGAAGCCGTAGCCGGATTTGGAGCCGCACACGATGCCGGAGTCGGAGCCGGAGTCGGGGCCAGAGTCGGAGGCAGAGTCGGAGCCGGAGTCGGAGGCAGAGTCGGAGGCGGAGTCGGTGGCGGAGTCGGAGGCGGAATCGGTGCCCGCGTCGGAGGCGGAGTCCTTCGCGGCGTCCGACGTCGCGTCTTTGCCCGCGTCCTTCGAGGCGTCGGTCGTTGCGTCGGAGGCGGCGTCGGGGCCCGCATCGCTGTCATCGCCGCCGCTGCATCGCGCGAGCGATACCATGACGGCTGTGGCTACGATGTACAGCGCAGTGGCACAGCGTGGCAAAGATTTCATTCGCATGATCAAAGTCCGTATTTGGTCTTCAAGTAGGTTTCGATGGTGCTGAGATCCGCCCCGCCGAGCGTGCCTTTCACCGCAATGATCTCGGCGATATCGCCATCGAGCGATGCGAGCAGCGTCTTTGTCGAAGCAAACCCGGACCCGATGAAGACGTCGACGCCACTTTCGCTGACGTCGACCGATGACGAACCCGATGCGACTTGCGTGCCATTGACGCGCAACGTCTCCGTTCCGCTCGCGCGCTCGACTGCGTAGAGCCGCGCGGTTCCGTCGTTGTACGACGCCGCGTATGTGAGGTCGGTCGTCGTGTCTTCGAGGTTCGTCAGACCTTTGTCGAACGTCGCCGCAGTGATGTCGTAGGAGTTCGCAAAAAATACGACGCCCGACGAGACGCCGATCTTCGTGTAGAGCGAGCCCACGCCGCTCGTGATGCCTCCGGTGGGATCGTTGTCGAACTTCGCAACGACGGCGACGAAGTAATCGCCCGTGCCCCACTCTAGGCTCGTGGCGTCGGCGATCGAGATGTATTGCTGGCTCGACGCAACGAAGTGCGCAGCCGGAAGCGAGTTGATCGACGACGATGCAAGCGTCGGCGTGGAGCTTCCCGCAGATGCGTCGTTGCCTTGCGTCGATTGGTCTGCCCACGTCGAGATGTCGCTGCCGCTCGTCGTCACGCCTTTGTTCGCGTCGAGCCAGAGCACGAGACCACTGATGCTCGCTATGACACCGCCGTCAGTGGATGTGTCGCTCTTCGTATCCGTGACGCTGCCGTCGGATGCGTCGGTCGTGGAATCTGCGGGCGAGTCGAGCGCGACATCGTTCGTCACGTCGGTGGTCACATCCGATGCGACGTCCTTGCCTGCGTCGAGGCCCGTGTCTTTGCCGGAATCGAGGGAATAGCCGTCTTTTCCGGCATCTCCGGGGCCGCCATCATCGCCAGGTTGGGCGCCAGGACCGCACTGGAACAGACCAACAACCGGAAGACCCAAAGCAAGAATTCGAAGTCGAAGCATGCGCGCGACCCTACACGATGCGTGCCAAGCGTTCGTCGTTCACGCGCCGATCGGATAAGTTCACGGCATGCGCGTCCTCGTCGCTGACAAGTTCGAATCTTCGGGTCGTAGGGGCCTCGAAGAGTGCGGGTGCGAAGTCACGTACGAGCCCGACGCAACAGGCGAGGCGCTCGCAGAGAAAATCCAGCAGACACAAGCCGAGGTGCTCGTGGTTCGCTCGACCCAAGTGACGCGCGCGATGCTCGAGAAGGGGCGACTCGCGCTCGTCGTGCGCGCGGGCGCGGGCTTCAACACGATCGACGTGGAGGCTGCGTCGCAGCGCGGGATTTGGATTTCGAATTGCCCCGGCAAAAATGCGATCGCAGTCGCCGAGCTCGCCATGGGTCTCGTGCTCGCTCAAGACCGGCGCATCGTCGAAGGCGCCACTGATTTGCGCGCAGGGAAATGGAACAAGAAGGAGTACAGCAAGGCGCGCGGTGTTTACGGACGCACGCTGGGTCTCCTCGGGTGCGGCAACATCGGGCGTGAAGTCGCGCTCCGCGCGATGGCGTTCGGCATGCACGTGTGTGGGTGGAGCCCGCTGTTCGACGAAGAAGGCGCGGCCCACGTCGGCATCGAGAGGAAGAGCTCTCCCATCGAGGTCGCGCGCGCCTCGGACGTCGTGTCGGTTCACCTCGCGCTACGGCCCGATACGAAGCGACTCATCGACGAAGCATTCTTGACCGCGATGCGACCCGGCGCGCTTCTCGTCAACACGGCGCGCGCCGAGATCGTCGACCAACCCTCACTCGAGCGCGCGGTGGCGGCGGGGAACGTGCGAGCCGCCGTCGATGTGTTTGCCGAAGAGCCCCAGGGCGCAGCGGGCACGGTCGATTCGACGCTCTTCAAACACGATGGCGTCATCGGAACGCATCACATCGGCGCATCGACCGAGCAAGCCCAAGAGGCGATCGCAGCTGAAACCGTGCGGATCGTGCGCATGTACAAAGAGACAGGGCGCGCCCCCAACGTCGTGAACCTCGCGCGCAAATCCCAAGCGACGCACGTGCTCGTCATTCGTCACTACGATCGCGTGGGCGTGCTCGCGGGTGTGTTCGATGGGCTCAAACGCGCGGGAATCAACGCGCAGGAAACCGAGAACATCGTCTTCGAGGGCGCACACGCCGCGGTCGCGCGCATTCACACATCGGCGGCCCCCGCCGCAGACGTCATGGAGGCGATTCGCGCGGACGCCAACGTGATCGAGGTCAGCGTCGTCACGCTTTGAACATGGACGAGCTCACGCATCGCCAAAGCACCGCGGGCTTTCCCGTACGCACAATCGCAGTCGACGTGACGACGGGGCCAAGCGCCGGAACGAGCACACGCACCGAAGGCGAGCGCATGTCGATCGGCACCGCCGACGGCAACGATCTCGTGCTCACCGATCCTCACGTCTCGCGCTACCACCTCGAGATCGCGCTCGGGCCGAATGGTTTTCTCGTGACCGACACGGGCTCGAGCAACGGAACGTTCGTCGGGCAACCCGCGATCCGCATCGAGCGCGCCGTGGTCGCGCCGGGCACGGTGCTTCGCGTCGGCGACACCACGATCCGCATCCGCGAGGGCGAAGGCACCACGGTTCCGCTCTTCGCCGCAGATGCGCTTGCTGGTTTTTACGGTCGCGCCGCGTCGACGCGTCGATTGATGGCGCAAGTCGAGCGCGCCGCGCAGAGCCAAGCCGCGGTCCTTCTCGAAGGCGAATCCGGCACGGGCAAAGAAGTGCTCGCGCGCGCGCTTCACACGATTGGTCCACGCGCGGCGGCGCCGTTCGAGGTCGTCGATTGCGGCGCGCTCGTTCCTGCGCTCGTCGCGAGCGAGCTCTTCGGTCACGAGAAAGGCGCATTCACAGGCGCCGATCGCCAACACATCGGCGCGTTCGAGCGCGCAGGCGCCGGCACCGTGTTTCTCGATGAAATCGGCGAGCTGCCACTCGGATTGCAATCGAGCTTACTCGGAGCACTCGAGCGCAAAAAATATCGGCGCGTGGGCGGGCAGAAGGAGTTGCCATTCGCCGCGCGCATTCTCTCGGCGACCCATCGCGATCTGCGCGCGCAGATCAACGCGAACGCATTCAGGCTCGATTTATTTTATCGACTCGCCGTCGTCACGTTGAAGGTGCCGCCACTTCGCGAGCGCCCCGAGGACATCCCGCTGCTCGTCGAACATTTTCTCCGCGACGCCGGGCACACGGGCCCACGCGCGGCGCTCGTGTCCGATCAAGCGCTCGCGTCACTCTCCGCGCAAAGCTGGCCTGGCAACGTGCGCGAGCTCCGCAACACGATCGAAGCGCTCCTCGCGATGGGCGAGATGCCCGAAGGAGCTCCCGCCGCGCCCATCAACGACGCCGATCCGTTCGCGGCCGTCGTCGGCCTTCCCTACAAGCAAGCGCGAGACGCCGTGCTTCGCGCATTCGAATCGCGTTACGTGCCCCACGTTCTCGAGCGCGCCGAAGGCAACATCGCCAAAGCCGCGCGCGACGCGAACATGGATCGCTCCCACTTGATGGAGATGATGAAGAAGCTCGGCCTGCGCTAGTCCAGCCCGCCGTCGAACGCCTCGAGGTCCGCGCAAAGGCGCACCTCGGGGGCACATTGCGACGAAACCGTGTCGAGCTGGACATCCACCACGCCGCTTGCGTTGATGTAGTTGGGGCAGCTGTTGGCGCAACCAAAGACCACGCTTTTGTCGAGCGGGATGAAGGCCTTCTTGTCGGTTGCGCATGCGGCGTCGACCGACTCGATCGTGCCCGTGATGCGCACCATCAGCATGCGATCGGTGGGAAGGCCGTAGAGACCCGCGCCTGCGTCCTCGAGCTCCGCGAGTGCCGTGTGTACCGCATCGAGCGACGCGCTCGAGGTGAGGTGGATCGGGTAACACGAGCGTTGCAGGAGCGGACATCCTTCGGTCAAGCAGTGGTTGATGATGAGGTTCGAGCGACACGGAAAGAGGTTCTGTCCGAAGTCGAGCACGTCGACGACGATCGTCGCCTTTCCTTGCGCCGGATCGAGGAGCTCGCTCGCGAGTGAGGCGTCGCCGGACAAGCACTGGAAACCGCTCGGCACACCGACGCTCGTGTTGTCGAGCTGGAGCGTGACCTCGTAGACCGAGTCGCACGCGAGCATCGTTGCGAAGACGGCCAGGGCGCGCTTCACAGCTTCACGTCCACGGTGTGAGGAAGGCTCGCGAAATAGTACGTGACGCCCGCGGCCGCCCCCGCGACCGCGATCACCACGATCCAAAAGAGAGGCTTCTTGAAGATCGACGAGCTATCGACGACGCGACCTTGAACGAGAAGCTCGCGAACGAGCGACGGAGCCGCGTCACCGTGCACGGCCTCGAGATGTGCGCGCGCGCGAACCGCGCCATCGATCGCGAGCGCGCCGCTCAAGCTCGGGTGCGCGCCTCCGGTCGCGACGACGAGCACGAGGTTGCGAGCGCGCGTTGCGTCGGCGAGAAGATGGAGCGAGCGCGGCGCATCGATCGACGCCGACGTCGACCACCGCGACACCCATTGGCGCGCCGCGAGATCCGGCGAAGCGAGCGGCGGGTCGAATTGCGCAGTGGTCGGTGCATCCGAGACCTCCACATCACGAGTCTCGGGGGACCTGCCGTCTGCCTCGACACGAATGGTGTGCGTTCCCGTTCGTGCGGGGATTGGGCATGGCGTCGTGCACATCGCCGGGCGACCATCGAACGACACGGTGAGCTCCGGGCCGGCTGAAGTGATCGTCAGCGTGGTCGTCGGCGCACGCGACCCATCGAGCGCGGCGGCGTGGAGCATGCGCGACACGGCGGGATCGGACTTCTCGTTCGGAACGTCGAGGTTGCGCGACGACATCGTGCGTGCAACTTCCTTGGCGCCTGCTTCGTCGCCCTTCAGAAGCAGACATGCCGTGCGCCAAAATACGACGCGTGCTGCGTCGTCGCGTTTGTCGGCCGCTAGCAAGCGCGACGCGAGCGAAGGATCCGAAATCGGTGCGATGCACTTTTGCCAATTCGGCTCGTCGTAGGCCGCGTGCACTTGTTCGAGCGCGGCATCGATGTTTGGCGCGTCGGCGGTGACGAGCGGCGCCGCGACGGAGACGCCACGCAGCTCGATGCCATCGGGCGGAGCGTGCTCGAGCGCCGACCGCACGCGCGAAGTCTCGTCAGCGTCGCCGCGGACGACCATCGTGATCGGAACACGCGAAGGTGGCGCTCCGCATCCGATGAGCGCGATGGCCGCGAGCACGAAACGCATCGACGATTGGGCTACCATATCACTCGCATGCCGCCCGCCGCGCGTTACAGCATTCGCAAGAAGCTCGGCGAAGGCGGCATGGCGGAGGTGCTCGAAGCCGTCGCGCAAGGTGACGAAGGCTTTACGCGTCGTGTGGCGATCAAGCGTTTGCTTCCTTCGCACGCGGCGGACGCATCGTTCGCGCGAATGTTTCTCGACGAGGCGCGCATCGTGAGCCGTTTGCATCACGGCGGCATCGTCGCCGTGCTCGACTACGGCGTCGTCGATGGCGCGCCCTTCCAGATTCTGGAATTCGTCGACGGGCAAGACGCGCGCACGCTCGTCCACCGTGGTCGCGATCGCGACGCGGCGATGCCGCTCGAGGTCGCGCTCTATCTCGTGACGGAAATCGCGCGCGCTCTTCATTACGCACACGAGGAGGGCGTGGTGCATCGCGACGTGAAGCCCGCCAACATTCTCGTGTCGCACGCAGGCGACGTGAAGCTCGCGGACTTCGGCATCGCATTCGCGAGCGAGCGCACCGAGCGAACGCAAGCGGGCGTCGCGAAGGGCACGCCGGGTTACATGGCGCCCGAGCAAGTCTTTGGTGGTGGCATCGACGCGCGCGCGGACATCTTCGCGCTCGGATGTGTGCTGCACGCACTCGTCACCGGCGACAGCCCACTGTCGCGTGCCGGCAACCTCGAGCACATCATGCAGAAGGAGCCGATCGAGCTCGCGAGCGGGCTTCCGGAGGACATCGAGGCGATCATCCGGCACGCGACGTTCGCCACGCCATCGCAGCGCTACGCCACGGCGCGCGCGATGGCGGAAGACACGGGTGCGGCTCTCGCGTCGCGACTCAAGACCGACGCGAAGGGTGCGCTCCTCGCTTGGCTCGAGCGCGTTCGTGAAACCGCAAAGCCGGCGTCGGCGTTCGACGCGCTGCTGATGCCCGAAGCTCTTCTCGAAAATGATGGCGGCTCCTGGCGTCTCGAGACGACCAAGCTCGAAAGCCTCGACGTCGCGAAACAGCCGCCACCTGCACCACGCCGCCGCAGCTTTCTTCTGTGGGTCGCTCTCGCGTTCGTCAGCGTGCTCGCGATTGGCGTGGGCTCGCGTTTCGCGCGCGGTCATGAGCACGCGCCAACGGTCGCGACGACCTCGTCGACGAGCACGACAGCGTCGACCGAAGCGCCATCCGAAACGACGTCGTTCGTTTCGCCAATCGTCGCCACGGCACCATCCATCGAGACACCTCGACATTCCACGCACAGCGCGCCCGCCACAGCAAGTATCGCTCCACCATCGAACGTGAACGGAACGCTCGCGGTGCGCGGTGGTGCGTATCGAGGAGCAGTCGTCGTGATTGACGGTCACGTCGCTCCGTTTGGCGCGCCGCACTATTTCGATCTGCCGCTTGGAAAACACCGTGTTGCGATTCGTGCGGATGGCGGCGTCCTCGCTGAAGGAAACGTGGACATCCACGCCGATCACACGTCCACCGCGCCGCTCTTCTGGCCGTAGTCGGAGTCGGCTCGCGCCTACGGTGTCGGGTCCAGCCGACACCTGAAAGGCCTAAAATCAGCTGGATTCGTGAGGCACGTTCGTTGCGATGGACTCTCTCATGGCCCATCGTGTCGTTCTTTGTGCGCTCGTATCGTTTCTTCTTGCTGCAGGTTGTTATGTGGGTGTCGGCACCAATACGAACAACAGCGATGGCGGCACCGCCAGCGTGACGTTTCACAAAGACGTCGAACCGATTCTCCAGCAGCACTGCCAGAGCTGCCACGTGAGCGGCGGCATCGCGCCGTTTCCGCTCCTCACGTACGACGACGCAAAGACCAACGCCGACGACATCGTCAAGCAGACCGGCTCACTCGTGATGCCGCCGTGGGGCGCACGCAACGTTCCCGATTCGTGCACGACGCGGTCAGCGTTCAAGAACGACCCGAGCCTCACGCCCGATCAGATCACGCTGCTTGCGAATTGGGTCGCGCAAGGCGCGGTCGAAGGCAACATCGCCGATGCGCCGCCGCCGTTCACGCCGGCTCCGCCCGGCCTCGATGGCGCGAACGTCGATGTCTCGCCCGCGCAGGGTTACACGCTTCAAGCGGACGCCACGGAAGACGAGTTCGTGTGCTTCGTGCTCGATCCGAAAATCACGACGACGAGCTACATCAACGGCTCGGCCGTTTTGCCTGGCAACTCGCTCATCGTTCACCACGCTGTCATCTACGCCGACCCGAATCGCCAGAGCCTCGGGCTCATTACGAATCAGGATCAGCAATCGTACCCGTGCTTCGGTGGATCGAACGTGACGAATGGCTCGCTCGTCGCCGCGTGGGCGCCTGGTGGCGGGCCGCACGAGTTTCCGTCGAACGTCGGCATGCCGATCACCGCGGGGTCGCTCCTCGTGATGCAGGTTCACTATCATCCGCACACGACTGATCCAAAAAACCAAGACGTCGACGTGACGCACTTGCAGTTACGCACCACGACGGCCGCGCCGCAGTACTACGCCGTGAGCAAAATCATCGGCAACTTCACGAGCGCTCCCGAGCTCCAAGACGCGCCGTTCGACATTCCGCCGGACGCGAGCGGTCACACGGAGACGATGAAGATGACGATTCCGCAGAGCATGACCAAAGGCAAACCGACGGCGCTCTTCTCGATCGGCGGCCACATGCATCTCGTTGGAAGCGACATCAAAGTGAGCCTCGACCGCGCATCGCCCACGGGGCAAAACCCGAGCAGCGAGTGCTTGATGGAAATCCCGAAGTGGGATTTCTATTGGCAGCGCCAGTACGAGTACGACCTCGACATCTCGCAGCTGCCCTCGGTCAGCGCGGGCGACACGCTCACGATTCGCTGCACCTACGACAACACGATGGACAACCCCGCGCTCGTCAGCGAGCTCACGGCGCAAGGCCAGACGCAGCCCGTTGACGTGAAGCTCGGCGAGAGCACGCTCGACGAGATGTGCCTCGCGATCGTGACGACGGTCGTTCCAGCGAACTAGTGCAGCGCTCTAGGGGCAGCGTGTTACAACGCGGGCATGGGTGATCGCAAAACCCCTCGCGAAATTCTCCTGGAACGCGGCCAGCTCGCCAAGGACGTGATTGCCGTGAATGCGGCAGGTCACATCGTCGACCTCCTCACCCCCATCGACACGACGACGACGTTCGAGCCCGTGCGCGCCACAGACGCGGACGGGCTTCGGGTCATCCGCCACTCGACCGCACACGTCATGGCTGACGCCGTGCAGCGCCTCTTTCCCGGAACGAAGGTCACCATCGGTCCGGCGATCGACAGCGGATTTTATTACGACTTCGACAAAGCGGGCGGCGGCACGTTCACCGAAGACGATCTCGCGAAAATCGAAAAGACGATGATCGAGATCGTCAAACGCGACTCGCCTTTTCGGCGCGAGGTCGTGACGCGCGAGCAAGCGATCGAGCTCTTCACGAAGATGGGCGAGTCGTTCAAGGTCGAGATCATCCGCGCCATTCCGGAAGGCGAAGAGATCAGCCTCTACAAGCACGGCGCGACCGGCGAAGAGTGGGTCGACGTCTGCGAAGGCCCGCACGTTCCGCGCACCGGATTCTTACGCGCGCTCAAGCTCACGAGCGTCGCCGGCGCTTACTGGCGCGGCGACGAACGCAACCCGATGCTGCAGCGCATCTACGGCACCGCGTTCCCGAACAAGGAAGCGCTCGACGAGCATTTGAAGATGCTCGAAGAAGCCAAAGCGCGCGATCATCGCAAGCTCATCAAAGAGCTCGAGCTCGTGATGTTCAGCGAGCTCGCGCCGGCGATGCCGTTCTTCTTGCCGAAGGGCGCTTTCGTCTACAACCGCCTCATCGACTACGTGCGCACGCTCTACGTGAAGTACGGGTACGACGAGGTCGTCACTCCCCTCGCCTTCGACCCGAAGCTCTTTCGCAAGAGCGGGCACCTCGGTCACTACAACGAGAACATGTACCGGGTCTGGACCGAGGACATGCTCGCGGAACCGGGAGTGAACGCCGCGCAGCTTCGCGAGGACTCGTTCGCGCTGAAGCCGATGAACTGTCCGAGCCACTGTTTGATTTTCGGCTCGAAGAAACGCAGCTACCGCGATCTGCCGTGGCGCGTTGCAGACTTCGCGCGCCTTCATCGGTACGAGCGCGGCGGCGTCGTTCACGGGCTCGCGCGCGTGCGTGGGTTCTCGCAAGACGACGCACACATCTTCTGCGCCGAGCCCGATGTGCCCGTCGAGATCGAACGCTTCATCAAGATGATCTACGAGGCGTACAAGGTGTTCGATTTCAAAGAGGTCGACATCAAGCTCGCAACGCGGCCGCCGCCCGATCAACGTTTTGGCAATGAGGCCGATTGGGATGCGAGCGAAGGCGCGCTCGCCGCAGGCCTAAAATCAGCCGATTTGCCGTTCGAAATCGCTCCGGGCGAAGGCGCATTCTACGGGCCCAAGGTCGAGTTCCACGTGAAGGACGCACTCAAGCGTTCGTGGCAGCTCGGCACCATTCAGTTCGACAAATCGCTCCCCGAGCGATTCGAGCTCGCGTTCACCGGCGAAGACGGCAAAGACCACATGCCCGTCATGCTTCACCGCGCGGTGCTCGGCTCGCTCGAGCGATTCTTCGCCGTGTATCTCGAGCACTGCGGCGGCAACTTGCCGACGTGGGTCGCGCCGCGCCAGTGCATCGTGCTCACCGTGAGCGAGAAGAGCGACGAGTTCGCCAAAGCCGTTCTCGCGCGCATGAACGAAGCCGGGCTTCGCGCCGACCTCGACGCCAGTGCCGACAAGCTCGGCGCGAAAATCCGAAACGCGCGCCTCCAGCGCTATCCGTATCTGTGTGTCGTCGGGCCGAAGGAAGCCGAGAGTGATTCGCTCGGCGTGCGTTCGCGCGATCGCGGCGAGCTCGGCGCGCTCAAGGTCGACGACGCCATCGCGATGATTTCGAAAGAGAGCGCGATGCCGCGGTGAGCTCCTCGGCCGATTCGCTCTTCGACTGGCTCCTCGACGGCGCCCCGGGCGCGACGCAATCGATCCACGTGGTCGAGCGACTCGGTGTGGATTTGAACGCAGCGGGCGTGCCGGTCGATCATACTGGCGTATTCGTCACGACGCTCCATCCGACGGTTTTCGGGCGACGTTTCCGCTGGCGCAAAGGCGATCCGAAGGTGACGACGTACGAGCTGACCGCAGCGATTCAAGCCTCCCCGGCGTACACCGAAAGCCCCGTGTACCAAGTGACCGCGCACCGCGCGACGATTCACCAGCGCCTCGATGGGCCTCCGCCCGCGAAAGACTACGCGGTGTTCCACGAAATGCGCGCCGAGGGTTACACCGATTATTTTGCCGAGCCGCTTGTCTTCACGAACGACGAAACGCACGCCGTGACATTCGCGACGCGCTCCCCCGAGGGTTTCACCGCGGAGCACATCGCCATCATCAAACGCATCGGGCGCCCGCTCGCGCGACTCGCCGAGATTTTCGCGCTGCGCCGCGTCGCCAGCAACTTGCTCGACACGTACGTCGGCCGTCACTGCGGCGATCGCATCTTGTCGGGTCGCATCACCAAAGGTGACATCGAGACCCTCCGCGCCATCATTTGGTTTTCCGATTTGCGCGGCTTCACCGCGATGTCGGCGCGGTCGACGCCACGCGAGATCGTCGACACGTTGAACGAGCTCTTCGAGTGCCAAGTCCCCGCGATCGAACGACACGGCGGCGAGGTCCTCAAGTTCATCGGCGACGGCATGCTCGCGATTTTCCCGCTCGAAAAGGACGACATCGCCAAGCGCTGCAAAGACGCGCTCGACGCGGCCGACGAAGCCTTCACCGCTCTCGACGAACGCAACGAAAAATCCAAGACGGCGATGCAGTTCGGGCTCGCGCTCCACGTGGGCGACGTCGCTTACGGCAACATCGGCGGCGCCTCACGGCTCGACTTCACGGCAATCGGTCCCGCAGTAAACGTCGCCGCGCGGCTCGAAGGGCTCACCGGAAAGCTCGGTCAGAGCATCGTGCTCTCGAGCGATCTCGCCGCTCACGCAGGGATGATGCTCGAAGACCTCGGCGAGTTCGATCTGAAGGGCGTCCCCGACAAGCAGGGTCTTCGCGCGCGCGCCCGTGCCTTCTCTTCGTCGCTAAAAACGCGGAACCGTAAAGCTCAGCCCCAGAGAAAAGAATCGATCGACGCGGCGAGCGGGCCCGGCACTTCGTTGGCGAGCGAGTGGCGGGCGCCGCCGAAGATGACGAGCTTCGACTTCGGGATGAGCTCCTTCAGGCGCTTGATTCCAGTTCCCATGTCGAGCCCGTTGTCTTGGTCGCCCCACAAGAGAAGCGTCGGCTGTGTGATCTTCGGCGCGACCGGATAGAGCGACGTCGTGATCTGCTCGAAGCCGAGGTCGTAGTACATGCGCATGAAGCCCTCGCAGTAGACCTCGTGAAAATACGCGAACGCGGAATCGAGCGCCTGCTGGCGACCTTCCCAATCGCGCCGATACCAGAAGCGAGATTGGATACGCAGAAGCGGCCAGAAGAGGAGACGGCCCGGCAAGAGCCGCAAGAGGCGCGGCCAAATGCGATGCGGCTTCCACGCGCCAGCGTGAGGTTGCCGCCGAGGCTTCCGCCCGCGACGTTCGCGCGAGTGATCTTCAAGTGATCCAAAATGGCGAGCGCTGCGTCTTCGCAATAGGCGAGCGTGTATCGGCGATCGGGTTTGTCGGTGTAACCGTTGCCCGGTAAATCGAGCACGATGACGCGGTTCTTCACCGCAAGCGGCGTGATGAGCGCTTCGTATTCTTCGATGCGCGACGCGAGACCATGCAAGAGGAGAAGCGGCGGCTTTCCCGTGCCCGCACCGACGTCGATGTACCGCACCGAGAGACCGTCGAGCACTGTGACTTGATGCTGCTCATGCTGGGTCTTCGATACGGCAACGCTCATGGAGAGATGACGTCGCCGAAGCTCCACTCGACGGCGGGGCTTCGGGCTTTGTAGGGTTTGCGCTCGTTCTTCTCGGCGGCGCGTTTCACGTTCGGATCGCCGCTGCGCGCCGAGCGATACGAGTCGATGGCTTCGCTGCGACGCCCGATGAGATCGAGCGCGCGACCACGCCAAAGCTGGAACGTCGCGCGACGCTCGGCTTCGTGGTGATCGAGCGCAATGGCGGCATCGAACGATGCGAGCGCTGCGTGCGGATCGCTTCCGGCGAGCTCGAGCAAACCCGAGACGAACGCATACACCGCTTGTTTCGGCTGGAGCTCACGCGCGCGCTTCACGTGGCCGTGCGCTGTCGGAATGTCAGCGGAGTTGAAGTGGGCTTCGAACGCATCGCGATACGCATCGAACGCGTCGCGTGCACCGTCCGAAATGTGGGTGCCGCCGACGACGCGCGGCAAATCCGTGCGTGCGCGGCGCTTCGGGAGATCGAACGCGAGATAAGGCCGATTGCTGACGGGCGGGCGCCCCGTCGCGACGTAGACGAGGCCGCGCTCTGCGTCGAACACGACGGACGCAACGGTGCTGAGCGCCGAGATGGCCGAGAAGCGACACTCATCGCCGACGTCACCGAGGATGCTCGCGATCACATCCGCGTCGATCTTCCCGTATGCGTCGTGCAATCGCGCGTTCGCCTGGCGGAAGCGCGCCATGTTGTTGCGCCAGTACGACGGATAGAAATCGACCTCGGTCTGATGGAGATCTTTGTGGAGGTAGACGTTCGAATATCCGAAGACGGATTTGTCTTTCGCGAGCGTGTCCGGCTCGATGACGGCGCGGCGATCACACGTGACCTCGTACGCGATCGCGCGCTTTTCGTGGGCCGAGGTGATCACGTACGTCCACGCGCCGTTCGGGCGATGGCCGTCGAGAATGCGGCGCGCGTCGTCGATCGATTTTGCGTAGCGCATCACTTCGTCGCCCACGACGCCCACGGGCACGCCGTCGAGATCGAAATCAGTGCACGCGATGTGCTGGTGAACGACGAGCGAGAGACCTGACTCGTTCATCGCCGTGATGCCGCCGAGGAGAACGCCGGCGGCAGCGATCGAGACGTAGGCCTGACCATCGCTGGGCTCGTGAAAGACGACGGCTTGCTCGCGATCCCAAACGCCAACGCCTTGGTAGTCGAAGTTGCGGCCGTGAAGGAGCCGGCCGTGCGTGGTTGCGTCGCCCCACGCGATTGCGCTCGTACAGCCGAGGACGGGAACGCCGTGGCGCTGCCCCATCGGTGCGCGGAACACCTTCTTGTAGACCGAGCCAACCCACAAATACGTCTCCGGCATCGTCACGGCACGACGCAGCTCTTTGCGCGACATGCGTGCGCCATCGGCGAGCCCGTCCATCGCCTCGCGAATGCGCGCGGGAAAGCGGCGCGCGATGCGGCGACCAACCGTCATCGAGAGTGCGCTGCCAAGAAGGTGCGATGCTGGCCCACCCAAGCGACCGATGAGCCCAGCCGAAAGGAGCTTCTCGACGTAGCGCGCGAAGTACGGGAGCGGCCCGTTGGGAATCGCATCGCGCAGCATTTCGCCGTGCTGGAAGCCCATCTCGTAGTCGTTGCCACGCAGCCGCAGCACGTGGATGCCCTCGACGCGCTCGTAGGCGGGCGTGGCCGTCGATTCGGTTTTCGGTTCGGGGTGGGAAACGGCGGCGGACACGCTCATGACTTGTACGTGGAACATAGCGATGTAGATTCATCGCGCCATGAGCAGATTGCCTACATGAAGCACGCGCCGGATCCGCGATACGTGGGGACGCGATCGTGGATGCGTGCATTCTGCAAGAGAACGACGGACGCAAATCGCTCCATCAGCTCGCCGGCCTTGGCGTGCCGGAAAAACACCGGATCGCCGAGAGAGATGGGCGAAGCGCGCGAGACGTCGAGCGGCGTCTGAACTTCGCCGGCCATTTCCATCGGCAAAAGACGGAGCCCGCGCGGCAGCCAAGGGAGCGGTGCTTTGTCGGCGCCGACCGAACCAGACGCGACATAGCCGCCGCCGCCGCACGTCACGATTTCGTCAGACGGCCTGCGTACGACCTCGAGCGCGAAAAACGCCGCGGGCTCGAGCTCGCGCATGTAGTCGCTCGTGTAGTAATCGAAGAGGTGCGGTTTGAAGAGCCCGCTGCCAACGGCGACCTCGGTGACGCCCGTATCGGGTGTGGTCGAGTCGAGCGAACCCGTGCCGCCGCCGTTCACGACGGGCAGCTCGAACCCATCGCGTCGCAGCGCTTCGACGATCTCGACGCGGCGCGAGCGAACGTCGCGCGCGCTCGCCTTGCGAATCCACTTTTTGAATTGGTTTTGGCTCGGCTGAAATGGACTGGCGTCGCCCATGCCCGCGACTTGCGCTTCGTACGCGAGAAGCCCGTGCACCTCGACCTTGTCGCGGATGGCGCGCGCGAATGCGAGCGTCTGATCGGCCGTTCGGAGTGGCGACCGGCGCACCCCGAGATGCACGCGACCGCCCATTTTTTCGAGCGCCATGTCGAGGCAGATGACGGCCCGAAGCTTCGTGGAGGCGCCGGCACGTGCCATGGCGTCGGCCGCTTCGAGCGAATCAATGGCGAGCGAGACGTTACGACCCTCCTTGGTCAGGCGGGCCAACGTGGCGAGCTTTTCCGGCTGAAGGGTCGGATATGCAACCAAAATGTCATCAAAGCCCTCGGTGGCGAGCATGGCGGCTTCGTCCACATCGAAGGCCATCAGGCCGGAAACCCCATCATTTTCGAGGGCCCGGCGAATGAGGGACACGATCCGGACCGACTTGGTCGCCAGCCGTAGCGGAGTGCCTCGCGGCTTCAAGATCGCAAGGGTCCTTGCGATATTCCGGTCGAAGGCGTCGAGGTCGACCACGGCGATCGGCAGTTTCTGGCCCTCGATGGCCTTTCGGAGCTCGTCGTATTTAAGCGTCACAAACCCAGCGTAACGGGGATTGCGCGGCGGAGGTGAACGTCGCATACTGCGCGCCGTTCAAGTTGGCACTCAGCCAGCTCGGAAAAATCGAGAATACACAAATGGGTAATCGTCTCTACGTTGGGAACCTCGCCTTCAGCGCGACCACCGACACCGTTCGCGCAGCTTTCTCCGCCTTTGGCGAAATCACCGACGTTCACGTCGTTTCGGATCGCGAGACCGGGCAGTCGCGCGGCTTCGGATTCGTCACGATGGGCACTGCTGAAGCAGCTCAAAAAGCAATCGCCGAAATGAACGGCGCCATGCTCGACGGGCGCCCGCTCAAGGTCAATGAGGCCGAAGAGCGTCAGGGCGGCCGTGGTGGTGGCGGCGGCGGCGGCGGTGGCGGCGGCGGCCGTGGTGGCGGCGGCGGCGGCGGTCGTGGTGGTGGCGGCGGCGGCCGCTGGTAAGTCGCGCAAGCGGGCCTTCCCGCTCTCCGCGAGCCTCAGCTACACAAAACAAAGCGTCAACCAACCCCGCGCTCCTGAAAAGGACCGCGGGGTTTGTTCGTGGCTTTTTTTACGGGGGCGTTGGGCATCTCGCGTTCGGATCCGAACGGGAGCCCTCGACGAGCTAGAAACTCGCCCGGCGAATGCCGTGGTACGACGACGTGAAGGTGCGTGTATCATGCACGCATCCGTACGAGCAGCCTTTGCATTCGTACACCGTTGAGGAGCCCCAGCCATCGCCGCTTTCCCAGAGGACGATGTGGCCCGAGCCGCCCGAGTTGTAGACCATGGCGTCGCCCGTTTTGAGGGAGCTTCGCGAGACCGTGGACCACTTGCCAGCAACGTCGTTCACGAACGTCGACGTGCTGTATGGGTGCGAGTTCACGTTCAGCGCGACGGTGCCATATTGCCAGGCTTTCGCGACCATGCCGGAGCAATCCGCGCCGTACGTGCCCGAGTGCGTGCATGATGGGCAGCTGCCCGAGCACGAGCCTGCGGTGCTGCTCGTCGGTCCGCTCGCAAGCCACGCGCCGCCGCCCCAGTAATACGAGAAGCCAACCGCGGCTTGCGCGCGCGCGATGGCGTTGTCCGGCGATGGCGGGCCGTTCGGATCCGTCGAGATGACCGGTGCGCCCTTCAAGTACGAGGCCGAGCTCCAACCGGAGTTGCCGCTCCACGAGATGTTGAGGAATCCGTTTTGCGCCGTCGCGCTGACGAGCTTCACGCTCGTGCCTGCGGGGATGACGACGATGACCGCGTATGTCGTGCCGGCGCCTTTGCGCAGGTTCAGGTTCGCGGTCGTCGTGAGCGTTTGTCCGGCCGTGAGGCTCTCGCTCGTATTGCCTGCGGATGAATCGTCGGAGCCGACGAGCGGGCCGTCGGCTTCGTCACCGTCGCCGGACGACGTGCCGACTCCATTCGCCGAGCACCCGAGCGCGAAGACCGCAATCGCCGTGACGATCGAGAACCAGAGAGAGCGCATACTATGTGCAGAGCAAAGTGCGCGCCGTTCATCGCCACCCGTGTTTCGCGCAACAGGGCCGGATCTTTGAGAGCGCCACGATAATTTTTTCCTTCATGCGATCACACATGCACACACTTTGCTCGCGACCGGCCGCGAGGCGCTCGCAACGGCGGATCCGCGAGGCTTCGCGAGGATGAAACCGGCGCGCACGAAACCCGAGAAAGTGAAGCGCGGCACCATCGCACTCGGCATCGGGATCGTCGTCGGCGGCCTTGTGGCTTACATCGTCGGCACGCGCGAGCCGGTACGTGCGTCGGCCGCGGCGTCAGGGTCTGCGAGCGCCTCGGCGCAAATCGAAATGTCGATGAGCGCGCCGGCCGTCTCGAGCGTGGCTCCGCGCGTGGCAGCACCGGCGACGATCGCGTCTGCGCGTTGGGGCTCGCGTCGCGGCGAGCTCGGGCGCAGTCGCCCGACCGAGGGAAACCCCGAGGGCCCGATGAGCTTCGCCGTTTCGGGTCACGCGCTCTACGTGATCGATCAAGTGAACGGCCGCATGATTCGCTACGACGCGCACGGCAAGATCATCGCGAGCTCCACGATTCGCGAGACCGTTCAAGACGTCGCAATCGCAAAAGACGGAACGGTCGCGCTACTCGATCGTCTCGGCGAAAAAAACGTCACGCTCACCGACGCGAACGGCCGGCGCATCGGCACCCTTCCGCTCGGCACGAACGAGCCCGGGCTTCTCACGGGCGTCTTCGTCGATGGCAACACGGTTTATGTCGAGCAAGGTCACGGCGGGCTCGAAGGCGTCGGCACGACCGACGGGCAACCGCTCACTTCACCGATGACGCTCGGCGGGCGCCCGACGAAAAACGGCGCGCTGCTCATCAACGCTACGCTCGCCGCGCCCGAGGGCAAGCTGATGATCAACGCGATCGATCGCGCGACCGCCGCGCTGCGATTCGCGCGCGTGATCCAGATGACGAAGCCATCGCTCGCGATCGTCCTTCTCGACTCGGACGATCGCGGCGTCGTCTACGCGGGTGTCGCGGCAGGCTCGCCCGAGTCCGCGACCGTCGTGTGTCTCGATCCGATCGACGGTCACGTCCTCGGGCGCGTAGAGGTCCCGCTGAGTAGCGAGGCTGACGAATCGTTTCGCGATCTCGCAGTCGACGGCGACGGCACCATCGTCTACGCGCTCCGCACCCCGGACGGCGTCGGTTACGGAACCGCGACGTGCCCTTGAGTCCAGCCGCGCGCGAAGTCGCCGGCGATCGGATATTCGTACTCTTCGCCTTTGTAGACTTTGTATGCCGCGTACATGTGGAACCCGAGAAACACCGGAATCGCGACGCCGCACGTGAGCGCCGACACCACCGTGCCGAACACCGACCACAAAAGCGCCTGAAGCGCGTGATACTCCGCGTAGCGCGACTCGCCACGCTTGAGCAGGTAGACACACAGCGGGGCAACGAACCACGCGAAGGCAGTTCCGCCGTGGGCGATCACTGCGGCGATGCGGTCATTCGATGACGGGACGTTCGAGAGTGGGTACATGCCCTCGATTCGATCGAGCCAAGCCGTTTATTTCACCTCCCGTTCGGATCCGAACGGGAGCTCTCTGTGGCTTGTTTTTCCCGTGAAAACGCCTTACGTCAGCCGGCATGAGCACTGCATACATCGTGGGCGCCGTGCGCAGCCCGCGTGGGCGCGGCAAGGCTGGCAAGGGCGCGCTTTCCGGAATTCATCCGCAACGCATTCTCGCGCAGGTGTTGCAGGGCCTCGCTGCGAAGGCCGGGTTCGATCCGAAGCACGTCGATGACGTCATTGTCGGGTGCGTGTCGCAAGCCGGCGAGCAAGGCGCCAACCTCGCGCGCAACGCCGTGCTCGATGCGGGCTGGCCCATCGAGGTCGGCGGCACGACCGTGAATCGCTTCTGCGGCTCGGGTCTTCAAGCGATCGATTTCGCGGCGATGGGCGTCATGTCGGGCGTGCAGCCGCTCGTGGTTGCGGGCGGCGTCGAGTCGATGTCGCGCGTGCCGATGGGCTCCGACGGCGGCGGCATCGACGGCAACAACATGCACCTCCGCAAAACGGTGATGCAGGTTCCGCAAGGCATCAGCGCCGACCTCATCGCTACGCTCGAAAAGTTCTCGCGTGATGACCTCGACGGCTGGGCCGCGCGCTCGCAGCAGCGCGCCGGTGTGGCGCTCAAAGAAGGTCGCTTCGCGGGAAGCCTCATCGCGATCAAGAACGACGAAGGCGCGCTCGCGCTCGACAAAGAAGAATTCCCGCGTCCCGACACATCGAAGGAGACGCTCGCCAAGCTCGAGCCCGCGTTCGTCGGGATGGGCGCGATGTCCGTCGGTCCGAAAGGCGAAACGCTCGACGAGATCGCGCTCGCGCGATACCCCGAGGCCGGCGCCATCAAACACGTGCATACTGCAGGCAATTCGAGCGGCATCGTCGACGGCGCTGCCGCGGTCGCGATCGCATCCGAAGCGGCGGTGAAAGAGCTCGGCCTGAGACCGCGCGCGAAGATCCGCGCGACGGCCACCATCGGCGCCGAACCGCTCATCATGCTCACGGCGCCCGCACCGGCGTCGCTCAAGGCGCTCAAGCTCGCCGGGATGAACGCGAAAGACATCGACCTGTGGGAAATCAACGAGGCATTCGCCGCCGTCGTTCTCCAGACGATTCGCAAGCTCGGCATCGACCCAGACAGGGTCAACGTCAACGGCGGCGCCATCGCGCTCGGCCACCCTCTCGGCGCGACCGGCGCGATGCTCCTCGGCACCGTGATCGACGAGCTCGAGCGCACCAACAAGACGACCGCTGTGGTCACGCTTTGCATCGGCGGCGGTCAGGGCATCGCCACCGTCATCGAACGCGTTTAGAGTCTCGCGCATGATCGTGGCGACGTGGAACGTGAACGGCGTCCGCGCGCGCGCCGTTCGCATCATGGAGTGGCTTGCGGAGCGCAAGCCCGACGTCGTTTGCTTTCAAGAGCTCAAGGTCAAAGACGAAGAGTTCGACAAAGAAGCACTGGCCGCCTCCGGCTATCACGCAGCGATCCTCGGTCAAGCCGGCTGGAACGGCGTCGCGGTCGTTGCACGCGCGCAGCCCGAAGTGATCGTGCGTGGGTTGCCCGGCGCAGACGACGCCGGCGCGCGCTTCATCACGGCGAAGGCTGCGGGCATCGAGGTGACGAGCGTCTACATTCCGAACGGCAAGAGCACGTCGAACCCGGAGTTCAAGGGCAAGCTCGCGTGGCTCGAAAAATTCGCGGCGCACGTCGAATCGCACGCAAACCCGAAGACCGAATCGCTCATCGCCGGTGATTTCAACGTGTGCCGAACGGATCTCGATTCGTATCTCGGCCCCCGCGGCAAAGGGAGCATCTTCCACACGGACGA
The DNA here is from genome assembly GCA_038239005.1 of Polyangiales bacterium. Classification (GTDB taxonomy): domain Bacteria; phylum Myxococcota_A; class Polyangia; order Polyangiales; family Polyangiaceae; genus DASXHD01. Next base: position 46,283 of record JBBSFE010000003.1, read on the forward strand.
AGAGCGCGCGCTCGTCGCTCGCATCGAAGCCGCAGGCTACGTCGACACGTATCGCGCGAAGTACGCAACCGAGCCCGGCTACTCGTGGTGGGACTATCGCGCCGGCGCATTCCACCGAAAACTCGGCATGCGCCTCGACATCCTCTTCGCGACGCCGCCGCTCGCCGCACGCGTCAAAGACGTCTTCATCGACCGAGAGTTCCGGAAGAAGAGCAAAACCAGCGGCGCCCTTCCCTCCGATCACGCGCCGGTGATTGCCGTGCTCGAATAGCGCTGGCGACCCGCCGGAGCAAAACCGATTTGACGATCTTCAAAACCCGCTAATCTTCCGAGTGGAGGCGTATCCCATGCGTAAGATTCTCACAGCGCTCTCGGTCGGCATCGTTCTCACGGGCGTCTTCGCGGCGTCCGCGCCGAATGCATCGGCCACGACGGGCCACGAGCATCGCGGCCCCATCGCGTGCATTGCCAACGGTCACTCGTGCACACACGACGACAACTGCTGCAGTAGCAACTGCGTCAATCGCACCTGTAAATGACGGTTGGGGTAGGCTCGGAGTGATCCTATGAACCGCGCGACAGCCTTGGTGCTTGGTGTGTTGGGCATGTTTGCGTGTGGCGGGCCGTCGACGGACTTCAACAAAGATTCCGGATCGGGTGACGGCGCGAGCAGTGACGTCATCGACATCGGTGATGGCGGGCCCATCTTCGGCGACAGCAGCGTGCCGGACGCACCTGCCTACGATCCCGATGCTGGCACCTGCCCGAAAGAAGCACTCATGGTCTACGTCACCGGGCAACCCGCGGAGCTCTGGAGCTTCTGGCCGCCCACGTTCACGTTCAAGAAAATCGGCGCGCTGAGCTGCACGAATTCGCCGACACACATGACGGTCGACCGCAACGGCACCGCGTGGGTCGTCGCGAGCGGCAACATCTACAAGACGAGCACGAAGGACGCGACCTGCTCGATGCTCTCGACGTGGTCGCCGCAAGCCGGCTTCTTCGACTTCGCTCTATCGCTCGTCGGCGTCTCGAACACCGACACCACGCTCTACTTGCTCGGGCAGTCGCAGCTCGCGAGCTTCGACATCTTGAAGGGCACGTTCAAAGTCGTCGGCACCCCATCGGTCGCATCGACGGGCGGCGACATGACGTCCAACGGCGACGGCACGCTCTACTTTTTGCAAGCGTACGTGAGCCCGCACACGCTCTATGACATCGCTCCTTCGAACGCCGCGGTGAAGAAGACTTACACGGTGAACGCGCCCGGCACTGGCAGCCAAGCGCTCGCGTATTTCGGCGGGCGGTTCTACGCGTTCGAAAACAACGTCGTCTACGAGTACGATCCGGTTGCCAACTCGATCAAGACGCTCGGGAACGCGCCGCTCACCGTCACGGGTGCGGGCCAATCCACATGCGTCCCGCAGACTCCGCAAGACGCTGGCCCGCCGAATTAGTCACGCCTCCGCGAGGCTCTCAAAGCGGCAAGTAGATCAGCGCGACGAACTCGGGGATGGCAACGGCGAGCGGCGTGCCTACAGGCGACGGGATGCCCGATTGCGGGTCCATCTTCATCGTGACGACCGTGCCCGACGTTTGATTGCCTACGAAGAGGAAACGGCCGGTTTCGTCGATGCGAAATTGGCGCGGCGTGTTGCCGCCCGTCGAGACGCGCGCCTTCGCGGTGAGCTTGGCCGCGGTGTCGATGTCGAAGACGACGATGCTGTCGTCGCCGCGGTTCGATGCGAGCACGTGTTTGCCGTCGTTCGTGACTTGGATTTCGGCGCCCGTGTTCGCGCCGGCCGAAGCGTCGACGAGCGATGAGAGTGTTTGAATCGGCGTGAGCGCGCCCGATTGCGTGTCGAACGCGAATGCGGAGATCGTGCTCGCGACCTCGTCGATGACGTACGCGTGTGTGCCGGGCGGATCGAACGCGATGTGTCGCGCGCCGCCGCCCGCGGGCGTGAGACCCAAGTAGCCAAGAGCGCCGCCGTCGCGGCGAAACACGCCGACGCCATCGAGACCTTTGTTCGGAACGAGCACGAACGCGTTCGATGGGTCGGAGACGATCTCGTGCGACTCCGCCGTCGCGCCGAACGAGTGCGTGGCCGACGCATCGCCGAGACGACCGTCGCTCCCGCGCGGGAAAACGGCGATCGTTCCGCCGCCGTAGTTCGCGACCATGACGAGCGCGCCGCTTGGGTCGAGCGAGACGTGCGCCGGACCTTGGCCGAGCGAAGAAACGGCGCCGAGCGACGTGAGCTTGCCGGTCGTCTTGTCGATGGCGAATGCGCCGACGCGAGAATTCGTTTCGTCGACCGCATAGACGAAGCTCCGCGCCGCATCGAACGCGAGAAACGACGGCGTGCCGGCCGCGATGGTGTCGATCAGCGTGAGCGCATAAGAAACGTCGTCGAACGAATAAACGCGGATGTTTCCGTCGCCGCTGCCGACATACACACGCGGAGCGCCGAGCGGTGTGGCAGCGTCGACGACATCTGCGCTCACATCCACGGCGACATCGTTCGTCGTTGCGTCTTGCGTACTTGCGTCGCCTCCAATCGCGACGGGCGAGCAGGCGACCAAGAATGCGGCAGCCGCGCGCGCGGCCTTAGCGCGAAGACAAGCGCTGAGAGGATTCATCTCACGTCCGAAACGTACCATTGATACGCTTGGGCCGTGGAGGCGCACGACGCGAAGGCGCTCATCGGCACGGTGATCGCGGGGAAGTATCACCTGCGGGCGATCCTCGGCAGCGGCGGTATGGGTACCGTGTTCGAAGCGCAGCACACGGCGATTGGTCGCATGCTCGCGATCAAGATCCTCAACCCCGAGTGGACGCAGGACCCCGTCGCGATCAAACGCTTCAATCAGGAAGCGTGGGCCGCAGGTTCCATCGGCCACCCGAATTTGTGCGACGTGATCGACATCGGCGCGCTCCCCGACGGCCGCCCGTTTCTCGTGATGGAGCGTCTCTACGGCAAGACGCTCTGCGAGCACATCGATCACGAGCTGCGGCTACCCGTCGCCGAAACGATCGACATCGTCATGCAGATGCTCGCGGGGCTCGCGATCATCCATTTGCGCGGCATCGTTCATCGCGACATCAAACCCGACAACGTATTCCTGAGTGAGCACCCCGGTTACCCGACGGTCGCCAAGCTGCTCGACTTCGGCGTTTCGAAAGTGCTCCCGGGCGCGCGCGATGATTGGGACGACAAGAGCGCGCTCACGAACACCGGCATCGTCATGGGCACGCCGTATTACGTTTCGCCCGAGCAGGCACGCGCGCTGAAAGACATCGACGCGCGCGCCGACATCTACGCGTGCGGCGTCGTCATGTACGAAGCGCTCACGGGTGTGCGCCCGTTCGAAGGCACGGAATTCCACGCGCTCATGCTCGCGATCGTCCAAGGCAACCCGAAGCCGCCGAGTCGCCTGCGCTCGGACATCTCGCCCGTGCTCGACCAAATCATTTCAAAGGCCATGTCCGTCGACAGAGACGCGCGCTACCGAGACGCGAGCCAAATGGCACGCGCGCTCGACGCCGTTCGCCCATGACCGACGAATCGAAAAAGCAGCGCGTCGACCGCGAGCTCAACGAGCTCCTCGGAGAGATGCGTATCGCGCTTCCGGGCGTGCAGATGCTGTTCGCCTTTCTGCTCACCGTGCCGTTCTACGCGCGCTTCGAGGCGCTTCCAGCGCTGCTACGCGCGGTATTCTTCGCGACGTTCACGTGCACGACCATCGCGGCGATCTTCCTCATTGCGCCGTCGTCGAACCATCGGCTTTCGTTTCGCGCGCAAGACAAAGAGCGGCTCCTGTTCCGCTCGAACCGATTTGCGATCGCCGGAATTGCATTCCTCGCGCTTTCGATTTGCGGCGCGACATTCCTCATCACGTCGATGGTCTTCGGGAGCGCGTGGGCACCGGTCGTGGCTAGCACGGCCGCCGTTCTCATCGCAGCGACTTGGTATGTCGTGCCGCTGATGCGCCGGCTAGCGCGCAAACACGAGGCGTGACGCTTCAAAGCTCGGGGGCGAGCAGCCGCGCGATTTGTTCGACGACCCAGTTGCGGCGATTCGGGGGACCCACGGTCACCGACTCCGCGACGAGCTCATCCACGTACGAGCGAATTTGCCCGATGGCCGCGGGCGAATAGGCGAAAAGCGCATCCTCGTAGTTGAGGAACAAGCTCCGCATGTCGAAGTTCGGTGAGCCGATGTACGCCGCCACGTCGTCGATCACCATCGCCTTCGCGTGCACCATTCCCTTCGGGTAATAGTAGACGATCACTCCGGCCTCGGTGATCTCGCGCAATAGCGCGCGGCGCGCGATGTCGGCGAGTCGGTGGTTCGAGCGCGTCGGAACGACGACCTCGGTTCGCACGCCGCGCCGCGCAGCGAGAACGAGCGCGTGTTGCAAGGTGTCGTCCGGCACGTAGTAGGGCGTGACGATCACTACGCGCTCTTTTGCCGCGAAAATGCCGGTCAAGAATGCGTCGTAGACCGTGTCGCGGATCATGTCGGGCCCGCTCGGAACGAGCTGCAGGGTCTCCGCGCCCCCCGCTGTCACGTCACCGCTCTCTATGGGGCGCGGCGCGCCTCCGCAAAACGCCCAATCAGACTCGAAGAGCGCCGTCGCATCGGGTGCGATGGGGCCGCTGACGATCGCTGCGACGTCGCGCCAGCGTTCTGGGCTCGGCGCGGATTCGGGCGGACCCATGTATTCGTTCGCGAGGTTCATGCCTCCTGCGAAGACGTGGCTACCGTCGACAATGGCGAGCTTGCGATGGCTTCGCAAATTCGTGCGACCACGGATGGGTGAATGCCCGAGCGGCATGAACACGCGAACGTCTCCACCGGCGGCGCCAATCGCTCGCGCGGCATGCCGGCGCAAGAGAGCGGAGCCAACGGCGTCGACGATCAGGCGCACGGACACACCATGAGACGCGCGCTCGACGAGTGCGTCGACGAAGGCGCGGCCGATCGGATCGTCGGCGAGAATGAACATCGTGAGATCGATCGATTTGTTCGCGCCGCGCACGAGCTCCATGAGTCGCGCGTAGGCGATCTCCCCGGTCATGAGGATTTCGAAGCTGTTGCCCGAGCGCGCCGGAGTCACGCCGCTGCGTCGCAACATGTGCGCAATCGGCGGCTCGTCTGGCTCTGGCGGCGCATCGTGCACCTTCGCGTCGCGTGCTGGGCCCTTTGCGCGCCGCGGAAATTTTCGCTGCCCAAACAGGAGATAGAGCGGAATCGCGACGAACGGCATGAAGACGATCGCGAGAAGCCAAGCCAACGTGCTTTGCGACGTGCGGCGTGACGAGAGGAGTCGCACGAGCATCACGAGCGACGTGATGAGCGCCACGTCCGTGAGACCGTGCGAAACGATGTATTGCGTGATCAACTGGAGGGAGCGTACCCCGGTCGCGGCCAAATCGGCGGCTCAGGGTGCGGGCTTCACGATCGTGCTTGCGTCCAGGTTGACCGCTGCGATTCGCGCGAGCGCGCGCCCGTTGAGCGTGGCGCCGCTGTCGAGCGTGATCGACTGGTCTGCCATGATCGTTCCTTGAAAGTCGGTCGTCGTGCCCAACGTGGCCGAGGTGCCGACCTGCCAATAGACGTTCGTCGACTTGGCACCGTTCGAGAGGATTACTTTGCGACCTGCGGAGGTCGTGAGTGTCGACGCCATTTGGAAGATGAAGACTTGATCACCATCACCTTGCGCATCGAGCGTCAGATCGCCCGACGTCACCGAGAGAGAGGTAGTGGACTTGTAGAGACCCGGCGTGAGCGTTTGCCCACCGAGGTTTCCTGCAACGGTAATCGGACAGAGCATGCGAGCCGCGACTTCGTTGTACGCAATCGTGAGGTCCGCGATGGCCGTCGCTGCGGTCGCATCGCCGGCGTGCTGCGTTCCGACAATCGTTCCCGGCGGAAATCCGGTAATCGACGAGCCGGGGCTGACGCCCATGTCTCCGGTGAGAGCCGTCGCGTTGGCGTTGGTGACGGTCGAGCCCGCAAGGACGACGAAGCTCGCGGCAGATCCGAGAACCACGGGTCCTTGGCTGCATGATCCTGTCGTGAAGCTCCACGTATGATTCGCAGCGAGCGGAAGACCGCCGACGGACGTCGCAGCCTTCGCTCCCGTCGTGACCGTCGCGTTGTATTGAAGGTTGAGCCCGAGCGCGATGGCCGGCGTGAACGTCACCGTGTTGGCGTTGAGCGCCACGGTGATCGGTACCGGCGTCACGCCTTGCATCAAGGTGAAGTTCGTGAGGGTGACCGTCGCTGGGTCCATCGCCTCGTTGAAGGTCGCCGTGGGTCGCTTGTTGATGGAGACGCTCGTTGCCTTGTCGAGCGGCGTCGTGGAGATGACGATGGGTGCAATCGCGGCGTCGCTATTTCCGTCGGTGGCACCATCACGTGCGTCGTTCGATGCGCCGTCGCTTGGGCCCGAATCGCCGCTGGTGCCGTCAGTGCTTCCATCGAGGCCGAACTCGACGAGCTGGCTCCCCGTCCCGCACGCGATGGCGCTCGACAAGACCAAGAAAAGACCCGTTTTTAAGTGACTCATTTATTTGGAAGCTCCCGGAGCGTTGACGATGTTCAAAGTGACGACGAATTCGACGCGACGGTTGCTCTCACGACCCGCAGATGTGGCGTTGGTGTCGATCGGGACCGACGAGCTGAAGCCCTTCGAGCCGAGGCGCTCTTTCGCGACACCGTGCGCGGCGAGATACTCGAGCACGGCGCTCGCGCGCTGCTCGGAGAGTGTTTGATTGTGATCGTCGGCACCTTCGGCGGATGCGTGCCCCTCGACCTCGACGCGGAAGTTCGGGTTGTCTTTCAGGACTTGCGCGACCTCGTCGAGTAGCGGAAACGAGACTTCTTCGAGCTTCGGCGTGTTCCAAGCGAACTGAATCTTTTCTTTCAGCTCGAGCTTGTTCGCGTGGACGATGACCTTCTGGTACGCAGGGCACCCCCAATTGTCGATCGGCCCAGCGATGTCGGGGCAGTGGTCGACGTGGTCGGGAAGCCCGTCGTTGTCGCGGTCAGGACAGTGCTCGGTGACGACGCGCGTCTCGACGACGGTACGAACGTCCGGAGCCTTGCGCTCGATGCCTGTGCCGACTTCGAAGCTCACGCCGAAGATGAGCGTCTTCGAGTCGTGGTTGTCGAACGCATCGCGATCGATCTGGATGATTTGCATGTAGCGAATGAAGGGGCCGATCCAGAACGTGCGCGTCTCGCCGATGGGAATCGATGCGCCGATGCCGACGTCGAAGCCCGGGCGATTGAGGTCACCCGTGCGGATGTAGAAGAAGTCGGCGTCGAGCCAAGGCGAGATGCCGTAGGCGCTGATTGCATCGTGCGGACGCTTCAATCGCAAACCGCCACCGAATGCCCAGGCCGTGCCCGATTCCACGCCGGCCTTCGAGCCGGGAAGAAGCGTGAACGACGTTGCAGGTCCGATGTCGAGATAGCGGTTCAGACCGAACAGCACCTTGACCGACTCCGTGCCGCCGGTGTCGAAGAGTTGCGATTGCGGAGTGGTCAGCGGAACGGCGACGCCCGGCTCCACTTTCACGCTCACATCCGTTGCATTCGCTATTGCAGGAGAAAAAATTACAAGCACACAAAGACATTTTCGAAGCATTCACCACTCCAGTCGAATGGTGCCTGAGCAACAATCGAGCCGTGAGGATTCCTGCCGAAATGCGAGCGCGATCGGCGCGACCGCCGCAAGTGTGCTGATTGTGCGCCGGAGATTTGGTTTACGATCGGGCGCATGGGTGCGCGGCTCTTTCTTTTGTTCGTCGCAGGTGGTGTCGGAACGGTCGTGCGTTATCTCGTGACGCTCGGCGCGGGCAAATGGCTCGGTGCAGCGTTTCCGTACGGGACGCTCGCCGTCAACGTGCTCGGATGTTTTCTCATCGCGGGCATCGTTCACGCGTCGCTCGTGCGCGCCGGTTTTTCCGATGAGCTTCGGCTGTACCTCACGACCGGACTGATGGGTGGTCTCACGACGTATTCGAGCTTCAATCTCGAGACGACAGCGCTGATGCGCACCGGCGCATACGGAGCGGCCGCGGCCAACTTCGGCCTCACGGTTGGTTTGTGTTTCGTCGCGGGTTTGCTCGGGCTCGTTGCGGCGCGCGCTGCATTCGGCGCGTAGTCACCACACGAGCGGTGGAAAGCCTCGCCAGAAAACCCATCGGCGCTTCTCGCGGCCTTGCCTGAAGCTGATCACTTTGTAGAGATCGGGCTCGGCGATCTTCCGATCGAATTCGACAAGCAGGCCTGCGCACGTCGCGAAGAGGATGTGCTCGTTCGCTGCGTCGACGTCGATCGATTCCATCGTGGCGCCGACGTGTACGTACGCGAGGAGCGCGCCATCGAAGCCGAGGTACCACGCGTAGCCGTTGCGATCGCCGAGGACGTAGCCCTGATCACGCGAGATGCCGGAGTACATCCAGCGGCGGCCGTCGATCACGGTGAGGCGATCGTCGCCATCGAAGCCGGACATCGTGATCGGTTTTTTTCCTTTGTGTTTGAGAACGTCAAGCTCGAGACCGAGCGAGCTCGACTCCGAGAAATGGCACGCGCTCAGGCAGACGTGCTTGCCGTCGTCGTGAAAGATCGCAAAATGCGGATACGACGAGCGCGGCTGGATTTCCGCGATGACCTTCGCGGCGCCACCTTCGAAAGAGAAGATGCGGTGCGTGCTGTCTTGGTCGCCGCACGCGATGAAGCGCCCATCAGGCGAGAGAGCGGCGTGCACGTAGGACATCGAGCTCTCCTCGTCTTTGCCGTGGATCTTCTCGGTGCCGCGATTGCTGACGACGAAGACACCGCGCGGTGACGCAACGAGCAGGCGCTCGCCGTCGGGAAAGACCTCGATCGTCTTGATGGCGCCGATGGCTTTGGGGATCGGGATCGTGGTGTGCACCGCACCACGGGATCCTTGCCGGATTTCGAATTGATCACCGCGAGCGAATGCAAAGTGTTTTCGATCGCGCGAGCGGCCGAACGCTTTCACGCCTTGGAGGGGCTCGATGATGTCGCCTTCGACGCGGTACGCGATGCCCGAGGCGCGCACGAGGATGGCGCCGTCGTCGGTGTAGAGCGCGGGGTCGACGGATTGGCCGATGGCGTCGTAGTCGAACACCTCGAACGATGGCGGAAACATCCGACGCAGATCATCAAAGCGTTTCTCGCGATTCAGCTGAACGGCCACGCGTTGCACGAACGTCGCCATGTCTTTGCGCGGCTCTTCGGGCTCGTCGTCGAGCTTTGGCGCGTTCTCTTGATAAAACTGCGCCACGAACGCGTTCAGCTCTTCATAGAAGCGTTTGCCTTCGGTGATCCACCGCTTCGAAGCTGCCTCGAGCTCCGCGTCGCCAAGCGGCGTCTCCGCAAGCGTCACCGCTTCTTGATCTTCTTCCTCTTCTTCCTGTTCATCCTCTTCATCGCCGACCGCGATCGCCGTGGCTTCGGCAAGCTCGGCTTCCTCGGCGCGCAAGACGAGCCCACCGTCGCCGCCGATGAGCACGGCTGCGCCGTCAGCCATGGCGCACCAGAAGTGCTCGTCTCGACCGGTGTCGACGCTGCGAAATGTTTCGCCGTCCTCCGATACGAGCACGGTGGCGTCTTCACCGACGACGATGAAGCGGCCGCTCGCCCAAATCACGTCCTCGAGATCGGCTTCGACACCCGTGTCGATTTGCGTCCACGTTTTGCCTTTGTTGGTCGTGCGAAACACCGTGCCTGCATCACCAACGACAATGCCAACGCCCCGCGGGTTGAACGCAATCGCCGTGACGGGGCTGTCCGATTCGAGCGAAGCGAGCTCGACTTCGTCTTTCTTGACGACGCCGAGCTTGCCCTCGTAACCGAGCAGCCACAGCGCACCCACGGCATGCACGAGACGCTGGATGCGACCGAGCTCTTCGAGGTGCGTGCCGAGCTTCGGTTTGCGCCACGCCGTTCCATCGGTCGACGAGAGAACGAAGCCTTCGTCGCCCGAGAGCCAAATCGATCCGTGCGCACGCTCGAGCGAAAACAAACACGCGGTAGTGCCTGTCGGGATTTGCTTCCACGTTTCGGCGTCCTTCGTTACGAAAAGCGCGCCTGCTTCACCAACCACGAGCGCGTGCTTGTCGCCGAATGGGAGCACATCGCGAAGGCCGTTGGCCTCTGGAGGTTTGCGACGGCGAAACGTGCGGCCACCATCGGAGGTAAACACGACAGGCGAGCCCCACGCTCCACCGACCGCCCACACCACGTTCCCTTTTCGTTTGAGCGCGCCGACGTACCCCACGCCAGTCTGCGCGTCGTTGAGCGCCCGGATCACTTCCCGTCGCCGCCGCAGTGGGCTTTGTCGCCGCTGCCGGAGCGGTCGATGCCTTCGTGCGCGGTGCCGCCGTCGGCGTTGGCGGGCGTCTTCGGATCTTCGCACGCGGCCGCCGCTCCGAGGAGCAGACCCAACACGGCCATGCGCGCGATTCGTTTCTGACGCTCTTGCATCGCCTGCATTATTGCACGGCGTACGTCTCGTGGAGATACCGGACGATGTCGGCGGATTCGAACATGGCTTTGCCGGTGTTGTCGTCGACGAGATACGGAACCATCATGCGGCCCGAACGCTCGACGAAGGCTTTGCGGCTTGGACTACGCCGACCGACATTGTGCAGCACGTAAGGGATTTCCAGCTCGCAAAGCGCTTCACGCGCGAGCCGGCAATACGGTGACGCCTCGAACGACCACAGCTCGAGCGGTTTTTCCGGCGCGCGGCTCGCCTTCACCCGGCCACCGTGCCCCGCTCGAAACGCCGACGCGAGACCGCTCCCGAGCGTGGTCAGCGGACCAAACGAGAGCCCGAGTGGCAACGTGCCGTCACCGTATTCTTGGGCGAGGTACCGCGCGATGTCCATCGACTCGACCATCGCGACGCCCGTGTTCGGATCTTCGAAGTATGGAAATATTTTTTTGCCCGGCCGAAATCGCGTGCCGCCTTTTGGACACGGATGCACGAGCACTTCGAGATCGAGCACCGTGAGCATCTCGCGCGTCTTCCTGCAAAACGGGCACGCTTCGAAGTCGTAGAGCTCGAGCATTTTTTCGGGCCGCTTGCCGGGGCGGCGCACGATGTACCCGGAGCCCATGCGAGCGGCGGTCGCACCGAACGACGTCACGAGATCGGCGAGGCGTCCCACGCGCGAGAGAATGTGCGATGCTCGCGCCTCATGCAAGCTCGCACCGCTCTCGCTATCGCATTTGTCGCCATCTCATCCATCGCCTGCAAGAAGGGCTTCGGCTCTGGCTTCGAGGGCGAAATAACGATGCACATCCATTCATCGACAGGCGACAGCGACATGCTCGTCAAAACGAAGAACGAGAAGCTTCGATTCGAAACGGGCAAAGGCAGCGCCATGTTGTTCGATCCGGGGTCGAACAAGTTCACGATGGTCAACGAGAGCGCAAAGTCTTATTCGGAGGTCGATTTCAAAAGCCCGAACGCGCCGCAAGCCAACACGAGCGCAGCTTCGTCGAGCATCGACAAGAGCGGCAAGCACGAGACCATCGCCAGCATCGACTGCGAAAACTGGACGGCACACGACGGCAAGAAGCGCTCGGAGGTGTGCATCGCGCAGGGCATCGCGTTCGTCGACATGAGCGGCGGCAGCGGCGCTCTCGCAACCGAGCTGCGTGAGAAGAAACTCTTCCCGCTTCGCTCCGTCGAATTCGACGCCGACGGCAAAGAGACATCGCGCATGGAAGTGACGAAAGTCGAAAAGAAGAGCGTCGACGACGCACAGTTCGCCGTGCCGAAGGACTACGCAAAGGTCGCGCTACCGGGGATGTGACATCACCGCGAGCACGTACATCGCAACACCGATGCCGAGCAGAAGCGCGCACAAGGCAACGACCACGACCGGAAGGACACGCGACGGCGGTTTGCGTTTTGCTGGGGGGCGCTGTGAGAAGAGCGCGCTTTGGGGGCCGGTTGAGTCTGCGATCGGGCCAGCGATGACCGTGTTCACTGCGAGAGGCGCAGGCGTGGGCGTAGGCGTGCGCGTTGGCGTTGGCGTTCGCGTTGGCGTTGGCTCGGGCGTAGGGAGTGGGGCGGCATCGACCGTTGTCGGTGCTCGTTTCGGCATCAAAGGGCGCTCGTCGGGCGCGATGTCCACGAGCTCCGCCAGCATTTCCCACGCGGTCGAAAAACGTTTTTTTCGATCGGCCGTTAGGGCGCGTGCGATGAGCTTTGCGACGCGCGAGGGGACCGCCGGCTGGAGAGCGCGCACGTCGGGGGCTTCGGTCGTGCAGATCGCGATGAGGATTTGTTCTTGGGACTTCCCGACGAACGGCGGGCGGCCCGTGAGGCACTCGAAGATGATTGCGCCAAGCGCCCACAAATCGATGCGACCGTCGACGTCTTCTGCGGCGCGCGCTTGCTCGGGCGCCATGTAATACGGCGTGCCGACGGCCATCCCTTTTTTGGTGAGCGCGAGCGCGAGCGTTTGCCCTTCGCCGGGCATCATCTTCGACATGCCGAAGTCGAGGAGCTTGCAGAATGTCGCGTCGCCTTCTTTCTTCACGATGAATACGTTGTCGGGTTTGAGATCGCGGTGAACGATGCCGGCGTCGTGCACGATGCCGAGCGCGACGAGAACTTGCGCGGCGATGTGAAGGGTGTCGGCGAGCGGGATCATTGCGTCGCGGCGAAGGCGCTGGCCGAGGTCTTCGCCTTCGAGCAGCTCCATCACGAGATACGGGCGTGCGTCGTCGCTGCCGGCGTCGAGCACTTTCACGATGTGATCGGAGGTGTGATCGGCGACCGCGCGAGCTTCACGCGCGAACCGCTTCGCGATGCGATCGCGTGAGTCTGGGTCGACGACGCTGAGAACTTTGATGGCGACTTGGGTGCCGCCCGCGAGTGGCGTCGCTGCGTAGACGCCGCCCATCCCGCCGGTGCCGAGCAATCGCTCGAGGCGATACTTGCCGCCTACGGTGGTGCCGATGAGTTCGAAGAGCTCGGCCTGCCTATCCGAGGAGACGATCTTGTCCGTTCGCGCGGCCACGCGAAGGCTATCGTACGCTTTTTTCGTGCCCTTACTTAGCGAGCTTCTGAACTTGGGCCGAAAGGCGCGCGATGGTGCGTGCGGCGGCCTTCGTATGAATGACGCCTTTGCTCGCGGCCTTGTCGATCTGCGAGATGGCGGCTTTGAGTGCGGTCGTGGCTCCCGTCTTGTCTTTGCCGGCGATGGCCGTGCGGACGCGCTTCACATGCGTGCGAACGGTGCTCGTGACAGCGCGGTTGCGCGCGGTGCGCGTGATGCGCTGACGGTTGCGTTTCTCGGCGGACGGGTGATTGGCCATGAGGGAGCGCGGACTTTATGCGGAAAAAGCCGCCTGTCAAGCTGGGACGGCAAGCTTGAACGAGGCCCCGCCGAGGGGGCTATCGCCGACCACGAGCGTGCCGCCATGCGCTTCGGCAATGCCGCGAGCAATGGCGAGCCCAAGCCCTGCGCCGCCGGCTGCGCGACCCGTCTGGCCTTGGCGATAACGGTCGAAGATCGTTGCGCGTTCGACGGCCGGGATGCCAGGCCCGCTGTCGCTGATCTCGAAGGTGACCGTGCCCTGTTTGGTCTCGACGGCGACGAGAACGCGGCCACCGCGAGGCGTGAACTTGAGCGCATTGGCGACGAGGTTGTCGATGGCTTGGCGCAGTTTGATGGCGTCGGCGCGAACGTGGGCATCGAGATCGCCCTCGAACACGAGCGTGATGCGCCGGCGCGTTGCAACGGGCGAGAGCGCTAAAATCGTGGGCTCGAGGACTGCACGTGCGGTCGTGTGGCGTGGGTCGACGGTGAACACGCCGGCCTCGAGCCGACTCGCGGCGAGCACGCCATCGACGAGGCGCGCCATGTCCGCGCAGAGTGTGCGAATCGTCACGACGGAGCTGCGCCGTTCGTCGGGCTCGAGATCGTCCGACTGAAGCACTTCGGCGACGAGCCCGAGAGACGCAAGCGGGTGACGGAGATCGTGAACGAGCATCGCGATGTGATCGCGCCGCTGACTTTCGAGTGACCGCTTCAACCGATGCGCTTCGAGCGCGCCACGAACACGCGCTATGAGCTCGCGTCCATCGATCGGTTTCGTCATGTAGGCGTCGGCGCCTTCGCGAAGCCCGTGCTCGATGGCGTCTGGATCGCGACGCGCGGCCGTGAGCATCAGCACGGCGGGGCCTCCACCACGGCGCGCGCGCAAACGCTTCAGAACTTCGTAGCCGTCCATGTTCGGCATCGACACGTCGAGCAGGACGACCTCGGGCTCGCGCACTTCGATGAGCGCGAGCGCGATTTTTCCACTCACGGCCGTGCGCACGCGGTGTCCGTCGTCGCCGAGAAGCGCTTCGTACAAAGCGAGCGAATCCGGAAAATCGTCGACGACGAGAATGTCGCCGCTGTCGGGGTTGAGCGAATCGCGCGGTACGTCGGGAGATGCGTTCGTCACGAGAGCTCTTTGGCGTCCGTCATGTCGATCGTCGTGACCGAGGGCTTGAGGACGCGCGGCAAGACGACCGTGAAGGTCGAGCCTTCGTGAATCTTCGATGCGACCTCGATTTCGCCACCGAGTGCGCGCGCGAGTCGGCGCGAGAGCGCAAGGCCAATGCCCGTCCCGGCGTATCGCTTGCCGTCACCCGTTTCGAGCTGGCGAAATTCGCGGAAGAGCTCGGGCAGTAGATTTTCGGGAATGCCGAGGCCCGTGTCGCTGACGGCGATGCGGACGTCCGTTCCTGCGACTCGCACGGTGACTTTGACGTGGCCCTCTTCGGTGAACTTGATCGCGTTCGACAAGAGGTTGAGCAAAATCTGGCGGACCCGCTGGGCATCGGTGACGAGCTCGAGCTCCGGGGGCGCGTCGACGAGAAGCTCGAGCGACTTTCCCTGCCGCAAGCTATCGACCTCGGCCACGCACGCGCGCGAGAGCTGAGCGACATCGAGCGATTCGAGGCGCACGTCGATGCGACCGGACTCCGCCTTTGCGAGATCGAGCACGTCGTTGATGAGCGTGAGAAGGTGCGTTCCGTTGCGGCGAATGCGCTCGAGCGATTCGCGTGCGCGCGGGCTGAGATTTTCGCGCGGCGAGGCGACGAGTAAATCTGCGAAGCCCAGAATGGCGTTGAGCGGCGTGCGGAGCTCGTGGCTCATCGACGCGAGGAACTCCGTCTTCACGCGGTTGGCGCGTGTGAGCGTCACGCCCTGCTCGGCCAAGATGTTCGTTTTCTCGCGTAGGCGGGCGTGCGTCCACGCGTTGTGCAAACCGACGGCGAACTGGCGCGCGGCGTCGCGAACGAGCTCTTCACGCTCGACCGATGGGCCCGTGGTTCGGCCAAGGAGGACGGCACCCGCCGCTTCGTCGCCGACTGCGATGGGCTGCGCGAGGACCCAACCGATGCGCACTTTGCCAACGCCGATATCGAGCTCGGGCGCGGTGTCACCGAGCGCCGCTTGATCGAGCACGCTCGGCTCGCGCGATTCCATCACGCTGTGCGGGAGGCCCCGGCTTCCGAAGAGATGCGAATCGAGCGCGCGCCCATCGACTGCGCACGCTTGAACGGGCACGAGCCGGTCGGCCGCATCGAGCAAGAACACCGCGCCCACGTGCGCGCCGGCGAGCCGCACGAGACCACGAAGACCCGAGGTCGATAGCGCCGTCACGTCGAGTGTCTTCAGCTCGCGAACGAACTCGGCGTAGGCGCGGGCCGATTCGTCACGGGCGGCGAGCTCTGCGTTTGCACGCGTGAGGTCTTCGAGCGTGGCCTCGCGTTCTGCGAGCGTGCGCCGGAGGCTCGAGTCTTTGTCTTGAAGGAGCGCGGCCGTCTTGGCGAGGCTTCGGCCGACGGCGCCGAGCTCGTCGCGGCGATCGGGAAGCGGCGGAAGCGGTTCGAGCTTGCCCGTCGCTTCGAGCGCTTCTTCGAGCCGACCCGTGGCGCCCGCGAGATCGCGCGCGATCCAAATCCCGGCGGCAAGCGCGAGAAAGCTTGCGAAGAGAAGCATGCCTGTCGTCTCGCGGCGCGACTGCTCGACGGATTTGAACGCGACCGATTGTTGCTCACTCGCATCCTTGATGGCGTCGTTGCGGAGCTCGGTCAAAATCGAGCGCATCTCGTCGGTGCGCACCTTGCCGAGCGCGACCTGCTCCGACTCGACGGCGACGCCGCGTTCCTTCGCGTGGATCTGCGGCTCCGACACGCTGCGAATCCAGTCGTGCACGAGCCGGCCGAACGCGGCGACGCGCTCGTCTTCTTTTCCGTTTTCGGCCGTGGCTTGCGCTTCGACCAAGACGCCTTCGAGATCGTTTCGACCTTCGTCGTAGGGCGTCAAAAATGTTCGGTCGCCGGTGAGGAGGTAACCGCGTTTGCCGGTCTCGAGGTCGGCCGTCAATCGAAGGAGCACCTCGGCGTCATCGGCGAGCTTGAGATCGTGCTGAACGAGCCGCTCGAACTTGTGCTCGAGCTCTTCGTGCGCGAGCGACGCGCGATAAAGCCCAACCCCGAGCACCCCAACGACGAGGAGCGAGGAGAGCAAAATCCTCCAAAACAGGGCACTCGAGAGCAGACGCACGCCGGGTGGATCTTGGCACGCCGGCCCGACATCGCAAAGCTTGTCGCTATCAAGCTTCTTCGCGACCGACGTACGCGCCGGCGCACGAAAGGCCCAGCGCGATGGGCGCAAGCGCGAGCGCAAATACGAGACCGACCGGCGCGACGAACCCGAGCACGACGAGCGTTGCCGTGAGCGCAACGGCGCTTCCTGCTGCGGCTTCGAAGAGCGACGTGAGCTCGCCCGCGCGCGCGAGCAAATATCCGCTGACCGGAAACCCCGCGAGCAGCCCTGCGACGAGAAGCGCGACGGGGCCAGCGGTCGATACGTCGCGTTCGTCGACGATCGAAAAATCGACGTGTGCGAAGTGACCGAGAACGATCGCTCCCGTGACGCCAAGCACCATGCCGCCGAGGTGCACGAACACGCCGAGCCCAACCCAGCGCCATCCCACGGGGCGATCGCGTTTGCTGATCGCTTCACGAAATGCGCGAAGCGATGGCGGCTTCGACAGCACCTCGAGTGACGCAATCGACAGGCTCGTGATGCGCGAGCGATCACTCGTCACCGAGCGGCGTCGCAAATCGCGCGTGAGGAAGAACGCGATGACGCCCATCACGAGGACGAACGGCACGGCGAGCGCGAGCGCCGTTGGGCCACGTCCCCAAATCAGGTGCGCGTAGAAGCCATGACCCGCGACGGAGAAGAGGAACAGCATCGGAAACTGCGCGCCCGGTTCGCGAAGCTGCCGCGCGCGACCGAGTCCCCAGCCCCACGCCGATGCGAAGAAGACGTGCGCCGGAAGCGCGAAGATCACGCGCGCAATCCATACGCCGGCGGATTCGTTGTGAGTGTAGAGAACGACCGCGCTCTCGATGGTTGCGAAACCGAGAGCTGCGGCGCTCGCGTAGACAACACCGTCGTAGGGCTCGTCGAAATGTTTCGACCGGAACGCGGGCCAACACGCTGCGACCTTCGCCGCTTCACCGACGGGCGCAGCGAACGCAAACATGAACACGAGCGCCATCCCCTGCCCTGCGACGCGAACGTCGACATCGAGATGCGTGAATGCCGCGGCCTTCGCGCGGAGCCAAAACGCGATCGCTCCAAACGCCGCACCGAGCGCCGCCGTGCCGAGCACCACGAGCGGCGGCTCGCGTTCGCGATCCGAACGCCACACGAGCCAAAGCATCGCGAGCGCAGGCGCGAGCACGACGAGGAGCTTGAGCGCGCTCATGGCATCGGCATTGTCCCCCGCCAGGCGCGGAGAGCGCCAATTTGCGGGCTAGAGCCTCGCGGAGCTAAAGGTGAAGAGCGAGGTGGACCGAGCCGAGAACGCCCAGGCCCGCTGCATCGCCCGAGTTTTGGTAGAGGCTGTTGCCCTTCACGGACGCTTCGCACGACCCTGTGGGATCGGCCGAACAAGCGGCGGGAATCGGCAGCGGATCGCGGTGCAAGAAGAGAAACTCGAACGAGCCTTCGAGGCCGATGGAGATGAACCGCGCGAAGTAATAATCCACGCCGATCGCGAGGCCGACGTTGGCGCCTTTGGTCGAAAAGCCGTTGGCGGCGTCCGTCGTGGTGCATGTCGAGCACGGCGCGATTTGGCTCGTGTTGAAGTTGCTCGGGTCGAGCGAGCCCACTGCGGAATACCCGCCGTGAAACGAAACGTACGGGTCCCAGCTGCCCGCCGGAACGTGAAACCCAACGACCGCGTTGAGCTGCCACAAATTGAACTGCGACGGCAAGACGTCGTACCGAAAGCGCAACCCGAGCGTGAGATAGAGGAAGCGAACGCCCGCTTCGGCGCCGAGCATCATGCCGCTCGCGTTCGATTGCTGGATTTGGAGCGAGTTATTGAAGGTGCCGAGGGCGTCGTAAACGATGCCGGCCTGGGCGTTCACATAGAGAAACTCGAGGCCGCGGCCCGAGTCTTGTTTCTTCGAGTCGTCGAGGCGCTGCTCGGTGTTTTGCGGTGGGGGCGGCGGCGTCTGCTGGATGGGCGGCGGCGGCGCGAGCTCCTGCTGTTGAGGCTGCGGCTGCGGCTGTTGAGGCTGAGGCTGCGGCTCTCCCGTGAGCGGAGGGGGCGGCTGCAGCGGCTGCTCTTGCGCAAACGCGGCAGGCGCGAGGAGCAGAATCGAAAGTGGCAACAGTCGCGTCGATAGTTTCAAGAAGGCACATCCTTGCGGTTCCCGGCCGCGAGGTCTCCATCGTCGTTGGACGGACCATCGCTTCGCTCATTCGTTGGGATCCGGTATTGGTTACCAAACCAGTTACCCAAGTCGATTCGCTTGCACCGCGGCGAACAGAACGGTGCCGACGCGTTTTCGGCGCGCAAAGCCGCGGGTTTGTTGCAGATGGGGCAAGTCCCCGACACCTCGTCGGTATAGCACACCGTGGAACCTCGAAAATTCGTGGCGATCATCCTCGCGCTCTTTGGGCCGTGGGGCGTGGGGCACTTTTATCTCGGGCGGCGTTTGCGCGGCGCGATGTGGCTGTTCGTCGCGATCGCTCCGATGCTCGTGCTCGCCGCGCTCGTGAGCCGCATTGGTGAGGCTTTTGGTTGGGGCGTGGCGGTCGCGCTTCCCATCGGCGCGATGTTCGTCGCTTGGGTGGGGTCGTTCGTGGATTTGTTTCGGGTGAAGGAGCTCGCCGCGCCGCCGCGATGGCAAACGGCGCTCTTCTTCGTTCTAGGGATGGCAGCCCCCGTGATGGCGAGCGTCGTGCTTCGCGCGTGGGTCGTCGAGGCGTTCATCGTTCCGACGCGATCGATGGAGCCCGCGCTACTCGCCGGCGATCGATTGGTCGCGGCTCGATCGGATCATCGCGCGCGCTACGGCGATGTCATCGTCTTCGCGTCACCCGAAAACGGGCAAACGCTCATCAAGCGCGTGATCGGACGACCGCATGACGTGCTCGAGATGAAACAAGGTCGCCCGGTCATCAATGGTTGGCCGGTGCCTTCGTGCCCGCTCGGTCACGTGACGCTCGACGACGCCAACGGCGATCTCGAAGTCGAGTTCCTCGGCGACGCTTCGTACTTGGTGTTCTACGACGCAAGCGCGCCCGTCGGTCACGCGGGTCCGCTCTACGCGGCCAACGACGGCGTGCTCGTCCTCGGCGACGACCGCAACGACAGTGCGGATTCGCGCGCATGGCACGGCGGCCGCGACGGCAACGTGCATGCGAGCGCGGTCCGCGGACGCGCGCTCTTCGTGTGGCTGCGGCACAACGCTTCCGACGACGCGCATGTTGGAATCGATCTCGGACACATCGCGCTTCCATCGACGCTCGACCGACTCGCGCCCGAGGTTGCGAAGTGTCTTGCGGCGCGCCCAAACGCGACGCCGCCCGCGCCTCTCACGCAGAGGTAGTCGCCGCGGGCGCTTCTTCGACGACCGGAGGTGGCGGCGCAATCGGCTCGACGACTTTTTCGGCGCACGCGAGCTCGAGCATCTCGGCGACGTCCATCTGTTTGATCTGATCCTCGAGATTTTGGTTCTTCAGCCCGTCGGTGAGCATCGTCATGCAGAACGGGCACGCGCTCGCGATCGTGGTTGCGTCGGTGTCGACGAGCTGCAGCGTGCGTTTCACGTTCACGCGATTCTTGTTTTGCTCCTCCATGAACATCTGCCCGCCGCCCGCCCCGCAGCAGAGCCCGCGTTGCTTGTTCCAGTAAGGAACCTCGGTGAGCTCGACGCCCGGAATGCGTTTCAGGATTTCGCGCGGCGACTCGTACACGCCGTTGTATCGCCCGAGGTAGCAGCTGTCGTGATACGCGACGCGCCCCTCGACGCGGTTCGCCGGAACGAGTTTCTTCTCGGCGAGGAGGCCCAGCAAGAAATCCGTGTGGTGAACGACCTCGAGCTTGCACCCGAAATCGGGATACTCGTTCTTCAGCGTGTTGAAGCAGTGCGGGCACGCGGTCACGACCGTCTTGATGCCGCCTTTTTCTTTGTAGCCGTTGAGCGTTGCTGCGTTTCCTTCGGCGAGCATCGCGAAGAGCATCTCGTTGCCTGCGCGGCGCGCGGGGTCACCGGTGCAGTTTTCTTCTTGGCCGAGGATCGCGAAATCGACTTTCGCTTGCTTGAGTAGCTTCGCAACGGCGCGGGCGATTTTCTTCGCGCGCGGGTCCGTCGACGCGGCGCAACCCACCCAATAGAGAACGGGCGCGTCGGGCTTGTCGTTCATGAACGACAGCTCGAGCCCGTCCGCCCAACCTGCGCGGTCCAGGCGCGAGATGTTCCACGGGTTGCCGTTCGTCTCCATGGCTTGGAAGACTTTGTTGAGCTCCGCCGGAAATTCGTTGCGCACCATCATGAGGTTTCTGCGCATGTCGATGATCTTGTCGACATACGAAATGAACACCGGGCACTGCTCTTCGCACGCGCGGCACGTGGTGCACGCCCACAGCACGTCGGGGTGAATCACATCAGGCGCGAGATTGATCGCGGGATGCTTGGTGCCATCTTCGAGAAATTCTTTTTCGCGCGAGTAGAGGTGGTTGCGCAGATCGAGTGTGAGGTGCTTGGGGCTGAGAATTTTTCCGGTGCGATGCGCGGGGCAGTTCTCGGAGCAGCGACCGCACTCGGTGCACGTGTAGAAATCGAGGATCGCCTTCCACGAAAAATGCTCCATGCGCGAGATGCCGATGGGCGCCGCGGCTGGGTCGTCGGGGAATCTGTTCGTCTCTTCCTCGATCTTCGCCATCAGCTTCTCGGCGCTATCGGCCATCGGGCGCAAACGCCCGGGGTGGTCGAGGTTGCGGAAGAAGACGTTCGGTATCGCCGTGATGACGTGGAAGTGCTTCGAGTGCGGGAGCAGGTTCAAAAAAAGGAGCACGAGGGTCGAGTGCGTCCAAAACCCGGCGGTCGCGAGGAAGATGAGCGCCGCGGGCCCGAGCGAGCGAAACAAAACGGCGAAGAGTGTGCCGGCAGGCGCGGGATACGGCGCCCATTCGATCTTGTTCTGGAGGCCCGACTCGATTTGCTCGCCGAGCGGCGCGACGATCGTACGAATCGAATCGCACTGCGACGCTGTCGCGAGCGAGGCCTTGCCCATCCCGCACATCTCGACTTTGCGGAGCAAGAGCACGTGCGAGGCGCCGTCGTAGGTCATGTCGGCGATCATCATCGTGCCGATGATGCCGAGGATGAGGAGCGCCTCGAAGCTGTGCGTCGTGCGCTTCAGGGGCTTGATGAGGCGGTAGTAGAAAAAAACCATGACGCCGCCGACGACGAGCGTCGCGACGCAATCTTTCGAAAACTCGTAGACACGCCCCGCGGGCATCCACGGCGCGAGCACCCAAAGGTTGAACGTCGGCGAGAACCCGCGACCCCACAGCACGAGCGTTCGCAAAAGGAGGACGGCAAACCCGAGGAAGATGAGCTTGTGGGCGATTCCGGACGGCTGGTAGTAGTCCATCCGCTCTTGCTTGAAGGCCCAACGCCAGGTGCCCATCAGACGCTCGCCGATGCGGTCGAAACGCGACTCGGCGCCACCAGCGCGCAAGAGCTTCCAACGCCGGCTGGCCGAATAGCCGAACGCGCACCACGCAACGACGAGGAGCGCAAGCATCGCGTACGAGCTCATGGGATGAGCGCTTCTATCAAATGCGGCGGAGTTGATCGAGCTAGTCGTCCGTGCGCCATGGATAAAGGCCTAGGGCCTTTCCATTGCCGAACCAGCGCCTGAGCGAGCTGCAGAGCTCTTCGATCGACGATCGCATCGGAAAAGTAGCGCGCGCTGGGTCACCTTCCGCGAGTGCGCAGTCGACCGCAACGGTCGTGTCGCCGTTGCCGACGCATCGCTGGTAGGCGCGATGGAGCAGGTCAACGCCGGGCATCGTGAGCCTCACCCAGTTGGTTCGTTTGTCGTCCTCACAGCAATTTCGCAGGACGAGCCCAAGGTCCTCGAGCACGCCAAGCATTTCGGAAATGGTGGCGCGCGCCACTCCGAGAGCCGCGCGCAACGCCGCCTGCCTAACCGGCACCCATCGGCTTTTTCGAAGCGCAAAGAGCACGTCGAACCGCGCAGGCGTCAACCCAACCGGCATCAGCATCCGCCGCCCAAACTTCCAAGTCGCATAATGCGCCCGCTTAACTGCAAAAAACACAGCATCCATCACAACCTCCGCCCGCCCCAGAGCACCCCCCGTGCCAATGCGAAGCAGCGCGGATCGTTCGGATCCGAACGATCCGCGGGTTTGCTGCTGGGTGGCCCGGGCCAGGTGGGGCCAGACGGGTGGGCCAGGTTAGGTGACGCCCCAGCGGCCGCGGAAGATGCACTGGGGGTCCGAGCGGCCGCGGCATTTCGGGTGTTCGAGGACCACGTTTTTCGCACCGGTGAGCTCTAGGACGCGCGTGAGGTAGGCGACGAGCTCGCGGCACAGCGCGGAGTCGACGCAACCCCAGTCGTCGAGCACTGCGGAAACGCCGTGGTCGTCGCGCGTGACGTTCCAAGTGCCGGTGTCGTGGAAGTGCTTCCAGTACTGGCTGGTTTTTTCGACGATGAAGGCCGGGTTCGTGAACCGTAAGAAGATGCGGTGAATCGTCTTCAAATCGTTTTCGGCCTCGAAGCGACCGAGATCTTTCATCATCGAGAGATCGCCGCGACCATGAACTTTGTCGAGCACGCGAATGAGGCGCGCGTACAGCGATAGCGAATACCAACCCATCGGAATGATCGATTGGATCTCGCTCCGATCCTCGGCGGGAATCTTTTCGAGTAGTGACGCCCAACCGGCGTCACCGAAGCGCTCGATCGTGAACGCGCGCACGTTCGTGAAGCCCACGCCCTTCGTCTTCGGGTCCCCCACGGGCATCGATCGTGAGAGTACTCCAAAGCCGAGTTGAGCTGAGTGTGTCGTGAGGGCTTCGCGATCGACCGGCGGCAGCGTGACGAAACCGGCGGGGCCGGCGCACCGATGGCCTCAGAAGGCGCAAGCCGCGAGGTTTCGGCCGCCAGCGCATCTTGGATCGCACGATGTGGCGGCCCGGCCGCCCTCGTCGCGCTACCGCGGTTCGATCGCAACGCGGGCGGCAGACTCAATCGATTCAGGTGACGTCAGCCTCAAAGCGTGAAGACGAAGTGCTTCTTGTCTTCTTTGGTGTCGAGTGTGATGTCGGCGCCGTACGAGCGGCTTCCGACGCGCGCGCCAAAGCGGATCGGGATGGGGAGCGTTGCCCCGTGCAGATCGTCGAGAAAGACGTCGACGCTGTAGCTACCGCGGGGCGGGTCGAGGCCGCCCCAAAGAACGTTCTCGATGTTTTGCCCGTAGCACGCGTCTTTTGGACAATCGCGGTCGAGGCGTAAACGCTCGGCGCCGTTGGTCGGGTGATTGTCGTCGACGAAATCGCCCGCGGGATCGCTCACGCGAAGGTCGACGTCGGCTGCGCTGTCGCCCCATGCAATCGTGAATTGAAGCGGGCCGGTTGCGATGCCGCAGCCTTCGTCGATGACGCCGTTGCAGTTGTCGTCGACCGCGTTGAAACAGATTTCCGGCCCCGTCGGCGTACACGCTTCGACGAGCGACACGCCCGCGGGCGCTTCGATGTGCGTCACCGCGAGATTCGAGGCTGTCTTCGTTGGCGTCGTGCTCGCGCCGCACGCGAGACCAAGCATCATCAAGAAGGCTTTTTTCATGGCGAAGGTTCGTTCACGTGCGTTTTGTCGCCGAGCGAATCCAGAACGGCGCGCTCGCCGAGCACCCAGAGAACGAGGAGAGCGTCATCGCGTTTTTTCGTGTCCTCGGTTTTGGCATCGGCGATGAGCTTGGCACGAAGGCGCACGCGCGTCGTCGTGTGTGGACCGGTTTCGAACTCCCCCGATTGCCGCAATTGGTACGAAAGCCCCTGGAGAACCCACTCTTGTTTCGCGCCGCGGAACGTCACGCTGCGCGCGGCCACGGCGAGCGTCGCGATGCGTGCGAGCGCGCCGCTGTCGTAGAAATCTTCGGTGAATGTGGGGACGCTCTGCGCGTAGAGCTGACGAAGCGGCTCGAGCGGCGGCGGCGCAGCAGCACCTTCCGTGTCGCTTGCTTCGTATGCCGCGAACACTTTCGCGACCGAGGGCTCGTCACCGCCGAAGAGGAGTGCGAGCGCGGCGTCGTGCACGAGCGTTTTGTCTTTGAGCATCTCGATGAGGCGCGTTCGCTCCGAAGCAGCAAGGCCGCCTTGGCCGAGGAGGCGCGCCGTTTGGTGCCGCGCTTCGGGCTCCAACTTCGGCGCGAGAAGCGACACGAGCGCGGCGTCATCGCGGCTGTTTGGACGCTGCGATAGCCCGAGGAGCCAACAGCTGCGCTCGAGCTCGCGCTTTCGATCGACGCCGAACGCGCGCACTTTCGAGACGATGTCGCGCCGCGCCGGGCCCTCCGCGAGCGCGCCAACGGCGTTGCACGCTTCGATGCGTGCAGCTTCGCTGCTCCTGCCGTCGTCGGCGAGCTTGACGAGCAACGGTATCGCTTTCGCGTCGCCGAGCTCGGCAAAACCTTGTGCCGCGCCTGCTGTGAGAGCGCGATAGACCATCCCTTCGATCGCGTGCCCACCTTGCATGAGCGCGTCCAACGATGCGTCGAACGCCGCGGGTTTTCGCGCGAGCTGCTTCGCGAGTGTCGCAAACGCCGATGCGTCGTGGCTTCGCCCGAGATAACGAAGCGCACTCTGCGCCGAAGCGTACGCCTCGGGAAACGACGGCGCTCCACTGCCGGGAATCGCGTCGTGCGGATCGGCGAGCGTGCGCAAGAGCGGCGCAGCCTGCGGCGACTCGACCGCCACGAGCAACCTGAGCGCGTTCGCGTGCGGTTGCGGGTGCGCGTGCATCCACGCCGTCACGGGCGCTTCGACCATCTCGCGAAGCTGCACACGTGCCTCGGGGTGCATCAGCGCGAGCTCCGCGAGCATGCGCGCGCAGCTCACGCGCTCGCGATCGTCGCGCCGAAGCGGGACCACGTTCGGATCGCCTGCGTCGTAAATCTTCGTGGGGTCCTCGCCGAGGCGCCACGCGAGGTGCGGCGCCGCGCGCATGTCGCCGAGCTCTGCCAAACGAAATGCAGCTTCCGTCCGAAAGTGCGGGTGCGTCGCGTGATCCGCGTAGTGCGCGAGCGCCGGTGCCGCGCGCGGATCCGGAACGGCGTGCAGACGTTGGAACAAATACTCGAGGACCGCGAAATCCTTGCTCGGGTCGAGCGCCTCTGCGGCCGCGGCGAGGATGGCGCCGTCTCCGGAGTCTTCGGTGAGCGCGCGAACGATCACGGCGCGCGTCTTCGCGTCCGCTGCGGCGAGCGCCCCGGCCATCACCATGCGGCGCGAGCGCGCCAAATCTTCCGACACCGTCGCCGCGGCAAGCAGCTTCGCAAACACCACCGCATCGAAAGCCGCGCTGCCGTCGAGCTTCTTCACGTGCGTGAGCTCACCCGAATCGTGGAGCGCGAGCGCAGCCGCCGCGACTCGCACGTCGCCCGCGCGCACGAGCGCCCATGCGGCCGCGGCCTTCTCCCCTGCCCCTTCGGCGTGTGTGACGCGCTCCGCAATCGCTTCGAAAAGCGGAGCGAGCTTCACCGGCTCGTACTCGAGCAGCGCCGCGAGCCCGCGCATCCGCTCCTCGGCCGACTTGCTCTTCAGCGCCGCGGTCGCGAGCTTGAGCCCTTCGTCGTCCTGGGCACGGGCGTGCGACTCCAGCGTATTTTGCTCCGGAACCGCGATCGGCGCCCCTCCGCCGCACGCCAATAAAAGCGTGCATAGTGCAATTACGGAGGACCGAGCCATCGACCTTGGCCGCGATACTGTCAGAAGTTACTCTGGCGCGCCATGAGACGAGCCATCGCGCTTTCGACAGTTTCCGTCATCATCGTTTTGATCGCCGCGTGCAAGCCCTCCGCCGGCAGCGCGTGCACCGAGAACGCGAAGACATGCGACACGCCAACCTCACGCATGGCGTGCGTGAACAACAAGTACGTGCCCGAAACGTGCAAAGGCGAAGGCGGCTGCAAAGAGACCCCGAGCGGCACCACATGCGACTCGGCAAAAGGCGACGTCGGCGACACGTGCGCGTCCGCGAACAACTTCGCGTGCTCCACCGACGGAAAGTCGAAGCTCCGCTGCGAGGACGGGCACTTCGCGTTCGTTCAACGCTGCAGCAAAGACGGCTGCACCGTCGGCGACACCGCAACCGCTCACTGCAACGACCCATACGGAAAAGTCGGCGACGACTGCAAGTACAACAAGAACGCGAGCGAGCGCGCGAACGGCGCATGCAACGAAGACTTCAAGAGCGAGCTCCGGTGCAAAGACGGCAAGATGTCGCTCACCAACAAATGCCGCGGCGAAGCCGGCTGCGTCCCGCTCACGACGGGCCCGTGGTGCGATCGCTCGATGGCCGAGCCTGGCGACAACTGCGACGCCAACACTCCCGAATTTTCCGTGGGCTGCTTGGCCTCGAAAGAAAAAATCCTCACGTGCGTTGGCGGCAAGCTCACGCGCGAGGTTCGCTGCGGCGGCGAAGGCAAATGCTACGTGCGCCAGTACGGCCAAGACGGCTTCAGCCACTACCAAGCCGTGTGCGATCAATCGCTCGCCGAAGTCGGTGAAGACTGCATCAAAGACGGCGGCCTCGCGTGCCAAACCGATCTCACCGCGCGCCTCGTCTGCTCGAACGGTAAGTTCGCAGTCGACAAGCCGTGCAACATGAAAGTCGCCCACAAGAAGGACGAACCCGATCGCTCGGGCTGCATGGTCCACGCCCCAGACGGCTCCCCGTTCGGCTGCGAGGACGAGAAGCCAAAAAAGTAATTGGCGTCAGCGCCGCTTGCGCGTCGGTCGTGGCGGCGCCGGTGGCGGGTTTCGCGCCGCGTGCACTTTGTCGCGCAGCGTCGAGAGCATTTCGGGGTGAACCTCGGCGAGGTACCGCTCCACCGCAGCGATGTCGACTTTTGTCTCCAGCACGATGCGCGCAAGGTCCGCGAAGTGTTCGACCTCGTCTTCTCCGCGCGTGAACACGTACATCGCCTCGGGCGCCTCACTACGGTTGACCGGAGTGACGCTTCGAAACCCAGCTTCTATGAGAGCGTCGATGGCTCCGAACGCGTCATCCGTCGTCACGACGACATCCAAGTGACGTGTCATTCGCGGCAAGCCGCGGACGCCGAGAGCGGTTGGTCCGATCACTGCGAATAGAACCTCGCTCACCAGCAGCGCGTCGAGGGCGCGACGCGAGCTTTCTCTGAAGGTGGTCTTTTTCCCCGTTACGACGTCGACCTCGAGAAGATCCACGTCGTGATCATAGCGTTATTTCGGCGGGATGACGTTTCCGCCCGGCGACGCGCTCGTGGCGTCCGGGATTTTCTGCTCGGTCATCTTCGGGTTCATGACCTCGAAGAAGGCGCGACGCGCGAGCTCGCCGAGCGTGCCCGGCTCGTTGCGAAGCGCCATGAGCACGCCCTTCTCCTTCATGAACTTGAGGATGATGATGGCGTCCTTCTGCTTCTTCGGGTCCGCGCCTTTGGCGTCGTTGATGAGGCGCACGCGGAACTGAACGCGCGTGATCGAGTGCGGGCCGTTGTCGAAGACGATGCCTTGGATGTCGCGCTCGAGAATCATGCGCGGCCAATCTTGATAGGCGTTGTTCACCTTCGTGAAGCGGCATGCGTCGGCGTTGGCGATCCAGCGCGCGACGTTGCCGACTTCGTAGTCCTTGTCGGACCAGTAGCCGAAGCTCTTGTCGTAGAGGACTTTGAGGTTCTCCATCGCCTCGGTGGACGAGCCGTTGTACTGCGCGAGCGCACGTGCAGCGGTGTCCGGGTCGGCGCCGATGAGGAGCGCGAGCATCGCGTAGTCGCGGATGCTGCTGTCTTTCATCATGTCCATCAGCTTCGGAACGATCGCCGGCTCGACGCCACCGAATCCGATCGCGCGCGCTGTCTGTGCGGCGACCTGCGGATCGACCGTTGGCGTGATGAGGTCGACGAGGCCTGCGTTCGCCTGCTGCACCGGGCGGTGAATGAGCGCCTCGAGATAGCAGCCGCGAATGAGCTGCGATTTGTCGTCGGTCTTGTTGAAGTCGTGCACCTTCTTGACGACCTCACGCATGTTCTCGTCGGTCGCGACCCACGAGAGCGCGAAGCACGCTTCGTAGCGTGAGTCTTCGTTGCCCATGGTGTCTTCGATGTGCTTGATGAGCATCGGGTACGCCTTGGGATCACCCCACTGCGCGAAACCATCGGCCGCGCCCTTCGCGAGCGCCTTCACTGACTCGCCGATGATCGCGAGGCCACCTTGCATGAGCGACGCTTGCGACACGTCGAGCTTCGGCGGGCGGCGCATGATCTGCTTCGAGAGCACGTCCCATGCGGGCGGGTCTTGCATCCAGCCGATGTAACGAAGCGCGCTTTGCGCCGTCGTGAATGCGCTCGGCATCGGCGGCTGCGCGCCTTCCGGCGGGAGCGTTTCGGTGGGGTCGGCCCAGCGGCGAAGCTTCGTCAGCACCTTTGGCGACTTCGTCACCGCGAGGACGCGGAGACCGTTCGCGAGCGGCTCGGGGTGCGACGTCACCCAAAAGAGCACTTGGTCTTCCGATTGCGCGCGGATCTCGTCCATCTTTTCGGGATGGAGAATGGCGAGGTCGGCGAGCATGCGCGCGCCGATGGTTCGCTCTTTGTCGTCGCGCGACATCATCTGAATCTCTTCGCGCGCGTCGTTCTTGTAGAGCTTCTCCGGGTCTTGCGTCATGCGCCACGCGAGCACGGGCACCGCGCGCAAATCGCCGATCTCGGCCATGCGCATCGCCGCTTCTGTCTTCCAGTGCGGGTGCGGATTGGTGTCGATGTACTTTTGGAGATATTCGCCGCCGCGCGGGTCTTCGAGGTCCGCGAGCATGTCGAAGATTTGCTTCGTCTGGAAAAACTCGTGGCCCTTCTGGATGGAGCGGAGCGCGAGCAAGAGCCCGTTGGCGCCGACGCCGTCACGAAGTGCTTCGAGAAATTTCGTGCGTGAGTCTTTGTCGGCGTTGTCGAGCGCCTTCAAAAGCGGCCCAATCGACGCTTCGTTCGCGATGCGTCCAAGCCCGACCGCCGCTTCACGACCGACAGCAGGCTGCTTGTCTTGCACGAGCTGGACGAGCGTGGCCGTCCATTTCGGATCGCTCGTGCGCGAGAGAATCGTTGCGATGAGCTGACGCATGCTCTCGCTCGGGTCGTTCGCGTAGGTCGCGAGCTTGTCGAGCGTGACCATGCCGGCGAGCGTGTCCGGATCGAACGCAGGGTATCCGTCGAGCCGCTGAATCGTCGCGAGGTGCCCGATGCGGTACTCGCTGAGCACGTCGTCGAATGCCGTGGGCTCTTTGAGCACGCAAAGCGCCCAAGCGATTTGCGGCTTGTCGGTGCTGTCGGCTTCTTTCAGGGCTTTGAGCAGCGCGGGCTTGGCGATGTCTGCTTTGGGCGAGCCGTATTCGCTGAGGGCTTGCGCGGCGCGGTTGCGAACCTTGTGCTCGGAGTGCGCGAGACCTTTTTCGATGATCGTCTTGAGACCTTGGTCGTCTTTGGCCCAGGCAAGCTCTGCGAAAGCGTCTTCTTGAAGCGGGATGACGTCGTCGCGCTTGGCCCACTCGCGCCATTTCGGAAGCTGATCGGGCTTCGGAAGGACCGCGATCGCCTTTCGCTCGGCGTTGATCTGATCGACCGACATCTTGTCGGTCTCGCCCTTGGCCGCGAGGACCGCGAGGACGACGCCGCCAATGACGACGGCAAGCGCGAGCATGATGATGATCGGTTTGGTCGCGCCTTTTTTGAAATTCCCATCACCCGGATCGAAAGACCCGCCTCCGCCCATGCCGCCCGGTGCCATTGGCTGCGCGGGCTGATCAGGAATGTCCGCGTCGTCGGGCGGCCACTTCGCTGCTTCGACCCTCGGCGCGTCAGCGCCGGAGCCATGAACCAGCGGGGGTTTGGGCGTGACTGCTGCAACGTCGACGTGCATGTTCGGCCTCTCCACGCTCCGCGGAGCTCCAAGAGCCTCCCGAAACGCCGTGACGATACCGCAAACGCGCTGCGTAAAGCGCAAAATTCCCGTAGTGTGAATCACCATGAAAGCGCGGACCTGGCTTCTCTTTTTCGCTTCGCTTGGCGCCTGCAACACCGACACCTTCGACAGTGGGGACGGCGGCGACGCCAGCTCGGACTCGCGCGACGAAATTCCGCCCGTCGGCGGGGGCGACGGCAGCATCACGGACGCCAAGAAGGACGTCGTCACGGTCATCCCGCGCTTCTGCGACAACATCGATGCGGCCTTCTGCGCCGACTTCGACATCCCCAATGACGCAGGCGCGGGTTTCACCCCGCCGAATGTCGCCTCTCCGTATGCGGCCTTCTTTGTCGCCTCGGCGGTCCCCAAGAACAAGCCGATGAGCTTCGAGGTCGACATCCCCGCCGACGCAAGTGGTGGCTTCGCAAACATCGAAGCCTTGCCCGCGAAGTTCGCCGCGACGGCGATGGTCGTCGACCTCGACATCAACCTGCCGCATTTCACGACCGCCACCCCTGCGATTTTCGCTTTCGCATTCGGAGTGCCGTCGCCCGACTCCGCGCGCTACGGCATCGCTTGGGTGGGCAGCGAGTGGGTGCTCACCAACGGCTTCTCGGGCACCGGCTACTTTGCGACGCAGCCCGCGACCGGCACGTGGGTGCACGCGCAGCTCGTCATCACCCTCACCGTGCCGGGCAACGTCGTGGCCGTCGTCGATGGGCAGACGACGACGATCCCCGTCACGGATACGACGGGAACGGACAGTGGCGCAGGCTCGTATCCCGTCCGGCTGGGCCTCGGCGTCGTGCGTCAAAACACGCAGCCCCCAGCGGCTCCCCAGACCGTTCTCTACGATAACGTCGTCGTCACGCTGAAGTGATGGAGGCACTCGTGACGGTCGTCGTTGCGGCGGCGATTGTCGTCGAGCACGAGCGCGTTCTCATCACGCAACGAAAACGCGGAAGCCACCTCGAAGGGCTTTGGGAATTTCCCGGAGGCAAAGTCGAGGACGGCGAAGATCCGAAACAGGCGCTCGTGCGCGAGATGCGGGAAGAGCTCGGGCTCGACGTGATCGTCGGCGACGTCGTCGACGTGACGTTTCATCGGTACGAAGCGAAATCGGTTCTCCTCCTCTTCTATGCAGCGATGCGCTCGACCGCCGCGAAACCACGAGCGCTCGATGTCGCTGCGTTCGAATGGGCGAGTGCGGCTGAGCTCGATCCTGCGCGCTTTCCCGCGGCCGACGTCGCAGTGCTCGACAAGGTGCGACGTTTGGTAGGGTGAGCGAATGCGTTTTGCCGCTTTCGTGGGTCTCGCCAGTTTCGCCGTTCTTTCCGCTGCGTCATGCGGCCCGCCCGCAACCGTCGTCACGCCGCCCGTTGCGAGCGCGTCGGTGCAGAAGCCCGTGGTCGATGCCCCCCTTCCGCTCGACTCGCGCGTGAAGCGCGGCGTGCTCGCCAATGGGCTCACGTACTACGTGCTGCAGCACAAGAAGCCCGAGCATCGCGCGCAGGTGTGGCTCGCCGTGAACGCAGGCTCCGTGCTCGAAGACGACGATCAACGCGGGCTCGCGCACTTCGTCGAGCACATGGGCTTCAACGGCACGACGCACTTTCCGAAGCAAGCGCTCGTCGACTTCCTCGAGAAAAGCGGCGTCGCTTTCGGCGCCGACCTCAACGCGTACACGTCGTTCGACGAGACGGTCTACACGCTGCAAGTTCCGACCGACAAACCCGAGCTGCTCAACAAAGCGGTGAGCGTGCTTCGCGACTGGTCCGAAAACGTGACGTTCGATCCGGTCGAGGTGGAGAAAGAGCGCGGCGTCGTGCTCGAAGAGTGGCGGCTCGGGCGCGGTGCGGGCATGCGCCTCTTCGACAAGCAAGCGCCCGTGCTCTTCCACGGATCGAAATACGCCGACCGCATCACGATCGGAAAGCCCGAGATCATCAAGGGCGCGCCGCGCGACACGCTCATGCGGTTCTACAAAGATTGGTATCGGCCGAATCTGATGGCCGTCATCGCGGTGGGCGATTTCGATCCCGCGGAGATGGAAAACAAAATCAAAGAGCAGTTTTCGACGCTCAAAGCCGCGCCGCCGCAAGCGCGCGCGAGGCCCGCGGTGCAGGTGCCAGCGCATCCGACCGAGCTCGTGTCGATCGAAACCGATCCAGAAGCGACGCGCACCGAGGTGTCGATCACGACGAAGATGCCGCATCGCCCGCTCGCCACGACGGGTGACTATCGCCGCGCGATTTCGGAGCGCCTCTTCAACGCGATGCTCGGCGCGCGGCTCGACGAGATTCGTCGCAAGCCGAATGCGCCATTCTTGTTCGCAGGCTCGCACACCGGCGCGATGGTGCGCACCGAAGACATGTTCGCGCAGTCGGCCGCCGTGAAAGAGGGTGGCGTGCAAGAAGGGTTCAGCGCTCTCCTCGAAGAGATGCTGCGCGTCGAGCGACACGGGTTCGTCGCTTCCGAGCTCGAGCGCGCCAAGAGCGACGTGCTGCGTACGTTCGAGCAGGCCGTCAAGCAGCGCGACACCGAAGACGGGCGCGGGTTCGCGCGCGAGATCGTGCGCCACTTCCTTCAAGACGAAGCGATGCCCGGTCCGGAGACGGAGCTCGCGCTCGTCACGAAGATGCTTCCGACGTTCACGCTCGACGAGCTCAATCGACTCGGCAAATCACTCGCCTCGGGGAGCCGCGTCGTGACCGTCACCGGGCCCTCGACGATGGCGAAGCCGACGGAGGCCGCGATCCTTGCAACGACGAAGACCGTCGAAGCGCGCGACATCAAACCGTACGACGACGGCGGACCTTCGGTGCCACTGATGACAGACAAGCCCACGCCCGGTCCCGTCGTTGCGACTCGCACGATCCCCGAGCTCGGCATCACCGAGTGGACGCTCAAGAACGGCGTGCGCGTCGTCGTGAAGCCGACTGACTTCAAGAACGACGAAGTCCGCATGACCGCATTCGCGCCCGGCGGCACGTCGCTCGCGCCCGACGCCGACTACGACACCGACAAATTCGCGGACACCATCGTCGGCCAAGGCGGCATCGGTGCATTCGACGCGACGGCGCTTCGCAAAGCCCTCGCCGGCAAAGTCGTTGGCGTGAGCGCGCGCATCGGAGAGCTCACCGAAGACGTCAGCGGCACGGCGTCGCCGAGCGATCTCGAGTCGATGTTCCAGCTCGTCCATCTCTCGTTTACCGCGCCGCGCCGCGACGAGCCCGCGTTCCAATCGTGGCGCGCACGCGAGCTCGATGCGGCCAAAAACAGGCGCCAATCACCCGAAGGCGTCTTCCACGAAGACCTCGGGCTCTTCGCGACGCAAAACCATCGCCGGCGCCAGCCAACGACGCCCGAGATCGTCGAGAAGCTCGACCTCGACAAGGCATTTGCATTCTACAAGCAACGTTTTGCCGATGCGTCCGGGTTCACGTTCGTGTTCGTCGGCAACCTCGACCTCGAACGCACCAAGACGCTCGCCGAGACTTACCTCGGGTCGCTTCCATCGCTCCAGCGCAAGGACACATGGCATGACGTCAACGTGACGCGGCCACGCGGCGTCGCGAAGAAAGTCATCTTGAAAGGGTCGGAGCCGAAGGCTTCGGTCGTGCTCACGTTCCACGGCAACGAGACGTGGTCGCGCGACAACGACAACGACATGCGCATGCTCGGCGAAGTGCTCCACATTCGTTTGCGCGAAATTCTTCGCGAGGACATGGGCGGCGTCTATGGCGTGGGCGCGTCGGGCGCGGTCACGCGTCGCCCGAAGCAGCAGTTCACGTTCACCGTGAGCTTCGGTTGCGCTCCCGAGAACGTCGACAAGCTCGAGAAGGCCACGTTCGACGAAATCAAAGCCATCCAGACGAACGGCATCGGGCCCGAATACATCGCCAAAGTGAAAGAGCTTCGGCGTCGCGCGCACGAGACGAACCTCAAAGAGAACACCTACTGGCTTCGCGAGCTCGAGCGCGCTTACACGTTCGGCGACGATCCGAAGCTCATCGTCGACTTCGATTCGCAGGTCGACAAGGTGACTTCCGATCGCATCAAAGCCGCCGCGAAGAAATATTTGTCGAGCACGCAATACATCCTGGGCGAGCTCCGCCCTGAAGCGCACGCCCCGTAGCTACTCGCGGGAGCGGCGCTCTTTGAAGATGCGGCGGGCCACGTCGATGGGCGCGCCATGGACGAAGTACGAACGCGCGGCGGCACCAATCGCGACGGTGCCAGCGAATGCGACCGCGCCCGAGATCGCGGAGCCCGCGCCCGGGAACACGAATTTCGCGAGCGCGCGCGCGGCTTCGCGCAGCACGAACGCAGCGCCGATGTTCACGCCGAGCGACGACAAGAATTCTGCAGCGCTCTTCACGTCGAGCGGCCTGCCCGCGACGTACGCGATGCCCGCGACGAGCACGATCTGAAGTGACGTGATCGGGATCATGTCGGCGAGGGGAATGGGCACGATGCCAATGCCTGCGCACAGCGCCGCCGTGACGTACGTGAGCTCTTGCGAGAGCTGGTCTTGAAGCGCGACGACACCGGTGACGCGCGCGAACGTTCCGCGACTTTGGTCGGGTAGCCTCGCGAATACGGCTCCTACGAGCTCGTCGGTGTGCCAGCGCTCGTCTGCGCGCGTCGCGCCCGACTCGTCGAAAGACATGTATGCCGAGATCGCGACGGTGGCCGCGAGCATCGGAGCGAGCTTGGGGCGGCTGCGAATGCGCTCGTCGATCGTGCGTTCGGCGAGCTGCACGTGACCCATTTTTTCGATGTCGTCGCCGAGCTTCGCGTTTTTGGGCTCGAGGAGATCGCAATGCGTGATGGCGCAAATGACGGCGGGCGTCTTTCGCGTCGTCCGCTCGACCATGCGCGCGATCTCTTCGAGCAAATCGAGATCGCGATCGATGGCGGAGTCGACGTCCATCGCGCGGACGACGAAGACGATGACGTCCGGTGGCTTGCGATCGACCTCGGCGGCGATGGACGCGAGCGGCGTCTTTGCTTCGTCGGCCTCTGCGGGCTCGCCTCCTTCTTGGAGGCCACGCGTGTCGAGGATGGCGAGCGTGCCGCGCTCGCTCGTGAAGTCGTACCACTTGCCGCGACCCGTCTGCGCTTTGACGTGGCCGACGTCGGCGATCTTTTTTCCGAATAGCGCGTTGATGAGCGATGACTTTCCGGAGCCACGACGCCCGACGAGCAAGAGCGCGGGCGGGCGACTCTCGAGGAGCGTCGCGCGAAGTGTGGCGATGCGATGGCGAAGGTTCTTCACGGCGTCGGACGGCATCAGCTCGAGGAGCTGCTCGAGCCGGCGAATGGTTTCCGCAATTGGCGCTCGCGGGTCATCCATGCATCACGAATGTAAGACGGCTTCCGCAACGCGCTCGCCCGTTTCGCGCGACAGCAAAATTCCGTTTCGATGATGCCCCGTCGCCAGGAAAAGCCCCGAAAGCGGCGAGGCGCCGATGAGCGGGGCGCTCGCAAATGGGCGAAAGCTCGACCACGCCGGTCCCACTTGGGCCTCCCCGAGCGACGGGACGAGCGCGATCACTTTCGTGAGGATCGACGCGAGCCCCGAGGCGGTGACCTCGCGCCGGAACCCTGCGAGCTCCATCGTCGAACCGCACACGACGCGCCCATCGCCGCGTGGCACGACGTAACCGCCATCGCCTACGACGATCGTGCGCACGTGCGGAGGTCGCTCGTCGAGCTGCACGAGCTGACCGCGCATCGGTTTGACCTCGGGGACCGAGGCCGGCACGCCCGGCAAGAGCGACGACCACGAACCTGCTGCGAGAACGATCGCGTCTGCGCGAAGCTCGCCGTCTTCGAGACGCACGCCTACGCAGCGATCACGTTCGACAATCAAGGAGCGCACGGTCACGCCCGATCGGATCGACAAACGTGGCCGCCTCGCGACGGCCGCGACGAGCGCTCTCAAGAGAAGCGGCGGCTCGACTTGAGACTCTTCGGCGAAATGCGCAGCGGCCACCACGCGATCGGCGAGCGCCGGCTCGATCTCTCGTGCGCCCTTTCCGTCGACCAGCTCGGCGGAGAGGCCGGCGCGCTTTTGCCACGCGACGCGTGCCGCGACGGCCTCGGCAGCACGGTCGTCGAGCGCGATTTCGAGCGCGCCCGATTGCTTGTATCCTACATCTATCCCGGTCTCGGACCTGAGGATTTCAGCCCATTCCGCGTGACGAGCACGTGCGCGACGAAAGAGCTCGAGCTCTTCGCCGGGCCCAGCGCTTTCGAGCTGTGCGCCAAGAATGCCCGCTGCCGCGCTCGATGCTTCGGCGCCCGGAACCGCGCGTTCGAGCACGACGACGTCTGCCGCGCCGCGGTCGGAGAGTGCGAGCGCGGTCGCGCAACCCATCACGCCGGCACCGATGACACAGACGCGCATGGTGCGATGGTAGCATCGGGCCCGCATGCGAAAGTTTTCGATCGCCACAGCGCTCGCGGCCGCGCTCATCTCCGCACCGGCGGCGGCGTTCTGCGGGTTCTACGTCTCCGATAGCGGGCAGGGTCTCTACAACAACGCGACGCAAGTCGCGATCATGCGCGACGGCACACGCACGGTGCTCTCGATGCAGAACAACTACGAGGGGCCACCCGATCGTTTTGCGATGGTGATTCCCGTACCGTCGGTGCTCCAAAAAGAAAACGTGAAGACGCTGCCTCGCGATCTCTTCACGCGCCTCGAGCAGCTCGATGCGCCACGGCTCGTCGAATATTGGGAGCAAGACCCTTGTGCGGAGCGCGCGCAAGAAGCGATGGCCGCCAAAGGCGCCATCGGAACGGGCAGCGGGTTCGGCAACGGGCACGGCCGCTTGGGTGGGGCCTTCGGCGTCACGGTCGAAGCGCAGTTCACCGTCGGCGAGTACGAGATCGTCATCCTCAGCGCGGAAGATTCGGGCGGCCTCGACGCCTGGCTGCGTCACGAAAAATATCACATCCCCGAAAACGCCGAGCCGTTCCTCCGGCCGTACGTCGAGCACGGGTCCAAATTTTTCGTCGCCAAAGTCGACCCGACCAAAGTCGTCTTCGAGCACGGGAGCGCAGCGCTCTCGCCGCTGCGTTTTTATTACGACACCGAGCAGTTCACGCTCCCGATTCGGCTCGGGCTTCTCAACGCCAAGGATCAACAAGATCTGATCATTCACGTTCTCGCGAAGGCCCAGCGCTACGAGGCGGCGAACTACGAGAACGTCGCCATCCCGACGAACCTCGACGTCGACGAGAGCGCGAAGGGCAACTTCGCACCCGTGTATAATGCACTCTTCGACGACACCGTTCGCGAGCACCCACGCGCGGTCGTCACGGAGTACGCGTGGGATGCGAGCACGTGCGATCCGTGTCCGGGGCCCGCGCTTTCGTACGCAGACATCGCAACGCTCGGCGCCGATGTCGCGCCTTCGGTCACGGCGCAAACGCAAACCGGCGCAGCGGGCGCACCATCCATGCGTCGCGGATGGCGCGGAAGTGGTGGTGGCTGGGTGCTCACGCGCCTTCACGCGCGTTACGGCAAAAACACGCTCGGCGACGATCTCGTGTTTCGCGCCGCGCCGCCGATCGTGGGCGGCCGGGAAATCATGGCGTTTGGTGCATCGCTCGAGCGAACGCCTACGCCATCGTCGTTCAACAATTTCCAAGCGCGGTACGCCATTCGTCACGCGTGGACCGGCGCGATGGCGTGCGAGCATCCCGTGCGCGGCATTTGGGGAGGGCCCCCACAAGGCCAAGCTTCCGAGTCGCCGCGCGCAGCCACGCAGCTCGCGTTCGCAGATCGCGGCACGTCGAAGCTCTCGTCGTTCGTCGGCTACCACGCAGCATCGGCCGCACCGAGCTCGTCCGTGGCCGCGGCGCCTTCCGCGCTTCCGACGTCACCGACCGCGCCGGCCAAGAGTGGATGCGGCTGTGGTGTTGCAACGCGCACGACGCCCGCGCCGATCACGTTTGCGTCTGCCTCACTCTTGCTCTTCTGGATCCTTCGCCGCAATCGCCCGTAAAGGAGCTTCATGCGCCGTATCGCCATTGCCATGTCTCTCGTCGTTCCGCTCTCCGTGAGCCTCGTTGCACCCGCCGCTCATGCTTTTTGCGGCTTTTACGTTTCCGACAGCGGAAAGCAGCTCGTCAACAACGCGACGCAGGTCGCGCTCATGCGCGAGGGCACGCGCACCGTTCTCTCGATGCAGAACAACTACGAAGGGCCTCCCGAGCGATTCGCGATGGTCGTGCCCGTGCCGGTCGTCCTCCAAAAAGAGAACGTGAAGACGCTTCCGCGCGAGCTCTTCGACAAGCTCGAGCAGCTCGATGCGCCACGCCTCGTCGAATATTGGGAGCAGGACCCATGCGCCGCCGGCCTGGACGACCACGAAGAAACCAAGAAGGCGCAGTCACCCGCGATGGCCGGCGCAGCGAGGGCCGACAGCGCCGCGCAAAACCTCGGCGTGAAAGTCGAAGCGCAGTTCGCCGTCGGCGAATACGAGATCGTGATCTTGAGCGCAGAAAATTCTGGCGGCCTCGACACGTGGCTGCGCCAAGAGCACTACAACGTGCCGCCGGGCGCCGAGCCCTATCTCCGCCCCTACGTCGCCGAGGGGTCGCGGTTCTTCGTCGCGAAGGTCGACCCGGCGCGCGTGAAGTTCGAGCACGGGCAAGCTGCGCTGTCGCCGATTCGATTCTATTACGACAGCGTCGACTTCAAGTTGCCGGTGCGCCTCGGTCTCATCAACTCGGGCGGCAAGCAAGATCTCATCGTGCACCTTCTCGCGCGCGGCAAACGCTACGAGGTCGCCAACTACCCGAACGTCACGATCCCGACGAACCTCGACGTCAGCAACGCCACGAAGCAGGAATTTGGCTCGTTCTACGCGAGCCTTTACGACGAGACGCTGAAGAAAAATCCGGGCGCCGTCGTCACCGAATATTCGTGGGACGCAAGCTCGTGCGATCCGTGTCCGGGGCCCGCGCTCTACGCGCAAGACTTCGCGACGCTCGGCGATGACGCCATGCCGCACGATCAGCAGCAGCAACAAGCCATGGGCCGCGGCTTCTTCGGCGGCTTCACGCTCACGCGCATTCACGCGCGCTACGACAAGCAAACGCTCGGCGCAGATCTCGTGTTTCGCGCCGCGCCCGCGATCGTTGGCGGTCGCGAGTTCTACGCGCAAAGCGGCGGTATCGAGCACGGCGCGGTCGCGGCGTCGTACAACAACTTCCAGGCGCGCTACGTGATTCGCCACGCGTGGGAAGGCGAGATCAAGTGTGAGCATCCGCATCGCGGGATTTGGGGCGGGCCACCAACGGGCGTGCCGCACGATCAACCGAAGTCGGCGACGAATCTCGCGTTCGCAAAACGTGATGCGTTCCAGCTCTCGTCGTTCGTCACCACCGACGTGCCCGAAATTGGTTTCTTGAAGAACGCACCTCCCGCGCTGGTGACGACGAGCACGGCCGCTGGAGCATCATCGGCGGCGCCGTCGAAAGCCGCATCGGGCGGATGCGCGGGATGCGCGACCGCAAACGACAGCTCACCCGCAGCGGCGGCGGTGCTCGCGCCTCTCGCCATCTTCCTCGTGCGACGTCGTCGCCGCGCATGACACGGTGGGTGCTCTTCTGCGCCGCCTTCACGCTCTCCGCGAGCCTCGGCGCAGCGTGTACGTCCGACGTGGGCCCTGCCCTCGAGACGAACGCGCCGAGCACCCTCGAGTCACGCTTGCCTGTGGACACCGACACTTTTCCGTCGCAGCTCCACGTCACCGAACGCGATCGCACGGTGTCGCCCTCGGACGTCGACACATGCGCGACGTGCCACTCCGACGTCGCCGAGCAGTGGAAAACGAGCGCCCATTTTTTCGCGTCGTTCGACAACCCTATTTACCGGGCGTCGGTGCTCCGATTTCGCAAAGAGCGAACCAATGAAAAGAGCCGGTTTTGCGGCGGATGCCACGACCCATCGCTCATGGTCGACGGCGCCATGGACCACGAGATACCGAGCGATGATCTCCGCGCGTTCTCGGGCGTGACGTGCCGCACGTGCCACGGCGCGACGTACGCGCGACCCGACGGCAACGGCAGCCTCGATTTGCGCATCGCACCCATCGAGCTTCCGAAAGATGGCGATGCCGCGAGCGTCGCGCGTCACAAGATTGCTGCGACGCCGGCCGCGCTTCGCACGACGAGCCTCTGCGTATCGTGTCATCGCGTGTTCCTCGACGAAGGCACGGGCAACGCACATCACCTCGCAGGACAAGACGACGGCACACCCTGGATGCGCTCCGCGTTCGCGGGAAGCCAAGG
This sequence comes from Polyangiales bacterium, assembly GCA_038239005.1. GTDB lineage: Bacteria > Myxococcota_A > Polyangia > Polyangiales > Polyangiaceae > DASXHD01. Next base: position 87,224 of record JBBSFE010000003.1, read on the forward strand.
CGAGCGCGTCGACGAAAACGTTCCCGCACGTGACTGCCGCGGATGCCACATGCCGAAGGAAGACAGCACCCTCGGCGACGCCGCGGCCAAGAACGGAAAGATCACATCGCACAGGTTCCTCGGCGGCCACTCGTGGCTCGCATCGATGCGCGGCGACGCCGCTCAGCTCGAACGCATCAAGCAGCTCCTCGCGACGGCCGCGACGATCGACGTCGTTCCCGTGAGCTCGGGCGAGCGCATCATCGTCGATGTCGTCGTGAAGAACACGGGCACAGGACACCGATTCCCCGGCGGAACGCTCGATGCGCAAGACACATGGGTCGAAGTCACGGCGACCGATGCGCGCGGGCGGCTCGTCGCGACGGCCGGAGCTTCACACGCCAAAGGCGAAGCGATGTTCACACCCGACACGCACGTACTTCGGGCCGTCATTCTCGACGATCACGGAAAGCCCGTGATTGCGCGAGAAACGGAGCTCTTTCGCACGGTCGTCGTGAACCACACGATCGCGCCGCGCGATGCCGAAGTGTCCGAGTACGCGCTCGACGTTCCGCACGACGCCGCGCTTCCGATTCGCTTCGAAGCCAAGCTTCGCCATCGCTCGCGAAACCTCGCCGTGCAAGCGTCGGCGTGCGCGCACAGCAAAACCGCGGAGAGCCGCGCGTTCGATGCGGGGTTCGTGAAAAACTACGCGTTCGCGAAGGCGCTCGATCCGTGCACTGTGCAACCGATCATCGACGTCGCGGCCGCCACGGCTGATGTTGGCGCCGCACCACTCCCGCGCACGCTCGACTTCGATCGCGCTTACGCGTGGGGGCAAGGTTTGCTGCACGTGATGTCCGAGCGACTCGACGAAGCACGCGAGCCGCTCATCCTCGCCGATGCCGCTGCGCGAAACCCGCGCGAGCATGCGATGGCGCTCGCGCTCCTGGGTCAGCTCGCTGCCAAGCAAGGTCGCGTCGATGATGCGTTCGGTCGTCTCGCCGAGGCGCAAAAAGCGATCGGTACGCACCCATTCTTCGATCGCGTTCGCGGCGAGGCGCTCGCGTCCGTCTGGCGCGAAACCGAAGCGATGCCCTACTTGTGCGACGCAGCCGCCGCGCTCCCACGTGACGACGGCCTCTATTCGCAACTCTCCGTGGCGCTCGGAAGCGCAGGCCAATCGCTCGCGGCATTCGAGGCCGCGCGATACGCGCTGGCGCTTCAACCACGCGACGAAAACGCACTGCGCGTGCAAGCGCTCTCACTCGAATCGATTGGCGCGCCACCCGACCAAGTGCGCCGCGCGAAAGACGCATGGCTCCTCCGGCGAACCGCAGACGATGGCTCCGCCATCAAGGGCCAGTGCTCCAAAAACATTCCCGGGTGCGCCGCCGAACGTGATCCCGTGCGCCTCCACGTGATGACACTTCGCTAGCCGTCTGCACCAACATTCCGTGAAACGAGCGCAGGGAATTTGGCTTGGATCGTATCGCAGCGAATTGGCTTGGATCGGATCGCCCGAGGCGCCCGCGGTGGTAATGTCTGAATAGATGCGGCATCAGATTGCGGTTTGCATTGTCTTGACCTTGGTTGGCTGCGCACAGCCGCCAGACCAAAAGGCGATCGACTGCGTGAAGAGGGGCCTCGGTGCTGACATTCAAGGCAATTGCGTTCCTCTCTGCTCCGACGCGGGCGCTTGCCCGAAGGGATCGATGTGCCAGATGCTGGACGAGCCAACGACGGATCCTAACTCCAATGCCGTACAACGCCTTCCAGTCTGTTGTTCTGGTGCCGGATGCCTTGGGGGCGATTGAGTCGGCGGCGGTCAGTTACGCGTTCGGCGTTCGCTAGATGCTGGTCAGTGGGCGCGGAGCCGGCGGACGACGAGCGATGCGTGACTTTCGCGGACATCCTCGGGGCAGCCTCTTATCGCGTGAGCCCGAGCTGTCGTTGCAACGTACCGTCTCGCCTCGCCGCCCCGTCGTGATGGGAGCGTGCTCAAGCGATGGCGAGACTAGATCCTTTGCAAACGCCCTTCGTACGAAGGGTCCATGCGCAGCTCGCTCGCCCTACTATTTTGTTCTGCCGGTGTGTGCATCGCGGCTCCCGCGTTGGCAAGAAGTCCGGTTCCGGTCGTCGCCGCACCCGTGGCGCATGGATCATCGTGGGCGTCCGAGCTCGTCGAGCTTGCGGAGCTCGTGAAGCCGACCGACACGACGTGCACCGACCACTGTTGGGTGCTCGACCACATGCGTTTTTCGGGCGCACTCGGCCAAGGCAAAGTCGACTTCACACTCGAGGGGTCCGTGCTCCAAAAAGGGACGTACCAAATTCCGCTGTTCGGCCCAGCCGACAAGGTGCGTCTCGAAGGCGTGACCGAGAACGGCGGGCACGCGACGATCGGTTTCGAAGAAGGGCACTACTACCTCCACACGAGCTCGCCCCACTTCACGCTGCGCGGCAAGCTCGTGCTTCCCGAAGACCGCACGGTCACGATCGTCGGCCCGCTCAACTCGCTCGACTCGGATGTCACGGGCGGGCGCATCACCGAAGGCGCGCACATGACGGCGCTCGCCGCGAGCGCGCTCCACTTCGATGCCGAGGGCGACGCGCCGCCTCCGCAGCCGCCGGTCTTCACGATCGCGCGCGCACTACGCGTCGGGAAAAGCATCGACTTCGAATACAAGCTCACCGCGCAAGCGAGTGCGGACCTCGGCGTCGTGCACTTGCCGCTTCGCTATGGCGAGCGCGTCGTCGACGTCGCGGGCTCGACGGGGTGGCGCATCGAAAGCGAAGAGCTTCTCCTCCCGACGACAGGCAAGGTTGCCGACATCACGATCACCGGGACGCTCTCGAACGTTTCGTCGTTCCAGCCCGACCCGCGCGCGCCGTTCGAATGGTGGCTTCTCGAGAGCGACGCCGAGCATCGCGTTCTCGCGGCTGGCGACGCCAAGCAACACGACATCAACGAATCGCCGCTCCTTCGTCGCGAGCCGAACTCGCGTCTCTACCTCGTGCAGCGGGGCCAGCACCTCGACGTCACGCTGCAAACGCTCCAGAGCCTCGATGTCCTCGCGGCGACGATCCGCTCGCACTCGCGCCAAGTCATCTTGACGAGCTCCGGCGACCTCGTGATGCAAGACATGCTCACGTACGACAACAGCGGCCTCGATTATTTGTATTATACACCTGACGGCAAACCGCTCTTTTTGTCGACGGATGGTGCGTCCGAGCGCGTGATGCACAAAGACGGCTCGGACGATTTGATGGTGCCGATGCGCATGGGTCAGCACTCGATTGTCGTGCAGTCACTCTCGCAAACCTCGATCGGCTCGCTCATGGGGCGCATCACTGTGCCCGGCCCGCGCGTTCCGCTCGCGACCGGCAGCGAAATGCTCACGTTTGGTTTGCCCGCGTCGGTTCATCCGATCGTGGTCACCGGTGGCGACCAAACACAGTGGCCCGTTTCGATGAACGACGGCATCGCTCTCGCGCTCGCCGGTCTCGCATCGATGCTTGCGCTTCGCGGTTGGAAGAAGCGTTCGCTCGGCACGGTCACGATGTTTGGCTTGTGGTTCGTCGCGAAGCCTGCGTTCGCGGTCGTGCTCGGCGTCGGTGTTGTCGCGCTGCTCTTCCCGCTTTTCGCGCGCCTCGGCAAGACGACGCGACGCGTGACGCTTGCACTCGGCGTGCTCGGCGCGGTCATCGTTGGCGTTCCGACGCTCGTCATGAGCAGCAAGGCACGCGGCATCGACGAAACCACCGCGATGGTCGCCGCTTCCGATGGCGTCGTGGACACGCGCGTGAGCCTCGAGATGTCAGCGAACGACAAATCGAACATTGCGCAACGCGTGAATCTTCCGATGCAAGGCGCGCAGGCGCAGGCCATCGGCGGCAACGTGAACTTCGCCGCGCAGCTTGCGCATGGTGGGCTCGTCGATGGCGTTCGCCCCGTCGCGCTGACGCTTCCCACGTACGAGCACGCGGCGTATGCGTCGCGTCAGCTCGTGACGCCGGCGCGCGCGTTCACGCCGGTCGTTTATTACATCACCGACTCGGGCATCGCGTTGCTCGCTCTCGCTTGGCTCAGCTGCGCCGCGGCGCTCGCGTGGTCGCAGCGCGACAAGCTCCGCGCGCTTCGCGATCGCATTCGTGCGCTCCTCGCGCCGAAGCCGGTCGACGTTGTCGCGACGGCCGCACCGACGCCCGCGGAGTGAGCCGCGCCTCGTGAAGGCGAATTACTTCACGGGACGAACGAGACGAACGATCGAGACGATGTTCCACATCGCGAATGCGACGAACATCGCCCACAAGAACGCAAACGCGCGCGCACCTTGGGGAGACTGACCATCGACGATGAGCCATGCGTCGTCTCCGACTTTTTGGCCCGTGTTGCTCTCGATCGCGCTGCGAAGACCCCGATGACGAAGCCCCGCGTCGCGGAAACGAATCATGCGCCCCGAAAACTCGCCCTTCGGGACGAATCGGTTCGACTCGGCGCCCGACGGCACGCGCAGCTCCACCCACACGTCGGGTCGGCCAGCCATCGGAGCAATTCGATACGAATCGCTCTCGAAAGGCCTCTCGTAACGAAGGGCGCCCGCTCCGGCGAGCCGCCCGCGGCCTTGCGCGAGCTGATTGCTCACAAAAGCCGTGGTTGGCGCGGCCGTGATGTCGCCGAGATCTGTCGCCGACGCTGATCCGAAGGCATAAGCCGCGTCTCGCGTGAGGGAAAAAGCCATCGCGGACGACGCAATCGCCGCCACAGCCATCAAGATGAGGGTGGACCGGCGCTCGCCCCGAGGGGGGTCCGGGAGCTCCAGGAGCTCGGGATCGACCTCTTCCTTCTCGTTTTCACGAAAAATGTGGTCTGTGGCTTCGGCGGTGCGGGCCATGGCTCGTTATACCATCCTAGACAAGGTTGATGCGGCGAGGTTCCCGCATTACCCTCGCCCTCCACAATGGCCGCTAACGTCGTCTGCCCGACTTGTGGTTACAAGACCAACCCGCCGGGCAGCGCGCGGTGCGTCTCATGCGGTGCACGAATCGAAGGTCTCGGCGCGATCAAACGCTCGCGCGAAGAAGAGCTCGAACGTCGCTACCAACAAGAAGGCGTGAGCCTCACGTGGATGGGCATCGCGCTCGTCGTTCAAGGCGTGCTCACCGCAGCCCTTGTTTTTGGGCTTCCCATGGTGATCCCCGCGCTCGACTTCGAAGGCTCGAACGGCATGGCGATTTGCATTCCCGTGTGGTTCGTCGGCGGACTTCTCGTCGGGATGATCTCACCGGGCCGCACGTTCATCGAGCCCGTCGTCGCGAGCTTCATCGTCGCGATCCCCACGACGTATCAGCTCGTCGAAAACCAGACCGTGCGACGAATGCCGAGCTTTCTCTACATCATCATGGCCGGCATCGGCGTCCTCTTCACGCTCATCGGCGCCTACCTCGGCGAGCGCATCCAGCTCGGCCCGCCCCCCAAAGCCGCCGAGTAAAAGTCGTTCTTTGGCTGGACCGCACAAAGTCCAGTGGAACGTCTCCAAGATAGGCGTAGAATTCCAGGTGAGGAGCTTGGAATGAAAAACCGACTCGTCTTGGGCGCTGCTGTGTTGATCGCGTTGCCGGCGATCTTTTCATACGGATGTGGCGGGGGCGGGATCGGCTTCAACAAAGATGGCGGCGATGATGACGCCACCGTCGATGGTGCCGGTGGTGGCGATGGCGGATTTGGTTTCGGTGATGTCGGCGTTCCCGAAGGCGGCGGTTGTGTGAACTTGGAATGCAACATTCCAAGTTGCGGCACGACGACGATCTCCGGAACCGTCTACGCGCCGAACGGGTTGCTCCCTCTCTACAACGTGATCGTCTACGTGCCGAACCAGGCCGTCGATCCGTTTCCGGCCGGTGTCACGTGCGATCAGTGCGGCTCGGACGTCTCCGGAAATCCGGTGGCCGTCGCGCTCACCGATTCGCAAGGCAAGTTCTCCATCAAGGACACGCCTGCGGGAACCAAGATTCCGGTCGTCATGCAAGTCGGCAAGTGGCGCCGTCAGATCGTGGTCGACACGGTCGCGCCGTGCGTCGACAACCCCATCGGCCAACAGGTCTCCGGCGTCGAGCAGCTGACGCGCTTGCCGAAGAACCAACAAGAAGGCGACATGCCGAAGATCGCGATCACCACTGGTGGTTGCGATCAGCTCGCGTGCATCATGCCGAAGATCGGCATCGACCCGAAAGAGTACGCACCGGGCCCGACGAGCGCATCGGTGAAACCAAAGACGGCCATCAGCTTCTACAACGGTTCGACGGGCTCCGGTCCGACGGGCACGCCGCCCGCGGGTCCGTTCTGGGGCGACGTCAACCAACTCAAGAATTTCGATCTCGCGATCTTCTCGTGTGAGTGCGAGGAGCCGCCGGACGCAAGCCAGGTCGACTACGACGCCGTGCAGAAATATCTCGAAGCCGGTGGGCGCGTGTTCTCCACGGACTTCATGTACGTCTGGTACAAATTCTCGAAGGACACCGACTTGAACGTTTCGCCGTGGGCATGGCCCGGTGGCGCGCCGCTCGGGTCGTCGCCGTTCTTCATCGACACCGCCTTCCCGAAGGGCCAAGCGCTTTCAGATTGGCTCTACTACGTGTCGAGCATCGTCCCATACAAGGCGCAGACGACGCAGCCTCCGGTGAAGGGACAATTCCCGGTGCAGGTTCCGTTCGACAACATCCACGGCATCAACTCGACGTACGGCGTCGAGTGGGCGCACTCGCCGAACACGGGCGGTCACCCGCGCTTCGTGACGATGAACATGCCGTCGAAGAACCCGCCCGCATCGCAATGCGGCAAAGCAGTTCACCTCGACGCGCACATCAGCGTCGGCGACTCCGTCAGCACGAACTTCCCCGCGGGCTGCAACGCCAACGCGAAAGAGACCGAGCTCGCGACGGTGTTCTTCATCTTCGACTTGTCATCCTGCATCCAGGACGACAAGACCCAGCCGATCATCCCGCACTGATCGGGGTTAGGCGTCTTTGGCGTCGCGGACGCGGGCGGCTTTGCCGGCGAGGTCGCGCAAGTAGAAGAGGCGCGCGCGGCGGACGACACCGCGGGAGATGACTTCCACTTTGTCGATGCGCGGCGAGTGCGAGAGAAACGAACGCTCGACGCCGACGTTGAAGCTGACCTTGCGGACCGTGAACGCGCTGCGGCCGCCCGCGCGCTCGCGCTTGATGACGACGCCTTGGAAGACCTGAATGCGGTCCTTGTCGCCTTCGACGATTTTGTAGTGCACGCGCACGGTGTCACCCACGCGAAAATCTGGCAGGTTCGTGCGAAGCTGCTCGGCCTCGAGCTCTGCGATTTTGGGGTGGGTCTGCATGGGGCACGGGCTTAAAGCACTGGGCCATACCTCTGTCAACGCGCAACCGTCCGATTTTCATGGCATCTCATGGGCTCCAATGACTCTTTCGATTGGCGATAACGCACCCGACTTCGACGTGACCTCGAGCGATGGGCGGCAGCTCAAGCTCGCGGACTTTCGGGGCAAGAAAAACGTCGTCCTCTATTTCTACCCCGGCGATTTCACGCCGGTCTGCACCCGTGAGACGTGCGGATTCCGCGACATGATGGCCGAGCTCGGCAGCGCGAGCACCGAGGTCATCGGCGTGTCGTTCGACGACGACGAATCGCACGAGGCTTTCCGCGAAAAATACGGCGTAGCGTTCGCGCTGGTTGCCGACATGCCGCACGGATTGGCCGAGAAATACGAGGCTACGAACCTTCTGACGCGCCTCCTCGGCCGACCCTCGCGCGTGACGTACGTGATCGACAAAAACGGCAAGATCGCAGGGGTTTTCAAGGCCGAGCTCTCGGCGTCGACCCACCTCGACGGCGTACGAGATTGCGTTTCGAAGCTTTGACGGCTAAAAAACCCGTCCCCTTCCAAAAGGCCGAAGTCGATCTCTTGTAGATCGCTCGCAATTGCGACGGCCCAGAGGATTTACGAGGACACAATGAATCAGCAACCTGGCGTGTTCGGGTACAAGCTCGGCAACACGCAACTCTTCACAGAAGACGGCAGCGTCCAGCGCGTGACCGTGATCGAAGCCGGTCCCATCACCGTGCTCGGCAAGCGCACACCCGAGCATGACGGCTACTCGGCTCTCGTGTTCGGCATCGGCGAGCGCAAAGAGAAGCACACGTCGAAGCCCGTCGCGGGCCACTTCAAGAAAATCGGACAGACACCGAAGCGCCTCGTCAAAGAAGTGCGCGTCCCGGCGGACTACGTCGCGAAGTTCGAAGTCGGTCAGGTTCTCAAGCTCGACGAGATTTTCCAGGCGGGCCAATTCGTCGACGCGCAAGGCAAGACACGCGGTCGCGGTTTCACGGGCGTCGTTCGCCGTTGGGCGTTCGCCGGCTTCGTGCAGACGCACGGTACGCACGAGTATCGCCGCCACGGCGGTTCGATCGGTACGAACATGACGCCGGGCCGCACGCTCCCGAACCTCAAAATGCCGGGCCACTACGGCAACGAGATCCTCTCGATCCTCAACTTGAAGATCGCGAAAGTGATCCCGGAGAAACACTTGCTCCTCGTCGAAGGAGCCGTGCCGGGCTCGAAGGGCGGGCTCGTTTTGATTCGTCACGCCGTCAAGACGCGCGTTCGCTCCAAGAAGAAGTGATCGCGGTCGTCCGAATCGACGACGCACTTTGGGATTCAGCAAGCCGCGGCCGGCGCGACGATTGGCGCGTGTCGATTGTCGACTTGGTGGACGACGCACGCCTCGGCGACGACGGCGATCACGTTTTGCACGTCGCCGCTGATTCGCGCGCCGTTTCGCTTTCGACGTTCGACGCAGCGGGCGCCCCACGCAGCGCGCTCGAGGTTCCCATGGCGGAGCTTCGCCCACAAATCGACGAGTACCTCGCGATCATCCGGCGCATGCAAGGCGACGACAAGGGCGCCATGCACGCGCTCGACATGGCGAAGAAAGTCGTCCACGACGCGGGCGCGAAAACGCTCGCGCGCGCGGTGCCTGAGCTCGCACGCGATCACGAGTCGTTTCGGCGGCTGTTCTCGCTGATTTTGTCCGTCGTCGTCGACGTCACCGCGCTACCGGGCTCGCACCGCCGACACGCGTGATCACTTTCGGATGATGCGCTCGACGCCGTTCAAGTAAGGGACGAGCGCTTTCGGAATCGTGACCGAGCCGTCTTCGTTTTGGTGATTCTCGAGGAGCGGAATCAAAATGCGCGGGCTCGCGATGGCCGTGTTGTTGAGCGTGTACGGATACGACAGCGAGCCGTCGGGCATCCGCACGCGGATGTTCGATCGCCGCGCCTGAAAATCTCCGAGCGTGGAGCACGAGTGCGTCTCCGAGTAAGCCTCGCGGCTCGGCATCCACGATTCGATCTCGTGCTTGCGCGTTTGCCCGAGCCCGATCTCGCCGGTGCACGCGATGGCGACGCGATACGGGATTTCCAATTTCTCGAGCACCGCCTTGGCGTTGTTGAGCAAGGTGTAGTGCTCCTTCTCCGCGACGGCTTCGTCCGGCAGGCAAAACACGACTTGCTCGACCTTGGTGAACTGATGCACGCGGTAAAGTCCGCGAGTGTCTTTGCCGTGAGCGCCCGCTTCGCGACGAAAACAGGCTGAAATCCCAGCGTATCGTATCGGGAGCTTCGCGGCGTCGAGCGTATCGTCGCAGTGCAAGCTCACGAGTGACACCTCGCTCGTGCCGACCAAGTAGAGGTCGTCGGCCGTGACCGCGTACGCCTCTTCTTTGCCGAGCGGAAAAAATCCCGTCCCGATGAGCGCGCGCTCTTTCACGATGACGGGTGGAATGACGATCTCGAGCCCGCGCGACACCAGCACATCGATCGTGAGTCGCGTCACCGCTAGCTCGAGCAACGCACCAAGCCCGCGAAGCGCGTAGGCGCGCCCACCCGCGAACTTTCGCGGCCCGTCCCAATTGACGAGCGAGAGGTCCGTCATCAGCTCGACGTGATCCTTCGGCTTGAACTCGAACTTGCGGGGCGTTCCGACCTTGCGAATCTCGACGTTGTCCGCTTCGCCTTTGCCAATCGGCACTTCCGGCCGCGGAATGCTGGGGACGCGCAGCATCAAGTCGTCGAAGCGCGCCTGCGCATCGGCAAGCAGCGGCTCGAGCCGCTCGATGTCCTGCTTGATCGCTTTTCCTTCATCGATGAGCTTGGGCCGCTCTTCTTTCGAAGCTTTCGGAATCGACTGCGCCACTTCGTTCTTCCGCTTCCGCGTGGCCTCGAGCTTCCCAATCGCATCACGTCGCACGCGATCGGCCTCGAGTAGCTCATCGAGATTCATCTCGATCCGCTTGTTCTCGATGGCCCGTCGAACAACGTCCGCATTTTCCCGAATGAACGCGATATCCAGCATCGGCGCCTAGATGAGCATGATGGGCTGGAATATGTCGACTGGCGTCGTAAGATGACACCGATGACCGTCAAAGCGTCGTGTGGGCCTCAGACGACCGTCGTCAATACCGATAGCGTGCGCATCGCGCGATGTCCGTGCGGGATGTTTCACGTCACGCTCGTTCAATCGGGCGTCACGGTGCAGCTCTCCGGCGAGCGGCTCGCGGAGCTCGGGCGCGCGATTGCCGTCGCGTCGCCGACGCAAGAGACCCGTCGTGACCGCGGACGCGAATCCGTTTCTTAGCAAGACGGCGCGTGCCCTCTGCGTGATGGTCGCCGCTCTCGCGGTGCCTTACGCGTCGCCCCGACTGCGAAGGCTCCGCATCGTTCACGCGCCTTGGGATCACACCGAGGACGATCCGGAAGGAGTCGCGCCGACGCCACCACCCGCGGCCACGCTCGGCGAGCTCGCGAGCAAAGCGTCCGAGAACAACGCGACCGCGACGAACACGATCGACGAAACGCCCCGCGACGCACTCGACGCCGAAGAGCTCGCAAAAGCAGTCGGCTCGATCGCGATCGAAGACGACGGCGCGGAGATGAGTGCATTTTACAAGCATCTCGGCCATACCATTCGCGGCGAAAAGGGCGCGGTCACGCGCGTCCTTCACTACGGCGACTCCGTCATCGCCAGCGACTACGTGTCGGGCACGATGCGCCGCCGCATGCAGGCGCGCTTCGGCGACGCAGGCCATGGGTTCATCCTCACGGCGAATCCTTGGGAGTGGTACTTCCACAACGACGTCGATCACCGCGCGAGCGAGGGTTGGTCGATGAGCCGCATCACCGGGCCACTCACGAAAGACGGGCTCTACGGGCTCGGCGGCGTTTCGTTTCACACCGCGATGACGGCGACCGCGACGTTCGGCACGACGACGCGCGGCGACTACGGCAAGAGCGTCTCGCGCTTCGACGTTTACTATCTCGAGCAACCCGGCGGCGGCGACTTCCAGATGGAAGTGAAAGGCCAAGAGCCCATTTTCGTATCGACGCGTGGCGATGCGAAGGTGTCACGCAAGGCGAGCATCACCGTACCCGACGGAGAAAGCGCGATGACGCTGCGCACACTCGGCGGCGGCGACGTGCGCACATTCGGCGTCGTGATGGAGCGCGACACACCCGGCGTGACGTACGACGCACTCGGCGCGCTCGGCGGCCGCGCGAGCTTGTGGCACGTGATGGACGGCGATCACTGGAAAGAGCAGATGGCGCTTCGTGAGCCGGCGCTCGTGGTCGTTCAATACGGAACGAACGAAAGCGAAGACGGCGGCGTGAACGAGCCCGAGTACCGAAAATTCCTCGGCGACCTCATCGACACGCTCAAGGTCGCCGCACCCGATGCCGCGATCCTCGTCGCAGCGCCGCTCGATCGCGCAGAGAAAGACGACAGCGGGAATCTCCGTACGGCCAAAGTCATCGTGCGACTCGTCGCCCTCCAACAAGAAGTCGCCAAAGCTCACGGCGTCGCGTTCTGGAACACGTTTCGCGCGATGGGCGGCAAAGGCTCGATGGCCAAATGGGTCACAAAAGGCCTCGCGGGAAGCGACTTAACGCACCCTTCGCCACAAGGAGCGACCGTGCTCGGCGACTTGTTCTTCAAATCGCTTTTGACCGGCTACGACGCCTACGCATCGCGCAACAAGGACGCACCTCTGCGCGACGCCAGTGGCGACTAGAGTTGAATCGTCACGACGACGCTCCCGGCCGAACCGGTGACTTCCGAGACGGCGTGAAAGCGCGTGAGCCCATCGACTGTGGCGTCGACGACATGATGTCCAGGGTCGATGGGGATAGGTACGCCGAACGTGGCCGCATCGACGAGCACGGAGTCACGCGTCACGCGCAAATTCGGAATCGGATGAGGAACCCGAATGGTGAGCTTCGACAATGTCGGCGCGAGCGCGTCCGAGCGTGAACGCGCGAGGGCCGCGCGTGATGCGTCGATGCCCGGCGACGCGAGCACTTGCAAGTACATGCTCCACGCGCTCGCGGTCTTGCCGATTTTTTCGTAGCAGTTGGCGAGGTTCAGCTGCGTGCCCACGGCCGGGTCGGCCTTGTTGCTCGCGTCGAGCTTGGGACACGCCTCGGCGTATTTGCCTTGGTCCATGAGAGCGCGCGCTTCGGCGAAGAGCGCTTCGGCAACGGCTCTGTCGCCCGCGTGCGCGTACGGCGCGAGCGTGACGACCATCGCAGCGATGAGCGCGTGAATGAGTTTCATGTAAAGTTCTCGACCGTGAGCGTACTCGAAACTCTTCCCCTCGGCTTCCCGTGGGTCACCGCCGATCCGTTTCTCTTTTGCGTCCATCACGACGACAAGTACCCCGCGGCCAACGCGAAGATGGGACCTGCGGCGTCGCTCGAAGGGCGAAAGCTCGGCATGGACTTCCAAGGCAAAGACGGCTGGCGCATGTACCACGGCGAGGTCGTGCCGGGCTTTCCGCAGCATCCGCATCGCGGCTTCGAGACCATTACGATCGTGCGGCGTGGCTACATCGATCACGCCGATTCGCTCGGCGCGGCGGCGCGCTTCGGTCGCGGCGATGTGCAGTGGCTCACCGCGGGCGGCGGCATCGTTCACTCCGAAATGTTTCCGCTGCTCGATCAGAGCGGGCCGAACCCGGTGGAGCTTTTCCAGATTTGGTTGAACCTCCCCGCAGCCGACAAGCTCGTTGCGCCGCACTTCACGATGCTCTGGGCGCGCGACATCCCGCGCGTCACGATCGACGACGCCGGTCGCAAAACCGACGTCACGGTCGTCGCAGGAAATCTCGGCGGGAAAAACGCGCCCGCGCCACCGCCGCATTCGTGGGCCGCGCGCAGAGACAGCGACGTCGCTATCTGGTGCGTTCGCATGGACCCCGGCGCGAAATGGACGATGCCGGCCGCAGCCGATGAACGCACCGCACGCGTCGTTTATTTCTTCGAAGGCGGCAAGCTCCGCGTCGGAACGCACACCACGAGCGATCACTCCGCGCTCGTCGTCGACGCAACCGCGCCGGTCGAAATCGAAGCGGGTGATGGCGAGCACGAGCTGCTCGTTCTTCAAGGTCGTCCGATCGGCGAGCCCGTCGCCGCGCACGGTCCCTTCGTCATGAACACGCGCGAAGAAATCGAGCGCGCCATGGCCGACTATCGCAAGACGCGTTTCGGCGGCTGGCCTTGGCCCGTCGATGATCCCGTTCACGCACACAACGACGGCCGCTTCGCAAAACACGCCGACGGAAAAATCGAACGCGTCGAGTAAAGTGGCGGCAACCGAATCTCAGAGCGGGATCGCGACGAACGGCGCGCTGCCACCGCTGCCGCCCGGGGTGTCGTCGGGCGGCGTGATGGGCGGAGTGATCGGTTGCAGCGGCGGCACCTTCGACGGCGTGAGGCCCGTCTCTAGGCGCCACGCGCCATACGCTGCGAGGAGATCGGACGCGAACTTGTTGCCGAGTTGCGCGTAACCATCGCGTGTAAGGTGCACGCGATCGCGCTGGGCCCGCGGCGGGTCGAGCTCGGCCCATTGTGCGATCGTTCCGGGGCCGCCCATTGCGGCGAGCTCGTCGTAGAACGCGCAACCTGCGGCGCCGGCGACTTTGCGCTCGACCTCGACGACCTGCGTGAGCTTCGGCGCGGTGCCCCACACGGAGCCTGCGTCTTTGCCGGCGTAGGGGTTGTCGCTTGGTGACGCGATGGCGCGATCGGGCGGGCCCATGATGAGACACGATGCGTTCGGCACCGCGCGCGCGATGCGGCCGAGCACGTCGACCATTTGGCGTTCGACTTGATCGAGCGGGCCGTCGTCTGCGGATTCGTTCGTGCCGTACGCGAGCACGACGAGCTCGGGCGCGCGATGACGTAGCTGCTCGGCCATGTGCGCCTCGGTCGAGCGAAGTGTGGTCGATGCGCGCGCGCCGTTGATGCCGACTGCGTCGAGGACGACGCCGACTTGCGCGCGGTCGAGTGTGATGCCGAACACGCGGATGTCGCCGTCGCCGTGGGCGCGGAGCTCGATCTTGTGCGGGCCTTCGGGGACGTCGACCATCTTGAACGCGGACACGGGAGCGGCGCCGCGCGTCTTGATCGTCGCTGCGACTTTGTCGTCGACGACGATTTCGAAGCTGCCTCCCGCGGGCTGCTCCCAATAGGCGACTTCGATCTTCGACGTGGGCGACACGAACTCGGACCACGCGCGCGCGCCAGGTCGGTTCGTCACGAGGCATACGCCGCCGAGGCCGTAGCAATTGTCGGCGGCACCGGTGCCGGGATCGACCTTCGGCCGACCGAACACGGAGAGCGTGGTCCAGTTGGGTGTGATGCCCGGGGCGCGAATGCCGTCTTGCCAGTACGTGCGCCACGGGCGACCCACAGCGACAAAGCCGCGGCCACCATCGCCGAAGCGCGTCTGCAGAGCACGACGCACGGTGCCGGTCATCATGTCGGCGGCGGTGTGTGAGTCGCCAAATTGAACGATGCGGACGTCGGAGATGGCGGTGTTCTCGTCGAGCGCGGCGAGCGTTTCGAAAAAATGTTTGAGCGCGGGCGTGTTGTCGAGCGAGCCGTACGAGAGCGACGCCGGGCCCGCATCTTTGGCGACGCCTTGCGCAAACCCCACGCGAACGAGCGAGGGCGCGCGCGCCTGCTCGGCGTGTTGTGCGCCTTCCCCCATCGCCGTGGTCTGGCCGCACGCAAAAAGGAGGGCCAGTGTGGTGATTCGCTTCGACCGCACGACTGTATTGAACCTAAGCATTTTACACGCGAGGGAGCGAGTTTATTGCAATATTCGCGCGTGAGCTCGGTGACGAGATGGGCGATTGCAGCGGTCTGGGTGGCCGGCCAAGGCGTTCTCATCGCAACGGGGCCGGCGCGTGCGGATGGGGCGTTCGCCTTTCGTATGTTTCCCGAGTCGTCGACGATCGACTTCACGCTCTATCGCGACGTCGTCTCGCAATCGGGTCACGGCACGGTCAGCACGAAGGTCGAAGGCGGTACGTGGCTCGCCCGCGACACGCGCGGCACGCTTCATCGTTTTCGTTGGGACGACCGCATCAAAGACTCGAACATTTTTCCATACGCCGAGCCCGTGCACGCGAGCTACGGCGCGCGCGCTCAGATTTCGCGGTTGGGTCTCGCGCTCGCCGACGTCGCGTCGCACATCGACGAAGACGACGAAACGATGCGACTCGTCGCCGACGTCACGGTTCGCAAAAACGGCGGCCCGCCCGTGCACACACGCATCGAAAGCCGCTGGCGCAATCACTGATGGCGACACGCCGCTTCATGGACGAAATCGGCGACGTGCACGCGCTCGCCGCCGCGCGCATCGCTTTCGGGTTTCTTCTCCTTCTGCAAGTTTGGGAGACCGCGTCGGAGCAAATTCACGAAGGCTATTTCGGCGAGCACTTTCACGTTCCGTTTTTGCCCGAATCGTTCGTTCCCTCCGAGCGCGGCTACACGTTCATCGTGTGCCTCCAAGCGGTGGCTGCCGTGCTTGTCGTGCTTGGACACTTCGCGCGGCCCGCGCTCGCGATCAGCAGCGCCGCCATCACGTACGCCATGCTTTGCGATCGCCTCCACTACCATCACAACCGCTGGGCGCTCGCTTGCTACGCGTTCCTTCTCGCGCTGACGCCGTGTGATCGCGCGCGCGCGCTTGGCGTCGAGAAAAACGCCGTGGCCGAAGGCCCACTTTGGGGAATGCGGCTCGCGCAGCTTCAGGTGAGCATCATCTATCTCGCGTCCGGCGGAGCGAAGCTCTTGGATCCCGATTGGCGCTCGGGCGCGATGATGCTCGACCGCTTCGTGCGCTACGGCCACGCCGCCATCGAGAGCGGCGTGCCCGAGCGCGTCGTTGCGTTCTTCCAGCAAGCGTGGGTCGCGAGCTTTCTTTCGAAGGGCGCCATCACGATGGAGCTTTTCTTGGCGTTTGCGCTCCAATCTCGACGCCTCCGGCTCGTTGCGATCTTCGTGGGCATCGTCTTCCACGTGTCGATCGAGCTCACGAGTCGCGTCGAGCTCTTCGGGCTCACCACGGGCGCCGCCTATCTGCTCTTCGCAACGCCCGACGCACGCGCTCGCACGCTTCGTTACGATCCCACGCGACGAAAGGCGATCGCGCTCGCGTGGGTCGTGCGCGCGCTCGACTGGCTCGCTCGATTCGATGTCGCGCCTTGGGAGCCCGACGCCATCGCGCGCAGTCGTTCGTTTGTCGTGACTGGTCGCGACGGCGTTACGCGCACCGGGTTTCGCGCGGTGCTCGAGGTGATGCGCGCGCTGCCACTCACCTTTCCCGCCTGGGCGATTGTCTCCCGGCTACGATCGAATCGGTGAGACTCCGCTCCTCGCTCGCGATCGCGCTCGTGCTCTTCGGGCCGAGCCTCGCGCGCGCGGATGATCCGCCAAAGTCGAAGGTGTTCGGCTACTCGGCATACGAGCGCGAGTCGATCGCGATGGTCACCGCACAACTCGGCGTCGAAGTCGACTCGGAGCCCGACGGAAAAACGATCGATTCCATCGACATCGAACGCCTCGAAGTCTTCGAAAAACGCGACTTTCTGCCGGGATTCTTGCGGTTCGTGAACGTCTTTCACGCGACGTCGCGCGAGTTCATCATCCGCCGCGAAATTCTCCAACGCCCCGGCGAAGCGTGGAGCATGCAAGCGATGGACGAGACGGCGCGCAATCTCCGCGGCCTCGTACAGCTCTCACTCGTGCTCGTCGTCCCTCTCAAAGGGCACGCAGCTGGTCACGTGCGTGCGCTCGTCATCACGAAAGACGTGTGGTCGCTTCGCCTTCAGTGGGACATCCAGCTCACGAATGGCGGTCTCCAAGAGCTCGTGCTTCAACCTGCGGAGACGAACCTCGCGGGCCTCCAGCAAACGCTCGGCGCGAATTTTCTCTACCAGCCGCTCTCGACGTCGCTCGGCGGCTACTACGTCGTCCCGCGCATCGGCGACACCCACGTTGCGCTCAACGCGAGCGCGAACGCCGTCATCTCGAATCGAACCGGCTCGCCCGAAGGCTCCTTCGGTGGCGCGTCGGCGGGGCAGCCGCTGTGGTCGACGAAAACGAAATGGGCGTGGGGCGCGAGCGCCGCGTGGCGCGACGAGATCACGCGCGTCTACTCGAACGCGGCGCTCTATCACTACCAATCTCCAGACGTGCCCATCGGACACGCGGTTCCGTACGTCTACACGGGCGCGCCATGGCCGCCGAATGCGCGCATCCCGTTCGAGTATCGAAGCGCGCTCTCGCAAGCGGCGGTTGCGGTCGCGCGCTCGTTCGGCTGGACGTACAAGAACGATTTCACGTTTTCGCTCGAGGCTTCGCACCGCGAATTCCGAACCGACGACCTATCTGCGTACGACCCCGCGGCCGTTGCCGATTTCCGATCGCGCTTCGTACCCGTGAGCGACGACCGCGCGTATCCCGCGATCGAATGGCGCTCGTACACGACCAATTTCTTGCGCGTGACCGACATGGAGACGCTCGGCTTGCAGGAAGACGTGCGCCTCGGTCACTTCATCGACGTGAAGCTCTACCCGGTGCTCAACCAAACGGCGACACGCGGCGCGATGATGGGCGTCTATGCCGAGGCCGGCTACACCCTTCCGATTCACGACGGAGTATTTCGACTCGACGTGCAAACGACGACGGAGACCGCATTCGACGGCACCGGTGTGCTCCAAGGCTCCGTCGACGCCACGAGCTATCTATCGTCTCCTCGAACGCCGATCGGGCGGCTTGTTTTTTCCGCGCGCGTTCTCAATCGCTACGCCAACTACCTCAACATCAACTCGTACCTCGGTGCCGACACACGCCTCCGCGGGTACCCCTCGAGCTTCTTCGCGGGAAAGGATCTAGTCGCCGCGAACCTCGAGTACCGAACGCGACCGCTCGAGATTTGGAAAGTGCAGCTCGCGGCCATCGCTTTCTACGACGCAGGCGAAGCGTTCAGCGGATGGTCCAACTTCCATCCCGTGCACGATGTCGGCTTGGGCTTTCGCGCCCTCTTCCCCACGTTCGATCGCATCGTGTTCCGCGCCGACCTCGGCTTCCCGATCTCCTCGTCTCCCCTTCCGGCCAACGTCGGCCCGGTCACGTTCTTCGTGACCTTCAGCCAAGCGTTCCCGTTCCCGCAACTCGGCCTCCCATCGTCGAGCGTGGGTTCACTCACTTCCGCCGTCACAAGATAACCTCGCCCAGCCTGCCCTACGTCGACGAAATCGCGTTGCCTCACCACTCCGTTTTTTGAACGACCGGAAGCTGGAGCGCGCGTTCGCGATCCAGATCGAGATTGCCGACGTGAAGCGCGAGCGGGGCCTGTACCCATTTGTAGATGCTTTGAGTGAAGAGACGACCGAAGCGATCGGCCCACGCGTCCGTCTTGCCGGCGTGCTCGGGGAACATCACGCCAAGCGCGACCTTCACCTCGGAGGTCGACATTTTTTCGCCCGCGTAGAGCAAGAAACACGCGTCGAGCACGACGAAGGGCATCAGATCTTTTTCGTCTTCTTGATTGTCGGCGAGCTCGGCCGATGGCGGCTTCACGAGCGTGAGACGAATCGCTTCCGACTTCGTCGTGTCGTGCAGGTAATCGAGCAGGTAGTTCACGACGGTCTTCGGAACGTTCGCGATCACGGAAAGTGCGCCCTCGAGATCGCCACCGATGGTCGTGTAGCCCACGGCCTTCTCGCTCATGTTGCTCGTCTGCAAGAACAAACCGGCGGCGCTGTTGGACCACGTCCACATGCGCTCCGCGCGAACGCGTGCTTGTGCGTTTTGGCGCGCGAGGCCGGTGAGCTTTTCGCCGGGTTGGAGCATCGCTTCGACGGCAACGAGCTCGCGCTCGAATGCCTCGTCGATCGCGACGCTCGTGAGCGGCGCGCCGAGCTCACGCGCCGCAGCTTCGGCCGCTTCGCGGGTTTCTTTCGACGAGTACCGGCTCGGCATGAAGAACGCGCGCAAGATCTCGGTCGCCTTCGCCTTCGCGTTTGCACCATATTTGCGGTCGATCCATCGGCGCGCGATCCACAAACACAAAAGGCTGTCGCGACCGCCGGAGAGAGCGACGCCGATGGTTTTGAATGCGCCTGTCTTCTCGAAATAGTCGCCGACGCCCGTGGCAAGCGCGTCGAGGAGCTCTTCGCAAAATGCGGCGCGCGCATCGACCGGCTTTTCGGGTCCAGGCAAGAAGAAGCTTTTGTGCGCCGGCGCGGGGAACGTGAGAGCCGCGCGCGATTTCGGATCGAACGCGACGCTCACTTGCTCGACGCGCGGCCCGGCAAAGGCTTCGCGGTCGTGACGGAACGTCGTGTTCTCGCCACGCAGGCGGCGCGTGCGATCGAGATCGACCGTCACCGCCGCGAACCCCTCACGAAAGCGAGGGGCCTCCAGCATGGCGCGACCGTTTTGCGACACGAGCCCGCCGCCGTCGAACACGAGCCCGTCGTTGCCGCCGAACATGTTGCAGTATGCAAGCGTCGCTTGGTTGTCGGCGGCGCGCGTTGCGATCATCTCGCGGCGTGTCTCTTCGACGCCCACGCGAAACGGCGACGCGCTCACGTTTACGACGAGCTCGGCGCCCGCGTAGCAGCGACGTCGCATCGGGCCGTCGGGCGACCAGACGTCTTCGCACACTTCGAGCGCTACGGTTCCGAACGGCGTCGAGAAGACGATGTCGCCAAACGGCACGCCGTGAACGATCGACGTCTCACCCGGTGTGCCGCGAGCGAAGCAGCGCTCTTCGTAGAAGACGTTGTAGAAGGGCAGCTTCTCTTTTGGCACGAGCCCGTGAATCGTTCCGCGCGAAAGCAGCGCGGCGACGTTGTACACGCGATCGTCGACCGCAACTGCGAGGCCCACCGCGAGGTAGCAATCGAGCGCCTCGGTTGCACGCGCAAGCTCGACGAGACCGGTCCACTGAGCGTCGACGAATGCGCGCCACTGCACGAGGTCTTCCGGGGCGTAACCGCCGATGGCCTGCTCGGGTAGAAGGACGATCGTTGCCCCGTCGGAGGCGGCCGATTTTGCGAGCTCGACCATGCGCGCGACGTTGCTTTTCACGGCGCCGACGGTGCTGTTGGTGCTTGCGAGCGCGATGCGAATCAGTCTCACAAAACCTCTTTTCGTGACGTAGGGCTAAAGTCGCTTCCAGGATAGCCGTAGAGGCACCCCATGGGATGGCAACCGGAATGGGTGACTGAGTCTTCGGACGTTCTCGAAGGGGATCCCGCGGACGCGCGATGGTACGCTCCCGCGCAGCCGCGCACACCTTCGCGGCCTCCCCCGATGGACTGGTTCGTCGATTCCTACAAGACCCGCTCGAACGTGCAGGCCGTTCCTTACGAGGACGAGCCCGCCCTCGAACGCGCCACCGAGACGCTGCGCAAGATGCCGCCGCTCGTGACGTCGTGGGAAATCGAGCGCCTCCGCGAGCAGATCGCCGAAGCGCAGCTCGGTCGCCGATTCGTGCTTCAGGGTGGTGATTGCGCCGAGACGCTCGCAGACTGCACGCGCGACGTCATCACGAACAAGCTGAAGATTCTTTTGCAGATGTCGCTCGTGCTCGTTCACGCGTCGCAGGCGCCGGTCATTCGCGTCGGTCGCATCGCGGGGCAATACGCCAAACCGCGGAGCACGAAGACCGAGGTCCGCGGCGACGTCGAGCTTCCGAGCTACTTCGGCGATCTCGTCAACGACGCCGCGTTCACGCCGGAAGCGCGCAGGCCCGATCCGGCGCGACTCATCACGGCGTTCCAGCACGCGGCCGTCACGAACAACTTCATTCGCTCGCTCGTCGCAGCCGGCTTCGCCGACGTCACGCATCCCGAATATTGGGAGCTCGGTTTCAAAAGCTCTGTGCCGGCACAAGTGCGCGCCGAGTACGAGTCGAAGGCTCGCTCGCTCGCGGAGGCGCTCCGTTTCATGTCCGCGCTCGGTGAGCGCACGTTCTCGGAGCTCGCACGCGTCGAGTTCTTCACGAGCCACGAAGCGCTCCATCTCGAATACGAAGCGGCGCAGACGTCAGCCGTTCCGCGCCGCAACGGCGCGTATCTCCTTTCCACGCACTACCCGTGGATCGGCGAGCGCACGCGCGATCCCGAAGGCGCGCACGTCGAGCTTTTGCGCGGCGTTCGCAACCCGATCGGCATCAAGGTCGGCCCGACGGCAAAGCCCGCCGACATCTTGCGTCTCCTCGAGAAGCTCGACCCGCAAAACGATCCCGGCCGCATGACGCTCATCACGCGCATGGGCGCCGAAGGTGTCGCGACAGCGTTGATGCCGATCGTCGAGACGATCAAAGCTTCTGGGCGCCGCGTTCTCTGGACGGTCGACCCCATGCACGGCAACACGATGAAGACCTCGAGCGGCCGAAAGACGCGTCGATTTGACGATATCCTTCTCGAGCTCGAGCGCTCGTTTGACGTGCACGCAGCGGCGGGAACCATTCTCGGTGGGGTTCACTTCGAGCTTACCGGGGAAGACGTTACCGAGTGTCTCGGTGGTACCGCTGGCGTTACCGAGAGCGATCTTGATCAGAACTACGCCACTGCGTGTGATCCGCGGCTCAATTATCGGCAGGCGCTCGAGATGAGTTTTTTTATCGCCAAGCGGTTGGCTCCCCGGCGCGTGCCCTGAGGGAGCGTGGCCCCGCGCGTGCCTCCCCGCCAAGGGCTCACGCTGTTACACTTCGGCGATGACGCTCGTCGTTTGCGCCTCGTGCCGGCGCCACGTGAAGACTCGCGAGACGGCGTGCCCGTTTTGCCGTGGCGTCATCGCGTCATGGGCGTCGGTCGCCGGGCCACGCATCACACCGCGACTTAGCCGCGCAGCGATTTTCGCGGGAGCCACGACGCTCGTGGCTGTCGCGAGCTGCGCGGGCTACGGCGCGCCAACGTGCTCCACTGAGGTCAGCTTTGTCGCGCCATGCGGCATCGCGAACATCGCGACCACATGCGGCGGTGTTGTTGCGTGCGGCGACGGCGACACGAAAGGTGTTTGCAAGATCGAACCGATCACGCACACTCCGTTCAACACACAGAATTTCACATCCCCGACGTGCACGAAGTGATGGACGGAAAAGCGATCGCACGCGAGACGCTCTCGATCATCGAGGCCGGCAAGTACATCGCGGGTGGTCGCACGGTCGACATTGCCGACGCGATCGCGCACGCGGTCGAGGAGACACGCGTGTATCGGCCTGGCGACGTCGCGCCGGCGCCGAATCGTGACGCTCGCGACACGCGCATCGAAGTCACTGGAGAGACCACCGCCGCGGCGGGCCGCCGACTCGTGCTCGTCGAAAAACTTCCGCGCGTCTGCGCGCTCAACTTTGCCTCCGCGCGCAAACCCGGCGGCGGGTTCCTTGGCGGCGCGAAAGCGCAAGAAGAAGACCTCGCGCGTGCATCCGCTCTCTACGCCTGCCTCGAACCGGCTCGAGCGTATTACGACGCCAACCGGCGCGAAGACTCCACGCTCTACACCGATCACGTCATCTACTCGCCCGATGTTCCGTTTTTTCGCGACGACAAGAACGCCCTCCTGCCGGACCCCGCGCTCCTCTCGATCATCACGGCCCCCGCGCCGAACGCGGGCGCGATCCGCTCGGAAGAACGCCCCAAGCTCCGGCCGACGCTCGAACGCCGCGCCGCGATCGTCCTCGAAGTTGCCGCGCGTCACAATCACCACACACTCGTCTTGGGCGCATGGGGCTGCGGCGTCTTCGCAAACGATCCGACCGAGGTCGCCTCCGTCTTTCGCGCGCACCTGACGACCACGTTCGCGCGCACCTTCTCGCGCGTCGTCTTCGCCGTGTGGGACACCTCGCCTGCACACGCGACACTCGCCGCATTCCGCTCCGCGTTTCCGGCCTGACGCAAGCGTCGTGGGGCGCATTAATCGGTTCGCTGTTCGAGCCGTAGGCCTCTTCATGGGTGCCCGCAACGAAGAAGCGTCCCTCGCGGTGCTTCGGTCGCTCGAGATCCTCGACACGGGTGCCGACCCTCGCTTCGATCGCATCACGCAGCTCGCCGCCGAAATTTTCGAGGCTTCCGGAGCGTTCGTTTCGTTCGTGGATCGCGATCGCGTTTGGTTCAAGTCAACGCGTGGCATCGACATCCGACAGACGGCTCGTCGGGGTTCGTTTTGCACGCACGCGGTCGCCCAGAAGGACGTGCTCGTCGTTCCCGACGCGACGCTCGACACGCGCTTCGTCACGGGCTCGCTCGTCACCGCCGAGACGCACGTCCGCTTCTACGCAGGCGCTGTGATTTGCGCTTCAGGCATGCCGATCGGGACGCTCGCGATCATCGACCGACGCCCACGCCAACTCGATCGTGACCGCCGACAACACTTGCAGATGCTCGCCGGGCTCGTCGAAGACGAGGTTCAACACCACAGCAGCATCACTCGCGCGCGCGCCGCGTAGCAACGTCTCTGGATCACGTGTCGGATGCGTCGAGTGGCGCGAACACGCGGAGGATCTGGCTCTTGCCCTTCGCGCGCATCGCCGGCAGCTCGCGAAAACGATGCTGCACTCCAATGGCGTCCACCGTCGCCTCGCTCGCGAGAATCGGCACGCCGGCTTCCTTCGTGAGCCCCTCGATGCGCGACGCCGTATTCACCGTGTCACCGATCACGGTGTACTCGAGTCGATGTTCTGGCGATCCGATGTCGCCGAGCACGGCGTCTCCAGTGTGCAAACCAATGCCGATGCGAATCGGCACTTCGCCGCGTGCTTCGCGCTCGAGATTCAATGCCGCCAGCTCGGTCTTCATCGCGAGCGCGCAGTCCATCGCGTGGGTCGCGTGCTCGGCGTCCGCGAGCGGCGCACCGAAGTATGCGAGGAGGCCGTCGCCGATGAACTTGTCGAGCGTTCCGCCGTGCCGAAACACTTCGCGCACCATGCGACCGTGGTACTCGTTCAAAAGCTCGATGACTTCGACGGGGCGCATCGCTTCGGACAGCGCCGTGAAGTCGCGGATGTCCGAGATGAGCAGCGTCACGTGGCGGCTCTCCGGCGCTTCGGCATGTCCGCGCTCGGCGAGCGTCGCGGCGACTGCCGGCGAGAAGTAACGTCCCAAACGTTCGCGGCGAGCGACCTCGTCGTTCACGCGCCGAACGAGCGAACGGAGCCGCGTGACGAGGTGTGAGCCGGCCGTCGCCGAGAGCCCGAGCACGATGGCCGACGCGATCCACGCGCCGGGTGCGATGTGCGCTTGGCGTTGGAGTGCGATCTCGAATCCGGTCGCGAGCACGGCGGTGGCCACCACCTGAGACGTGCTGAGCGAAAGCGCCGCGAGGATGACGAGGGCGACGAAAATTCCGAGCGCGAAGCCCGCCATGCCGCCCGGCGATGGTGAGAGCGGCATGGCGAGCGCCTGAAGGACCCAAACGATGGGCACGTCGGCAAGCGCGACCGCAACGCCTGCGCGTTCCGCGATCGGGACCGAGCGAAGGCCGGCAACGTAGATGGCGATTGCGATCGGAAGATACGCGCCGAAGACGACGACGTTGGATTCCCAGTCGCGTAGACCGAGGCCCTTCCAAAGAATCAGCGAGAGGAGCAGTATGCCTGCGACGCCGATGATACGCAGGCGTCCGAGCCGATGCGCCATCGCGGCACGGTGTGCGCCAAGCGTGCGCTTGAGGGTGTCGTTGCTCTGCGTTTCCGCCGAAGCGTTCACGTGGTGAAGTTAGAGTAAATCGTGGCGACGGACGAATTTGCGCAAATCGTCAGCGCGGCGACTGCTCGGGGAACTTCCCGGCGAGCTCGGCTTCGATGCGTTTCGCGCCGGCTTCGTCTCCGCTTGCGCGCAGTGCCTGCGCTTCGACCGTGAGCTCTTCGGGGACCATGCGCGCGCCCGTTTGGAAACGGGCTGCTCGCACGATGCGCAGCGCGACTTCGGGTTCACCGCGATGAAGCGCACCACGCGCTTCGCTGACCATGCGAGCTTCGCGTGCGAGCCTGTCTTGCTCGGAGAGAATCGCCGGCGCGACCGATATCGTTCCGGTGTGCGCATCGCTCGCGATGTCGGCTTTGGATTTCGGAGCAACCGCGTCCATCTCGCCAAAGAACACAGTTGGCGCAACGTGACCGGTGATGACGACGGGCGTGATTGCGCCTTCGTCTCTGGCTTGCGCCGTGGTGTGCTCGAGCGCGCGCGGCGCGGCGATCGTCACGTGCGTGGGAACGGGCGCGGTTTGATTCGCGACCATGAGCAGCGTTGCAGCGACACCGACGGTGATCGTCGCGCCGAGCGCGATGCCGATCGCGAGCTTGCTGCCAAGAACTGCGCTGCCTTTGACGCCGAGCGCCGCAGCACTCGGAGGCGCGAGCCCGAGACTCGCCATTTCGACGCCCGTCCACATGGCGTCGCGTTGTTTCGACGTGGGTCCGTCTTGCTTCGCGGCGGCGAAGAGCGATTGCATGCGCTCGGTCATCGCTCACCTCCCGCGATCACGCGCAAGGTAGGCCGCTGGAGATTCACGCCGCTCTTGCGGTCCTCCGAGCGGAGTGCCGTTTCGAGCTGTTGGCGCGCGACGCGCAGACGCGAGTAAACCGTGTTCACCGGAAGCGCGAGCGACTCTGCGATTTCGGGTGCCGTCATCTCTTCGATCTCGTGCAGCACGAGCACCGCACGCTTTTCGACGTCGAGTGTGGCGAGGGCGACGTCGAGTTGGTCGAGGGCTTCGCGGCGTTCAATCATCTCGGGTTGGTCGGCTTCGACGGGCTCGAGGTCTTGGGCGAGGCCGCCATCCACGTCCTCGGGATGCCGGCGCCGATGGCGTCTCCACTCGCTCGCGACTCGAAGCACGATCTGAAACAACCAAGCGCGCGGTCCATGCCCGCGTTCTTCGTAAGTTGCGAGCCGGCGATGGGCGACGACGAAAACTTCTTGAACGCGATCTTCGACGTCGGCTGGGGCTACGCCTAGGCGGCGCAAGTTACGCCACACGAACGCGACATGATCATCGTAAAGCGACCGGAACTCCGTCACCGCAGCCTCCAAGTGAATCCTAGCTCGGCTCTCATCGAGAGCAATCCGATTGAGTTGGCGTCGCCCGTGTGGACGACGTTGAAATTCGCGATTCCGCGCACTTCGACCGACAAAGCGCTGGCCAAATCGCCGCGAAGGCCAATCGTGGGACCAAACGCGAACATGCCATCGACGAGGTGGTCGATCGAGCCGATGAGCACGTGGTCGATGACGCCAAGCTCCGTTCCCGCGCATGCGTCGAGCAAGAGACCGCGATGTTCCACGTAGTTTCCTGGAATACGCACGCAGGCGTCGACACGCCCTGCGAAATACGACGCCGACGCCGTTTGGCCGATGAGCGCGGCGCCCATCAAAGCAGGTCGCAAGAAAAACGAGCGCGTGAGCTCGACAAGGACGAACGCGGCGCCGCCCACGAATGCCGCGTCGCCGGTCGTGAGTGGCGAGTTGCCAAGCGTGCCGCTCGCGCCAACTTCGATCGCGTGTTTCGGAGCAGGAACACCCGCGTCGGCGAGCCCTTCACCGCCGATGATGGGCGGAGCGGGGTTCGCGTTGGCGTTTGCGTTGGCGTTTGCGTTGGCGTTTGCGTTTGCGTTTGCGTTGACGTTCGCGTTGGCGTTTGTAGCCGGGTGCGCTTTGGCTTTGGCGACTTCCGCATCGAGCACGAGCCCCGCCCACACGCCGAGCGCCGAGATGACACCCGCGCAGCGATCCGCGGAGGTCGAATCGATTTCGCGATGGGCCACCGCGTTGCCTTGCGCGTCGTCGAGGTTGGCGGTGACGATCACGTGGGCGCCGCGACGCTCGTCGAACACGCGGAGACGCCACCCGGCAGCGGGCGCCAGGCTGCCGCCAAGGGCTTCACGAAGTGCGTCTTGGGCCTGCTCCAGGTTGGCGCACACGTCGTGTGCGTCCACCACTACAGCCGGCGGGGTGTCCACACATCGATCATGGCCGGAAGTACCGAATCCGTCACGGAATTGCTGTCGCCACGCACCTGCCGCGAGGCATCGCGCGGATCTTCGCGAGCGTTTCTTGCGGGTGCCCGCCGCTGCCAACGATTCCAACGAGATACACGTGATTGTCGCACCACCCCGTGACCGCTACGCGGCGGCCTCCCGGCATCACCACGATGCCGCTCCCGCGCTCCATCCCGGGAACAGCGTAGGTCGTCGCCGTCCAGTCGGCGGTGTCGACGATGGAGACGCTGTTCGTGTCCCCGTAATCTGCAGAATACACGTATTTTCCGTCGCGTGAGACGTCGATGCTCTTGGGCGATTTGCCGACCTGCACCATGTGCGTGACGCGCTCGCTTGGGCCCGTGAGGTCGAGCGCCCAGAGCTGCGAGTCGTGGTAGCAGCTCAAATACATCGTGTGCTCGTCGGGTGAGAGCACGAGGTGCCGCGGAATCGGGCACACGGCGAGCGTGTAGTTTTGCGCGAAGCCCGCACCGTGAAAAACATCGATCGTGGAGCCGTCGAAGTTTGCGACGTAGAGCGAGCCTGCCGTGGTGAGCACCATGCCGCGCGGATGAACGCCGGCCGGATGCGTTCGTACGGTGACGCCGCGCGCGAGATCGATCTCGCTGACCGAGTTGCCGTTCCAGTTCGCGGCGAAGAGCGTTTTCTGATCCGTGCTGAGCGCGAGAATTTTCGGATGCAGCCCGACTTGGATTTCGCGCGTCACGCGGCGCGAGTGCGTGTCGATGATCTGCACGCTGTCGCGGGTGAAGTTCGACGCATAGAGCGTCTTGCCGTCGGGCGAGAGAATGCTCTCGACGACGATGCCTGGCACGTCGATGTCGGCAATCGGCGCGAGCGACGTGGCGTCGTAGATCGACACGTTCTTGCCGTTCGCTTGCCCGAAATTCGTGACATAGAGGCGCGTCCCGTCGGGCGAAACCGCAACGCCTTTGGGCATGGATCCCGTCGCCGCGACCTCTTGAACCTCGAGCTGCGGCGCCGCATGCGCGCTCGTCGCTAGGAACATCGCGGCAGCCGCGACAGCGACTCTCACGACCCGACGCTCGCCTCGACCACGTCCGAGATCGTGCGGTAGCGGCGGTAGAAGTTGTTCACCTTCACGACGTAGTTGCGCGTTTGCTCGAATGGCGGGATGCCACCGTGGCGCATGACCGCTTCGGGGCCTGCGTTGTACGCCGCGACCGTCAGCGAGAGATCGCCGTTGAAGGCGTTCGCGAGAATGCGGAGGAGGCGCACGCCGCCGAAAATGTTTTCGCGAGGGTTGTCGATGTCGCGGACTTGCATGCGCTCGGCCGTCTCCGGCATGAGCTGCATGAGCCCGCGCGCACCGGACACGCTGACGGCGCGAGGGTCGTAGTCGCTCTCGACTTTGATGACCGCGCGAACGAGCTGCTCGGGGATTTGATAGAGCGTGGCGGCCTGGCGGATCCACTCGTCGTAACGCGTGAAACGCGCGGGATCGTGATCGCTCGGCGCGACGATGGGCATGCCCGTGCGCGTGACGTTTCCGCCGCGTACGAGGAGCTTCGCATTGACCCCATGGGGCACCGTATTGACGATGTGCACCACGCCATCGGCGTCCGTGTACTGGTAGATGTCCGCGGCAGCCACGCTCGGGATGAGAAGCAGCCCAAGCGCAACGGACCGAACGACGGACATTTCGCGTCGATCGTGCATCACGGGCGGGGTACTGTCCAGAAATGCCCGAAACGCACTCCACCTGGTCCGCCGCCTTCGGCGCCGATGGTCTGCAGACGATCGCGCTTCTCGTCGTCGCGGTGGGCTTTCTCGGGCTCGTTGTCGCGCGCACGTGGCCGCGCATGGGCAAGCGTCGCAACCTGCCGCTCAGCGTCGCGCTCAAGGCCGCACGCGCAAAAATCGAAGCCGCCAAAACGGACGCAGCAAAGGCCAACGCGCTCTGTGAAGCCGCTGATGCGTGCGCGCTCGCGTTCGGTCGCAGCGAAGCGGCCGCGTCGTATTACCTCCGTGCGATGCGCATCGTTCCGACGTCGGCCGAGCTCGTCGAGCGCGCGTGCAAAGGTCTCGAGCATCGCCCGCGCGCGCTCGAGTCGCTCCTCTGGCGGAAGCTCGGCTCCGACGCTGAGCCGACCAAAGCGGTGACCGTCGCGGCGCTACGCGGCCTCGCTTCTGTCTACGCGGCGCGCCCGAGGCACGGCGCACGCGCGCGAGCCGTACAAAACATTTTGAGCGCCCTCGAGTGACCGGCTTGACGCGTGAAGACGCTCATGGCTAGATGTAGCCATGAGGTCCGTGAAGATCGCGACGCTGAAGGACCAGCTCTCGAGTCACCTTCGCGCGGTGGAGCGCGGCGCGTCCTTCGTGGTGACCGATCGCGATCGCCCGGTCGCGCACCTCGTTCCGGTGCCGGAAGAAGACGGCTTCGATCTCATGCCCGCGGACAAACCCTTCAGAGCACGGACCTTCCGCGCCGCGCGCAAGAAAACCAATTCCCTCGCGCTACTGCTGAAAGAACGCGGCGTCCGGTGACACGGTGAACGTGTATGTCGACACGTCCGTACTTCTTCGCGTGGTGCTCGGTGAACCGGGACGATTGAAGGCGTGGTCGCGCATCCGTTATGCGGCCTCGAGCGAGCTGATTCGAGTCGAAGCCATGCGCACGCTCGATCGCGCCAGGCTCGCCGGCCTGCTCGACGACGACGAGGTCGCCGAGCGGCACGAAGCGACCGAGGCCCTCCTCGCGACGTTCGATCTCGTCGCGCTTGATCGACGCATTCTCCGGCGCGCGGCCGCCCCACTCTCGACGACCTTGGGAACTCCCGACGCGATTCACCTCGCGAGCGCGTGTTCGCTTCGGACGCGCCTGCCCGACCTGCGACTCGCGACGCACGACGAAGCCCTGTCGACCGCAGCGCGTGCGGTGGGCCTCCCCGTCGTTCGTTGATCACTCAGAAGCGGCGTCGGTCGATGCGGCGTCGTCGGAGGCATCCGTGTCTGGCGGCGCGACGTTCGTACATTCCCACGCCGCTTGGCAGCTCGGGGCTTGGCCCATGCAGTCGAGCGAGTTGCCGAGTGATGTGTCGCAGTAGCCGCCCGCTTCGTCGTCGGTGCAGTCGGACGTTGGCGCATAACCACAAAGCTTCGTCAGGCGCTCGCAGACCTGCGCGCAGGTCGGGTTGGCGATCGGCGCGACTTGCGAGCCATCGATGTTGGGGTTGTCCTTGCACGCGGCAATCAACACGAGCGCTCCGAGCCACCTCATCACGCGTGAGCATATCATGATGACGACGGCATCACGCGCTGCAGCGCGCCGCGAAGCACCCGCCAGCGCATCGCGATCACGATGGCGATCATCGTCAGCGCAAACAGCAGCAAAAATAGCTTCACGCCGCGCTCGGTGACGACCTGGGGCGCGACCGTCGTCGGAAAACCGTGCGGCTCCTCGCTGGGCCAAAACGTGTGCGGCAGCTGATTGCGATGACTCAGCGCGAGCCAGTCCATCATCCCGGCCACCGTCACGTGAACCAAAAAACCTTGGTAGATGCTCTTCGTCTTCATGCTGAGCGAGCCAAGCGCGATGCCCGCGACGATCGCACCGCTCGCTTCGAGGTACGGCTTTCCGTAGTGGATCATGCAGTACGGAACGGCCATCGCGAAGATCGCGCCCGACCCGAAGCTCTTACGAAGAACGCCGAGCCAGAACCCGCGGAAGAACATTTCGAGCGCGAAGAACTGGATGAAATAAATCGCCTCCCACATGAGGAAATCAAACCAGCTCCGCGACGCCTGTTTGTAGAACGGATAATAATTTCCGAAATCCGGCTGCGCGCTCACGACGAGCATTGCGGGCACGACGATGGCGAGAAAGAGCGCGTAGATCCACGCGTGCTCGAAGAAGCCTTTCGTGCGTAGCCCGAGGTCGAGCAGCGAGTCTTTTCGGAAGAGCGCTTTGTAAACCGGGAACGGCACGAGCACGTACCCGGCGACGCGCGCGAACACCCACCAGCCGAACCCCCAGAGGTCGGCGTACTTGAAGTAGTGGAGCGCTTGGTGGTGGTTCTGATCGAACGCGATGAGCTTCGGGGCGACCGTCTCGTCGAAGTACCCGCGACCGCCGTAGTACTCCTGCATCGTCAGCACGACGGCGCAAATCACGAGCGCTAGAAACGGGCGACGATCGAATTCGCCGCGCGCGAGCATCTCGCCGCGGTGCTTCTGCGCTTCTTCGTCGAGCTCGCGCCACGTCTTTCGGAAAAAGAAGTAGAGCGCCGGCAAAATGACGACGAGCGCCACAATCGGAAAGAGCGGCTTCGTCGCCGTCATGAATGCTTCGAGGCCTGTCGGCTCGGGAGCGATGGGCTGCCCCATGAGGGCCGGCATCAGCGAAATCACGCCTTGGGTTTCTCCCCCCGTCCGGGATCACGCGCGTCCGCGAGGGTGGCGCCGCGCGACAAGCGTCGCAGTGTCTCCGATTTTCCGAGCGCCGCAATCACTTCGAAGAGTCCGGGGCTCGCCGTGCGCCCCGTGAGCGCCACGCGTGCGGGCTGCGCGACATGTTTGATCTCGAGGCCTAGCTCGGCGAGCCAATCGTGCATGCGCGTGTCGATGGCTTGTGCGTTCCAGCTCGTCATCCCTTCGAGCTGCGCTGCAAGCCCGCGAAGATGGGGTGCCGCATCGGCGACGAGGAATTTCGCCGTTGCCGCTTCATCCATCACGGGGTCCGAGCGGAAAACGAAGTCGAGTCGATCGGCTGCGTCGATGAACGTCGTCGCGCGCTCGCGTACGAGCGGCACGGCTTCTTTCGTGGCGGCGAGCGTTGGCGTGAGACCGCGTTGCTCGACGAACGGGAGCAACCGTTTCGCGTAGTCGTCGTCCGGAACGAGTCGTTGCTCTTTCAAGTGCGCGTGGTTCACGGCCAAGAATTTCTTTGCGTCGAACTTTCCGTCACCGCGACCGCAGGCTTCCCAACCGAAGGCCGCGATGAGCTCGTCCTTCGAGAAAATTTCCTGATCGCCATGCGACCAGCCGAATCGTACGAGGTAATTGAGCACGGCATTAGGCGTGTAACCCTGATCGCGATATTCGAGCGCGCTGACGGCGCCGTGGCGCTTGCTGAGCTTTTCGCCGCTTTGCGCGAGCATCATCGGGAGGTGCGCGAACTCGGGCACGCGCGCGCCGAGCGCTTCGTAAATCATGATTTGCGGCGGCGTGTTGACCATGTGATCGCGGCCGCGCGCGACGAGCGTGATCTCCATCGACACGTCATCGACGACGGCGCCGAAATTGTAGAGCGGCATCCCGTCACTGCGGAGGAGCACGAAATCTTGCTGCGCGGCGTTGGGCGTCGTGATCTCGCCGAAGACCTTGTCGACGTACGTGACCGCGCCTTCGGAGGGCGTTCGAAATCGCACGACGAACGGTTTGTTGGGCTCGTCGGCTCGATCGCGGCACGTTCCGGGATACCGAAATTGCGCCTTCGGATCTTTTTTCTTCAGCTCCTCGCGTTGTGCTTCGAGCTCTTCTTTCGTGCAGTAGCAGCGAAAGGCTTTCTTCTCGCGAACGAGGCGCTCGGCGTATTCTTTGTAGATGGCGAGCCGCCCGGTTTGCACGAACGGGCCTTCGTCCCAATCGAGGCCGAGCCACTCGAGCGAATCGAGGATGGCTTTCTTGCTCGCTTCGGTGCTGCGCTCTTGATCGGTGTCCTCGATGCGGAGCACGAAGACGCCCTTGGTCTTTCGTGCCCAGAGCCAATTGAAGAGCGCCGTCCGGACGCCGCCGATGTGCAGGTAGCCGGTAGGCGACGGCGCAAAGCGCACGCGAGTCATGGTGCGCGAGGATACTCCATGCGGGCCGCAATGCGCTCGCGCGTCTCGCGCCCATAAAGCCAATCGACGAGCGCGAGGCCGAGATCGATTCCGGAGGTCACGCCGCCGGCGGTCATCACCTGCCCATCGCGAACGACGCGTTCTCGAACGGCCGTGGCGCCGTAATCCGCGAGACGATCCATCGATGCGTGGTGGCTCGTTGCGCGCTTTCCGCGCAGCCGGCCCGCAGCACCGAGAAGGAGCGCGCCCGTGCACACGGAAGCCATCAATCGATTGCGTGGGAACGCACCGAGCCACGCGGCGATCGCCGGATCGCGCTCGAGCTTGCGTGTCTCGGGGCCGCCCGCGACGAAGACGACGTCGAACTCATCGAGCGGCGGACGCACACGCGCCATTTCGAAGCGCGCCCCCGCGGCGCTCCACGGCTCGCCCGTCGCGCTGACGACTTCGATCGTTGCGCCACTTCGCATGAGCGGGTCGAGCGTGCCCACGAGATCGAGCAACGTCATGCGCGCGAACCCGACGACCGCAATCTTCACGTCCGTGATCACATCGGGCCCATCGAGCGAGCCTTCGGTGATCGCGTCCGACGGAATCTCTCCGTAGACGTGCGGCATGTTCCGCGGCCCCTCGATGCGCACCTCGGCGTCGAGCCGGCGCGGATCGACGCGGATCACGCGCAAATCCCGCGACGGAATATGTGCAAAGTGCAACTTGATCGTTTCGGCGAGGTCCGGCTGAAACGAGCAGTGAACGAACGCATCGTTCTTCGGCCCGCCTTGCAAATGATAGAGCCAGCGCATTAACTCCAGTGACATCTACTTTTAGCGCACTCGGAGGCTTGCGATCATCCACTCGATGCTCGGCGCGTATTTGTCGAACGTCTCTTTGACGCCACCCGCTTCGACGATGACGAGTTTGTCGCCCGATACGAAGAAGGTCGTCCAGTAGACGTACGGCTTGCCGCTGTCGTCGTGCCCGAATCGGAGCTGCTTGCCGGGTGCGCCATCGAGCGATTTCACGTCGCGCGTTTCAACGAGCGCGTAGCCGCTCACGTCCCGGAGCTGCAGCGTGATCGCGCGCGTCCAGAATGCGAGATCGCCGCTTCCCTCGCCTTGGAGCGGAACGACGCGCACGGAGACGACGGCGCGCTCGGGCGTGGTCGCGCGGTAGTCGTACGAGCCCGAGTCTTTGAGCTCGATGAACCCAGGCGCGGTGTGGATGTCGAACGTCTTGCAGGAGACGGCGACCAGAAAAAGGAGCGCAAGCTTCTTCAATGGAGATCCATCAAGTGCGGAAGCCCGAGCTCCGCGAGCCACGGAAACGGCAAGCCGGGCGTGTCGTGCAGCGCTGCTTGCCCCCGCGGTTGGAACACGACGTCGATCGTGGAGTACGCCACGCGCGAGCGCAGCACCTTGAGCTTGCCCTCCATCGATTCGATCTCGCCCGTGACGCGCTCGAGCTCGCGCTGAATCTCGATCGCCTCTTTGACAGCTGCTTTTTGGAGAAGCGCTTCGAGCCGATCGCGAACCGCGCGCGCGTTCTTGAGACGCGCATCGAGGTCCACGTACACGTCCGTGACGTCCGTTGCGCTGACGTCGTGGTGAAGCACGTCCCCGTTCGCTTCCACTTTCTTGAGGGCTTCATCGAAGCGCGCGCGTGGCACGCGGATCTCGATTTGCGTGTCGTTGCGCGACGACAAATATCCGCCGACGTTCCGCGCGACGGCTTCGATGGCGTCGAGCGCCGGCGCGACTTGGTAGACGGCCATCGTGACGTGCGCCGAGTAGATCATCATCGCTGCGTCGTGGGGCGCTTCCTCATCGCCGGTGCCCATCGCGGTGTCGACATGCCGCGCTTCGGGCTTCTTGCCGGCTCCGCTCGACTCGTCGCGGTCGATCTGTCGCATGGGCTTGGGCGGAGGCGGCGAAGGCACGTCGCTGGCGAACCGTTGGTCCTCCCCGCTCGAGACGTCGGCGGCCGGTGCGCCAACCGGCGAAGCGACCACGGTGCGCGCTGTTTCTGGCGCGCCGCCGCATGCGAGCAGCACGGCAAATAGCAGGACCGCGAGGCGGTTCATGGGCGGGCGGCAGAATACATCGTTGCGGCTTTCGCGCTGGACTGCTATGCGTCGGCCCCGTTTTTAGCTGGAAATCGCCATGAAAAATCCCTTCGCGTCAGTCAAAGAAACCCACGGTGACAAGGCCAAGCTCGTCGCTGCGCTCCAAAAGCTCGCCGGTGACGATCTGTGGATCGATCGCACCAACAAGAAGAAGGGCCTCGGCCACGTCGCGAACGCGAAGCTACTTCGACTTCACGCAACGTTCACCGCCGTGAAACAAAAGTTCGGCTCGCGAGACAAGCTAATCGCCGCCATCCTCGACATCGAGAAACGCACCAAGGACGACGGCGAGAAGTCCCGCCTCGGGAAATTCCCCGTTCCGCGCCTCTGGGACATGTACCGCTCGCTCGAGAAGCGTCACGCGGTGAAGAAGGTCAGAGCTCCTTCGAAGTCCAAGACCGAAACGAAAGCTCCCGCGCAATCTCCGAAAAAAGCCGCAACAAAACAGGACGCGAAAAAGAAAACTTCGTGACGTTTGGCGGGCGCGCCTGTTAAGAATGCGGCGTAGGAGAATCCAAAAACGTGAAGGAGAAAGCACCGGTTCCGGTCGGCCCCACGGGATACCCCGAGATGCACGAGATGCTCGTGCCGAAGGCGATCTTCTTCACCAATGGCGTCGGCGTCCACAAGGACAGGCTTTCGTCGTTCGAGCTCTCGCTTCGCGACGCGGGAATCGAAAAAGCAAACCTTGTGACGGTGAGCTCCATCTTCCCGCCGCAATGCAAAGAGCTCAGTCGCAAAGAGGGCGAGAAGCTGATCAAGCCAGGTCAGATCGTCCACTGCGTCATGGCTCGCCAAGACACCAACGAGCCCAACCGTCTCATCGCTGCATCCATCGGCGTCGCGCGCCCCGCAGACTCGAGCATGTACGGCTACCTCTCCGAGCATCACAGCTACGGTGAGAACGCGAAGATCGCCGGCGACTACGCCGAAGACCTCGCCGCGACGATGCTTGCCACCACGCTCGGCGTCGAGTTCAACGCCGACACCGCATGGCGCGAGCGCGAGCAAGTCTTCAAAGCCGACAAGCTCATCCTGCGCACACGTCACGTCGTGCAGAGCGCCGAGGGCCACAAGGCCGGCCTCTGGTCGACGGTCGTGGCCTGCGGCGTATTCATTTTCTAGGGATTTTCCGCCCCTTTACCTTTCTTTACCCCATGGGTGCTTCCAAACGCACCGAGGCGTGCCACGTTGATTCGTGGAGGTCACGCTCACATGCTTCGTTTCATCCGTTCGAGTGCCATCGCCTTCGTCCTCGCCGCTTCCGCCCTACCGCTCGTAGCCTGCAGCGGCACCCAAAGCGTCGGCGAGCCCACTGCCACCGCCGCGACCGGTGCGAGTGTCGCGCCGATCGGCGTCGTCGTTCACGGACGCACCAAGTTCGTCGTCGACGCTCTCGGACAAGTTCCACTCCGCGCCGATCAGCGCGCCACCATCGAGCAGATGGCCAAAGATTCGGAAGTGCGCAGCGAGCCCGCGCGCAAAGCGCGCGAAGAACTCGTGCTCGCCGTCGCCGATCAGATTCAAGCGGGCACGATCGATCACACGGCGCTCCAACCGAAGATCGATGCCGTCGCTGCCGCGCACGAAACCGCGCGCCCCGGTGATCGCGCCGCATTCGAAAAGCTCCACGAGCTTCTCACGCCCGAGCAGCGCGTCGCGTTCGTGACCGCGCTGCAAGCCGAGCCTCACGAAGGTCATGCGCAGCCCGAAGGTCGCGGTGGTCGCATGCACAAGTGGGCCGCCGAGATTGGTCTATCGCAAGATCAGCAAGACCAGATCAAACAGAAGCTCCAGGCGCGCTGGCAAGGCCACGTCGCGACTGCCGTCGTCGGCACCGACGAGCAAAAAGGCGACGCCGTCAAAGACGGCCGCATGATGTGGCAGGGCCACAAGATGCACGCAGAGTGGAAGAACACGCTCGAAGCCTTCAAGACCGACAAGTTCTCGATGGACGCAGTCGCGCCCGTTCAGGATGGCAAACCGATGGCGCACGAATTCGCCGGACACATGCTCGGCATGGTCGAAGCCGCGCTTCCGGTGCTGACGCCCGAGCAACGCGCGACGGCCGCAAACAAGCTGCGCGCACGCGCCGCAAATCTCGAAGAAGACGAGTCGCCGGCCGCGACGACCACGACGACGAACACGAACGCTCCGTAGCTTCCAAAGCTCAGCGCGACGCGCGACGAGGCGCCGTGGTCTTCGGATCGCGGCGCCTTTTCATTGCGTATCGCACGAGCAGCGACGTCAGCGCGGCGTGATCGAGACCGACCGCTTTCGCTGCGCGAGCGAGCCCCGCGGACGGCGACAAATCGCAGTTCGGATTCACGTCGACGACGAACGGCGCAAACGACGCATCGATGCGCACATCGACACGGCCATAATCGCGAACACCGACAGCCGCGAACGCTGCGGCTGCGACACGACGCACGCGCGCCGCGACGGACGATGGAAGCGAAGGGCTGAGGACGGGGCGCGTGCCGAGATCGTCCGTCGATCCGATCGCCCATTTCGCGTCGTACGTGACGATACGTGGCGCGCCTTTCGCGAGCGCGCTGAAATCGATCTCCTGGAGCGGGAGGACCCGAGCGTTCGGAAAACCGAAGAGTGCCACGTTCACCTCACGGCCTTCGATGTAACGCTCGACGAGACACGGCTGCGCAAAACGCGCGGTCAATTCCGCGACGCGATCACGAAGGTCACGCTCGCGATGCACGACGCTGCGCGCGTCGATGCCGGCCGAGCCGTCCTCGCGCGAAGGTTTGACGATCACGGGAAACGGAAGCACGAACGCGTCGTCTGCGCTGCTCATCACACATGCGGCCGGCGTCGGAACGTTCGCGCGCGTGAGACATTCCTTCACGCGATCTTTGTAGAGTGCGGCAGAGAGCGCTTCGGGCGGCGACCCCGTGAATGGAAGCTCCATGAGCTCGAGCAAAATCGGAACGGCACTCTCGAGCCGAGCGTCGCCCGCGAGCGACTCGCACAAGTTGAACGCACAATCCGGATCGAGCTCGACGAGTCGCTCGCGCAGCCGCTGCAAATCGCCATCGACGGGAACGAGAACGACCTCGTGCTTCTTCGTTTCGAGGCTCGTCTGGACCGCGTGCGCGACGGTGGCAACGTCGGCGCGAGCCGAAAAGCCTGCATCCGCGCCAGGAGAGCGCTCTTCGAAGTCGACGTTGTAGAGAACCGCGACGACGGCCATCGGAAATTCTACGATAGCCGAGCTTGCTCTCGTTCGTCTCTGCGTCGCTCGCCGTTGCCGGCAAAGATCTCCGCATCGAAATGCGGACGCGCGAGATCACGACGACCACGGGATTTTTCGCGGTGCTCGTCGCCGTGCTTTCGTCGCTCAGTTACACGGCAGGTCCCCGCACGACCGAGCGCGTCGCGCCCGGAACGATTTGGCTCGCCATTGCGTTCACGTCGGTGCTCGCCATCGGGCGCTTCTGGCAGCGCGAACGCGAAGATGGGGCGTTCCTCGCGCTCCGCACCGCGCCGATTTCACGCGCGGCGATCTTCGCGGGCAAAGCGGTCACGCTGCTCGCGTTCTTGCTGGTCGTCGAGATCGTCGTCGTGCCGGTCGTGGCGCTCGTCTTCCACATCGATCTCCCGCAAGTCGCGCTTCCGCTCGTTCTGATTTTGCTCGCGGGCACGATCGGCGTCGCCGCAACAGGAACGCTCTTCGGCGCCATGACGGTCCGCACCCGCGCGCGCGATCTGATGCTGGCCGTCGTGCTGTTCCCCCTTCTCGCGCCCGCGCTGCTAGCCGGCGTGAGCGCAACGCGCGAAATCCTCGTCGGCGCCCAGCTCTCGGAGCTCGGCGACTACTTCATCTTGTTCGGCCTGTTCGATGTCATCTCGATCGCCGGAGGCCTCGGCCTCTTTGGCGTGCTCATCGAAGACTAGACAGCTGTTCGCCGGTGACTTCCCCGACGGCCTCGATGCCCGCGCGGATCACTTTCGGGACGACGTAGCCGCGGGGCTCGTGGGTGAGCTTCGCGCCCGCTTGTTCGGCGAGCTCGTAGGCCGGTGCGCGTGGGGCATCGACGAGGAGCGTGGTTGCGGGAAATTCTTTTTTGTCGAAGACGACGCGCTTCACACGCGTGCTTCCTTTGACCATGGTCGGGGCGCCTTCGACGACGGTGACC
Organism: Polyangiales bacterium; assembly: GCA_038239005.1. GTDB lineage: Bacteria > Myxococcota_A > Polyangia > Polyangiales > Polyangiaceae > DASXHD01. Next base: position 126,699 of record JBBSFE010000003.1, read on the forward strand.
TCTTGCCCGCGTGACTTTGCTTCGCGTGCGAACGCTTCACCGAACGGACCCCCACCTGCGAGCGCAACGACGACGCGACCGAGATCGACTCCGCGTCGCAAGAGCCACGCGCCCGCGCGCGCCGACATCACACCGGGGACGTCGTTGCCTTCGAACGCGAGCACGCCATCATGAGCGCCCGTGGCGAGGACGAGCGTACGCGCCGTGACGACCTCGGCGCCGCCTTCACCGACGACCAAAACTTCGTCTCCGTAAATCCCCGCGGCGGTCGTCCGAAGACGCATTTTTAGCGGGTTTTTAGCGCTTTTTTTCGTGCATTCTACACATTCATCGACCAGCGCGTCGAGTCCGGGGTGGAAGGCGGCACGTGCGCCTCCACCGACCTCGATGGCGTCATCGACCATCTCTACCTCGCGACCCGCTTCGCGGAGTGCGAGCGCTTTTTGGATCCCGAATGGGCCAGCGCCGATGACGAGCACATCGAGCGCGCGACGCGTGGCGGGACGTGCCTCGCCCGCTTTCGTCGGGATGCGCCCGAGCCCCGCGACGCGGCGCGCGAACACTTGCATCACTTGCTGCACCCCGGGCACGCCGGCGAAGAGCTCGTGGTGGTTCATGCCTTCCGGAAAAAACCAATCGGTAACGCGAAGCAAATCCGTTTCGGCAGAGCCGAGTGTGTTTTGCGCTTCGACGACCATGCCGTCTGCCGCGGGCGTCATGCACGTCATGATGTTGGGTGCGCCATCGACGCGCGCGAGGCACCCATCACACGCGGCGCGGAAGCACGACGGTCCGCGCGGACGGTGGAACTTCGGGCTCCGCGCCACTGCGATGTGCCCACTCGCAACGAGCGCCGCGGCGACGGGCTCCCCGCGTTCGGCCTGGATGGCGGTCCCGTCGAAGCGGATCGTCACAGGGTCGCGCAGCGGGCGAGTCACGGCGGCCAGCCTACCACCGCCTCGTTCTGCTACGTTCTCGAGGGATGCGCATCGGTTTCCTCGGGCCTTCCGGCGGCGACCTCGACGCGCTCGAACGCGCGGCGACGTTCCTCTTGCAACGCGAGAACGTCGCGCGCGCCGTTTACCTCGGGAACGATGGCGCACTCGATCGCTGCGTCATCGCGTGGTCGAAGCGACTCGTCGGCGACGACCCCACCGACGAGGGAACGTGGAAACGCGCAGCGGAAGTCGCGGCTTCGGGAACACCAGACGTGATCGATCGCTTCGTCGAGGGCGAACGCCAGCGTCTTCGCCTTCGCGCGCTCGCCACGTTGCCAGAGGGTGCACCGTACGCGCTCGAGACACTCGGCGAAGTTCCAACGCTCATGACGTACGACGTAACGAAGGTCACGCAAGAAGATCTCGCGCTCGCGCACCTCGTCGTGATTGGTCTCGCGGACGCGCCAACGCTCGTCGAGCACGGCACGCGATGGGTGCTCGAAGTCGGCACGATTGGTCCGCGCGGCGGCGTCGCGGTGCTCGACGCGCAAAGCTCCACGAGCAACGTCGTCACGGTTTACGACTCGAGCGAGCGCGACATTCTCCACGTCGAGCTCACCGAGCCGCGCACCGCCAAGCTCGAAATCCTGCGCGGATTCCCATGAAAGTCGCTGTTTTTGGAGGCAGCTTCAATCCGCCGCACGTGAGTCACGTGCTCGCCGCGCTCTACGTATTGTCGACGCAAGAGATCGATCGCGTGCTCGTCGTTCCGGCGCACAAACATCCATTCGGCAAACCGCTCGCGCCTTTCGACGACCGCATGCGCATGTGCGAGCTCGCGATGGCGCCCGTTCCAAACGTCGAAGTCTCGCGCATCGAAGCCGGGCTCGACGGGCTCACGCTGCACACGCTCGAAGCCATTCACGCGGCGCACCCCGATTGGAATTTGCGGCTCGTGATCGGCGCCGACATTTTGCACGAAGCGGGGAAATGGTTTCGCTTCGACGAAGTGCGCGCGCTCGCGCCGCTCATCGTGCTCGGTCGTGTGGGCGTTGCGCATCCCGAGGCGCCAGCCGCGGTGCTGCCCGAAGCATCGAGCACGCGCGTGCGGGAGCTCGCATCCGAAGGTGCGTGGTCCGAGCTCGCGTTGCTCGTTCCACGCAGCGTGATCGCGTTCATGCGCGAAAGGGATTTGTATGGCTGAGCGCCTTCGCGTGTTCGTGTTCGGCGCCGGAAAAGTCGGGCGCGCGCTCGCTCACGCGCTGCGTCGCGCGAAGTGGCCCGTGACGTTGCGTGCGGCGCGCAAGGGTTTGCCGAAGCGGATTGCGGCCGATGTCGTCGTGCTCGCGCTTCGTGATCGAGAGCTCGCCACGACGGTCGAGCGCCTCGCGGCAAGCCGCGGCATCGACGAGAACGCCGTGGTCGTCCACGTGGCGGGCGCGCTCGGTGCGGAAGTGCTCGCGCCGCTTCGCGCCGTCTGTGCCGGCGTCGCGCAAATGCACCCGATGATCTCGTTCGCGTCGCTCACGTTTTTTCCGAGCCTCGACCGCGGCAATGTCCACATCCAAGGCGATCCTGTGGCGTTGCGCCGCGCGACGAAGCTCGCTCGGGCGATCGGAATGACACCTCGAACGTTCGCGAAGCTCGACACCGTCGGGTATCACGCAGCCGCAGCGCTCCTGGCCAATGGCGCTGCCGCCCTCGCCGGACAGGCTGCCGAGATTTTGGTCGCCTCGAGCGTCCCGCGAAAAGACGCGACCAAGCTCCTTGGCCCACTCTTGCGCAGTGTGGCTGACAACATAGACAAGCTAGGATTTCCGCAGTCTTTGACCGGTCCCGTTCGCCGAGGCGATGCCGCTGCCGTCGAACGTGGTGGCACAACACTCGCAAAATTTGCACCTGATGCCCTTCCACTCTACCGGGCCGCGATCGCCGCCCAACTCCCGCTGGCGCGTGCCCTCAAGGAGGTTTCAGCCGAGTCGCTGGACGAGATCGCAAGGATCCTTGCGATCGACTGACTTGGGCCGAGTTCCGGCGGGTGTAGAACCCTCCATGTGTGCGGTATCTGCACGATTTTCCGTACAAAATCGGTTGCGGGGCAGGCCGCTCGGGGTTACGTTTTTCTTAACTTGAGCTTGCCGTTGGAAGCGCCGTTTTTGGACGCGAGAGGAGTCGACGCATCAGCGCCTACTCTCCTCGATTTTGCCGCGCTCGATGAGCGCGTTGCGAGTGGTCATGGCGGCGTTCTTCTCGTTCACGTCGTCGACGACCGAACGATCGAAGCTCTTCGTGCGCACCTCGCGAGGCGTGCACGTTCATCGTGCTCGCTCGTCGTATCGACCCGCACCACGCGCTCGGATGCAGCATGGCGCGAAGTCGGTGAACGACTCGGTGTGAGCCAAGTCGAGTGCTCGCCCGCGCAATGCGCAGCTCAGCTTGCAAGCGCAGCAAGCGGCCGCCGCGCAGCGATTTTGATGACGCTTCCACACGCGGGCTCGTGGGATCGCGCCGTCGCCGTCGAGCTTTCGCAAGCAGCACACGATGGCCGCGTTCCGCTCGTCGTGCTCCTCGTTCCGACCATCGATCCCGTCCGCGACATCCGCGGCGAGGTCTACGAAATCAGCCCCTCACTCGACGACGCAGACAAGCGCCGCTGGATCGCAACGCTCGCAGGCGACGCACTTCCCTCGCTCAAGCACGACGATCTCGTCGGCCTCGAATCGTGGTGGTCAGCGGCGAAGCAAGTGGCTCCGCGTGATCGCGTCAGCGAAGTACCGCCCGAAGGGCGTTCGCTCTTTCTCGCGCTCGCGCTCAGCGGCCGTGGCTGGCACGAGCACGATCTCCCGCTGCTCGGCGGTTCCGCGGGTGCGCTTCGCGCGCTCGAAGTCGCCGGCCTCGTTTGGGTCGATCGCGGTTTCTTCACGCTCTCGCCCGACGCTGACGAGCTCGAGTCCGCCGCGTCGGAACAAAGCTCGAAAGAGACGAACGCTCGCATCGCTCGCGCGCTCGAGCATCGCTTCCCGCAAGATCCGTGGGCGCACGCGCGCGCCGCGTCGCTCTTCTTGAGCGCAGCCCATTTCGCCGTCGCTGACGACGCGTACGGTCGCGCGCTCGACGCAGCCGATGATTCGCTCGTTCGTCGCGAGGTCGTGTCGACCTGGATGCGCGCCGTCGACGCCGAGTCGTCCGAAGCACAGCTCACTCTCCGCATGCGCGCCGCCGAACGCGCTCTCGACGCTGGCGAAGCCGACGAAGCCTATCGCTGGGCCAAAGGTGCGAGCCTTTCGCTCTCTGCCAGCCTCTCACTCTCTGCGAGGCTCTCATCTACGGCAGACGACGCCAAGGTCACGCTCATCCTCGGCCGCGCCGCCGTCGCGATGGGCGATCTCGTCACCGCACGTGTCGCGCTCGAGCGCGGGCGCGCTTGCGCGAGTGACAGCGAAACACAAGGCCGCATCGCCGCCGAGCTCGCCGAAGTTGCATACGCCAAAGGCGACGCCGCAATGGCCGCAACCGAAGCGAATCGCGCTCTCGAAGCCGGCGACATCGCCACGAAGCTCCGCGCGCGCAACACGCTCGGCAAACTCCTCCTCGCCGACGCAAAGTGGGAAGAGGCCGAGCGTCACTTCGCAGAAGATGCACACGTCGCGGCCGCCGCGAGCGATCGCACGAGCGAGCTCCGCGCACGCGTCAACCGCGCCGTCGCGCTCGTGAGCCGCGGCCACCTCGAAGAAGCCGAGTGCATCTTCGCCGCCGTCCTCGAAGAAGGCGAGCGCATCGGAGACGATCGCGCTTGCGCATTCGCACTCGACAACCTCGCGGTCGTCGCAACGTGGCGCCACCAATACGGTGAAGCCCTCGCGCTATCCGAGCGCACGCTCCAGAAGCGCATTCGCATCGGCGATCGCCTATCGACTGCGTTCATCCTCTCGAACCTTGCAGACCTCCGCGGCAAAGTCGGCCTCCTCGATTACGCCGACCACGCCGTGTCGTTCGGTCGCCGTCTCCTCGGCCCCGGCATGCCGCCAACGCTCTCGATTCGTTTCAGTGTTCACGCTGCGCGCCTCGCGCTTCTTCGTGGTCGCACCGTCGACGCACAACGCGAAGTCAGCAACGCGCTCGCCGAGCAATCCAACGTCGACACGGGTGAGTTCGCCGGTCGCGCCCAACGCGTCGCCGCTCGCATCGCCCTCGAAGACGGTGACATCGCACGCGCCATCGCCGCAACCGACCGCGCTCGCGAGCTCGCCACGACCGATTTCGCTACCGCCGAAGTCGCGCTTCTCGACGTTTCGCTCGCGCGCGCCAAAGGCGTCCTCGACATCGCTCTCGTCACGTCGTTGGCCGATCGCGCGGTGAGCCTTGCGCGTGTCACCGGCGAAGAAGAGCTCCTCCGCGAAGCACACCTCCTCGCTTCGAAGATTTACGCAGCCAACGGCGACCAAGAACGCGCCCGCGCCCACGTCGAGCAAGCCATCGCCGTTCGCGATTCCGTCGCGCGCACCCTCGGCGATGACGTCCGCCCCGCGTTCCTCGCTCGCCCCGACGTCGCTCAGCTCGCGATCGAGGCGGCTCACATGCACTCCTCGGCGCTCATTGCTCCGCAAGAAGAAGACGACTCCGAAGGGCCGCGCACCCAGCGCAGCCCGACGCAAGCTCCCGCGCGTCACATCGTCGGCGACGACCCCGCCATCCGCGCGCTCACCGCAGCGATTCGCAAAGTCGCCCGCACCGACGGCACCGTCCTCGTCCACGGCGAGAGCGGCACCGGCAAAGAGCTCGTCGCCGAAGCGCTTCACCGCTCGAGCGAGCGCGCACACGCTCCGTTCGTCGCGCTCAACTGCGCTGCGCTCGTCGAGACACTTCTTCTCTCCGAGCTCTTTGGTCACGAGAAGGGCTCGTTCACCGGCGCCGTTGCGCGTCGTCGCGGTCGCTTCGAGCTCGCCGAAGGCGGCACGCTCTTCCTCGACGAAATCGGCGACATTTCCCCGCGCACGCAAGTCGCTCTTCTTCGCGTTCTCCAAGAGCGCACGTTCGAGCGCGTCGGCGGCACCACTTCGATTCGCACCAACTGCCGAATCATCTGCGCGACGCACCGCGATCTCAAAGCGATGGTCGAGCGCGGCGAGTTCCGCGAAGACCTCTACTACCGCTTGAAAGGCATCACGCTCGAAGTGCCCGCGCTCCGCTCGCGCATCGGTGACTTGCCGCGCGTCGCCGAGCACCTCCTCACGCGCATCGCCGCCGAGCGCAGCGAATCGCCGAAAACGTTGTCGACCGAGGCGGTCGAGCTTCTCATGCGCCACAAGTGGCCCGGCAACATCCGCGAGCTCGACAACGCACTTCGCGCTGCGGCGCTCTTCGCCGAGACGAACATCATCAACGCGATCGACTTCACCGACAACGTCGAGGAGCTCAAGAACCTCGGCACGCGGAGCACGTCATCCGTGCCTCCCGCTCTCCGCGAGGCTCCGTCGCCGGTGTCGCTCGTTTCGTTCGCCAACGACGTCGAGCCGCGCGACGTCGTCGAGTTCGACCCGAGTGGTCCGCTTCCGCAGGACGAAGCCGGCGCGACCGCCATTGCTTACGCGTGCGTGCGTCAGGGAAGCCTGTCGCTCGCAGACTTGAAACGCCAAATCGAGCGCGATTGTGTTGCCCGCGCGCTCGCAGAAACACACGGAAACATCACACGGGCCGCGGCGCTTCTCGGTATGAAGCGTCCGCGCCTGTCACAGCTCGTCAAACAGTATGGTCTGACCGCCGTATCCACGGATGGGAGCCAGTCATGAGTGCCCTGAATAGAAATGTGTTGGTAACCCTCGTAGGCCTTGCGGCCCTGATGCTCGGATCAGGTTGCATCGCGATGTCCGGAACCGGCGACGATCCGTCGGCGACATCATCGGAAGGGTTGACGGCCGAAGGGCCGAACACGATCACTCCCGGTCAGCCCCAAAACACGGAGAAGGGCGCCGTGAAGGCGTCGATGCCCGTCATGAAAGACGGACACAACGTTCAGCTCATCGGCGCTCCCGGTGCCGACCCAGGCGATCCGGTTTCCGGCGACGGCGATGGCACCGAGCCTGATCCGCATCCGTGGCAGCCGCACTCGGCGGCCACCAAGCAGTAAGGCTTGGAGGACCTCCGGCCTCGCACAACACTCTTCTGCGCGATCCTCGCGCTCGCCATTGCACTCTCTGTTTTGCTCCGCGGCCGCCGCGCGGTGCATTGGCTCTTCGCAGCGTTCGCAACCGACGTTGCGTTTTGGTACCTGACGCAATCGCTCTACGGATTGTTTCAAGCGCCCATCTGGGTGCGCGCGACCGGCGTTCTCACGGTGCTCTTGCCGCAGTTTGCGGTGCACCTCTTTCAAGCGATCGTTCCGATCGAAGGGCAGCCCGTGTTTCGCGCGCGCCTGCCGCGCATCGCTGCATTTCTCGGCGCGCCGATGCTCGCGCTCGAGCTCTCGCCGTACGGCAATCGTTCGCTCTCGCTCGGGCTTCTCTATTCGTACGTGTTCGGTTTGCTCGCCGCGGGTCTGTGGTCGCTCGCGCAGCGGGCGCGATTGTCGTCATCGCGGTCGGCGCGCGAGCGCGTGCGATTCCTCGTGTGGGTCGGCGCGCTCGCGACCACGTTCACGCTCGCTGACTTTCTCTCGTTCATGGGCGTCGTGGTGCCGCCGATCGGCGCCGTGCTTTCCATCGTGTTCATTTACGTCCTCGCGGAATCGCTGACGCGTCATCGCCTCGCCGACGTTTACGAGCTCGCGGGCCGTTTGCTGGTGTCCACCGCGCTTTCGTTTTCGCTCGCAGGTATTTTTTACGTCTTCATCGCGCTCGTCGGGCCGTTCAGCACGATGTATTTGAACGCGGTTCTCGCGGCGATCGTCTTTCTCGTGCTCTTCGAGCCGCTCCAACTCGAGGTCGACAGGCGCATTCACCAATTCTTTTTCCGTGAGCGCTATGACCTCGAGACGAGCATCACCGAGCTTCGGCGGCGCCTTTCTCACGTGCTCGAAATCGAGGAGATGGTCGAGACCGTGCTCAGCGGCCTCGAGCGGTCGCGCCGCGTGACGACGTGCGCCATCTATCTCCGAGATCAAGAAGGCAACGGCTACGATTTGTGCGGCAGCATCGGCGACGCAACCGGCGCTGAGGGCACGCCACTTCTCGCACGCGTGCCAACGCGCGTCGAGAACTTGGCGTCGCGTCCGCTCCTCGATCGTTTGCAAAAGCAGCCCGCGATTGCGCTCGAAGAGCTCTCGCGTGAAACGGGCGAAGGCGATGGACCGGTGCTGACCGCAGCGGAAACGCTGGGTCCTCCGCTGAAAGGCGCGATCGTTTTCGCGCTCCGTGGGGACGACGCAAAAGACTCGAAAGAGCCTCTCGAGCTCGTCGGCTTCATGTGCGTCGCCGACTCGCGCGTGCGCGATGCGTTCACACCCGAAGAAATCTCGCTTCTCGAAACCGTTGCGACGCAAATCGGCGTCGCCATCGCCAACAGCCGCATCTACTCGCAGATGAAAGAGCGCGATCGACTCGCCGCGCTCGGCGCGATGGCCGCAGGTCTGGCGCACGAGGTCAAAAATCCGCTAGGTGCGATCAAGGGTGCGGCGCAGCTTCTGGAAGAGTCGGACACAGACGGGCAACAAGAGTGGGTCGGCATCATTCTCGAAGAAGTGAATCGCCTCGATCGCGTCGTCGGGAGCTTTCTCGCATACGCGCGGCCGCACGCGGGTAACCCCGTGCCGCTCGACGTGAACGCTGCGGTGCGCCGCACGGTGCAAATTCTTTCGAGCCAGCTCGGTGGAGACATCGATTTGCATCTCGAGCTCGGCGAGCAATTGCCCCGCGCGAAAATCGATCCCGAGCAACTTCGGCAGGTGCTCATCAACCTCATTCAAAACGCGATTCAAGCGATGAACGCGCGTGGCCGCGTCACGCTGAACACCGTCGCGAAGCGCGCGCGCTCGTGGTCGGCGTCATCGTCGAGCTGGAACCTCGTCCCGTCGAGCGATCGAAGCGGCCCCGACGGCGAGACCATCGAAATCTCGGTGCGCGACACGGGCCCGGGCATCTCGCAAAAAGTCCTGAAAAACTTGTTCGTCCCGTTCTTCACGACCAAAGATCAAGGCACGGGCCTCGGCCTCGCCATCAGCCAAAGCATCGTGCAAAACGCGGGCGGCTCGATCCAAGTCCACACACAACCCGGCGCCGGCACCACCTTCACGATCGTCCTTCCCGCAGCCGAAGACGTCCTCGTCACGCCTGTTCCCACCATCGCATCTCCCACTCCACCGCAAGTTACGTGACCTAAGGAGCCTGGTCGAATTTATCGATCCGCTCATGGAAATAGCCGACGCGCGCGGGCTGTTGGTGCAGCATGGGCAACGTGGATTCCGTTCGTGCGAAGTATCGCAAGCTGCGCGGCGTGATGGATGAGCGCGTGA
>JBBSFE010000004.1:0-127820 GCA_038239005.1 Polyangiales bacterium
CAGCAGCTACGTGAAGTACAGGGTCCCGGAGCGGCAAAGCCGCGACGAGGAGTTCATGTAGCTGCGAACAGCAGCTACGTGAAGTACAGGGTCCCGGAGCGGCAAAGCCGCGACGAGGAGTTCATGTAGCGAGGGACGCGAGCTCGTCGTAGAGGTACGCAGCGCTCTTGATGCCGAGGTGATAATTTTCGAGGTCGAGCCACTCGTTCGGCGCGTGCGCGTTTTCGTCGGGCTGGCCGAAGCCCATGAGCAAACACGGTTTGCCCGTGGCGTCGGCGATGGTGCGCACGAACGGAATCGACCCCCCTTCACGCATGAACACTGTGGGCTTGCCGAACGCTTTGCTGAACGCGCGCTTCGCCACTTCGAACACGGGATGATCCGTGGGCGCGAGATACGGCATGCCGCCGTGAAGCGGAACCACGCGCACACGCACGCCGGGCTGCGCGATCGCGCGTAGGTAAGCTTCGAGTTTTTTCTGGATGTCGTCCGGTGATTGATTCGGAACGAGTCGACACGAAATCTTCGCCATCGCACGTGCCGGAATGATCGTCTTCGACCCTTCGCCTTGATGGCCACCGCCGATGCCGTTGCAATCGAGCGTGGGCCGCGCCCAGATTCGCTCGAGCGTCGAAAAACCCTTCTCGCCGTGGAGCACGGGCGCGCCCGTTTGCTCGAGCCAGTGTTTTTCGTCGAACGGAAGCTCGGCCATTTCTTTGCGCTCGGTCGACGTGAGCGGCAACACTTCGTCGTAGAAGCCGGGAATGGTGACGCGCCCGTCGTCGTCGTGGAGCTTCGCGATCATGCGCGCGAGCGCGTTGACCGGATTGAGAACGCCGCCGCCGTACGAGCCCGAGTGGAGATCTTGCTTGGGCCCATCGACGTGGACTTCGAGATAAACGAGCCCACGCAAACCAACGCACAAGCTCGGGATGCCGCGACCGAACATCGCTGTGTCGCTCACGCAGACGTAATCGGCCTCGAGATCTTTCGCGTGATCGCGAAGGAGCGCGTCGAGGTTGACGCTGCCGATTTCTTCTTCGCCCTCGACGACGATCTTGATGTTGATCGGGAGCTTGCCGACGGTGCGAATGAATGACTCGAGCGCCTTCACGTGGATGTGGACCTGGCCTTTGTCGTCGACGACGCCGCGGCCCCACATGCGACCCTCGCGAATCGCCGGCTCGAACGGCGGCGACTTCCACTCACTGAGCGGCTCGATGGGTTGCACGTCGTGGTGGCCGTAGATGAGGAGCGTCGGCTTGCCGGGCGATTGCATGTAAGATGCAAACACCGCGGGGTGCCCTGCCGTCGGCCATTTTTCGCAGCGATCGGCCCCGAGCGAGCGGAGCTTTTCCATGAGCCAGTCGGCGTTGCGCTCGAGATCGGCCTTATGGCGAGCGTCGCTGGAGATCGAGGGAATGCGCACCCACTCGACGAGCTCGTCGACGAAGCGAGTGCGACCAGCATCGATGTACGCGAGAACGCGGTCCATGTCGGACATTGCGAGGACGATACTTCAAAGTTGACTTCAACGTCTTGCGTCAACGTGGCGATCGACACGCGGCAGCGTGACGAACCGGCGAGGCCGGCGCGTGGATGCTCACAAATCGAGCATGCCGCTACGTCATTGCCGCCAGCGCACTCTCGTAGCAACATCTCGCGGCCCGGCCGCGCTTGTCACGCTACCGCATGCTCTGCACTACGAAGCGACAACACTGCGTCGCCTACAAGAACGATGCATCGTGTTACTTCGCGAGGAGGGCGAGGGCTTCGCGTACCGATTGGCCGATCGGCTGCCCGTCGACGCGATCGGCGAGAGCCGCGACGGCGCGTTCGGCTTCGCTCGGGCGGTAACCCATGCGCACGAGCGCGTCGTGGAGGACCTCGCTTTGGCCGACCGGCGCCGACGGTTGCGCGATGGTAGCGCCGCCCGCGGGCTTCACTTTGCTCGCGAGCTTGTCTTTGAGCTCGAGCACGAGTCGCTCGGCTGTCTTTTTCCCGACACCGGGAATTGCCGTGAGGCGTGCGGTGTCGCCGCGACCGATCACTTGTGCGAGCTCCTCGCCAGGAAAAACACTGAGCACCGTGATGGCGGTTTTGGGGCCGACGTTCGAGATGCCAATGAGCGTGCGAAACGCGATGCGATCCGCGTCGCTCGCGAAACCGAAGAGCGAGAGTGCGTCTTCGCGAACGTGTGTGTGAACGACGAGCGTGATGATGCCTTCGCCGGCTTTGTGCGCGCGCCCGAGCGTGCCGAGCGGCACGGTGATTTCGTAGCCAACGCCTTGCACGTCGAGGACGACCGTGTCCGGTTCCTCGTGCACGACGCGTCCCGTCAGCCTGCCGATCATCGCCCGTTGCTTTCTACCGCATTCCGCGGCTACATCCACGCCATGCGCATGGTTCGAGCTCTGTGGGCCCTTCCCTTGGTCGTCGCGTGCGGCGGTGCAGACAACACTCCCCCGCCTGCGCCGCCGATGCCGCCGGAAACGAACACGGCAACGACGACGATGCCAACGGCCACTGCAACGGCGACCGCCACGGCGACCGCAACTGCGACTGCGACCGCATCTGCTTCCGCGATGCCGAGCGCGACGCCGGTAGCCGATGCCGGCAAACCCGCCGCCGATGCGGGCAAGCCCAAAGGGAAGTGATCACGTGATCGCCGCCGGCTTCGCAGAGCATGAAGGCTTGCGTAGAGCGGCCGCGGCGAGGATGGCGAACGCTGGGGTAACGACGACATGATAGCGGTCTTCGCCGAAAAAGATCGCGTGCGTGAGCGCCGTCGTTGCGATGAGCACGAGAAGTAGACCGAGAGCGCTCGGCAGTGAGGGTCGCCCGGGCAGCGGCAAGAACGGCAGAATCGTTCCGACGAGCACGAGCGGGTAAAAACGCGGCGTGTCTCCAGCGATGCCGATGAACGCAAGAAGCAGCACGAGACTCAACGCGGCGCCTTGAGCGATGGCTGCGTTGCGCGATCGACCTCGCTGCCGAAACACGAGCGCGACACCTGCAAGCGCTGCTGCGAGCACGAGCAAGCGATGCGTTGCGCTCGTGGCCGCGCGCCACGCAACACGCCGCGCTTCGGGCCACGCGCTCGGGCGGGCTTCGCGCAGATATTCGACGGCGAACGACTCGTGATCGAACGTGAAGGAAAGCTTCGCCGGAACGAGCGCGAGATAATGCGCGGGGTGCGCTTTGATTTGATCGATGCCGTACGCGAACCAGCATCGGTCTTGTTGGACTTGGCCCGTCACCTCGCGGCACCCATCGGATGCGTGGAGCGTTTCGAAGCGACCTGTTGCGCGCGAAAATGATCCGATCGCGAGGTTCCAGCCGGCGTTCGTGCTCACGAGAGCGCAGCCATCCATGCGCGCGCAGTTTCGCGCAGTCCACGGAAGGACCGGCGCAAGCGCAAGCACGCATGCAAGCGCGCCTGCAGCAGGTCGCGCGAATCTTCCGAATCGCTCGAGCGGTGGAGGCGGCACGAGGAGCGCGAAAAATGGCGCACACAAGAGCGCTTGGGGTCGCACGAGCGCGCCCGCACCGAGAACGATGGCGCCCATCACGAACGAGCGCGTCGATGGTTTGCGCGTCGCGATCCAAAACGCAGTGAGCGTGAGAAGCGCGGAGAGTGGCTCGGTCATCACGAGCGCCGAATACAAAATCAGCCCGGGATGCGCGGCGGTGATGATGCCAGCAATGCGCGCGCGCGCCGGGCTGAGAGCGTTGCGCGCGAGGAGCCACGTCATCACGCAAAGCGCGGCACCGATGCTCGCGTCGAAGACGGCTGCAACGCGCAAGTCGGTTCCGAGCACGCGATACACGGCGCCAAGCACCGCGCTGTAACCGACCGGGTAGTGACACCACGGATGCCAAGCGACGATGCCGTCTTCCCAGCGATCATCCGAGTAGCCAAAACCTGCGGCGATGCGACGCGCGCCGAAATCGTAATAGTGCCCATCCCACACGGGCTCGCCCGCCCAATGAAGCGCCACGAACAAACGCGGAACGAGCGCGACGAAAAAAAGCGCGAGCCCAAACGCGAGCGCCGCGCGTAGCTCCGCCCGTTCGTCGGACGTACGCCTCATTTCACTCGTTCGCCAGCGAGCTCTCGCATCCGTCGCAGGTACGTCCGCTGGACCTGCGCGGGGTCGAGGCGGAGAAACTTCGCGAGCTCGACCACGAACCCGCGCACGTACACTTCGGCGGGGAGCGCGTCCCACGATTCTTCTTCGATCGCGGCGAGGTGAAGACGTCCGATTTTCGTGCGCGCGCTGATTTCGCCGAGGTCGACGCCTTGGGCTTCGCGGATTTTTCGAAGCGTTGCGCCGGAGAATTCCGTGTCCGGCCCGATCTCGCGCACGAGCTCGGCGCGCAGCATGCGTTGCTCGACATCGGCGGCGGTCGTTGGCACGGCGCGCGGCACCGCGGGCGCATCGGGGCGTTCGGGGAACGTCGAGAGATCGTACGCGCGACGACGCACGGAATCGAGGAGCGTGTCGTAAGCCTCTTCGAGACGCGCTTGCTCCGCTCGCAGTTGGTCGGGCTCGAGGAGCGAGCTGACGGCGATGCTCTCCGTCGCATAGACTTCGCGTTGGTTTTTGTACGCGCGGCGAACTTCTTCGTCACTCGCGGTGCGCGACACACCGAGCACTTCATAGAGCGTGGGCGCGCCCGTGGGCGGCGACTCGACGGCGTGCGATGCCGGCGGTGTTGGTGTGGTGACGAGCGCGACAACGCGGCGACCGATGCGCTCGAGGTTGCGCGCGGCTTTGCAGGTGGGGCTATCGACGAGGAGCGGACGCCTTCGACGCATGCTGAGCCACACGGTGTCGTCGTGCTCGATGTGACCGAGCTCGTCGAGCTCGATGCCGTAGTGGCGCGCGGCGAGCATGCTCATCCAGCTCCCGAGCTCGAGATCGCCGCGCAAACGCGTTTGGTTCACGACGAGATAAAACCGCATCTTCTTCGCTTCAGCCCACGCAAGCTCGGCGAGCGTGCGATCCGTTTTCGCGAGAGCGCGCACGAGATCGAGCGGCGACGGAAGCGCATCGAGCTCGGAGAGCGCGCGCTCGAAGAGGTGCATGCGAAATCGATCACGAAGAAGCGCGCGGCGAAGTCGCCGGCGATACGCCGCACGCACGAATCGATACGTCGTCTCGACCGCTGCGGGATCGGGCGCGGTCACCGCAATCGGAACGTCAGCTGCGAGGACGAGGTCGACGGAAAAGTTTCCTGCGCCGGGGCCCGCGTCGATCACGAGATAATCGGCGGGGATCGCGCGAAGACGCGAGAGCCACTGAGCTTTGCGCCCCGCGCGAAGGAGCGACGGCCCATACGCGGCGTCGTGCGCCGCAGGAAGAATCGACAAACCGGGCACGCTCGTCGGGACGAGGGCGGCTTCGAAATCGTCGAGCGAAGGCTCGCGGCGCGCAGCAGGCAGATCGAATTGCGCGTGGAGGTTCGAGCCGCTCGTGTCGGCGTCGACGAGGACCACCGTTTTGCCGAGCTGCGCGAAATAGATGGCGAGGTTCGCAGCGACGAGCCCTTTGCCGACACCACCGCGACCCGCACCAATCGCAACGATCTTGCGCGCGCGCACGGGCCCTTCGTCTTCCGCTGGGTCCTCCAGCGAAATCGGGACGTCTTCTTCCGTCACGACGCACCTCCGTTCGCGCGCCGCAAAAGGCCGAAGATGCGCGCGCCGAGCTCGGGCGCACGAAACGGTTTGACTACGTAGTCATCGGCCCCGCCCGCAAACGCTTCGACCACATCGCGCGTTGCTGCATTCGCCGTGAGAAAAAGAATCGGGAGCTTCTGCCATTTGAGGCGGACTGCACGGCAGAGGTCGAGGCCGCTCATACCTGGGAGCGTCCAGTCGAGGATGACGAGGTCGAACGTCTCGCGCTCGAGCAATCGCAAACCGTCTTCGGCGGTGTGCGCCGGGGTGATCACGAAGCCGACGGCTTCGAGCATCGCGCTGACGACGCTTTGCACCTCGACGTCGTCGTCGACGAGCAAAATGCGCGCGCCACCGCCATCGCTCATCTTGCGGATGAAGCTCGACACCGGCGGGTTCGACGGGGTTCGCCGATTTTCGGGCGAGCGATCGGTGGCGGGGACGACGTCGAGGAGTGTGCGGATGCGCGTCCAGTCACGCGGCTCGAAAACGACGGCGACCTGATCGCCATGCCGGCGCACGCGGGCAGCGGCCGAGGCGGCGCGACCGCGTGATCCGAGCTCGACAATAGCGAGGACCCATTCGTTGTCACCCGGATCCCGGCTCGACTCGGGTGCGTCACTTGTCCGCGCCCGGCGCACGACCGGGAGCTCACGGTCGGCCGACGCAAGCGCCTCCCCGAGGGCGCTCGCCGTCTCGTAGCGACAAACGATGCTTCTCACGTTGTGGGGTATGTACCGCAGGGCTTGCGGCACCGTCGAGCGCGCTCTAGTGTGCGCCGGGAAGATGTCGGCGAAGGCTGCGAGCTTGCTGCTGATACTCGGCCTGGCCAACGGGTCGATGTGCAACAAACCGTCTGGTGGCGAGCCCACGAAAGACCCGGAAGCGCCCGTGGTCGACGTGACGCTGAAGGAAGTCGACACGAGCACGCTCACGCCGCGCGAGAA
Organism: Polyangiales bacterium; assembly: GCA_038239005.1. Lineage (GTDB taxonomy): Bacteria > Myxococcota_A > Polyangia > Polyangiales > Polyangiaceae > DASXHD01. The sequence goes on from JBBSFE010000004.1 coordinate 6,634, forward strand.
GCGGGACTGGAGCTCGTACGTCACCGAGCTCCTCGCGCCGTGCTCGGACACGCCCGTGTCGATCGCGCAGTGCGTTCAAGAAAAACGCACCTGCGGCAAATGCATCCCCGCCGCGAAGATGATTCTGCGCGGCGTGCGCGACGGCTACGCGAAAGAGCAAGTCGAGCACGCGTTCCACAACCGGTTCGACGCCGACAAAATCAAGAACGTCCCCATCGACGACTCGCCCACGCGCGGCTCGTCGGCCGCACCGATTTTGATGATCGAGTTCGCGGACTTCACGTGCCCGCACTGCCAGGCGCTCGCGCCTTCGCTCGATAAATTCGTCGACGAGCGAAAAGAGCAAATTCGTTTCGCCTACAAGTTCATGCCGCTCTCCGGTCCGGGGCACGAGCGCGCCGAGCCCGCGGCGCGCGCGGCGTGGGCCGCGGGGATTCAGGGGAAGTTCTGGGAGATGCACAAGAAGCTCTTCGAAAACCCCGAGCACCTCGAGCAAGGTGACTTCGAAGGCTTCGCGAAAGAGCTCGGCCTCGATCTACCGAAGTTCCGCGGGGACATGCAATCGCAAGCGACCACGGACAAGGTCAGCGCGGACCGCAAGCTCGGCGAGACGCTCGACATCCACGGCACGCCGACGATCTACATCAACGGCCGCGAGTACGACAAAAGCCAAGGCCTCGAAGACTGGATCGATCTCGAGCTGACGCTGAAGGGGCAGAAAGCCGCCGGATCCGCGTCTGCTGGCGCAACCGCCGCGCCATCTGCATCGGCCAGCTCGAAGCCGAAATGAGCGAGCTCATCGCGGAGCCTCATTCGCGCGGCCCGGCGTCGATTGCACCCTCGTCGCGGCGGGCATCGCAGCGAATCGCGCTCGAAGGGTGCGGATGTTTTCCGAGCGGGCGTCACTACCCGGGCATCGCGCACCTCCTTCGCACGATCATTCGCGGGCTCGCCGAGGAGTTCGCGCAAGACGCCACTTGGCGCGATCTCGAAGTCGCGCTGCTGGACGTCGAAACGACGGGCCGCGACCCCGCGCACGATCGCGTCATCGAGGTCGGGATCGTCGTCGGGCGTGCCGGCGAAATCGTTGCAAGATACAACTGGATGCTGAACCCCGGCATGTCGATCCCGCAAGAAGCGCGCGACGTCCACGGCATCACGGACGAACAAGTCGCATCGGCACCGAGCTTCGACGCCGTCGCGCACGAAATCGCCGACGCGCTCCGCGGGCGCATTCCCGCCGCGTACAACGCCGATTTCGACAAGCAGTTTCTTCTCTCCGAATACGCACGCATCGGCATGAAAGTCGACGCACCGCCGCCGGCCTTGCGCCGCGAGGTCGCGTGGGTCGACCCGCTCGTGTGGGCGCGCGAAATTCAGGCGGGCGAGAAGTCGCGCGCGCTGTCGGAAGTGGCACAACGCCTCGGCATTGCGCTCGAGAAAGCGCACCGCGCGAGCGAAGACGCCGAAGCGGCATTGCGCGTTCTCTACGCTCTGGCCGAGGACGCGCGCATTCCGCGTCCCTACGGCGCGCTCGTTCAGGAGCAGCGCCGCATCGGGTTCTTGCAGGCGGATGAGCGCCGTCGTTGGCAGCGTCCTTCGTAAGACATAGTATCGCCGCTATGAGCGACGAGAAGGCCGAGATCAGAGTCAGCGACAGCGTGAAGCTCGAAGTGCCGCTCGTCATCGGCACCGAGAACGAGCGCGCGCTCGACATCGCGCAGCTCCGCGCCAAAACAGGCTACGTCACGCTCGACCCGGCGTTCATGAACACCGCGTCGACGACGAGCGCCATCACGTTCATCGACGGCGACAAGGGAATTCTCCGATACCGCGGCATTCCGATCGAGCAGCTCGCGGAGCACTCGACGTTCGTGGAGACGAGCTACCTCCTCATCAACGGGCACCTGCCGAACAAAGACGAGCTCGTGCGTTTCTCGACGCTGCTCACGCGTCACTCGCTCATTCACGAGGACATGAAGCGCTTCTTCGAAGGCTTCCCCACGACCGCTCACCCGATGGCGGTGCTCTCGTCGATGGTGCTCGCGCTCTCGACGTTTTATCCGCAGTCGATCGACGTCAACAACACCAAGCAAATCGACATGACGATCGCGCGCATGCTCGCCAAAGTGCGCACGATCGCGGCGTTCGCGTACAAAAAGTCGATCGGGCAGCCGATGGTCTACCCGAAGAACTCGCTGCCTTACTGCGCGAACTTCCTCAACATGATGTTCGCGGTTCCCGCCGAGCCGTACGAGGTCGACGAAGAGCTCGTCCGCACGATGAACCTTCTGCTCATCTTGCACGCGGACCACGAGCAAAACTGCTCGACGTCGACGGTGCGCTTGGTCGGGAGTGCGCGCGCGAATTTGTTCGCGTCGATCTCCGCGGGTATCTGCGCTCTTTGGGGTCCGCTCCACGGCGGCGCCAACCAGGAAGTGCTCGAGATGCTCGAGAAGATTCGCGACAACGGCGGCGACGTCAAAAAATACGTCGCGATGGCGAAAGACAAGAACTCGAATTTCCGCCTGATGGGCTTCGGCCATCGCGTTTACAAAAACTTCGACCCGCGCGCGAAAATCATCAAAGCGGCGGCCGACAAAGTCCTTTCGAAGCTGGGCGTTCAAGACCCGCTTCTCGACATCGCCAAAGGCCTGGAAGAAGCCGCCCTCACCGACAGCTACTTCATCGAGCGAAAGCTCTACCCGAACGTCGATTTCTATTCGGGCATCATCTATCGCGCGATGGGCTTCCCGACGAACATGTTCACCGTCCTCTTCGCCCTGGGCCGCCTCCCCGGCTGGATCGCCCACTGGAAAGAGATGATGGAAGACACGACAACGAAGATCGGCCGCCCCCGCCAAATCTACACGGGCTCCCCTCTCCGCGAGTACACGCCGATCGACCAGCGCAAATAACTCTGGCTGTGAGTGCTACAATCGGTGGGTGAAGCTCGGTCGGTGGTTGGCAGTCGTTGTGGTCGGTTGCACACAGAACTTCGACCAGTTCGTGTCGAGCGACGGCGGCAGCGGCAGTGCCGACGCTGACGCTGGCGATGGCGGCATCGATGCCAGCGCCGCCGACGCGGGGCCCACGTGCACCATTGCGACGACGTGTATCACGAGCGTCAACGCTTGCGGTCAATCGTGCATCAGCGGCTATGGCACGTGCACGTCGGCGTGCTCGGGCCAGCCCTGCAAAGATCAATGCAAAGGCCAAGAGACGACATGCCAGACGACATGCGTAGCCAACTGCGCTGAATGCGCAGACGCCGCGCCCGATGCGGCGGCATGCGCGAAGAGCGTTTGTACGAGCGCGCTACCTTGACGGCGGGCTCGCGATTTCGGCAAGCGCGAACGCGAGCTCGTCGGAGACGGAGTCGACGAGCGATTTGACCATGTCCGCGCCGCCGTGGCCGGCGTTCTTCTCGACGCGCAGGAGCACGGGCCCACCGAGCGAGTCGGCCTGCAGCTCCGCCGCGAATTTTCGCGCGTGCATGGGGTCGACGCGATCGTCGCTGTCGGCCGAGAGCAAGAGCACCGACGGGTACTTCTTGCCGAAGGCGACGTGCTGATACGGCGAGTACGCGAAAATCGAATCGAAGTCGGCGGCGTTGTCGGCCGTGCCGTACTCCTCGATCCACGTTTTGCCCGAGCCGAATTTTTGGTAGCGGAGCATGTCGACGAGCGGCACGCCGCAAAGCCCGACGCGAAAGAGCTCGGGGAATTGCGTGATGGCCGCGGCCACGAGAAGCCCGCCATTCGATGCGCCGCGAATCGCGATGTGATCCGGCGTGGCGATTCCCTCGCGCGAGAGGTGCTCGAGCACCGCGCGCAAATCGTCGAACACGTTTTGTTTGTTGTGCCCCATCCCCGCTTGGTGCCACGGCTCGCCGTATTCGGCGCCGCCGCGCAAGTTGGCGACGACGTAAATCCCGCCGCGCTCGATCCACGGATACGCCGACGACGTGAAACGCGGCTTCTGCGTCGAGAGAAACCCGCCGTAGCCGTAGACGAGCGCGTTGCCGCCTTTCGTCTTGTCCCACGTCTTCGGGCCGACCATGAACATCGGCACGCGCGTTCCGTCTTTGGATTTCGCGAACGCCTGCTCGACCGTGAACTTCGACGGGTCGACCGGCACGTTCAGCTTGAAGTAGAGCTTCGACGCACCCGTCTTGACGCTCGTCTCGTAAATCTCGGTGGGGTACGTGAACGACGTGAACGTGTAGTAGGCCTCGTCGTCGTCTGGCTCGCCCGAGAGCACGGTCGCTGCGCCCTTCGTGGGCAGAGGGACTTCGCGAATCAGCTTTCCGTCGAGCTCGTGCAGCTCGAGGTGCGAGACGACGTCTTTCAAGTACGCGATCGAAAGTTTGCCGCCGACGATGTTGACGCCGTCGATCGTGGCGTCCGAGCGCTCCGGAACGATGGTCTTCCAGCTCGTGCGGTCACCGGCCTTCGCGGGGTCGACGCGCAAAATCTGGTGCTGCGGCGCGCCGTCGTCGGTGTCGACGTAGAAGGCGTCTTTGTACGCCCACACGTTGTATTTGTGCGGCTGCCCAACGGCGAGCGGCTTCCAGTCCTTCGGCTCCGTGCCGCCGCGCAGATCCTTGTAATATACATCCGTCGATGTCCACCCGTGCACGACGTACGAAAAGAGGAAGTGCCCGTCGCGCGAGATGTCCGCGCCGATGAATGTCTTTGCGTCGCGGGTGGCTTCGCGCACCAAGCGATCTTTTTTCGAGTCGTCGCCGAGCTTGTGAAAATAAACTTCGGCGAAGCCGGGCCGATCCGAAACGGTCACGGTCGCCGAGACGGGCGGAAGGCGCGTGTAATAAAATCCGTCGCCGCGTGGGTTCCACGAGATGCCGGCGTACTTCGTTCCCTCGATGACGTCCGTCGTCGACACCTTGCCGGTCGCGACCTCCATCACGTAGAGCGTCGCTTCGTCGGAGTTGTGCTCCTTCTTCAAATAAGCGAGGTGGCGCCCGTCGTGTGACTCCTCCCATGAGCCGAGCGACACGCTGCCGTCCGCGGACCACGCGTTGGGATCGATGAGCACCTTCGGCGCGCCCGTCTTGCCTTCCTTCCACCAGACCACCGACTTTTCTTGTTTCGCGTCGCGGTGCGACCAAAAATATCGGTTGTGCGCCTTCGCCGGCGCGCTCTGCGAATCCACGTAGAAGAGCTCGGTGAGGCGCTGCTTGATGGCGTCCTTCTCGGGAAGCTTCTCGAGACGTGCGCGCGCGAATGCGTCCTCGGCCGAGGCCCACGCTTTCACTTTCGCGTCACTGCCGTCTTCGAGCCAGCGGTAACGGTCGTGCACCGTTTTCCCGTGGAGCGTTTCCGCGACGTCGACCACGTCCGTATTCGGGTAGTCGTAGAGCTTCGCGCGCGGCGGCGCTCCCGCCTCGGCGGCAACGACAGTGGCGCTCGGAATTGGATGCTCGACGGGTCCGGTCGGCTCGCCACCACAGCCCTGCCCGAGCGTAAAAGCCGCAAAGATCATCGCACATGCTCCAAAGCTCAGTTGTCTCGAGCGTCTTGCGTCACGGCGGTGATCGATATGCGGCAGCGTGACGAAACCGGCGAGGCCGGCACCGAGAGGCTCGCAGATCGAGCAAGCCGCCAGGTTCTTGCCGCCAGCGCATCTGGTGACGGACCCATTGGCGGCCCGGCCGCGCTTGTCTCGCTGCCGCTGGGCGGGCACCACGAAGCGACAAGGCTCGATCGCTTCAAGTGAACGTTGCCTCAGAACGATTCGCTTCATGGTTCCAAACTGAGTACTCTGCCGCCTCGCAAACGGCCATGGCCAAGAAAAAATCAGGCAAGGCGCGCGAGCGCACCGAACGTCGGTTCGTTCCGCAGACGACCGTCAACGCGCGCGTCATCTACTTCATCGGCGCTCTCGGCGCGCTCGTCCTCGGTGCTGGGGTGTGGGGCCAGTTCGGCAACGCGCTTCGCAAGACCGAGCTCGAGCCGCTCGCGTATGCGCCGTGGCTCCTCGCTGGGGGTGCGGTCATCGTTGGCATCGCGATTTGGATCGGCACGAGCACCGAAGCTGCGGTGCGCGTCGGCGTCGCGGGCATTTTGGAAGAGCGGGGCTCACCTCCGCGGCGCATGCCTTGGTGGCGCGTCGACGACATCGCCGGCGACGCCACGATGCTCATCGTCCGCGGCAAAGACGAAAGCGGCGCCGACATGATGGTGCGCTTCACCAAACGCGCGACGCCTGGCGCTCTCGCGTGGGTCATCCGAGAAGCCAAAGAGCGCGCGCACGAGCAGCTGGAAGTCTCGGAGGACGTCATCGCCGCGATCGGCAAGCCTTCGAAAGACGCGGGCGAAATCGTCGCATGCCCGCCGCTCCAAGTCGTGGGCCATCGCTGCGCCGAGAGCGACACCATCATCTCGTACGAGCCGGACGCGCGCGTCTGCCCGCATTGCGAGCGCATCTATCACAAGGACCACGTTCCGAAGACGTGCGAGTGCGGCGCTTCACTCGCCGATCTTTCGACAGCGGAACCGGCACCCACTCCAGAAGCCACATGACCCGCGAGCGTGTGCTCGTCACTGGCGCGAGCAAGGGCATCGGCGCCGCGTGCGCAGAGACGTTCGCCGCAACGGGTTTCGACGTCATCGTTCACTACAACCGCGACGAAGCCGGCGCGCGTGCGACGCTCGAACGCGTGCGTGCGCGCGGCGCCGCGGGCGAAATCGTCCAAGCCGATCTCGCCAAGTGGGAAGAAGGCGAGCGTTTGCTCGCAGCGTGCGGCGACGTCGATCACGTCGTCGTCAATCATGGCGTCTGGAAAGAAGCTGCGATCGACGCCATGACCGAAGCCCAATACGACGACACGATGGACGCCAACGTTCGCGGCGCGTTCTCCGTGTGCGGCGCAGCGGCACGTCGGCTCAAAGCAAAGAAGAGCGGCTCCATCGTTCTCATCGCCAGCACCGCAGGCCAACGCGGCGAAGCACTCCACTCGCACTACGCCGCGAGCAAAGGCGCCGTCATCAGCATGACGAAAAGCCTCGCGACCGAGCTCGCACCGTTCGGCGTGCGTGTGAATTGCGTCGCGCCGGGTTGGGTCATGACAGAAATGGCCGCGCCCGCTCTCGAAGATCCGAAAGAGCGCGCCAAAGTCCTCGCCACGATCCCACTCGGTCGCGTCGGCGCGCCCGAAGAAATCGCGGCGCCTGTCGTTTTTCTTTGCAGCGCAGGCGCGGCGTTCATCACGGGCGAGATCTTCAACGTCAACGGCGGCGCCGTGCTCGTCGGCTAATAGAAGGAGACACATGGCTAGTCTCGCAGTCCTCGGAACCGGAACCATGGGCCAAGGCATCGCGCAAATCGCCGCGACGAACGGCTTCACGACGCGCGTCTACGACGTCGATGGCAAACGCGCCGATGCCGCAGTCGCCGCGGTGACGGCCCAGCTCGACAAGCTCGTCCAAAAAGGAAAGCTCGACGACGCATCACGCAAAGATGCGCTCTCGCGTTTGTCGAACGGCGAAGACGTCGCGCGCGCGTGCGCGGGCGTCGAGGTCGTCATCGAAGCCGTGCCCGAGGACATGAACCTCAAGGTCGCGCTCTTTCGCGACGTCATCGCTGCGGCGCCGTCGAATGCGCTGCTCGCTTCCAATACGTCGTCGCTCAGCATCACCGAGCTCGGCACGAAAATCGGCGCGCCCGATCGCACCGTAGGCCTCCACTTTTTCAACCCGCCACCCGTGATGGAGCTTCTCGAGGTCGTTCGCGGCCTCTCCACATCCGAAGCCACGATCGCGCGCGCGCTCGCTCTCGCCGCGACGCTGAAGAAAACGCCCATCGTCGTCTCCGATACGCCCGGGTTCGCTTCGAGTCGATTGGGCGTCATTCTCGGCGCGGAAGCGATCCGTATGCTCGAGTCAGGTGTCGCCAGCGCAGCCGACATCGATCGCGCCATGGAGCTCGGTTACAGGCACCCGATGGGCCCGCTCAAGCTGACGGATCTCGTCGGTCTCGACGTGCGCCTCGCAATCCTCGATCACCTTCACCGCGAAATCGGCGAGCAGTTTCGTCCGCCGCCGCTCTTGCGCAAGATGGTCCGGGCCGGCAAGCTCGGGAAGAAAGTCGGCGAAGGCTTCTACGTATGGAAAGACGGGCAACCCGTAGCGCGTTAGTGATTGTGGTGCTGGCAGTAGCGTGCGGCGGCGAGCCACCCGCGCCTGCGCGGCCGCCGCCTCGTGACGTCCTCGCGCTGTCGATTCACGTCGAGCACTCGGACAAGGACATGTTCTGTCCGTCGCTCGAGCTCGGCCTCACGCGCTCGGGCATGAGCGTGGCGAGCGATTCGGCGCAAGCCGATGCCACGCTGACGTGCATCTCGTTCGCGCGCGAAGAAGCGAGCGCGTTTCGCATCACCGTGAACGGTGAAAACCAAATGAACATCGCCGTGCGCATCGAGGTACGCGGGCCGGACAACCGCATCGTCGATCGATTCGTTGCAGAATACACGGGCTACAAAAGCCGCCCGCCCGACGGCGATGCGGTCAACAAAGCCGTTCTCGCGTTCGCGTACTCACCGCGCATCGCGGCGTTCGCGCGTGCCGTAAAGAGTGGTGCGTACGCCAACGCAACGGCACAACCGCTCACCACCGCGCAGCCGATCGCAACGGTGGAAGGCAACCCCACGACCGGCATGCGCGACATGCGCGATCAGCGCGATGAACGCGATTGGGTCTCCATCGAAACCGTGAAGTGCAAAATCCCCGCGCGCGTCGAAGCGTGCAACTCTCTGCGGCAATACGTCGTGCACCACCCGCAGGGCGCGCACGTTCAAGAAGCGGCCGAGATCCTCGCCGCGGCGCAACCCGCGCTCGAGAAGCTCCAGCGAGACGATGTCGCGTGGCAAAAAGCGAATCGCAACGAGTGCGCGAGCCGCCGCACGCCCGATGCGTGCGTGGGCGTGGAGGCGTACGAAATGCAATTTTCATCGGGCGTCCACGCCGACGAAGCGCGCCGTTTGCTCAAGGCTGCCGGCGTAAAATAGCTGCAGCGTTAATTCGTGATGCAGTGCCTGAGGCACTTCACGAGGCAGTCCTGCATGTCGTTCGCGTCGACGCATGCGATCTTGCACGTGCTCTTGCATTGCTCGCGCGACTGACCCGTGCCCGAGTGTGTCGCCGTGGCGGTCGCGATCGCCGTTGCCGTTGGGTGCGGCGCGGTGGCCGTTGCGGTCGTCGATGTTCCGATGCGAAGCGGCTCGATCGAGCCCGTGGGGGGCGCGGTCGACGTCGCTACCGCGGGCGGCGGCGTCGTGGTGTCTTTGGGTGGCGCAAACGAGGTCGACGAGCTCTCCGACAAACGCGGAATGATGATCGCGACGGCCGCAACGAGAAGCCCGCCACCGACGACCGCGAGGCTCACCAAAACGATCGCGACTTTCGCGAACGTGCTCATCCCGCCCGAAGCGGCGGGCGGTTGCGTGTGCATGAGCGGTTCGTTCGTCGACCCGCCGACGCCTTGTGGCACCGCGTAAGGAGCGGGCGTCACGTAGGGCGCGGGCGTCACATAAGGCGCGGGCGTTACGTAGGGAGCGGGCGTGACGTACGGCTGGTGCGACGACGGCACCATCGTCGGTGCGTGCGCGACCGCCGAAATGGATGCGGTTCGCAAAATCTCCGTAAGCGCAGCGACCTGCTCGCCGGCCGTGCGAAATCGCAGATCGGGCGTGCGCGCACACGAGTGAAGAATCCATGTGTCGAGCCCAGGCGGGAGCGGCCACCGACTCGAAGGCGGATACATCGCGTGCGAGAGCACCTTGCCGAGAATGTCCGGCACTGTCTTGCCTTGCCAATACGGCTCGCCCGTCAGCAAGAAAATCGCGATGAGCCCGAGCGCCCAAATATCGGTGCCCGGCCCGACGAGCTCGCGACGACCGAGCGCTTGCTCCATCGCCATGTAGAGCGGCGTCCCCATCACCGCGCCCGTGCGCGTGAGCTGAGCGACGCCCGTGACGAGCGCGTCGTCCATCGTCTTCGAAATTCCGAAGTCGAGAATCTTCACGACCGAGGTTCCGTCTTCGCGTTGATGCAGAAACAAATTCTCCGGTTTGAGATCGCGATGGATGATTCCGAGGCCGTGCGCTTTGTCGAGCGCACGCGCGACCTGCCCGAGCACACGCGCGACCTCTTGCGGCGGCAGTGGCCCATTTTGCGTGACGATTTTCTGCAAGTCGTTGCCGTGCAAAAGCTCCATCACCAAGAACGACGCGCCATTCAGCTCGGGCGCGGTGTCTGCGTCGAGCACGCGCACGACGTTTTCGCTTTGGATGCGCGCCGGCGCGCGGGCTTCACGTTTGAAGCGCTCGATCGACTCGGGATCTTGCGACGCCGCGCCGTGAAGCACCTTCAGTGCAGCGCGATCACCCGTGTGAACGTGCTCCACGAGATACACCTCGCCCATGCCGCCACGCCCGATTTGGGAGAGTACGCGGTAACGCGAGACGATGATGGTTCCGGGAGCGAGCACGGCAGTTAAGCCTACCTTGGTGCTACGCTCGAGCGCGATGAAAGTTGCCTTCGTGGTCGATGCGCTGCGAACGCCCATCGGAAAGTTCAAAGGAGCGCTCTCGGACGTCCGCACCGACGATCTCGCAGCGCACGTGATCACGAAAATTCTCGAGCGCAACGCCGCGCTCGCGCAAAAGCTCGATCACGTCGTCTTCGGCTCCACGAATCAAGCCGGCGAGGACAACCGCAACGTCGCGCGTATGGCCTCGCTTCTCGCGGGCGTGCCGTACGAAGTGCCCGCGGTCACCGTAAATCGTTTGTGCGGCTCCGGTCTCGAAGCTGTCATCGATGGCGTGATGCGCGTGCAAACGGGCGACGCCGATGTCGTCGTGTGCGGCGGCGTCGAAAGCATGACGCGCGCACCCTTCGTTATGAAGAAGAGCGACGAGGTGTGGGGCAGGAGCCCGCCCGCGATTTTCGACACCACGCTCGGCTGGCGTTTCGAAAACCCGCGCATGGCCGCACGCTTCCCGCTTCAGTCGATGGGCGAGACGGCAGAGAACGTCGCCGAGAAATGGAAAATCACGCGCGAAGAACAAGACACGTTCGCGCTGACGTCGCAGAAAAAAGCAGCCGCTGCGATCGAAGCGCACGCGTTCGACGCGGAGATTTCTCCGGTGACGATCCCGAAGAAAAAAGGCGACGCCGTCGTGTTCTCGAAAGACGAATCGCCGCGCGGCGACACCACGATGGAAGCGCTCGCGAAGCTCCCCGCCGTGTTTCGCAAAGGCGGCTCGGTGACAGCTGGCAATAGCTCGCCAATCAACGATGGGTCGAGCGCGGTCATCGTCGTCAGCGAAGACGTCGTGAAATCCGAGAAGCTCGAGCCGCTCGCGCGCGTGATGTCGTTCGGCACGGCGGGCGTCGAGCCGAACTTGATGGGCGAAGGCCCGATTCCAGCGGGGAAAAAGGCCCTCGCGCGCGCAGGATGGAAAGCAAGCGAGCTCGATCTCGTCGAGCTCAACGAAGCCTTCGCCGCGCAATCGATCGCGTGCATTCGCGGGCTCGAGCTCGACGCCGCGAAGGTGAACGTCAACGGCGGCGCGATCGCGATCGGTCACCCGATTGGCTCGAGTGGCTGCCGCATCCTCGGGACGCTTCTGTGGTCGATGAAATCACGCAACGCAAAGCGCGGAATGGCGGCGCTCTGCATCGGCGTCGGTCAGGGCATCGCGATCTGCGTCGAGCGACCATGACGATGGACGCGCCGCCGCCGGGACCCCCGTGGGACCTGCCGGTGCCGGAGGCGCCGCTCGCGTTCGTCGATCTCGAGATGACGGGCCTCGACGCAACGCGCGATCACGTCGTCGAAGTCTGTATCGAGCGATGGCGCGGCGGCGTGTGCGAAGGCAAGCTCGAATCACTCGTACGCCCTCCCGCGCGCGCAGGCGGCAACGCACACGTTCACGGCATCGACGAAGCCGCCGTTGCCGCCGCGCCCGAATGGAGCGCGCTCGCAGACGAAATCGAGCGGCTCCTCGCGGGTGCGATCTTCGTGGCGCACGCCGCCGAGTACGACGCCATGTTCGTGCGCGCGGAGATGAAGCGCTGCGGCCGCGAGATCGCCATCACGCACGCGATCGACACGCTCGTTCTTTCGCGTCGCTCGTTCGCGCTTCCGAGTCACTCGCTCTCGTCGCTCTGCACGCACCTCGCGATCCCGCGTGGTCGCGCGCATCGCGCCGGTGACGACGTGCGCGCGCTACGAGCCGTGTTCGAGAAGTGCGTCGCGGTGCTTTCGCCTGTGAGCGTTCGCGATCTCTGGGAGGTGCGCATCGCGGAGCGCCACGCTCGAGCTGCCATCGTCACGGCGCTCGAAGCAGCCGTGGAGCACGCAGCGCCGATGGAAATCGTCTACCGGCCAACGCGCAAACCAGCCCAAACCCTCACGATGATCGTTACCGAGGTACACGCCGGGCTCGACCCACCGCATGTGTTGGGGTATCTGCTCCCGGGTCGCGGAAGAAAAGAGCTCCGCGTCGATCGCATTCTCCGCGTGGGGGCCTCAACTGGATGACCCGTTCTTTAGTTGTATTATGCACGCTTGCCGTTGCCGCTTGTGGCGCGTTCGGCTCGAACACGCCTGTGCGCGCACCGCTCGCCCAGAAATGGCTCGACCGCGCCGAGCTCGGTTACAAGAACGGTGACTTCGAGGACGCCAAGACCTCGGCTGACGAGGCGCTCCGCGTGGCTCCACACGATGACGACGTTCGCATCATCGGCGCGCGCCTCGCGCTCGCTCGGCTCGATTACAAAAAAGCCCTCGCCCTGACCGAGGGCCTCACGACCTCGAACGCGCGCGGCCTCCGCGGTCGAGCGCATTGGTACGCCGGCGACCTCGATGGCGCCGCGGAGGAGCTCGAAGCGATGCTCGGCGATCCCACGGTAAAAGATCCGTGGGCGCGAGACATCGCACGCCTCGCGCGCAAGGGCGGAACCCGCAAACCGTTCAACATGGAAGGCGGCGTCGTCGCGCTCGTCGACATGCCGCCCGCGGGCTCTGCGCTCGTCGTGCCGTGCGAGATGGAGGGCGAAAAAGTCCTCACCATGATTTCGACGGGCAGCGCCGAGGTGGTCGTCGATTCGAGCTCGCGCAGCGAGCCGAGTTGGGTGTCGCTTCGTTTCGGCGATCGCATCGAAGTGCGCGACGTGCCCGCGCTCACGCAAGACCTCTCCGCGCTTTCGCGCGTGCTCGGGGCGCCCATCAAGGCGCTCCTCGGCGTGAACTTGCTTCGCCACATCCACGCGACGTTCGATCGCCGTGGCAGCCAATTCATCGTGCGCATGGAAGATCCGCCGTCACCTCCGGAGGCGAGCCGGCTTCCACTCTTCTATGCGCGCGGCGGCGGGATGATGATGCGCATGCAAATCGGCCCGCGCGATGACGGCGCATCCCTCTTTTACGTCGATTCGTCGCAGCCCTATTCGCTCGTGATGCAAGACGCGCTCTGGAAAAAAGCCGGCGTCGACCTCACGCAGCTCGTCCCCTCCACGATTCTTCCGAACGCGCGCGCGGGCCGCGTTCCGTCGATTCGCCTCGGCGGCATGGATTTCCCGAGCCTTCCTGCGCTCGCGCTCAATTCGGTCGCGAACCAAGCGCCCGCAAGCGTCGATGTCGAGCTCGGTGGCGTCGTCGGCGCGGGTTTGCTCGAAGCCTTCCGCGTGACGTTCGCGGACGATGGCCGCTTCGCATGGGTCGAGCCAGACCCTACGATGAAGAACAACCCCGACCCATAGTCATGACGACCCAACATCCGCCGATCGCCCGACTCGCCGTTTACGCAGGCAGCTTCGATCCGGTCACGCTTGGCCACGTCGATCTCATCGAGCGCGCCTCGGCACTTTTTTCGGACGTCGTCGTCGCGATTGGTGTGCATCCCACACGAAGCCCGCTCTTCTCGATCGACGAGCGCATGGAGCTCGTGCGGCCTGTCGCCAAAGACCTACCCAACGTGACGATCGCCTCGTTCGACTCCCTCCTCATCGACTTCTGCCGAAAGATCGGCGCACGCGTGATCGTCCGTGGCCTCCGTGCCGCCACCGACTTCGAATACGAGCTACAGATCGCGCACGCCAACGCCGATTTGCATCCCGAGGTTGACACCATCTTTTTGCCGACGCGCACCAAGCACGGTTTTCTCAGCGCATCGCTCGTGCGCGAAATCGCGAGCCACCACGGTGACGTCAGCCGCTACGCGACGCCGGCCGTGTGCGACGCGCTCAAAAAGAAGTTTGGGTGACGCTGCGCTAGTATGGCGCCCGTGAACGACGTCGCCCGCAAGCTCGACGAAACCGTCGGCGCGATTCGCGCGAAAACGCCCGTGGTTCCGCGCGTGGGCCTCGTGCTCGGCAGCGGCTTGGGCGCGTTCGCCGATTCGCTCCCGACGAAGATTCCCTATTCCGAAATTCCGCACATGCCTTCATCGAAGGTCGTCGGGCACGCGGGCAACTTGTGCTTCGGCGAAGTGTCCGGCGTGCCGATCGTTTGCATGCAAGGTCGCGTGCATTTTTACGAAGGCCACGAGCTCGACGCCGTCGTTCACGGTGTTCGCACGATGGCGCGCCTCGGCGTTTCTGCGGTGCTCCTCACCAACGCTGCGGGCGGCTGCGATCCGAATTTCAGCGCCGGCGATTTGATGATCGTCACCGACCACGTGAACTTCACGATGCGCTCGCCGCTCATCGGCCCAAACGACGACACGCTCGGCCCGCGCTTTCCGGACATGTCCGTCGCGTACGACCCGCATCTCCGAACCGAGCTCGCACACGCCGCGCACGAGCTCGGCATCACGATGCGCGAGGGCGTCTACGCATGGCTTACGGGGCCTTCATACGAAACGCCCGCAGAAATCCGCATGCTTCGTACGCTCGGCGTCAGCGCCGTCGGCATGAGCACGGTGCCCGAAGTGATCGCGCTTCGTCACATGGGCGTTCGTGTTGCGGCGCTTTCGTGCATCACGAACATGGCAGCCGGCCTGTCAGACTCACCTCTCCATCACGAAGAAGTCGAAGCGACCGCTCGCTCAAGGCAGGCTGACTTGTTGAAGCTCCTCGGCGCGTGGGTGAAAGTCCAAGCATGATCGACAAGCTCGTCGCCGCCGCACGCATCGCGCGGGCCGCCGCCTATGCGCCGTACTCGGACTACCGTGTCGGCGCTGCCATCGCGACCGAAGACGGCCGCATCTTCACCGGCTGCAACGTCGAGAATGCATCGTACGGCGCGACCCTCTGCGCCGAGCGAAACGCCATCGCCGCTATGGTCGCGGCAGGCGCATCGAAGCCCGTCGCATGCGCCATCGTCACGGGCGGCAGCAAACCTGGAACACCTTGCGGCATCTGTCGCCAAGTGATGGTCGAGTTCACACGTGACATGCCCATCATCCTCGTGGCCGAAACCCCCGCAGGTGCAGACGTCCGCCGCGACATCAGCCTTGCCGAAATCATGCCCGAGGTCTTCGAGCTCGAATGAGGGCCCGCGCCCCCAAGTCGCGGGGTGCCCACCCCGCACAGTTGGGAATTCGGATCCGAACTCCCATGAAATCGTTGGAATAAATCGGCAGGCAGGGGTGGCTCGAGAAGTGCTTTAGGGAAGGGGTGCTCGGAGGAAAACCCATGAAGGCATCCCACGTTCGCCTGCCCCTTACCGCTCTCGGACTCGCGCTGGCGACAGTCCTCCCGGGGCTTGCATGCTCCCAGGGGACAGAACAAGTCGACACGGGAGTCGACGCAATCATATTCATGAAACGCGCGGTCCAAACTGTGGACCCCAACACCGGCGTCGTCACCATCGACGTATCGGGCGGCAACAGCCAGGTCATCGACTATGACCGGTACGTGCCGGGCGGAAGCCTGGTCATGTTGAAGCCGCCGCGTCCCGATGGAACGCTGATCGACTTCACGCACGGGCAATTCCCGAACGCCGACTTCAACGGTGTAGACGTGTCGTTCGACGCGAACCAAGCCGTCTTCTCGATGAAGAAGGACGGAAGCGATCGCTACCACCTCTATACGGTGCAGCTGAATCCGAGCGCGGACGGCAGCTACGAGATGCACCAGAAGACGACGGGCGACTACGATGACGTGCACCCGGTCTACATGCCGGGCGGGCGCATCGTGTTCTGCACGAACCAGATGTACACCGCGATGGGCACCCGCGCTGACGAGTACGAGCACTCACGCGTCGTGACTCAGCTCGCGAGCGTCACGGTCGACGGCGGTGACGCCGATCGCCGACTCTTCTCGCAGAACCTCTCGCACATCTCGGCGCCGTTCGTTCGCTACGACGGCAAGGTTGGCTTCTCGAGCTGGCAACACCTCGGCGACGTCAACGACGTGAAGGTCATGACGGCCAGCGTCGACGGAACCGAAATCCTCGCGGTGGGCGGACAGCACGGTAAGCCCTCGAACTCCGTCATCAACGTGAAGGAGTACGCGCCCAACCAGATGGTGGCGATTGGCACCACGCGTAACCGCACGATTCACGCCGGTACGCTGATGCTCATCGATTCACGTAATCAGGCCGATCCGGTCTGTCTCGATCCGGTCGCGGACAAGACGGGTCACGCTTGCCTCGACGAAGAGCACGCAACGTTCACGATCCTCACGCCCAACGTTCCGACGAGCAACGACCCGTCGCCGGCTGGTCGTTATCGCGAGCCGAACGTTCTTCCGGACGGCCGCATCATCGTCTCCTACGCAGACGGCCCCGTCGGCGACATCAACGAGATGTCGGAGACGGCACCGAACTTCGGCATCTACGTCTTCGACGCGAAGACCGGCAAAAACCAGCTCGTTTACAACGATCGCACGATGTGGTCGCTCGGAGCCACCGCAGTCGCGGCGCGCAAAGAGCCGCCGGTCATCGGCTCGCTGCAGAACAACGTCGACTCGTCGATTCCGGCGCGCATCGGTTCCGTCAACGTGCGGACCACGAGCTTGCAGGATTCGATCACGGGCGCGCAGTTCGCCGGCACCCCGCTTGCTGACGCACTCAACGGCGCCGTGAAGGTCCGTGTCATCGAAGGTTTCTCGAGCGAAGCTGCTCCGGGCGTTTCGATGTTCGGCCTCACGATGCACGAAGGCGCAGCGGTCCTCGGCGAGACGCAGGTCTACTCCGACGGCAGCTGGCTCGCGAACATCCCGCCGTACGTTCCGATCCACCTCCAGCCGATCGACAAGTTCGGCCTCTCGATTCGTAGCCAGGGTCTCTGGATGCAAGCGATGCCCGGCGAGAACCGCCGCTGCGTGGGTTGCCACGAGAGCCGCACCGGCCAAGGTCTCCCGACGCTCGGGCAAAACCCGACGCTCGCCGAGCAGCAAGGCCCCGAGTCGCTCACCGAATCCATCCCGGATCGCATCGAGTACCCCTGGGACTACAACAACATCGGCAAGGCTTCGATTCAGCCGATTCTCGACCAGAAGTGCGTCCAGTGCCACAACGACACCACCAACGGCTCAGGACCGCAGACCTTCTACACCATCGGCTTCACTGACCCGGTCAGCGGCGCCACCGCGCAGTACAAGATCCCCACGTTCAACATGTGCGGTCTGACTGCGAACGCCTACTGCGACGGCCAACCCATCACGGTCCGCTACGACCGTGGCACCTACACCTGGCCGAAGTCGTACGTCTCGATCTTCTACCCGTCTGCGATGCAGATGACCAAGGGCATCACGCTCCTCAGCGGAACCGTTCCGCCGATGTGGGGTGTCCCGGCGAATGCGCGCGGCTCGGAAATGATCGCGCACATGAACGTCACCGCGCCTGACAGCACGACGGCCTGGCCGACCAGCCAGCACCCAGTGCACCCCGAGAACGTTGGTACGACGGTTACGTCGGACGAACGCCTCTCGATCATCCGGAGCTTCGACCTCGGCGGTCAGTACTACGCCCGTCAAAACACCAAGTTCGTTCCTTTCACCAGCGGCGATCCAGTCGCTCAGGGAAACTGAGGAAATAGTCATGCGAACCATATCCCTGCTTGCTGGAACGTTCCTCGCGGTTGCTGCCACGATGTCCGGTGCGGACGCGCGCAGCGACACTCAATACGTCGGCGGTGGCGTCGGCGTCCTCGGAAACAACCGCCCCGCGGACCAAGTCGAGTTCCTCTCGACACCGGACCGCATCATGTCGGTGACGTCGTCGAACTCGCCGTCTCTCATCTGGGAGACGCTCGAGCACGGCGAAAAAGTAGAGTGCCTTGCCTGCGTTCCTGCAGTGTCGGGTTTGCTCTACGCCGAGAACGCGCAAACGCGTGAGATCGCAGCTTGGTGGCTCCGTCGCCGTATCTTCGGCGTCTTCGGGCCGGGCCAAACCTACGAGAACACCATCAACACGCTCAAGAGCGATGGCAACGCGACGAAACGCTCCTACGCGGCATACGCGCTCGGTGAGTTTCTCGACTCGGGCGGCATCCAGCCGCTCTCGGACGCCATCTCGAACGACTCCTCTGCTTCAGTGCGCGCCGCCGCGGTCTCCGCGCTCGGACGCATGAACAGCGCAGGCGCCGGCAATGCGATGAGCAAAGCCATGACCGATTCGGATGAAGGCGTCCGCCTCGCAGCCATCAAGTCTGCGGGTCGCGTCAACGAATTCACCGATGCCGTCACGGCTGCGAAGCTCACCGGTGACTCGAGCCCGAACGCTCGCAGGTTGGGCGTACAGCTCCTCGAGGATCTTCACGCCAAGGACACGGTGGCTAGCGTCATGACGCTGGCGCAGAGCGACGCGGATGTGAACGTCAGGATCGCGGCTTGCCACGCTCTCGGAACATTCCGCGACTCGTCGGCTCGGAGCACCCTCACGGGCATCGCCGCCAACGACCAAAGCACGCTCGTGCGCGACGCTGCGACCATCGCGCTTCGTCGACTGTAAAAGAGAAACCAGTCAGTGGATCCCGCACGAGGGGGTGAGCGAGAGCTCGCTCCCTCGTTGCGTTTTTGGAGGTAGACTGATCCTGTGACGAAAGGCTTCCTCGCTTCGGTCAGTGTCGCTTTCGCGGCGCTCGTTGCATTTCTACCGGCCACGTCTTGCGATGTGAAAGGGCCGGACCAGACCTCGTATTACGAGCGCACCATCTTGCCGATCTTGAACGTGTCGTGCGCGCGCACGAACACGGGCGTTGGCTGCCACGTGTCGGACGTCAAAGGAAACGCGTTCGGAAATCTCGACGTCACCACGTACGGAGAGATCACCAAGCGCCGTGACTTGCTCGACAACTACGGGCCCTACGGGCGCCCCGCGATGCTCGCGAAGAACATTCCGCCGTTCCAAGTGACGGTGAAATCCTTCGACGGCGTCGACGAGCCCATCACGACCGACATCAAGCACACGGGCGGGCCGATTTTGGATCCGACGGCGACCGGCTACCTCACGCTGAGCCAGTGGATGTCGAACGGCGCGACCGAAAACAACACGGGCGTGCCGCCACCGCCGCCGACCCGGCTCCCGTGCCCCGACATCGCGCCACCCGCGGAGCTCGGCTTCGATCCGAACACCGATCCGCCGAACAGCGACTACGGTCAGTTCGTCTCGAACGTCGTTCCCGTCGTGCAGAACACGTGCTCGGCCGGCAACTGCCACGGCACCCCTGCCAACGAGCTCTATCTCTTGTGCGGCACGAGCGACGCGCAAAAGCGGTGGAATTACCACTCGGCGATCAAGTACCTCTCCCAGTCGCCGAATCAGAGCGAGCTCGTGCGGCGACCGCTTGCGCCGTCGCAGGGCGGCGCGTTCCACGAAGGCGGCATCATCTGGGAGTCGACGGGCGACGGTGACTACAAGTCCGTCCTCGACTGGGCGAACTCGGCGGCCGCGTCGTTCACGACGCTCATCACCGACATCAAGACCAACGACCCCAACTTCATGTTCTACGTGCATCGCGTTCAGCCGATGCTCGTGAAGAAGGGCTGCATGATGCTGCAGTGCCACTCGGCCGCGATGTTCCACGAGTATCGCCTTCGCGGCGGAACCGGCGGTTCGTTCTCGCTCGCTGCGTCGCAAAAGAACTACGCGCTCACACTCGACCAAATGGGGCTCGACAGCGACGACGTGAACTCGAGTCGTCTCATCCAGAAAAATCTGTATCGCAAAGAAGTGGACGTGAACGGCGGCGGCATCGCTCACCGCGGCGGTCCGCTCCTCGAAGACTTCGGACCCGGCAAGGAAGCGTCGGGCGCGCTCTGCGACGCCGCAACCCCAGCCTACGACTACGACAACGGCTCGCTCGACACGATACCTGCATACTGCATGATTCGTGAGTGGCACAAACGCGAGCGCGTCGATGCCGCCGCGGGGAAATGCAACGGCGGGCCATGCGGTGTCGACCCGCTCAGCGCCATCGTCTACGTCCAACGCGGAAACTCCACGGGCCCCGATCAAGCCAACGACTTCGACACGTATTATCCCGGCGCGGCGATTCACGTGCTCGCAGCGACGCTCGATGCAGCGGGCAACGTCGTCGCGGGCGCCGACAAGGACGTGTCCGCGGGATGCAATGTCGCCGGCGCAGACATTCGCCGACCTGCAGTTTCTTGGGACGGCAAGAAGGTGGCGTTCGCTGCGCGCACCAGCGCAGGCGAGCCATTCTCCGTCTACGAGATGGACGCGAACGGCGGCAACTGCGCGAAGCACGCAGGCATCAACGCCGTCACGGGCACGAGCAATAGTTTGCTCGTTCACAACTTCGACCCGCAGTACGCGCCGCCGGACATCAATAGCAAGCAGACGATCATCTTCGCATCGACGCGCGGCATCGACACGGCCACGCCCTACGCGCAGAACTTCGACTACTCGGGCACGCAGCGTCAGCCGTTCGATCCATCGAAGCCGAACTCGAATTTGTGGGCCTACGAGGTCGACCCGAACAACACGGCGCAGAACCGCGCGCGGCAGCTCACCTTCCAACTGAACATGGAGCGCTGGCCGAGCTTCATGAACGACGGGCGCATGATCTACAGCGCTGTGAAGCGCGCGCCGACGTTCTACCAAATCGCGCTTCGGCGGCAGAACCTCGACGGCGGCGATTATCACCCGCTCTATGCGCAGCGCGGCTCGATTGGTTTGCACGAAGCGACGCAGGTCGTGGAGCTCGCCAACAAGAACTTCGCGACGATTTTCAGCGACCAAGGGTGGCAACACCAAGGCGGCGTGCTCGGGATTTTCAATCGCTCGCTCGGGATCGACTTCTACAGCACGGACAAGGCTGATTATCCGATCGATCCGGGCGCGTTCGATCCCACGTCGATGTCATCGCCGGAGCAGCAGTTCTTCTTGCACTCGCTTCTCGTGGTCGACGGCACGGGCAAGCTCGTGACGGAAAATGGTTTGCCCGTCGGCACGACGGCGCCTTCGACGTACTCGCAAGGTGGCGTGTATCGGTCGCCATCGCCGCTGCCGAACGGGAAAATGCTCGTCAGCTTCTCGACGGCCACCGACCCGACGAACTTCGACGCCAGCACGTACGCGCTCTTCGTGCTCGATCCCATCTCGCAAACGAAGACGCAGCTCGTGGCAGGCGGCGCAGTCGATGCGGTCGCGGTGTACGGCAAGTACAACCACGGCATCTTCCAATCCGCAGTCGACGAGCCCAACGGCAACGTGCACATCGACCCGACCCAATCGGACGCACAGATTTTCATCCTCGACATGAGCGTGCTCGGCTCACTCCTTTTCCAGAACTCGCCCACCGGGCGCGTGCTCGAGACGCTCGATTCGAAGGGTGCGGACGCGAAGCTCGATTCGTTCGACGTCTACGAAGACATGCCGCCGGATTCGTCGGTGACGGATTTCGGTTCCGGCGGATCGTTCGTCGCGAGCGACACGTTCGGCAAGGTGTACGTGAAGCGCCGCAAGCTCGGCACGGTTAACCTGCAATCGGACAAGTCAGCGTACTTTTCGATTCCGGGCGGCGTGCCGATCGTGCTGCACCTGCCCGACACCACGCTCTCGCAAGCGAACAACTATCCGCGGTACCAAAAAGAAGCGATGTCGTTCTATCCGGGCGAGCGAAGTCATCAGTCGTTTCAGCAGACGTTCTTCAACAACCTCTGCGCGCTGTGCCACGGCTCCATCAGCGGCCGCCCACTCGATGCCGCGCTGAACCCGGACTTGCTGACGCAGGCCTCGCAAGTCCAAGCCTACGGCCACAGCGGCGACAACAACCTCAACATCCCCCCAAGTCTCCGCGGCGCGCCCGTAGGTCCCCCCGCGGGGCCCTGACCTCTCGTCGAGATCACCAGAGGACGAGGTCGTCTTTGTGGACGAGGACGTTGTCGCTCGTGCCTGCGGTGCGCGCGGCGTCGGTCGATGTGAAGCGCGTGAGGCCGCGGGCGAGCTCTTTGCCCGTGGAGTCGAGGAGGCGGACGGCGTCGCCTTCGCGGAAGTCGCCGCGGACGCCGAGGACGCCAACCGACAAGAGGCTTTTGTCGCGCGCGATCGCGGACGCAGCGCCCGTGTCGAGGACGAGATCGCCTCGCGGGCGAAGTGTGAAGGCGATCCAGTAGCGGCGCGCGTTCATGCGGCGCGACGACGGGATGAAGTGCGTGCCGACGTCTTCGCCTTTGCCGATTTTCTCGAGCACGTTGGGCGTCGCTGCGTTCGCGATGACCGCGTGCGCGCCGGCGAGAGTCGCGCGGCGCGCCGCTTCGACTTTGCTCGCCATGCCGCCGGTGCCGACGTCGCTTTTTTTCTTGTGGCTTACGAGCGAGAGCGCGTCGGCTGCGTCGGAGATCGTGGCGAGGCGGTTGCCGCCTTTGTCGAGGACGCCTTCGACGTCGGAGAGCAAAACGAGAAGCTCCGCGCCCGCGAGCGGGACGACGAGCGCGGCGAGCTGATCGTTGTCGCCGAATTTGATCTCGTCAATCGCGACCGAATCGTTTTCGTTGAGCACGGGAACCGCGCCAGCCGCGAGGAGCTCGGCGAGCGCTGCGCGGGCGTTGTTGGCGCGACCACGGTCGGCGAGGTCGGCGTGCGTGAGAAGCACCTGCGCCACGACGACGCCTTCACGCCCGAACGCCGATTCGTATGCGTGCATCAAATGGCTTTGCCCCGCCGCCGCAGAGGCTTGGAGCTTCGCCATTTCTTTCGGGCGCGTTTTGTAACCGAGCTTTTTGTAACCGTGGGCGATGGCGCCGCTCGACACGAGCACCACGGATTTTTCTTGCGCGCGAAGTGCGACGACGTCCGCGGCAAGGCGCGGAATGGCGCCGGCGGCGGCGAGTGAGCTCGAGCCGATTTTCACGACGACGGTGCCCGCGCGAGCGAGCCCGCGCCGCTCAACGCTCATCGGATGAGCGTAGAGAGAGGCTCTCGTCGAACGCGGCCTCGAGCCTTCGCACGATGTGGCCCGGGAGGCTCGCGAGCGCGCCGATGAGGCCATCGGTGGCTTGTGTGAATTGATCGCGAAGCTCTTCGGGAGCGCTGCCGACCTCACGTGGCGTACGCGGCGGCGTCACGATGACGGACATGATCGCGCGCTCGATCGCGCGGCGAACGCGACGCGCTTCTTCGACGTCGAGACGCACACTGCGATCTTCACGCGCCTCGAGATAGCGCGAGAGCAAATGCCCGATCGAATACGTGAGGAGCGCGCTACGAACCGGCGGAAGGATCGTCAGAGGCCCGAGGCGCGAAAAGATGCGGCCCGTGGCGAAGCGAACGGCGGAGCCCACAAAACCTTCGGGCCCCTCGGCAAGACCGGGCTTGGCGAGAACGCGGCGCGCTTCCGGTGTGATCGACAAACCATGACGCGCGCAAACATCGTGCACGAGCGCGCCACGAACGCGTCCGGCGAGCGCGCCTGGAACGATCGGAATTGGAATCGCCGCGAACGCCGCGCCGAGCATCGAATAGGTGGTGAGCCTGCCTGTGCCGAGTCGATCGCTCGCGACCTCCATCGCCGAAATTCCGTGAGCGTGGAGACTCGTGGAGAGCGGGACGTTCGAATCGGAATCGCGAGGAGCCACGCTCGAAACCTACACCATGGCGCCCGAAACGGGCAGCAGCTCGACGACGATGATCCCGCCCGCTCGTGCAAGCGCAACGAGCTCGTGTGTCGAAAATGCTTCGGGAAGCGTGACGGTGAGGGCGCGCGTTTTTTCGTCGCCGTCGACCGTGGCGCCGAGCTCTCGCAATTTCGCGGCGAACGTATCGACGGCGCCGCCCGACGTGCGCACCGAGTACGTGCGATCGCGTGATGCGATTTCGCCGGGAGGCCCCGCGCACACGAGACGGCCGCGCGCGAAGAGGAGCGCTTCGTCTGCGTGCAAACCAAGCGGCGATGAAAGCGCAAGGCGGCCTGCGAAGAGCAACCACCTCCGGCCTTCGCATGCCGACACGAACACACGCGCGAGCGAGCGCGCTGCTGCGTCTTGCAAACCCGATGTGAAGTCTTCGACGATGAGCGTCTCGGCGCCCGTTGCGAGAGCGGCCGCGATGATCGCCGCGTTGCGTATGGCGCGGTCGGCGCCGCCGAGCCGAACTTTCGCGACGGCGTCGAGCTTCATCAAACGAATCGCCGTCTCTGCTGCGGCGTCCGCGTCGCGACGTGTGTGACCCGCGAGGCGCGCACTTTCGCGCGCGAGGTGCGTGACGGTCCAACGCGGAGGAAGAGCAGTTTCGGATGGCGCGGACGCGATGCTCGCAGCTCGGAGCGCATCGACCGGAAGCGCGCCAGCGACGCGCAACGCGCCGGCAGTGACGTCCACGAGCCCCGCAGCCGCCTCGTAGAGCGCGCGTGGAGCACCGAGGACGATGACTGTGTTTCCGGTCGTTTTGACCGTCAATCGGTCGATGGTTGGCGTGCCGTCGACGTCGATGCGCACATTGTCGGCGGCGAAAAGCGGATCCGACTGCGTCATGGGCACGGCGTTCGCTATCATGAGGGGTGGAAAGGTGAAATAGCGATGAAACTCGCAATTACCCGTGATGCGTTCGGGGCTTCGTCCCCCATTGGCGAGGTCGTTCGCCCCCACACGATGGTGCTGCTCGCACTCGCGCTGTTCGGATGCAGCAGCAGCGACAGCCAGGTCACCCATCCAAGCGTCGTCGGCATGACCGACACCACGCCCGCCTATTACTCGGACGGCAACACAACCTTGTACGAGGTGCAGGTGCCCGTGACGATCCCGATGCGCATGCCGGACGCGAAAGAGGCCAAGACACTTGGCGCTCCCGCTGCGTTCCTCGCGGCATTCGGCGCGCCGACCGCACCGTGGATTCGCGTCGATGACGTGCAGATCACCGTGCGCTTCACAATCACGAACCTCGACGATCAAGCACACTCGATCGAGTTCCTCGTCGACCCGTGGAACCCGTACGTGAAGTACAAGCCCGGCATCCAAATCGTCAGCGACGAAGAAACGCTCCCCGACTTGAGCGGCTTCGATCGGTACTACGTGCTCGACAAGAAAGAGCGCATCCAAGGCACGCTCGTCCCGGACGACACGCGTGAGCTCGCGGTCGACCTCGCGACGGTCATGAACATCCAGGCCATCGATCCGACCGACCCGGACGGCAACGGGCTCTTCAATCACACGTTCAACTTGCAGAACCGTTCGAGCGACAACGACTTGCTCATCCAGAAATTCATTCCGGGTGCGCAAGACATCCCGTCGCTCATCGGCTTCGACCTCGGCCTCCGCTCACTCGACCCGATGAACATCGCCGTCGAAGTCAGCGTCGACGTCCAAGACATCAGCGGCAAGAAAGTCATGCCCGCCGACGGCACGACCAACGCCGACAACGTGGCCTTCATGCCTCCGGGCGCGACCCTCTCGCCCCCGAAGGCGGCCCCGATGATGTAGTTGCCGCGTTCTGGGCACCTCCCGTTCGGATCCGAACGGGAGGCCTTTAGCGGAGAGAAAGGGATTCGAACCCTTGGAACCCTTGCAGGCTCACCTGATTTCGAATCAGGCTCCTTCGGCCACTCGGACATCTCTCCGTGGGGGAAATTCGTGTATCCGCCGACCCCTGTCAACCCGGATATAGAAACTCGCACCTGAGCGGTGCAAGCCAGAGGGATTCGCCGCCTTCGCTCGACGCCGCAGGCGACGAGCAAAGCCGCTCACGAATCACACTCTCTCCAAAGCTTCGCCCTCAAGGGCGAAGCGGCGGAGAGAGAGGGATTCGAACCCTCGGTGCCCTTGCGGGCACACATGATTTCCAGTCATGCACCTTCGGCCACTCGGTCATCTCTCCGGGTGATTCGCCGAGGTGAGTATCACGGACGCGCCTTGTCCGCTCGCCTGACGTAGCTCAGCGGCCCCAGCTCGTGAGGGCGGCGGCGGTTGGGCCATCCAGCATCGGGGCTGTGTGGACCGCGTGTTTTTTCGAAGCCGCGGTTGACATGAGCTTTCGGAGCGCTTCGCTCGCGATCGGGGCGAGTGGCGCGGCGTCGCTGGAGCATGCGGCGTCGAGGGCTGGGACGCAGAGCTCGCTGACGGTGTCGTTCGTTCGATAGAGCAAACCCGTCCAGCTCACCAGCGTTCCGGCACGACCCATGGCGGACGATGCAAAGAGCGCACGCATACCCTCGACGTCTTGGGCCGATGCGAGGTCTTCGCCTTCGAATGACACAGGCGCCGCGAGGCCGAGCTCCGCGAGCACCGTCGTCGCGATGTCGACGGCGGATGTTGGAGCGTGGACACGCGACGGCGCCGACTCGCCCGCCGAATGAACGACCAGCAGCGACGCGAGCGCACCTTCTTCGAGTGGCTCGGCATCGCCGAAGGGAACGTGTGCGGCGGCGTCCATGCCCGTGTCGGAGGTCACGATAATGGCGGTGTCGTCACGGCGCCCGGCGTCGTCGATGGCCGCGAGCAAGCGACCGATTGCGCCGTCATGCGAGGCCACCGCAAAATCGTGGAGTGCCCACGCGCGTTTGCGATCGGCGTCGTTGAAACGCACGAGCGGCGGCACGCGGCGCGCGCGCGCGAGGATCTCGGCGGCGTGCGCGCCTGGCTCGATCGGGCCCGTGTAGTTTTCGGGCGGGAGCGCCTTCAACGCGTCCGGCGGCACTTCCCACGGCGGATGTCCGCCGCGCGCGTGAACGACGACGACGAAACGCTCCGTTTTGTGTGCGCCGATCCACGTCGCGGCTTCTTCGATCACGTGCGTCGCGCCACCTTCGGTTCCAGGAAAAACCGGAACGAACGTTTGAAAGCCGCGGGCAAATCCGAACGCGGCCGATGTCGTCGGATTCGCGGTGAACATCGCCGTCGAAATGCCCGCTTCGCGCGCGGCCTCGCCGACCGTGATGATTCCGTCGACGAGGCGTGATGCATCGCCCTCTGCGCCGTGCTCGCTCGGGAGCACGCCGGTCAACATCGAGCCCACCGACGCCGCGGCCCACGTACTCGTCGCTCGGTGAGCATCGAACACGCGACTCGTCGCAGCGAGCGCCGAGAGCGCCGGTAGAAGGGCCGCCGTCGCGGGCGTTTGCCCGAGCACGACGACCACGACGCCGCGCGCGACGTGAGCGCGCTTCTGCACGGCATGCTCGGGCGCGCGAAGCTTGAGGTCCGCGACGAGCACGCGCGACGCAGGCGTCGACTGATCGACGCGGAGCTCGATCGCGCAAACGCCTTGCGCGTCGTCTGGAATCGTCAGCGCGATCGGTTTCCATCCGGTCGAATCGTCGATGTGCGTCTTGCCAAGCGAGAGCGGCGCCACGCGATCACGCAAGAGGCGCACTTCGATGTCGCCCGAGCCTTTTCCGAGCAGCCCCGCTTGCGCGTCGAGCGTGGCGCCTTTTGGAATCGCCGCGGTGCATCGCACGAATGCTGGCGCACGAAGCGCGATGGCACGACGCGGGATGCCTCCGACCGTTTCTGTCGTGGCGCTGTCGAACGTCGGCGCGGCGTAGGTTGCGTCGGCTTGCGAGCCCACGCGAATCCAATCGATCTCCGCGGCGGCGTCCGGCGCTTTACCGAGCCCGCCGAAATGCAGCACGAGCTCGTTCGTACCGGCAGTCAGGGCCGTGGCGGTGGAGTGAAGCGAGCGAATCGCAGTCTCCCCTTTCGCGAGCGCGACCGTTCCGAGAGGTTTGCCGTTGAGCGACGCGCTCACGCGTTTTGCGGTGAGACCGCGAATGCGCAAATCGACGAATGCTTCGTGCGCTGGCTCTTCGGCGGGCCCCGCAAAGCGAAACGTCAGCGTGTGCGAGCTGATGCGGTCCCATGTTGCGCCGTCGTGCTCGGTCGCCTCGAGTGTGGCCGTTTCTTTGATTCCATAAAGCGGACGCGCCGCAGGCACACCCAAATCGATCAGCACACCTTCATGACCGAAGACACACTCGCCCGCGTGAATCGGCAAATCGACGAGCACCCGACGCGGAGCGAGCGCGCCTGCATCGACGGCAACGACGGCGCCCGCGTCGGTCGTGCTCGCGGGATCTTTCTTCGAGCCGCACGCGCACAGCGTGAAGAGCGCGGCGACGAGCCGCCCGGTCACGGCCAGTCGACGCGCGCGGTCTTGCCCGCGTGGACGTCGACCGTTTTCGTGCGTGACCCCGCGCGAAGCTCGTGTGCGCCCGCGACGATTGCGCCCGCGGGACGCTCGACGCCGTCGACGAGAACGGGCGTCGACTCGGGCGCGTGAATCTCGAGCCAGCCTTCGTTGTCCGCGACGACAGCCGCCCCCGGAAGATCTGTGTAAAGTACATTGATTGGCGCCTCGGACGACGCCGTGACGGCGGGGCCAGGCTCGGCGGGCGTGGGCGCGGTCGACACGCGCACCGCAACGTATCCGGCGAGCGCGACGGTCGCGATGACGGCGATCCATCGCACGGCGTTCGAACGCGAAGTCGGCGGATGCGAAGCACGCGCAATCGACGAGTGCGGCGTCTTCGCGTCCTTCTTGGGCGCGGCCTTCACGGCAACGACGGGTGCCACGGCCTCTTCCCCCTCTTCGTCCTCTTCGTCTTCCTCTTCTTCGCCCTCTTCCTGTTCTTCTTCTTCTTCTTCCAAGTCAGGCTCTGACAATTCGAGCTTCGGCGCGGCTGGCGCGTCGGGCGCGGTGACGCCCGATTCGATGACGGGCATGGGCGGCGTCGCCATCTTGGGCTCGTAGAGGGCTTCGACCTCGGTCTTGTCGGCGGGATTGGCGGGCGGATTCGACGAACGCGGACGAAGCTCGCTGGGCTCGATGATGGGCGGCGGCAGCGGCGACGACGTGTGCCCTCCTGGCGCGGGTGAATTTTCGCTGAGCTTTTGGATGACGGCGTCTTCGAGCGATGTCGGTTTCGACTGGCGGCGCTCTTCCGCCAGGATGCGCGCCTCTTCGTCGAGGAGCTCTTGCACCGAAACTTGGAGCGACGTCTCCACCATCGCGGCCTTCGAGAGCCCGCGCTTCACCGTAGCGGGCGGAACCGGCGGCGGAACGGGATCCGGAACGGCAACGGCGCCTTTCGTAGCCTCGGTGATCTTCGCTTCTTCGCCGAGGATTTGCTCGATCGATACGTTCACCGAGCTCTCGGCGTAGTCGTCGCGGACCTTCGCGATGATCGGCGGAGGCGTCATGCTCGGACGAATCGGCGAGAGCGGCGACGTGTTGCGCGTCGGCGCGCCGCGCAAAATCGCGAGCGCAGCCGCGACGGCAGGCTCGAGGATCTCCGCGCCCGTTTCGTCGTACACGCCGACGACTGCGCCACGCACGGCGAGATCGGAAAGCACGTCATCGAGCAAGCTCGGCACGACTTGACCTTCGAGCAAGAGCGCTCGCGGCGATGCGCCCTTCGACATGCGCACGATGAGCGAGCGCGCGGGCTCGGGCGTCGCGCGCAAATAGTGAAGCAGCAAATCGTCATCGAGCTGCAGCCGAGCGACGCGCGTTGCGTGGGGCCCCGTCGTGACGGCGGTGGAGCCGCGCGCGTGAGCGATGTGTGACTCGAGCTGTGCGGCGAGCGTTCCGACGAGCTCGCCTTGCATCGGACCCGGCGTCGCGGGAGCGACAACGAAGCGACCCGCGGACACGCCGAGGAGCTCTCGCAAAACCTTGGGCCCGCGCGCGAAGTTGCCGTCACCGGCGGTGCGCGTTGCGCGGCGTGGGGCGCCGTCGCGAAGCTCGATTTCGTAGAGACACGATGCGTCGCGAATGGAGATGCGGGCGTCGTGCCGCAAGTTGCTCACGAACTCGAGAAGCGACCGCACGGTGAGCCCATCGAGACGACCGCGAACTTCGCCCGTGCCTTTGAGACGCGCCTCGACGCGTGCGCGCGGCCAAAGCACCTCACGAACGCGTGCGAGAACCGAACGTGCATCGCTCTCCTTGCGGAGATACGCGGCAGCGCTCGCGCCGAGCTCGCGCACGCGCTGGAGCAAGTCTTCCTTCCACGAGAGCAAGATGACGGGTGTGTCGCGCAAGGCGACGTCGCGCTTGATGGCGCGCGAGAGTGCGAAGCCATCCATCTTGGGCATCAAGATGTCGCTGATGATCACATCGGGCGAGGTGCGCATCGCGATCTCGAGCGCGGTGGCGCCGTCGAGTGCTTCATGGACGACGCAGCCCGTCGTGCGGAGCAAATCGGAGAGGAACCACGTGACGCCGGGGTCGTCATCGGCGACGACCACGCGGCGCCCTTCGAGTGTGACGTCCGCTGCAGCACCACGGCCGCGACGCACGCGATCGGCGCCGGGAACATCGGGTTGGAACGCGAGCGTTTGCGAGCCTTCGGGCCCGCCAGGCGCAAAACGAACGGCGCCGCCGGTGCGCGTGGTGACGACTTCGCGAACGCGTGAGATGGCGCCCCAAATCGCGGCCATGACCTCGGTGCCTTCGCCGAGAGAAACGCGTTTGCCGCGCGAGGTTGGGTCGACTGCGCCGGAAATGGCACGACGCACTTCGTCTGCGAGGCGTTCGCCGAGTTGTTCGATCGTCGGCTCGCCGAGCGACATGCGCACCGTGCGGCCATCGCGTTGGTCGACGGCTTCGTCGCAAATCGCGCGAAGCGCATCACCGGAAAACGGTGACGACAGAGTGCGCGCGACGCCGAGTGCGACGAAGCGTGCGGTCTTTGCGGAGTCGAGCTTGCCGACGACGACGATGGGCACCGGCTCTGTGAGCGGATCATCGGCGAGCGCTTCGACGAGCTCGGCCGCTTGCGGGACTTGCGCATCGAGCACGACGACATCGGGCGCGATCGCGCGCGCGAGACCGATCGCGTGTTGTGCGTCTTCCGTGCGTTCGCATTCGATGGCGCGATGCTCGTCGGTTTCGTGGAGCGCATCGGCGATCGATTCGGGCCCGACGACGAGCACCGTCATCGGCGAGGCGCTCGTGACGACGACTTCGTCTGCGACGGGAGCTTCGCGCGGCTCTCCTTGACGATGCGGCGCGGGCGGTGCCGACTCGGGGCGACGCTGATCGCTCCACGCGAGCGCGGGAAGATCATCGAGCGCACGCGCGACGATGGTGACGTTACGAAGCGTCGTGGCATTCGATGGGTCGAGTGACTCGAGCGCGGCCTCGGCTTCGGCGAGCGCTTGCGCCATCGCGTCGAACCGCATCATGCGTGCGCTCGTGCCGAGCGCGTGGAGCTTGCGACGGAGCTCGTCTCGGGGGGCTTGCGCCTTCGGATCGCTCTCGAGCGCAGCGAGCGCTTTTCGCGTATCGCCGACCTTACGACCGAGCGAAGCGACGAAATCCGCACGCGCACCGCCGAACCCCTGCGCGTCGTCCTTCTCCTGTCCCTCGGCCATCATTTTTTGCTAACACGGGGGCGGCCTAAAACACAGTTGTCATGTCGATTCGCCGCGCGACCAAAGCCGACCTCGACCGCATCGTCGAGATTCACCTGGCGTGCTACCCGGACGACCGGAATGCCGCCCACAGGCGGCTCAACTTTGTCCAAAATACATTTGGCCGTTTCGACGATCTACGCGTGGCCGTGCATCGCGGGCGCGTCGTGGGTCACGGTTTTGGTTTTGCACTCGAGGCATATTTCGGTGGCGTGGCTGCGCGCGCTGTCGGCATCGCGAGCATCGGTGTCGCGCCCGAAGCGCGAGGCGTCGGCGTGTCACGTGAGCTCGTCGTTGCGCTCGAGGATGAAGCTCGCAAACGCGGCGCGGTGCTCTCGATCCTCCACGCGTTTCGCCATGGGTTCTACAAGAAGCTTGGTTACGCAGACGTCTCCCCCTCGCGCCGTCTCGCGTGTGATCCACGCGCAATCCCGCGCGAATGGGTCGAGCGCGCGCGCGCCGCGAACCTTCGCGCCGCGACTGCGAAAGATCTCGACGCAGTCGTCGCGCTCCATCGCAGCGCAGCGAAACGAGCGACCGGATGGAACACCCGCACGCAAGCCGCGTGGAAGCGACGCTTCGAAAAACCACACGTTCAAATCGTCATGCTCGAAGGAGCTGGGTACGTCGCGTTCACGCTGTGGCAATCCGAAGCGCACGCGCGAACGCGCCTCGACGTCATCGAGCTCGTCGCAAAGAACGATGCCGCACGTCGCACACTATGGGGCCTCCTTGGGATGCAGGCCGGTCAGGTCACCGAAATCGCCATCGAGGTCTCGGAAGATGATCCGATTCTTTTCGCACTGACCGACGTCGACGGCGCGCGCCACGGCGATGACATCGTCGAGCACGATCTCGGATGCATTGTCGCAGGCCCGATGATTCGCATGCTCGACATCGATCGCGCTCTCGCCGCTCGCGGCTACGCATGCGACGGCGAAGTGGATCTCGTCACGAGCGATCGCGCACGACGCCTCACGTCGAAAAAAGGGCGCGCGAAAATCGGCAAAGGGCGACCGAGACACGCCATCACGCTCGACGAACGAACGCTCGCATCCATCGCATTTGGTGGCCTTTCCGCGATCGGCGCACATCGCCTCGGGCTCGTGACCGGCCACGAAGAAGACGCCGCCCGCGCGAGCGATGTGTTTCGCATTCCACCCTTCTTCACGCTCGATCGGTTCTGACGTGGAAGACGCTCACGCTCTCCGCGAGGCTCGCCCGCCGTGGCTCGTTCGTTTCGGCGCGACCGTGGGCGCAGCAGCGCTCGGCTCGCTTCTAGCGGCCGGTCCCGGTGCGCTGCGCATGGCGAGCACCGGCGATGTCGGCATTGCGCGCGCCTGGCTCACGCTCGCAGGGCTTCTTCTTTTTCCGATGTGCGCGATCGTTCCCGTCGTGCGGCTTGCGCGCGATGCGCTCCGCGGCATCGTCCGACCCGAGCGCGCGCTCGAGCGCGTCGCATCGGCGACGGTGTTCGCGTGCACATGGCTTTGGTCACTCTCGGTGCTCGGCGCGATGCTGCGCGAAAAAACGCATCAACGATCGCTCGGCGCGGTCACGTTCGCCATCTTCGCGGTTGTGTCGGCGGCGGCGCTCGCGCTCGTCGCGCGCAGACTCGCGACCATCCTCGGCGCGCTCCGTGATCGACGACGCGAAACCGGAACGCTCATGTGCGCCGCTGCGATTGCGCTTCCGCTCATCGTCCTCGGCATGCGCATCGTGCGCGCCGCGCCTCACCTCGATGATGGCGCACGCGCGATGCTCGTCGATGGCATCGCCGTCGCACTCGCCGCCGCTTTCTCGGCGACCACGGCCCTCGAAAATCGCCGGCTCGTCGCGCGCGTAGGCCCGCCTGCGGCGGTCTGTTTTCTCGTGGTCACGATGCACACGCTCGCGACCGATTTGCCCGCCTCGGTCGCGATTCAGCACGTTTGCCCCCTCTATTTCGCCCTACTTTCGGCCTTCGCGCGCCTTGGTGCGTGAGCCCTGTTGACGGGCGCGCGTAGAACCTTAAGTTCTTGCCACGATGTACTCGTTTCAGCAGCGAAGTTTGCAGCAGCCCATGGCCGCCTCGGCGGCTCTTCCGTTTTTGCGGCGCGTCTATTTGCTGTTCACGGGCGGAGTCATCTTCGCCGTGCTCGGTGCATTCGCGGCGCTCTACGCAGGCACGCCCGTTGCGGTCGCGTCGCGCGGCACGGTTGGGTACATCCCGCCGGTCGTGGGGTTCGCGCTCCAGCACTGGTTGATCATGATGCTCGTATACATCGGCGCTTTCTTCGCGGCGTCGTATGCGCGGCACATTCGCGGCGTGAACGTGGTCGCGCTGTTTGGTTACGCGTTCATCACGGGGCTCTTCATTGCGCCGTCGGTGTTCATCGCGCAGGCCATGGCCGCATCAGGTCACACGCTCGATGCGTCGCCGGTTCGCGATGCGTTCCTGCTGACGGCCGCGGCGTTCACCGGGCTTAGCGGCTACACGCTCATCTCGCGACGCGATTTTTCGAACATCGGCGCTGCGCTCACGATCGGGCTCTTCGTGCTCATCGGTGCGTCGCTGCTCGGCTTCTTCGTTCACGCCGAAGTGTTTCACCTCGCGGTCGCCAGCATGGGCGTCCTCTTGTTCGCCGGCTACATCCTCTACGATACGAGCCGCATCATGCGCGAAGGCGAGAACGACGCCGTTGGCGCCGCGCTTCGGCTGTTTCTCGACATCGTGAACATGTTTCTTCTCCTGCTCCGCATCTTCTCATCGCGCAGCCGCTGATGCAGCGTGCGTTGATTTGGTTCTTGCTGTCGTTCTTTGGAGCGACATCGCTCGCGTTCGCGGCCGAGCCGAAAGGCATTGCCGTCATCGCAGCCGACGGCGCAACGGACGCAGCATGGCCGCTCGCGCGCGGCGTCTACACGAGCAACTTCATCCGCCCGGCCATCGACGATGCGCACGCGCGTGTGCTCGCAGGTGAGCCCGCTCCCGAGGGCTCTCCCGAGCTCGCCGAGCTCGCCGAGCTTCGCGCCGGCATCAAGGGCGACGACGCCGCATCGCGCGAAGTCCTCGCCTCGCTCGCACAAAAACTTTCGGTTCGCGGCGTCGTCGTCGTCTTCGCTACGACGCCTCCGAGCGCGCGCCTCTTCGACGCCACATCACGGGCCTTCGATGCAGCGCGATACGCAGCCGACGTCGACGCCACATGGGCATCGACCGTCGCTTCGCTCGAACGTCCCTATCGCCCGGCCACGCCGCTCGTCGTCATCAACACGCAGCCCTCTCCAATCGCAAAGAAGGGCGAATCCAAGGCGTTTTACGAATCACCCTGGTTTTGGGCGGCCATCGGCGCCGCAGCGCTCATCGGCGGCGGCGTGCTCATCGCGACGAACGTGCAGAGCGGCGATAACATCCATCTTCAAATGCGGTTGCCATGACGCGCTTCGCGAGCTTCTGGCTCGTCGTCCTGCTCGCGTTCGCGATGGTGCTCGGCAGCGCGCCGGCACGCGCAGACGGCGAAGTCGAGAACGCCCCGCGGGACACGCCTCTCGTGCTCGAGCCCACGCACGTCACGATTCCGGCCCTCCTTGCGGACATGACGTCGCGCGATCACGGCTGGCTGAAAATTTCCTATCCCACGAGCATCGAGTCGCGCGCGCTCGGTCTCCTCGATGACGCTGACGCCTTCAAAGCGGAGCTCGGCTCGTGGTTTGGGCAAACGGTTCTCGAGCACGTCGAGGTTCGTCTCGCGCGTTCACCGGAAGACATGGCTGCGCTCGCGCCGGTCGATCTACCGCCGCCGCGTTATGCCGTCGGTGTCGCGTACTCGCCGCTTCATTTCATTCTGGTGTCGCTCCGCGAGCCAAAGACGGCCGAGGGCACGGACCTCAAAGAAGTCATGCGTCACGAGCTCGTGCACGTCGCGCTCTGGGACGCGACGCAAGGACATCACGTCCCGCGTTGGTTCAACGAGGGCCTCGCGATTTATGCGTCAGGCGAGGCAAGCTTCCAGCGCACGCGCACGCTCTGGGACGCAACGCTCTCGAAGACGCTCCTCCCGCTCTCCGATCTCGACAAAGGCTTCCCCGACGAGAACCAGCAAGTCAGCATCGCGTACGCGGAATCGGCTGATTTCGTGCGTTATCTGCTTCGCGATGAAGACCGCGCACGCTTTGGTTCGCTCATCGAGCGCGTGCAAAAAGGTGCGGCGTTCGACCGCGCTCTCTCCGACGCGTACGGCGAGAACACGCGCAAGCTCGAGTACGAATGGCGTGAAGAGCTCGACAAGCGATTCAGCTTTTGGCCGATGCTCACGGGCAGCTCGATGCTCTGGGCGATCACGATGGGCGTGCTCGTCATCGCGTACGTTCGGCGTCGTCGCAAATCGAAAGACACACTCGCGCTTTGGGCGAAGGAAGAAGCGGACGAAGATCGCCGCCGTGGTACAATCGTCGAAGCTATCGAGTCGGACGCGGTCGTCATGCGACGCAACGTTCCGACGGTCGAGCACGACGGGCAATGGCACACGCTTCACTAAGGCCAGCTTCGCTCTCCACGAGCCTCTCTTATTGTTTCCTTGCGCTTGCAGCATGTGGAACGACGGGCGGTGATGCGGTCGATGCTGGCAGCGAGCCATCGTTTGGACATCACACGCTCGACGCCGCGCCGTACGAAGCTGCACCCATCCCGAAGACGCGTTGGGACCGCATGCAGTCGCACGGCGGCTACGTGCTCACCGCTCCGCACCTTCGCGTGATCTACATCGGCACCGATGGGCTCGACGCATCGCAAAGCTTCGACACGTACATCACGTGGATGGTCTCCTCGACGCTTTACTGGAGCGCGTTCCTCGCGCAATACGGCGTCCACAACGGCACCCTCGACGGCAGCCAATTCGCAGACAAGAACGCGTTCTTTCATCCGGGCGACATCTCGAGCGACGGCACCGTCAGCTGGGCCACGCTCGAAAATCGCGTGAAGGCGGCGCTGCATCCCACCGCGTCCGCTGACGCCGGCGCAGACGCCAACGCTGACGCCGACGCCGACGCCGACGCTAACGCTAGCCTCCCGATCATCCCGAACGCCGACGCGTACATCTTCTTTCTCCCCGACAACGTGCAAGTCGATCTCGGCAGCGAAGGAAAAACGTGTGTGGGCATCGGCGGCTACCACAGCTACGACGGCCTCGAGCCGTACGCGATCATCCCGTCGTGCGGCCGCAACCATCTCGTGATTTCTCACGAGAGCGCCGAGATGTGCACCGATCCCGTTCCCGGCAATGGCTGGTACAGCGACGAAGACATCAGCAATGCGGGCGGCGAAATCGGTGATCTCTGCAACCAGCAGATCACAATCGACAACAACACCGCGACGCAGCTCTGGTCGAACAAAGACGGTGACTGCGAACCGTCGTTCTAGTTCGGCGGCACGGTCGGGCAACCCGCGACGACGCGCACGTTGAGCACCGCGCCACTCATCACTTCGTCACATGATTTTCCGACGAGCGTGACCGTCGCGCCAGAGAGCGTCCAACCGTCGACGGGATCAGCGGGCACGGCGACGTTGTCGAAATAGACGTTCACGTGAGTCGGATCGGGTGGCGGCTCCGAGAGCGTGAGCGTGCACGTTGCGGTGATCTTCGCGGCGATTTGGGCGAGCTCCGTTTGGAACGCGTTTTGATCGACCGAGTCGACGCGATAATAAAATGGCTCGGTCGAGCGCGCGGTGCCGCCGGCGATCGCGAGGTTGTCGAGCACGGTCGAATAGTTTTCGCTGCCGGGGACGCCGACGACGTATGTGGGAATTCCGGCCGCGGTGATCGCCGCGACGGCGTCGACCGTGGGTTGTGCGTCGAGACAATTTTCGGGTGTGCCACCGTTGCTCGGATCGCAACAGTTGAAGGTGGATGTGCAGCCTGTGACGCCGTCGATGTTGGGCATGCAGGTGGAGATCGGACACGCGACCTCGTTGCAATTCGGGCCGCCGTCTGTGGCGAGGATGACGAACGTGCGCCCCGAAAGCTTTGTGAGCGTCGGCAACAGATCGCGAAGTGTGGCGGCCGTCGGTGTGCCGCCGAATGGGCCGGGCGACGTGACCGAAAGCATCGTCGATGTCGTGGGGCCTTGCGTGCCGGCGGGGGAATCGCCCTGACGAACGCTCATGACTTGTTTGCCTGCGACGCATGCGTCCGTCGTCGTCGGCGCGGGAAACATCGCGACGCCGAAGTTCGCGCGCGGGCCGAGGCTCTTCATGAGCGTGGCGACCGTGATGCGAATCGTCGTCCACTTGTTTTGGTCGCCCATGCTGCCGGAGTGATCGAGCACGAGATAGAGGTTTGGTAGATCGCTCAAGAAGTCGAGCTCCGTGCACGCGCACACGCCGAGATCGGGTCCGGCGTTGCACGTGGGAGGCGAGGTTTCGCCGCCGAAGTGGATGGCGTCGGTCGATGCGTCGGGCTGCGGTGGATCGTCGATGAGCGGAGGCATCGACGGACCGCAGGCTGCGATCGCGGTGAGCACCGCACCCGCGAGCGTGCCAGAGAGACGCCAGCCCATTATCCTAGAGGTTAGCATTAGAATCACCCCGTGGAAGAAGAGCGCACGGCGGCGGGTCTTCTTCGTGCTGTGCGATATGCCCTTCTCGCGGTGATTTTGCTCTGCCTGGGGAGCATCACGGACGCCCCACTCGTCACGGTGCGCTTCGAAATCGCGCCGCCGCCGCTTCCGACGTCGGTGCAGAACCGAGACGCGTCGGTCGTCGTGAGCGTGCGCGACGAGCACGGCGAAGCGGTTCGCGGGGCGCGCGTCGAGGTGCTCACCGACATCGACGAACGCGTGTATCGCGCGGGCGGCGCGCGCTCGGATGCGAAAGGGATCGCGCGCATCGAGTCGCTCCCGCGTGGGCATGCGTGGGTGATTGCAGACGCAGAGGGTTACGCGCGCGCATCTGCGTCGGTCGTGCTCGTGTGCGCGCCGGGAGGGAAATGCGCACGTGACGTTGCCCTCGTGCTCGGACCGGAGCACACGTTCGTCGTCAACGTGGTCGATACGGATGGCCACGGCATCTCGAACGCGGAGCTCGAGGTCGCAGGCGCCGATCCACTTCCCTACGGCGCGCGCACCGACTCGCAAGGTCGCGCTGAGGTGGGCAGGCTCGGCGAGCCGCCATGGGTCGTGACGGCGCGCGCGCTCGGATACGACGAAACGACGGCGCGCAACGTGCGCGATGGCGCGGCGATCAAGCTCGTGCTCCATCGGCTTGGATCGATCTTGGTGCACGTCGTCGATGAGGCGGACAAACCCGTGCAGAATGCACACGTTCGAATCGCGGGGACCGCGCTGTGGCCGGCGCGCGAAGGCAAAACCGGCGAGCACGGAGGCGTCAAGCTCGCTGGGCTCTTCACGGGATCGTACGCGCTTCGTGCGACAGATGGCGGCCGCGCTTCACCAATCGAGCTTGGCGTGATGCTCGGCGCCGGAGAAAACAAGGAGCTCACGTTGCGCCTCGCGCCGGGCCGCATGGTGATCGCGCACGTCACCGACGGCGACGCACAAGACTCGGACGACGTCGCTGGCGCGCGCGTCGTGCTCGCGGAGTCCGGGGTTTCGCCGTTTCCGCTCGAGGCCGTCACCGACAAGCGCGGGCGCGCACAGCTTGGGCCGATCGCACCGGGGCCGGCGACGCTCTCGGCACGCGCGGACGGATTCGTGGGTCGCGCGGGCGTCGCGGTTCCCGAGGCGCTCGCGTCGGGCGGCGAAGTGCGCGTCGTGCTCGCACGCGCCGGCATACTCACGGGTCGCGTCGTCGATGGTCGCGGGTTTCCGATCGGCGGCGCGACGATCGAGATCGTCGGAAATGATTTTGCCGGAGGACCCATCGACGACGATCCGCGACGCGCGAGCTTCAGCGAAGCCGCATTCCGCGCGACACTCGCGGGCCCGGCGCAGCTCGTTCCCGCGGGCGAGCTCGGTGTCGTACCCGGACCCGTGCCGCCGATCCCGCGCGGCCCCGTGTTGTTCGGGCCACCAGGAAAACAAACCGAGATCGCGCGTGCGGAGCCCTGGGTGAGCGCGGCCGATGGAACGTTCCGCGCGACGCCCGCAACGCCCGGCCGCGTGCGCGCCCTCGTGCGGCATCCCGAGTATGTCGAAGCGTGGAGCGATCTCGTCACGATTCCCGCAGGCGGCGAAGCGAGCGTCACGATCGTGCTGCACGCCGGCGGCACGCTCGAAGGACGCGTCGTCGATGCGCAGAATAGGCCTGTTTCAGGCGCGCGCGTCGAGATGTCGGCCACGCGTGGCACGCTCGCACGCACCACGAAGACGTCGTCCGACGGAACATTCGCGTTCGTTGCTGTACCGCACGAGCTCTCGCTCGACGTCTATGCGAGTGACGACGATCTCTCACCCGCGCTCCGCACCCAAGCGGCCGTGAGCGATGGGGAGCGTCGTGACGTCGTCCTCACGCTTCCTGCTGCGCGTGATGCGGTGCTCGTTCGCGTGCGCGACGATCGCGGGTACCCGATCGCGTCGGCCGAGATCGCGATCGCATCGCTCGATCCATCCGCGCCGTTGCGACAAACCGTCTTCACCGACGGGCGCGGCGAAGCGACGCTTCCAAACGCACGCGGGATGAACGTTCGACTCGAGACATCCGCGCCGGGTCACGCGCCGAATCAAACGACGCTCGACGCCGCGCCTGCCGAGCTCGACGTCGCACTCGGCGCAGCCGCGACGGTGACGGGAATGGTACGCGCGTCGCGTGGCGATCCACTCGTCGATGCCGAGGTCGTGTTCTCGATGGACTCGGGCGTTCGACATTTGCGAACCGACGCACATGGAGCATTCAGCGCGGCCGATCTCGCGCCCGGCGCCGCGCGTGTCGTCGTTCGCGCAAACGGTTACGCGACGGTCGAGCGCGCGATCACGGTGCCCGACAAATCGCTCGCGATGGGAGCGATCGATCTTGCGAGCGAAGGCGTCGTCGAAGGCGAAGTGCGCAATTTTCGCGGAGATCCCGTGCAAGGCGCGCATGTCGCGCGCGGGACCGTGCCGGTGTTTCTAGCCGTCGGCACGACGCCACCCGACATCGCGACAACGGACTCACGCGGCCACTTCAAGCTCGGCGCACTCGGCGACGGAACGTTCTCGCTCGAAGCGTACGCACCCGACATCGGTCGCGGTCGCGCCGACGTGCGCGTCATGGCGGGCCGCACGACCACGAATGTTCGCATCGTTCTCGGCGCGGCCGATGGTGCGTCGGTCGATCACGCAGCCGCGACGCTTGCCGTGACGCTCGGCGAGTCCGTCGTGCGTGATGCCGCGGGCAACGAGACAGCGCGTGACGTCGTCATCGTGGTGGTCGCGGAAGGCAGCGAAGCCGAGCACGCGGGTCTCCTTCCGAACGACGTCATCACCGACGTCGACGGCGCGGCCGTGCACACGATCGAATCCGCACGCCTCAAGCTCGGCGGCCCTGCGACGTCCGACGTCGTTCTCGGCGTTCGCCGCGAAGGTCACGCGCCGCTGAAGGTGCGTGCGTCGCGCGAAGCCGTGCGCAGGTAGTGCTCCAGTTGGCCCGCCGGCCTGGGCGGCGCGCTAGTCGCGAGCGAATTGGATCGTTTTGCCGGGCATGATCGACCAGTCCATCGTGTGGTCGTCGACGAAGGTGAACGTTTCGCGATCGTCGGGGCCGTCTTGATCGGTTGCGATCGTGACGCTGGTCTTGTCTTCTTTGATGACGTGAAACTTGCCGGATTGGCGATCGCTGCCCGTGTGAACCGAGACCTGATCGCCTTTGAACTGGAGCTCCATCGTCGATGCGAACAGATTCGCGGCGGTGCGTTGGTCGTCGGGGACGCCGCTCGCTTTGATGCCGCGCCAGTGCCCCTCGAGCTTGACCGCGCTTCCGCCCTTGCACGCGACGAGCGCACACAAAAGAGCGATGGGGACGAG
Organism: Polyangiales bacterium; assembly: GCA_038239005.1. Lineage (GTDB taxonomy): Bacteria > Myxococcota_A > Polyangia > Polyangiales > Polyangiaceae > DASXHD01. The sequence goes on from JBBSFE010000004.1 coordinate 48,354, forward strand.
CCTCTGGATCATGTCTTCAACATACCGCATCGCCGCCGCTCATGACTTCTGCGCGAAGCAGCGTCTCGATGAGCGAATCGGGCATGCGCAAAAGTGTGTGGTCGGAGTCGACGCACGCGAGGCGGGTTTCGCCATCGGCGAGCCGCTCTTGCCCGCGCATCACTTGGTACGTGTAACGAAGCGAGTGTGAGCGCACGTCGGCGAGCATGACATCGACGCCGAGCACGTCCTCGAAACGCGCGGGCGCGCGATAGCGAACGCTCGCCTCGACCACCGGCAAATGCCAACCACGTGCGGCCCACGTGGCGTACGTGACGCCACGACGCCGCAGCCATGCGACACGCGCCACTTCGAAGTAAGACAAGTAGCTCGCGTGGTGCACGATGCCCATGAGGTCGGTCTCGCCGAATCGAACACGGATCTCGACGCAGCTGTGCGCGCGAACGGGGTCGATGGTGACGCGTTTCATGACTTCCCTCGCTCCGCTCGGTCGTCATGGGCAGTCACTCGCGCCGGCGGCGCTCGCTTAGACAGTTTCATGACTTCCCTCGCTCCGCTCGGTCGTCATGGGCAGTCACTCGCGCCGGCGGCGCTCGCTTAGACAGTTTCATGACTGGGGGCGCCCTTTCTGCCATGTTCGCGGGGTGACCGACAACACGAAGAAGCGAAGATTGCCGGTCGTGCAGTCGGCGGGGGCCGAGTCCGAGGAAGAACCGCGGCCTCCGTGGCACTGGGTCGGCTTTGGTGCGGTTGCGATTTTCATCGTTTGGTTGCCGCTGGCATACGCTGCGGAGGCTCTCGGGAGAAGGCTCCTGGCGCCGCGGCTCGCGGGTCGCAACATCGAAGATCTCGCCCATTCCGAGCGCCTGCGCCTCTTGACGATGCTCGCCGTGACGCAGCTCGCGGCGCTCGTCATCGCGTCGCTCGCGGGAGGTTTTCTCGTCACGCGTTTTGGCCGTGGCACCCGCAGGCGCGACGCCGCGTTCGCGGGTCTCGCAGTGGGCCTCCTCGCGCTCGGTCTCACGTGCTCGCAAGGCGCTTCGGCCGCGGCGCTCATCGTGCCTCTCGTTGCGGGCGCGGCGGCGGGTGCGGGCGGCGCGCTCGGCCGGAAGGTGTGGTAAGGCGCGCCATGCTCGGGCTCCTCGCCGCCACCGACGCGCGTTGGGCTACCGAAGCCGCCGCCGATCTCGACGGCGTCCTGCGCGATCACGCGCACTGCGAGATGAAGGCCGCGTCGCACGCGCTTTCACTTGCGGCGCGGCACCCGGATGATCTCGTGATCGTGCGCAAGCTCGTGGCGCTCGCGCAAGAAGAGCTCGAGCACTTTCGTCGGGTCATCGAAATCTTGTCGGCGCGCGGCATCGCGCTTGGTGCGCCGCCGGTCGACGCGTATGCCGCTGCGCTTCGCGATCGCGTCGCCAAGCTTCCGCCGGATCGCAATGTCGGTGAACGCGCGCTCCTCGTCGATCGATTGCTCGTATGCGCGCTCATCGAAGCGCGCTCGTGCGAACGCTTCAAGCTGCTCGGCGAGGCGCTCCACGCCGATCACGAATTGGTTGCATTCTACAAGGAGCTCTTTGCCGCGGAAGCTCGGCATTTCAGGGAGTTTGTCGATCTCGCAGCGTCGGTGTCGACGATCGAGGCCGTCGACGCGCGGCTCGCCGTCATCGCATCGGTCGAAGCGGAGATCGTTCGCGCGTCGTCTGCGTCACCTGCTCGCGCGACGATTCACGGATGAGCATCGACCTCGCGCGCCTCGATCGGGACGTCGCGACGGCCGCCGCTGCGCTGCGTGATGCGCCCGGCGAGATCGACTGGGAAGATCATCGTCACGTCTCCGGCCAGCGCGCTCTCGGCGAGCTCGCGTCGGAGAGCCCGAGCCTCCTCCGTGATGCGCTCGCATCGTGGGTCGCATGGCTCACGGCAGCGCGCATCTCGCAACCGATGGTGCAGCGCGCGATCACCGCGCGCGCGGCGTCGCAAGCCATCGTGCGAGTCGAGACGGACGTCCGCCGCGATCTCGATGCCGTCATCGCCGGGATGATCGGCGCGAAAAACGGCGCCGACGCGCGCGCGTATTTCGGCGCCCTCCCAGAAGCGACAGATGCGTTGCGCGAGCCCGAGCGTTCCGTACGCGACGTGCGTGAAGAAGCTTTTCGCCGGCTCGGCATCGACGACGTCGGCACGCGTTTCATGGGCGTCTTGCGCTCCGATCTCGCCGAGGCCGCGCGCGAGCTCTTGATGCGCACGTCCGACGTCGCGCGGTCGGCCGTGCGCGCAGCAGATCCGCCGTGGCCGATCGATCTCGACGCGCGGCTCGCGCATCATGCCTCCGAGGGTTGGCCCTCGCGCTTGTCATGGCGCAACGTCGCTTCGCTGATGCCGGGCCTTCGTCTGCGGGGCGCGCCTGCGGGCGAGCCGCCCATTGTCGTCGGCGCAGCCAGCTTCGTGCGCGCGCTCGTCGCGATCGCGGAGATGGTGCAACGCTCGTGGTTACCCAGTGCACCGTTCGTCGTGCGCGAGCCGCCGCTCAACGCCTCGCCGCATCGCACGGCGTTCGTCGTGGCCGCTGCCCTCGGCGAGCCCGCGTTTCATGCGCGCATCCTCGGTCTATCGACGGGGCGCGCGCGCGATCAATCGCGCGAGCTGCGCGTCGCATTCCTCCTCGATGCTCAGCTCGCCGCATTTCGCGTAGCGGCGTCCGCACGCGGCGCCGACATCGAATCCCTCGGCGCCCTCGCATTCGGCGCCCCCCTCGATGCGCGCACGACCGGCGTGTGGCCTTCGTCTTCCGACGACGATCTCGCGCGCTTCCACGCGCTCCTCGGCGCACATGACGTCATCGACGCGCTCCGCTCGCGCGAAGGCGACGACTGGTTCCGAAACCCGCGCGCATGGGACACGCTCCGCGATCTCGCGCTCGCGCCGCCAAACGACACGCCCGTGATCGATCGCGCGCGCTCTCTCGCGAAGCGTTTCGAAGAGGTCGGCTCGTGAGCCCGTTCGCGCTCGTCTTGCTCGCTCCGCTCATCGTGCATGGCGCACCACCGCCGCCGCTCCCCGCGCTTCCGGTGATGGCGCGCGTTCGCGTCGATGCCGCCAAAGATCGCATTCTCGTCGTGCACGAAATCGTGATGGCGCGCGGAGATTTTTCCGGAGGCGATCTCGATTTTTGGGTCTCGTTCGGCCCGACGATGCCGCGCGCCTTCGATGCGCACATTCTCTCGATGGCGCCTGGCGCGAGCGCACCCGACCCGTCCGAGCACGGTGAATCCGTCGCGTTCGATCACGCAGCGCATCGTCCCTCGCATGCGCGCGCCCTCCTCGGTCGCTCGTCGATGGCTGGCGCGGTGCTCCACGTCCGCGAGCCTGCGTTTCGGCGCGCTGTGGCAGCTGGCGGTGCGCTTGCGCTTCGCATTCGCGAGGTCATTCCGATCCCCGCCGCTGATGCTCAAGGCTCTCGCGAAATCGTGATCCGCCTTGGCATGGAATCGGGCCCACCTCTCACCGTGCGACGCATCGATCTCACCACCTCGGAGGCCGCAGGATGGCTCACGAACGCGTCCGCGCAGCTCTGCGGCCCGGGCGCGGACCCCTACGTCATCGGCTTCGCCACGGCGCCGCCACACGTCCAGCATGTCATCATGCCGATCGACCCGGCTGGCGCCACGCGTCGCACGACCGACGACCTCTGCATTCGCTACACGACGACGAACTAACTCAGTCGGCGGTCATCGCGGGGTCTGCGCCGGTGCCCGCGAAATCGTAGAAGTAGCGGAAGCCGAAGACCATCATCGTGTTCGGGTGATCGGCGATGACGTCCTGACGCACCGACGCCTCGACGCTGAAGTGCTTGTCGACCCAGCCGAGCCCGCCGCTGATGGATTGCGTGCGCTGGCCGGTGTCGATGCGATACCCGAGGCGAATCGCGAATCGGTTGAAGAGAAACACCTCGGTGCCGAGCATGAAGCGCCCCGTTGGCGCGCCGTATGTCGTGAAGTCGACGAGCGAATCGAACTCGAGCGAGAACACTTCGAGGTTCAACCCGAGGCCTCCCGCGAGCGTCGTCGGCGCGACTGGCCTTCCGGGATACGTGAGGTTCTGGCCGAGCACCGCCATCGAGAACTGTTTGATTGGGCGATACGTGACGCCTGCTGCGAACGTGAAGATGCTCGTGAGCCCAATGTCGGGCGTGCCATCCGAAACGAGATCGGTTCCGAACGGCCCGCGCGAGATCGCTTGATTCACTTGCAGGTAGCGACCCGTCACGCCGACGAACAAATTATCGAGCACCGGATACGCGAGCGCGATGCGCAAATCGGTCCACTGGCGATTGATGCCGTCGGGGTCCATCGTCGACCACGTTCCGGCGATTCCGCCTGCGAGCCCGTTCGCGGAATCTGCACCCGCGGGGCGCGCGGCAAGCTGATTCGTCGACGAGTCTGCGATGCCGCCGCCGAACGTTTGCCGATTCGCTTCCGGCGAGAACGCTGCGATGCCCTCGAAGTGATAGACGCGCGACGACGCGAGATTCGCCGGGTTGTCGTAGACCGCGGTGGTCGACGACCCGAGCGCAGTTTGCGCACCGCCGAACGCCATCCATCTCGGCGATTCGATGTCGCCCATGTCGTAACCCTGCTCGACCGAAGTCGACGAGGGTGTGGCGTACGCGCCTTTTGCGAGCAAAAACCCTATGGAAGCGCAGAAAAGCGCAATGTGGCGCACGCCGCGACCCAACCACATGCGTGAAGTCGCGGCCAAGTTCGGTGTCATCTGACACGCCAACGTCGCGGAAATGTGCGCGGGCCGTTGTCTCTTGACATGCCGAAAGCAGGCGATTTGCCGCCCTTGCGCTATGCAAACGTCTTTTTGCGTCGAGAAATCAAAAGCGATGTTGGCGATTTACAGTTGAACGTCACGTGACGTCGGTGTGCATCGACTCGAACGCGGGCGGTCTGCAACCATTAATCGGTAGCGATGTCGGTGACTTCTAGGCAATCGCACGATGACGATAGACGAGCTGTCTCGGCTTTTGATACCCACACGGACTGCCCCGTTTTCCGGGGGTTGTCGCGCGAAAGCGTGACGCAGTGATGTGACTTCGCAGGGCTTATCCACAGGTTGTGGATAACTTGTGCAGTGGGGACGAACGAGGGTCTGCGGCTGCACAGCCGACCCAAGGGTGCCCTTTTCACCCAAAAAGGTCCGAAACGTGAACGAAGCGGGAGAAGAAAAGCTCTGGGACGAAGCCATCGCGTACACACGCGGTCGTTCGCCCGGAAGCTTCGACCAGTGGTTCTCCGGCATTCAGTTCGACGGGTTGACCGACGGAGTGCTCGGCCTGCGTGCGCGTGACGAGTTCGTCCGCGAGTGGGTCGACCATCATTTTTTGCCGACCATTACGGATTTCATTCGAAGCAAGACGGGGTGGAGCGTGCAAGTGGCCTGGACTGTGGGTGGGGGCGTGGACAAGCCGGTCTCGGAGCCGGTGGAAGCACAGCAGAAGCCGGTAAGGCCGAAGGCGCTGGTCGTGGGCGAGCCGTCGCCGCCAGGTCTCGCTCTCCGCGAGACTCGCGCGCGGCCATCGGCGCCGCCGCCGCCGCCGGTCGAAGGGCTGAATCTGAAGTACACGTTCATGAACTTCGTCGTGGGCTCGTCGAACCAGCTCGCGCACGCCGCATCGATCGCAGCGGCGGGCGGCACGCATCCGCGTCACAACCCGGTGTTCTTGTGCGGCGGCACGGGCCTCGGCAAGACGCACCTCGTTCACGCCGTGGCGCATCGCATCCGCGAAGAGCGCCCCGAAGCGCGCATCATCTACGTGTCTGCCGAAAAGTTCATGAACGAGTTCGTGCAGTCGCTCCAAGACAACAAGATGAGCGAGTTCCGCGCGCGCTACCGCGACAAGTGCGATGTGCTCCTCGTCGACGACATCCAGTTTCTCGCTTCGAAGACGCAAACGCAGGAAGAATTTTTCCACTGCTTCAACGTGCTTCACCAGAGCGACAAACAAATCGTCCTGACGAGCGACAAATATCCGCAGCAGCTCGAGCGCATGGAAGAGCGTTTGGTGTCGCGCTTCTCGTCGGGGCTCGTCGCCGACATCCAGCCGCCGGAGCTCGAGACACGCGTCGCAATCGTCCGGAAAAAGGCTCAAATCGAGCAGCTCGACATCCACCCCGACGTCGTCCTGACGATCGCGCAATCGGTCCGCTCGAACGTGCGCGAGCTCGAGGGCACGCTCATCCGCATCGCGGCGAAGGCGTCGCTCACGCGCATCCCGCTCACGGTGGAGTTTGCGCGCCAAGAAATTCTCGCAGCATCGAGCGTGCGCCCGACAGAGCAAAACGTCGAAGACATCCAGCGCATCGTCTGCCACCACTTCAAGCTCCGCTCGACGGATCTACTTTCGAAGGACCGCCACAAGAGCATCGCGTTCGCGCGCCACGTCGCGATGTACCTGTGCAAGCAGCGCCTGAAGTGCAGCTTCCCCGAGCTGGGCCGCGCCTTCGGCAACCGCGATCACACGACAGTGATGAGCGCAGTCCGCAAAGTGGACGGGCTCCGCACGAGCGATCCGGAAGTACGCGCGCACCTCGAAGCCATCGAGCGCAAGCTCGGCGCTGCTGACTGAGCCACTGAGCGTCACTCGGCGCTCCGAGAATTTTGTGGCCCCCTCCCGCTCGTGCTCGCCGTCGTGCTCGGCCGTGCTCGGCGCCGCGGTTTTCGTCATGAGCGCGACATGCGCCTGCGGGGATCGTTACTTCAGGAATTTTTCCAGGGCATCCACGTCGAAGCGGAGGAGCTTTTCGTACGAGTCTGTCTCTGGGTTGCCGCCCACCGGGTCGAGCGTGCCGAGGGGGATTTTGGCGGCGTCGGCGATTGTTTTTGCCGGGCGTGAGTCGAGCTGCGGCTCCGAGTAGAGGGCCGGGACGCCTCGTTCTTTCACGACCTTCAAGACCTCTTGAATGTACTCGCCCGTTGGGGACGAGCCCGGGAACGGCTCGATCACGGCAAGGATTTTCAATTTGTAGTGGTCGGCGAAATAGTTGAACGAGCCGTGGAACGTGACGAAGCCGCGCGTCTTGAATGCGGCGACGCGTGCGCCGAGCTCTTTGTCGAGCTTGTCGAGCTCGACGTCGACTTGCTTCGCGCGCGTCTTGTAGCCCTCGGCGTGGGGCGGGTCGGCTTTCGCGAGCTCGTCGCCAATCGCGGCGACCATCGTGCGTGCTCGCGATGGGTCCATCCATACATGCGGGTCTGTCGCGCCGAGCTCGTGGTCGTGATCTTCTTCGGGCGTCGTGCGCGCCTTGTCCGCGGCTTCGTCGCCGATGGCGCCTTCTTTGACCGTGAGCGTCGGAACCTTCTCGCCGACTTTGATGAGCGCCGCTTTCGGTGCCGCATCCTTCATCAGCTTATCCATCCACGTGTCGAGGCCGAGGCCCACGAGGACTCCGACTTTCGCGGACGCCACTTGCTCGACGTCACGCGGCGACGGATCGAAGCTGTGCTCGGTGTGGCCCGGCGGCAACACCAAAATGGCTTCGGCATCCGGACCGGCCACCCGGCGCACGAGATCGTAGAGCGGAAAAATCGAGACGGCGACTTTCGTCTTGCCGCTCGAGGCCGTGTGACAACCGTTGCAACCCGCGACCGAAATCGCGAGAGCGAGCAGAACGAGGAGGATCCATTTCACGCGCACCACGATACACACAAACCGTGCTAAGCCCACCGCCATGGTTCGGCGTTTCGGCGTAGTTTTGGCTGCTGCGGTGGGCTGCATACTACACGCATCGCCCGTGGGCGCCGCCGCGGTTGCGTATCCGCAAAGCGGCTTCGCGCACATCACCCAAGACAAAACCGTTTTGATTTGGGACGCAGCCCACAAGACCGAGCACATCATCTCCGGTGTCACGCTCAAGGGCGACGCCGATTCGTTCGGCATCCTCGTGCCCACGCCGAGCGCGGCGTCGGTCGCGCGCGAGAACGACGACGTCATCGATCGCACGGGCATGCTCTTCTCGCTTCCACAGCCAGGGCAAACGCTCACATCGGTGCTTCATCGCGCCGAGCTCGGCGACTTCGAAGCCGCGTCGATCAAAGACGAAACGGCGCTCGGCGATTGGATGGCGAAAAATAAATTCGCCGACAAGCCCGCGCTTCGCACCTGGGCGAAGACTTACTTCGACAAAACATGGGTGCTCACCGCCGTTCGCTCGACGATGAAAGGCTCTGGCGATCGCGAGCTCGCCGTTCCGTCGTTTCGGTTGTCGTTCAAGACCGACGCACCCGTTTTGCCTTACACGGATTTCGTCGCCGACTCCGCTGACGACGCCGCCTACCGCGCCAAAAGCCAAAACGGATCACGCGGCGGATACATGTACGCATCGGGCATGCGCGCGACGGACGTCTACGTCGTCGGCGAATCGCAGATGCAAGGCATGAACGGCCAAACGAGCGGCGGCCCGCCCGTCGCCGATGCGCTGCGCGTCGCGAGCGGTGATGTCGCGAAAGCTCTCGGCGACACATCCGCGTGGGCGTTCGATGCGAAGGCGCGACCCACGTGGGTCATCACGCATCTCGCGGAGAACGCGTGGCAACACCAACCGACCGGCGACCTCGGGTTCGCGTCTTACGATTTGCCGAAAGCGCGACCCGGCCCAGGCGTGACCGAAATCGACGATCGCCCCATCGGCCCGACGTCACCTGGCTCCACGATGGCGTGGATCGAAACCGGCAAGACCTCCGGAAAAACGCCGAACCCACACAATATGCGCTCGCGCATCGGGTACTTTGCATTGTTCCTCTTGATTGCGGCCGCCGCCGGCTACGCGATTTGGAGCGAGCAAGAGACCAACCAAGCCAAGTCGTGATGCATGCTTTCTTTCGAGGTACGCGGCGCACTCAAGTCTGACGAGGACCAGCTTCTCGCAGTCGCCGAGCACCTCGATACCGTCAACCTCCCGAACGATCGCGACGCCATCCGCGCGACGCTCGAGCACGCCGTCGACAGCTTCACCGGCGCCATCAAAGATCCGCGGCGCCGGCAATACGTCTTCGTTCTCGTCGACACGAAGAAGGACGAAATCGTCGGAACGTCGATGGTCATCGGGCAACTCGGGCGCCGCGACGCGCCGTACATCTACCTCGACGTCATTCAGGAAGAGCGCGTCTCGGCCACGCTCGATACGCACTTCAATCACACGACGCTCAACGTCGGCTACTCGTACAACGGGCCGACCGAAATCGGCGGGCTCGTGCTCTCACCGAATTATCGGCGCGTGCCCGAGCGGCTCGGCCTCTTCATCTCGTACGTTCGGTTTCTCTACATCAAGGCGCATCGCGATCTCTTCCGCGACGAAATTCTCGCCGAGCTCTTGCCGCCCCTCGAGGCAGACGGTACCTCCCACTTGTGGGACGCACTCGGCCGGCACTTCACCAACATGACCTACGCCGACGCCGACATGCTCTCGAAGAAGAACAAAGAGTTCATTCGCGGGCTCTTCCCCGAAGGGACGATTTACGCGTCGCTCCTGCCGAAGCAGGCGCAAGACGTCATCGGAAAAGTCGGCGCGCAGACCAAGGGCGTCGAGAAGATGCTACGGCGCATTGGGTTTCGCTACGCCGAGCGCGTCGACCCGTTCGATGGCGGCCCGCACTTCGTTGCGCCAACGGACGAAATCTCGCTCGTGCAGAATACATCCAAAGTGAAGATCGGCCGGCTTTTGCCGAAGAAAGAGCATGCGCGGCATCGGTCGCTCGTCGGAATCGATCTTCCCGAAGCGCCGTACTTTCGCGCGGTGCTCTCCGACTTCATCGCAGACGACGACGCGAGCGGCGGCCTCGGTGAGAGCGCAGCCGAGCATCTCGGCGTGAAAGTCGGCGACGAGATTTGGGTGCTCACGCTCACATGAAAGGTTGGGGCTCTGCCGCCGCGACCACCGCGCCGAAGCTCGATGCCGAAGCGCTCGAGATCCGCACCACCGACGGTGTGACGCTCGCCGCGACCGTGCACGAGCCCGATGGCGAGATGCGCGGCACCGTCGTGATGGCGCACGCGATGTTCGCGCGACAAAGCGCGTTTCGTTGGCTCTCGGTGATGTTTCGCGAGCGCGGTTGGCGCGTTGTCACGTTCGATTTTCGCGGCCACGGCAAGAGCCCGTGCGAGCGCTACGGGTACGACGACTTCGTCTCGAGTGATTTGCCCGCGGTGATCGATTGCGCACGCGCACGCAGCGAAGACAAACCCGTCGCGCTGCTCGGGCACTCGCTCGGCGGTCACGTCGCGCTTGCGGCGCAAGGGTGCGGGCTCGTGTCGCTCGATGCCATCGTGCTCGTCGCAGCGAACGTTTGGCTTCGAGACTTCGAACCGAGCGGCGCGATATGGGCGGCGAAGCGCGCCATCCTCGAAGGGTTCGTTCGCACCGCGCGGCGCGTCGGGCATTTTCCCGCGCGCGCGCTTCGACTCGGCAGCGACGACGAGTCACTCGACTACGTCGAGGACCTCGCGCGTTTCGGCATCGAAGGATTTTGGCGCAGCCGCGACGGCACACGCGATTACCTCGCCGCGCTCGGCGAAGTGCACGTGCCCATCTATTCGATCTCGAGCAACGGCGATCGCATCAACGCGCGACCCGCATCGGTCGATCGCATGATCGCGAAATGCCGCGGGCCCATTCACGTCGACCGCGTGTGCAAAAGCGACGACGGCTCTCGCGCGCCCGGCCACGGCGCATTGCTCACGACAACGGCCGCTCGAAGCGCGTTCGATCGCGCCGAGGCCATGCTTCGCGTGCTACCCTCGAGCTCGCATTTGCCGTGATTCGCCGCTCGCTTCAACGCTTCCCCGAGTCCACGATCGGGCGATGGGCCATCGACACCGCGCTGAAATATTTCGACGCCGAGATGATCGGTCACGAGAACGTGCCACGCGAAGGCGGCGCGCTTCTCGTCGCGAACCACGGGATGTTCGGCTTCGATTCGTTTCTCCTTGGCTCGCTCCTGTGGCGGCACACGAAGCGCCTCGCGCTCTGGCTCGCCGACACCAACCTCTGGAAGACGCCCGGCCTCGCAGCCACGCTCGATTGGGTCAACGCCGTTCCCGGAACGCGTGAGGACGCCGTAGCGCGCCTTCGTGCGGGTGATCTCGTCGTCGTCTACCCCGGCGGCATTTTCGATTCGTACAAACCTTCGCGCGATCGTCACAAGCTGAAGTGGCGCGGGCGTGCGGGCTTCGCGCACGTTGCCGTCGCGGCTCGCGCGCCGATCATTCCGATCGCCGCTTCCGGAGTCGACGACATGTACCGCGTCGTCGGGCGGGACCCGTTTTTGGGTCGCGCGCTCTTCGGTGATCGCCGGTACAACTTGCCCATCGCACTCGGGCGATATGGCACGCTCGTTCCGCAAGCCGCCAAGGTCACACTGCACGCGCTCGCCCCGATCATGCCCGACGGCGACGCCGATGATCCCGAAACCATCGAGCGAATTCGCGCTCTCGTGCACGACGGCATCCAATCCAAGCTCGACGAAAGCTAACCGCGCCCGGGCCGAGTCCTTGCATGAGGGGTCGACGTGGTCGGGACTCGAAGCATTGCGTGTGCGTGTGCGTATGCGTGTGCGTTTGCGTGCGCGTGCGCGTTTGTGTGCGCGTGTGTCGACGAGCGGCGTGATCCCGTGCCGCCGCTCGCGGTGCCCACGGATTCGTTTTGGTTGATTCAAGCGATGGAAGAAGCTCGTTCGCGCGCGGAGCCGCCACCGATGCGGCCCGCATCGATCTCGCTTGGATACGTGGGGGACACGCCACTCACGGGCGGCGTGATGCGGGACACACCCCCGCCCGCAGCGACGGAGACTCGGGTATCGTCTGCGAACGAATGACCCGCCCTCAAATCCTTTCGCTCGTCGAGCGACTCTGTCCGAGCACGCGATACGCGGGGCGGGGCGTGTGCATCGCGTTTGTAGACTGCGGTTTTTTTCCGCATCCGGATTTGCGGTTTCCTCGCGCGCGCATTCGCGCATACGTCGACGTCACGCGTGACGAGCCCGAGCCTCGCGAGCTTCTCGCGCGCAAAGCTTCGTCGTGGCATGGCACGATGACGACGTGCTGCGCCGCGGGTAACGGATATTTGTCGGGCGGGCGATATCGCGGGCTCGCTTCCGAGAGCGACATCGTCCTCGTGCGCGCCAAAGACGAAGACGCCGACGTCACGCCCGCGCATCTCATCGCGGCGCTCGGCATTCCGAAGCGACACGATGGGCTCGGCATTCGCGTGATGTCGATCTCGCTCGGCCTCGACCCGGGTGATCCTCGGGCGCCCGATGTGGAGCGCGCCGTCGATGACGCCGTGAAGGCCGGTGTGGTCGTCGTCGTTGCAGCAGGCAACGTTGCGGATCGCACGCCCACGGCGCCCGCGTCAGCCGAAGGCGCGATCACGGTCGGCGGTTTCGACGACGCCGCAACACCCGAGCCCGAGGACGACGCCCCATGGCCATCGAGTCACGGCGAAGTGCGCCCGGGCGTCTTCAAACCGGATTTGCTCGCGCCCTCGATTTGGGTTCCCGCGCCGATGGTGCCGGGCACGCTCGAAGCGCGCGAGGCGCATGCGCTCTACGATCTACTGACGGTGCTCGAAGAAATGTCTCTCGAGCCTTCGTCGATCGAAGCAGTTGCGGCGTCGAGTCAGGCGCTGCTCGATCAGGTGGGCAATCGCATCACGATGCAGAAGTACATCGCGCGCGACTACCAACACGTCGACGGCACCTCGTTCGCCGCGCCCATCGTCGCTGCGATCGTCGCGCAAATGCTCGAGGCGAATGCGTTGCTCATGCCCGCGCAAGTGCGCCAAGGTTTGCTGCAGACTGCACGCAAACTGGAGGGCGTTTCGGCTCATATCCAGGGCGCAGGCGTCGTCGATGCGGCCGCGGCCGTCGCCTGGGCGCAGTCGAAGCGCTAGCGTCGGATTTACACGGCGAGGACGCGCACGGCGGGAAACACGCGCTGTAGACGTGTAAGGTCGCCGATGTCCGACGTGAAGACGACCGGAGCAACACGCGCCGCGGTCGCCATGACCAGAGCATCTGCGATGCCGACGGAAACGAGCGCGACCGCTTCGCCCGCCGCCTTCACCAAAGCGTCGTCGGTATGTACCACCACCACGGCCGCTAGGATGGCGTCGCGGCGATCCGTGCGGCCACGCCACCACTCACTGACGCATACGCTCGGAACGTAGATGCGGAGGCCATCGAGCTGGGTCGTTCGAAGGATCGCTCGTGCGCGCGACTTGTTGCGCTCGAGGGCAATGAGCGCGCCGGTGTCGAATGTGATCCCGCTCATGCCGCGCGGCGGCGGGTGCGTCGCTTCTTGTCGGTCACAAGCTCCGCGCGGATCGCTTCGACGTCGGCATCGGTCACACGCGCGCCGTGGAGTTGGTCGACCAGCGCATCGACGGCCTCTTGCCGACGCAGCTCCACGAGCATCTCGTGGATGACGGCCGACACATTTCCGCGGTGGACCCGTCGAGCGCGTGACGCGAGCGTCGCCAAGTCGGCCTTGCTGACTGAAACGCTGATCTTCCGCGTTTGCGAGCCGTGAAGGCGCCGAGAACGTCGCTGCATGCTACCACGGTAGCATCTAGGTTGTTTACGCGACAACCGGGGCGCCGATTTTTTCGGCGGGCCACGAGCGGACGGGCTTTACGCGCTCTTTGAGCATTGCGATGATTTCTTCATCGGAGCGGGGCTCGCCGAGGCGCACGAAGCGCTTCGCGAGAATGTCGTAGCGGCCGAACCACAAGAGGACGGACACGAAGAAGAAGTCGAGGCCTTCGAAGACGAGCGCGCCTTCTTTGGCGTACTTCTCGCGGTTGGCGAGAAAGTCGCCGGGCATCTCCGTCCAGTGGCTGTTCGCGCGGAGGTGATGGCCGACGTGGTAGCCGTCGTTGAAGCAGCGTTTGTTGTACCTGCTGTTGATGCACGAGATGGCGTTCGCGACGCCGTTGTTTTTGCGTTCTACGTTGACGAACGCGTGCTGGCCCCAGTTGCCGACCATCATCATGAAGCGGCACGTGACCATCGGCAGCAAAAACGCCGACAAGCCCCAACGCCAGTCGATGAACATCGCGCCGATGACCACCGCAATGTGGGCCATCTCGCCGAAGACCGCGTGGCGCGCCATCGCGAAGCGCTTGCGACGCCACAAATAAATCGGCAGCTCGATGATGCTGAAGAAGAAGAAGCGCGAAAAGTAGACGAGGAAGTTGAGGAAGCTGTCGCGCCGGTAGCGAAGCGTCGACGACAGATCGTTTCGCATGTTGTCTTCGACGTGATGCATCCCGATGTGATGATCGCGATAGCCCGTGGGCATGCCGAAATAGAACGACATCGCGAGCGGGTGCGCCTTGTCGAGCCACTTGGGGCTCTGGATGAACTTGCGATGCATCGTGCAGTGGAGCATCAAGATGATCGGCGGCGTCACGTAGCCCCACAGCGCGAAGTACGCGGCCATCGGGATGATCGCGGGGATGCGCGTGTAGTGGAGCGTCACGAAGAGGACGGCCATCGCAACGGTTTGGATCGCGACCATGCGCAGCGTGAGGCGCACGAAGACTTCATCGCGCGGCTCGACGAGCGCTTTCTTGCACCAGCGCGAGATGGGTCCGTCCGGGTAGGTCGGGACCTCCGTCGGATCCGTCAGCGTGAGGGATTCCACGGCTGCTTTCCTAACTTAAAGCCCCAAACCCGCCAATGCGTCGCGCGCTACGCACTCCGAACGCTCGAAAAACCGCGGGAATCGCCATGATTCGCGCGATGAAATCGGACGAGAGGAACCGGACGAGTGGTGACCCACGTCACATCGCTCGACGACCGAGGCGATGTGCGTCATGATGTCTAACATGGCAAGAACGGCGACCGTGCGCGAAATGCAGCATCACCTTGCGAGCGTGCTGGCGCGCGTCGAAGGTGGGGAGGAGATCGTCGTCACGCGCCGCGGGAAAGCCATCGCTCGACTCGTTCCGACGGCTGCGCTCGTCAGCGAGTGGCCCGATTTTGTCGCACGCGCACGCGAGACGTGGGGAACGCGCCAAAGCGACGGCGAAGGGAGCCTCACACTCTCCGCGAGCCTCATCGTCGACCGCGATCGCGGGCCTCGTCCCTCGCGCTCGAGTCGCGCGCGGTGATCTACCTCGATACGAGCTGCCTCGTGAAGCTCTACTACCCGCAGGCCGACAGCGCGCGCCTCGCACGCGTCGTGTTCGGGCTTCCCCTCGCATACACACGATTGCACGAGCTCGAGATCGCGAGCGCGTTGATGCAGAAGGCGTTCGCTCGCTCCGCGACCCCGAAACAAGTCAGCGCAACTCTCGCCCTCGTCGATGGCGACGCACGTGCCGGCGTTCTCGTGCGCAGCGCGCTCGATTGGGACGCGGTGTTCGCGGACGCAGCGAGCGTCTCCCGAGCCCACACACGGCGCATAGGGTGTCGGTCGCCCGACGTCCTGCATTGCTGCGCGGCGCGGGCGCTCGCAGCGACGAGCTTCGTCACGAACGATCGGCGCCAGGCAGCGCTCGCGTTGCGGCTCGGGCTCCGATTGACTGCGTATTGACGAGCGCTTGTTCAGCAGCCCGTATGTGACACCGGGAAAATCTTTCCCGGGTTCAAGAGGCCCTTCGGATCGAACACGCGCTTCAAATCTTTTTGTAGTTGGATGAGCTCCGGGCTTTGCTCCAACGCGAGATACGGGGCCTTCGCGAGGCCGATGCCGTGCTCGCCGCTGAGCGTGCCGCCGAGCTCCACGGTCGCGCGCATCAGCGCTTCGACGGCGCGAGCGATTGCGGGCTCTTCGTCGGGCGTGTCCCACAAGAAATTCACGTGGAGGTTTCCGTCGCCGGCGTGGCCGTAGGTGAGGTGGCGGACTTTTTCGCGCGTCGCGATTTCTTCGGCGCGTGAGAGAAGCGCGCCGATGCGCGACCGCGGGACGACGACGTCCTCCGCGATTTTGTGCGTCGCCATTTTTCGCGTCACGTAGCTGAGAGACTTTCGCGCGGCCCAAAGGCGTGCGCGTTGGGCTGCGTCTTGGGCGACCACGAGATCGATCGTGCCAGCGGCTTCGCCGATCGCTTCGCCGAGGCGTTCGAGCTGCGCGTCGGCGTCTTCGCCGTCGACCTCGATGAGGAGCATCGCGCCCGCACGGTCGTCGATGGCGTTGCCTGCGGCGCGGATGGCGCCGAGCGTCAGTGCGTCCATCATCTCGATGCATCGCGGCATGAGGCCCGCAGCGACGAGCTTCGACACGGCTGCGCCGGCCGCGTGAACATCCGTGTATAATGCAAGTAGCGTGGCGACGCGCGGCGGCTTCGGCAAGAGGCGCAACGTGATTTCGGTGAAGACGCCGAGCGTGCCTTCGCTGCCAACGAGGAGCGACGTGACATCGTAACCGGTGACGCCCTTCACGACGCGCTTGCCGACGCGCATCGTGCGGCCGCCCATGAAGCACGTCTCGAGGCCGAGCACGTGATCGCGCGTCGAGCCGTATTTGAAGGCGCGCGGGCCGCCTGCGTTCTCGGCGACGTTGCCGCCGATCATGCACATGTCGGCAGAGTTCGGGTCGGGCGCGTAGAAAAGATTTTCTTTTTCGACGAGCTCCTGAAACGCGCCAAGCACCACGCCAGGCTGAACGACCGCGATGAGATTCTCGCGATCGACCTCGATGACTTTGGAGAGCGCGTGCGTCGCGAGGACGATGCCGCCCGCGACCGGAACCGCGCCGCCCGTGCGCCCCGACCCCGCCGCACGCGGCGTTACAGGGATCTCGTGCTCCTCGGCAATGCGCAACACGGACTCGACGTCCGCGCGCGACTCGGCGATGACCACGACGTCCGGCATGCACGCTTCGGATTGACTGTCGTCCTCGGCGTAAATGCGCCGCGCAGTTTCCTCGAGCACGAGCTTCGATTCGCCCACCGCCTTGTCGAGCGCGATCAGCGCGCGCTCCACCTTGTCGCGGCTCGGCCTAGGCAGTTTTGGCGCAGCGAAGAGCACGCCTGAACATACCATCTGCTACATATTCGACCCATGGCCCAAGAGTTTCGCCGATTCGCGGGGACCCCCACTTACCTCACGAGTGAATCACTCGAGGCTGCCGTCAATTGCGCGCTTGCGCTCGAGCGGCCGCTGCTCGTCAAAGGCGAGCCTGGCACCGGCAAGACGCTTCTCGCCGAAGCGATTGCGCAAGCGCTCGAGATGCCGCTCATTCATTGGCCCGTGAAGTCGACGACGCGCGCGCAAGATGGGCTCTACATCTACGACACCGTGCAACGCTTGTATGATGCACGTTTCGGCGAAGGCAACGTCAAGGACATCCGCACGTACATCAAGCAAGGGCCGCTCGGCCGCGCGTTCTCGGCCGCGACGCCTCAAGTGCTCCTCATCGACGAGGTCGACAAAGCCGATCTCGAGTTTCCGAACGATCTCTTGCACGAGCTCGATCGGATGCGCTTCCAGGTTTTCGAAACCGGCGACGAAGTGATCGCGAAGCAGCGGCCCGTCGTCATCATTACATCCAACAACGAGAAGGAGCTCCCCGACGCATTCCTTCGCCGGTGCGTGTTTCACTTCATCGACTTTCCCGATCAGGAGCTCATGAAGCGCATCGTGCGCGTGCACCATCCGAAAATCGACGACGAGCTCATCGACCAAGCCGTCGTGAAATTCTACGAGCTCCGCGAAGTGCCACGCCTCCGCAAACGCCCATCCACGAGCGAGCTCATCGACTGGATCGCCGTGCTCCAGCGCGCGGGCATCGGCAAAGAACGCTTCGTGCGCGAGCTCCCGTTTCTCGGTGTGCTCCTCAAGAAGGAGCAGGACGTGGAGCTACTCGCCCAGGCCAAGAAGACTGGCACCTGGCGAAGCTGATTTTGGGGCCCCTCCCCGCGTGTGCTCGGGCTCGTGCTCGGCGCGGCTCAGATGAGCGCGCGATCCGCTAGCCGCGCTCTGCGCGCGAGCCCTGCGCGCACGCGCCCTCCCCACGTTCTCGCTCCGCTCGAACGGGGAGGGGGATTTTGGAGTCAGGATCTCACCGAAAAACCCACAGCAGGTGGGCTACTTCTTCATCGACGCGGCAAACGCTTCGCCCGCGACTTTCATCTCTTCGGGCGTCATGTCCTTCACGTGGGTCGCGATCGTCCATTTTTGGCCGAACGGATCGGTGACCTGGCCCATGCGATCGCCCCAGAACATGTCCGTCGGAGGCATCGAGGCCGTCGCGCCGGCGTCGACTGCGCGTTTGAATTGGGCGTCGCAGTCGGTGACGTAAATCCACGCGCTCGACACGCTCTTCGTGCCGCCCATGTCGGGGAAGATGTCGTTCACGAAGAGCATCGAGTCGCCGATGCGAAGCGCGGCGTGCCAAACTTTTTTGCCCGACGGATCGGGAGCGCGGTCGATCACTTCGGCGCCGAAGGCTTTTTGGTAAAACTCGATCGCGGCGGCGGCGTCGTCGACGTAAAGCTGTGACGTGAGCGTGTGGTATCCGGCGGGAATCGGTTTGACGGCCATGACGTTCTCCTTGGTTTTCATTTCGCGATCGGCAGCTTGCGTTTGCCAGTGCCGCCGCTTCGATCAATGACCGGCGCTGCGGCTTCCGGCTCCATGCTCGCGATGCGCTCGATGAGCGCTTCGGCGATTTTCTTGAAGCTCTCGGCCGCCGCACTGTCGGGCGCGGCTTGCACGATGGGCGTGCCAGCGTCGCCGCATTCGCGCACGCGTTGATCGATCGCGACCTGACCGAGGAGCGGCGCCTTCGCGAAATCGGCGATGGCTTGGCCGCCGCCTTTGCCGAAAATTTCGTGGCGCACGCCGGCCGAGTCGATGAAGTGACTCATGTTCTCGACGACGCCGAGAATCGGAATGTTCACTTTTTCGCACATGCTGACGGACTTGAAGACGTCGTCGGTGGCGACGGGTTGCGGCGTCGTCACGATGACGGCGCCCGTAGCGCGGATGCGTTGCGAGAGCGTGAGGGCGACGTCGCCCGTGCCGGGAGGGAGATCGAGCACCAGAAAATCGAGCTCGCCCCAGCTTACGTCGTTCAAGAATTGTTGGAGCGCGCCATGGAGCATCGGGCCGCGCCACACGATCGCTTGCTTCGGATCTTCGAGGAGGAATCCGATGCTCATCATCTTCAAACCAAAACGCGTGAGTGGCTCGATGCGTTTTCCGTCGAGCGACACAGGCCGGCCGGTGACGCCGAGCATCGTCGGGATCGAAGGGCCGTAGATGTCAGCGTCGAGGAGGCCCACGCGATGACCGGCGCGCGAGAGTGCGAGTGCGAGGTTCGTGGCGGTCGTGCTTTTGCCAACACCGCCCTTGCCGCTCATCACGAGCACCACGTGTTTGATGCCAGGCATGGCTGCGGGCGGCTGCGGGTGACCTTGCATCGGGGTGTGCGGAAATAGCCTATTTCTAGGCTCGGCGCACGACCATTAGCTTGTGCTCGGTCATCTCTTCGATCGCAAAACGCACGCCTTCACGCCCGAGCCCGGAGTCGCGCGTGCCGCCGTAGGGCATCGAATCGACGCGGAACGTGGGCACATCGCCGACGATGAGACCGCCCACGTGCAATCGCTCGAATGCGCGTTCGACGCGCGCGCGCGAATCGGTGAAGAGGCCGGCTTGGAGGCCGTAGCGAGTGTCGTCGGCCATCGCGAGTGCGTCGTCGAAGTCCGAGTAGCGATGCACGGTGAGAACCGGACCGAAAATTTCTTCGTCGACGGCGCGGCAGCCGCGACCCGAGCCATCGAACGCGAGCACGGTTGCGCCGAGCTTGTTGCCTTCGCGTTTCGATTCCGCGAGCGCGATGCCGCCGTGAGCCTTGGCTTCGTCGACCCACGACGCAACACGCATCGCGCTTTTTTCGTCGATGAGGCACGAGAGCACGCCGGGCTCCATCGGCGCGCGCGGCACGAGGGCGCGTGCGGCGGCGACGATGCGGCCGATGAAATCGTCGGCGATCGATTCGTGAACGTAGAGACGCTGAACTTTGATGCACACCTGGCCCGCGTAGCCGAACGCGGCCGGGCCGATGCGATCGGCGGCGAATGCGACGTCGGCGTCGGCGTGCACGATTGCGGCTGCGTTTCCGCCGAGCTCGAGGAGCACGCGCTTCTTTCCGGCGATCGATTTCAAATGCCAGCCGACAGCAGCGCTTCCCGTGAACGAGAGCGTCGCGAATCGGTCATCGCGCACGAGCTTCTCGGCAACGGCGACGTCGCACGGGAGCACTTGGAGCGAGTGCTCCGGAAAACCGGACTCGCGCACGATCGCATCGAGCTCGAGCGCAACGAGCGGCGTTTGCGGCGCAGGCTTCAGCACGATGCTCGCGCCACATGCAAGCGCAGGCGCGACCTTGTGGGCGACGAGGTTCAGCGGAAAGTTGAACGGCGCAATGCCCAACACCGGCCCACGCGCAACGCGGCGCCATGTTCCCTCGTGTTCGGCATCGAGCGGCATCACGCCGCCTTCGATGCGTGTCGCTTCCTCGGCTGCGAGCTCGAACGTGGACACGGCGCGCGCCACTTCGCCGCGTGACATCGAGATCGGCTTGCCTGCTTCGAGCGCGAGCTTGCCTGCGAGCTCTTCCGCACGCGTCGCGATCGACGAAGCAATCTTCCGAAGCGCGTCGCGCCGCGCGTGGCTCGGCATCGCGCGGACCACTGAAAATGCCTGCTCCGCGCGCATGACGGCACGTTCGGCTGATGCGTCATCGGCGAGCTCGATCTCACCAAGCGCCGCGCCATCCCACGGAGCGCGAATCACCTGCTGCATGACGCGGGTCTAGCATGCAGACCGCATTCCGTGAGAAATTCACCCCATGCGTAAGCTCATCGGTTTTGCTTCGGTCCTCACGTTCGTCGCCGTCGGCGGATTTTCTCACACCGCGTTCGCAGGCACGTTCGACAAAGGCTCGTGCTCCTTCAACGGGAAGAAAATCTACGGCAAGATCCAAGAGGTCACCGCGTTCCCCGACGTGAAAGTGCAAGTCGTCACCGCGTTTCCCGATGTGAAAGTGCAGAAGGTCAGTGCGTTCCCCGACAAGTGCGGCATGTGGCAGATGGTCACCGCTTTTCCGGATACGAAAGTGCAGTTCGATACCGCCTTCCCCGATGTGAAGATTGAGTACGTCACGGCGTTCCCTGGCGCGAACTGAGTGAGGCACGCATTTCTTTACCTTGCCGTTACCGCGTGCGTTGCATGCGTCGGTGACGACAACATATCGACGCACGACGCCGCGTCCGACGTCACCACGACGCCCGACGCGAGCGTCGACGCGCCCATCGAAAGCAGTCCCGTCGTGGATGCAAGCGATGGCGGTGACGGAAACGTTGCGTTCTGCCAATCGCCCGCGAACACGAGCGCCGCGTTTTGCGCTGACTTCGAAACGGTTCTCAACCCGGGCGACAACTGGGATTTCGTGACGACCGTGGCGGGCACGCTCACGCTCGACTCGACAATCGCTGCGGCTGGCTCCGCTCGGTCGGCGCTCTTCTCGATGACGAGCGCTTCGAATTCACACGTGCAGCTCTCGAAGACGATTCATCCCGGAGTGCTGAAATCGAAGGTGCTCATCGACTTCGATGCGTACTTCCAGTTTCCGTCATGGAACGGCTCGACCGACAACGACGAATTCATGACGTTCATCTTGTCGACGGGCGGCTCGGGTCCGTACTTCATCGACATCGAGCGCGCCGTGCAGTGGCAATCCACGAATGCCGGCAGTGCGACGAAGACGTTCGCGGACGTCAGCGCCGGAGCGTGGCACCATTTTTCGATCAGCTACAACGGGTCGACGGTGCCCGTCGGGTTCAACATCAACATCGACAGCACGGTGGCCGTCAACACGACGCTGCCGCAGTTCGGTACGCCGGCGCCAACGACGTTCGACACAGTCGACCTCAACGCGGATGCTGAAAACAGCAATACATCGCCCGCGACGCTCGTGCATTACGACAACATCGTCGTGCGGTTTCCGTGATCCTCACTGCGCCGTCGAGACGCCAATCGTCGTCGCGCCGGATGTCTGATTCGGACTTAAAATAGCGCCCGTTTGGATGTTTGGTGCGGTGACGGCGTTGAGGCGAATGCGGCCACCTGCGCCGCCGCCTCCGTTGGAGTTGCCAGCGCCAGGTTGAGGCGGGCCGCCGCCACTCGACGGTTCCGCGTTGCCTCCGTTGATGTTGTCTTTCGCGGCGCCGTTGCCGCCTTTGACGACGACGAGTGGCGTGAGCACGCTGCCGCCGCCGAGCGGAATCGAATCATCGAGGACGCTCGTTGCGCCGTTGTCGCCGGTGGTGTCGGCGCCGCCGCCGCCTTTCGCGACGAGCGCGCCATTCTGCGCGAGCTGCACGGCTGCCGCCTCGACGAGGATCGCACCGCCCGCGCCGCCGCCACCGCCGCTGTTGAACGAGAGACCACCGCAGCCCGACGCGTTGACGCCGGCCGCTGATGTTCCCGTTCCGATGCTCATCACTTCACCGGCAACGAGCTGAAGCGCGCCGCCACCACCACCGGCTGTTGCCGATTGACCATCGCCGCCGCCGCCGCCGCCAGAGCCGCCCATCATCGTCGTGAGATCTGCAGTGTCGTAAGCGGGAGTGCCGCCGGAGCCGCCGCCGAATGTCGTCGAGGTGCCGATGCCAGCGTTGCCGCCCGTGCCTCCGTGCGCGCCGCCACCGCCACCGCCACCGTGCCCACCGCTGCCGCTGTAGCCCGGGCCACCGCTGCCGCCGCCAGGACCTGCGCCCGCATCGCCGCTCTTGAATTGAGGCGATCCGATGCCGCCGCCGCCGCCCGCGAATCCACCAGCGCCACCGAAGCCCGCGGCGCAAAGCGTTCCCGAGAGATCCATCGGACGCACGTCGATGGCGTCCATGAGCGTCATCGTAGAGACCGCGACGAGCGCACCACCACGTGTGCCGACGATCTTGAGCGTGGTCCCGGTGGGCACGGTGAGATCGTGGAAGACGAAGATGCCGGTCGATGCGGTTTGGCGATACGCGATGCCGTGGTTCACCTCGGTTGCGGTAAAGAGCGTGTTGGCGTCGCGCACGCCGGCGGAGATCGCGCCTGTGTCCGTGTTGAGGATGACGGTGCCTGACGGAAGCGTCGTCGGCATCGTTCCGGCGATCGCGAAGTCGCTCGACATTACCGGCGCCGTCGGAACGACGAGCTTGCAGTGCGGCGTAGGCGAGGTTCCGCAACCGCCGGCGCAGGTCTTCGAGTCGAAGCCGCTGCCATCGGCTTTGCATGCTTTGAGAGTCGTCGCGTCAGCGCAGGTGTTTTGCGAGCTCGTGCATCCCGAGCTCGTATCGCCTATCGGGACGTCGACCGTGGCGTCTTTCCCCGGCTGACCTGAGTCGTCACCGACCACGGTGGAGTCACCGACGCACGCGGCAACGAAGACCAAAGCGATGGAGTAAGAAATCGGGCGCATGGGTCGCATGTTACAGTGCGCGGTCTCGAATGCTTCATCCGTACGCCGATTTCGTTCATCTCGTGCAGAAACCCGCCCGTTATTTGGGCGGAGAACACGGCGCGCGCCCCAAAGACTGGGCAGCCGTGCAGGCGCGCGTGTGCCTCGCGTTCCCCGACATTTACGACATCGGCATGAGCCACCTCGGGTTCAAGATTCTCTACAAAATCTTGAACGACGATCCGCGAACGCTTGCCGAGCGTTGCTACGCGCCATGGATCGACATGGAGGCCGAGCTTCGCGCACGTAAAGTGCCGCTCGTCACGCTCGAGAGCGCGCGCACGCTGCGTGAGTTCGACGTCGTTGGGTTCTCGCTTCAGTTCGAGCTCACCTACACCAACGTGCTGACGATGCTCGACCTCGGAGGCATTCCGCTCCGCTCGTGCGATCGCAAAGACGACGACCCACTCGTCATCGCGGGCGGGCCAACCGCAACGCATCCCGAGCCGCTCACGGCTTTCATCGATGCATTCGTCATCGGCGACGGCGAAGAGCGCGCAACCGAGATCGCACTTCGCTGGACGGAGCTTCGCGCTCTCCCGCGCGCCGAGCGCATCGCCGAAATCGGCAAGCTTCGGGGCGTCTACGTGCCATCGCTGTATTCTACACGCGTCGATCCCGACACCGGCTTCGTCGTCGTCGAAGGTACCGTCGAGCGCAACCTCGTCGAAGAGCTCGACAAGTTTCCCTTTCCCGACGATGGCCCTGTCGGCGGCCCGGAAGCGATCTTCGACCGCATGTCGATCGAGATCGCGCGCGGCTGCACCGAAGGTTGCCGCTTCTGCCAAGCCGGGATGATTTATCGCCCCGTGCGCGAGCGCGATCCGGAGAAGATCGTCGAGACGGTCGTGTCGGCCGTGAAGAAGAGCGGCTACGACGACGTCAGCCTCACGTCGCTATCGACCGCGGATTACTCGTGCATCGCGCCGCTCGTCCAGCGCGTCACCGAGCGACTCGCACCCGAGCGCGTCTCGCTCGGCGTGAGCTCGCTTCGCGCCTATGGGCTCGGCGAGCAAACGCTGGACGACATGCAGCGCGTTCGCGCCAGCGGCATCACGTTCGCTCCCGAAGCGGGCAGCCAGCGCATGCGCGACGTCGTGAACAAGAACGTCACCGAAGAGCAGCTGATGGAAACGGCCGAGCGCGTGTTCTCGCGCAATTGGTCGAGCATGAAGCTCTACTTCATGATCGGCTTGCCGACGGAAACCGAAGAAGACGTTCGCGAGATCGTCCGCGTCGGCCAGCGCGCACGTGAGGTCGGCCGCCGCGTGAAGCGCGATCGCGGCGCGGGCCCGCCCACGGTCACGGTGAGCGTCTCGACGCACGTACCGAAACCGCACACGCCGTTTCAGTGGTGCGCGATGGATCACAAAGACGCCGTGCGCGGCAAACAAGACTGGCTCAAAGAGGAAGCGCGCCAGAGTCGCGTCGAGCTCCGCATGCACGACTCGGACGGAAGCTGGCTCGAAGGCGTCTTTGCGCGCGGCGATCGCAGCCTGTGCGACGTCCTCGAGACGGCATACCTCAACGGCGCGCGCTTCGACTCGTGGGACGATCAAATGAAGCTCGACGTCTGGGAGAAAGCATTCGCCGAGCACGGCGTCGAGCCCGCGATCTTCCTCGGAACGATTCCCGTGAGCGCGCGCCTTCCGTGGAGCCACATCGACGTCGGTCTCGAAGAAGGGTTCTTGCTCGCCGAGTATCGCAAGGCGCTGAAGAGCCGACTTTCATTGCCGTGCGGAAAAGCCGCCGGAATGTTCGTGCACCATACGAACCTCGAAGACGCGTCGGCCGACGCTCGCAAGCTCGTTTGTTACGACTGCGGCGTCGCGTGCGATCTCTCCGCGATGCGCACCGAGCGCGAGAACTATCTCGTGAAGCTCGACGCCAAACGTCCGCGCGAGCCGAAGGAGCGCGTCGAAGTAAAGAAGGGCAAGCACCCGCCGCCGCGCATCGTCCAAGGTGAGCCGCGCCGATATCGGTTCGTGTTCACGAAGCTCGGGCCGTCGTCGTTTCTCTCGCACCTCGACATGATTCGCGCGCTTCCGCGTGCGTTTCGGCGCGCGGGGTTGCCGATGTTTTATTCGTCTGGGTTTCACCCGAAGCCCGACATGACATTCTCGCCCGCGCTCTCGCTTGGTGTGATGAGCCTCGGCGAGATCGTCGACATCAAGCTCACGTGCGACGGCGACGCATCGACATGGCTCGACGCACTCAACGCGGGCGCGCCCGAAGGGCTTCGCTTCGTGTCGGGTCGCGCGCTCGGCCCGCAAGATCCGGCCGTGTCGAAAGTGGTCGACGTCGCACGCTACTCCGTGGCGATCCCACGGAGCGCCATCGACGAGCGCGACGCTCGCGAGAAAATCGCAGTCGCCATGGCGGCCGAATCCCTCCCGCTCACGCGCACCATCGAGGGCATCGGCAAGAAGGTCGACGTTCGCAAATACCTTCGCGAAGCCGCCTTCGACGACGAGCGCGCACGCGCGGCCATCGCCGCAGCGGGTCTCGTGGGCGATCTCGCCGCGGTGTACATCGAGATCGCGATCACGCCGACCGGCAGCGCGAAAATCAGCGAGGCGATCGAAGTGCTCTTCGGAAAGAACGTTCCCGCAAAATCCGTCCGCGCGGCTCTCGTCGCCTGATAGGTTTGGGAGGTGGATCGCATCGTCGTCGCGACGCTCAACATTTGGAATCGGATGGGGCCGTGGGAAGAGCGGCTCGTGGCGATCAAGAAAGAGATCGAGCGCAGCAAACCCGATATTTTGGGCCTCCAGGAGGTGCTCGTCATCCCGGAGCTCGAGTTCGATCAAGGCCGCGCGATCGCAGACGCGTTTGGTTATCACGTAGCGTACGGCCGCTCGCCCGACGGCAACCAATACTCGATCGGAAACGCAGTTCTCTCGCGCTGGCCGATCGCACGCACGGTCGCGTTTGGGCTTCCCGGCACCGACGAACATCGCTCGCTCGTTTTTGCCGAAGTCGATTCGCCCGCCGGCAAGATTCCGTTTTTCTCGACGCACCTCAACTGGAAATTCGAAGAGAGCTCGGTGCGCCAGCTTCAGGTGCAGTGCATCGCGCGCTTCATCGACGCTAACGCTCCACGCGATGGGTTTCCGCCGATCTTGGTCGGCGACTTCAACGCCGACGTCGACTCGGACGAGATCCGATTTTTGCGCGGCGTGGGATCGCTCGGCGGCGCGAGCGTTCACTACCACGACGTCTACGGGCACGTCGGCGCGCAGCCCGGCGTGACGTTCTCGCGCAAGAACGCATATGCGGCGCTCTTGCGAGAGCCCGATCGCCGCATCGATTACATCTTCGTTCGCGGCGGTGATGAGCGATTCCGAGGCGAGGCGCTCTCCGCGCGCGTTGCGTTCGATGTGCCCGTCGGCGAAGCGTTTCCGAGCGATCATTTCGGCGTCATCGCCGAGCTCCGCACTTGAGCCTCACGCTCTCCGCGAGCCTCTCAACAGCTGCGATGGTCGTGCTCTGCGGCGCCGCGGGGTTCGCAGGTTTCGTCGACGCGATCGCGGGAGGCGGCGGGCTCGTCACGGTGCCGGCGTTGATGAGCGTGATTCCATCCCCGCACCTCGCGCTCGGCACGAACAAGGGTCAGGCCGTCTTCGGGGCGGTGTCGTCGGCGGTTGCGTTTTGGCGCGGAAAAGGCGTCGATCGCGAGCGTGCACCAGTCGCGTTCGTCTGTGGCGCCGCGGGTGCGATCCTCGGCGCGCTCCTTCAGCTTCGCGTGAAACCCGAGCCGCTCAAACCGATTGCGCTCGTGCTTTTGATTATCGCCGCCGCGATCGTCGCGCTTCGTCCGCTCCTCGTTCGCGGTGCCATCGAGCACACGACGTCAGCACCGCGTGCACGGCTCGCCGCAATTGCATTGACGATCGGTTGCTACGACGGCTTTTTCGGACCGGGCACGGGCTCGCTTCTCATCGTCGCGTTCGTGGCGTTTCACGGCGACACCATGACGCGCGCATCCGGCAACGCGAAGATCGTGAACCTCGCATCGAACCTCGCGTCGTTTTGCATCTTCGCGATCAAGGGAACCATCTTGTGGTCCGTTGCGCTTCCGATGGCCGCATGCAACGCGCTCGGTTCCGCGGTCGGTGCGCGCGTCGCGATGAAGCGTGGCGACGCCTTCGTACGCGTCGTCGTGCTGGTCGTCGTTGCGGCCCTCGTCGTCAAGCTCGGCTTGGACCTGATCTGATAGGCTCGGCCGCGACATGCAGACTGAGCTCTCCTTTGCCCTGACTTGGCAACGGAACAGCGAGCCGGTGGGCCCGGCGGTTGCGAAGCTCCTTCGCTGGCTCGGCACGGAAATCGGAAGGTCGATCACGCCACGCGTCGCGCTTTCTTACGAAGAGCTCGTGCCGCTGTTCGAGCGAGGCGAAGTCGATTTCGCGTGGCTCCCGCCCATCACCTTCTTGCGGCTTCGCGCGAAGCGGCTCGTTCGCACGCTCGTCGTCAATCAACGTTACGGCTCGCGCACGTATCACGGCGTCATCGCCGTTCGCTCGAGCAGTCGTCACTACTCGCTCGATCGCTTGCGTGGCGCGCGCGCAGCGTGGGTCGATCCGCAAAGCACGACCGGTTACGTTTTGCCGCGCATCGATCTCGCCGCGCGCGGTGTCGACCCGCGCACGACGTTCATGGAGGAGCGTTTCTTGGGCTCGCACGAAGCCGCAGCGCGTGCGGTGTTCGAAGGTCGCAGCGACGTGTTCGGCACCTTTGCGGAGTACGAAGGCGAACGCATCGTGCGCGCTGGGTTCTCGCGCACCGGCTCGGCCACCGATTGGCGCGTGATGTTTCGCGGGCGCGAGTCGCCGTCCGATGTGCTTGCCGTGCGCACATCGCTCGATGCCGAGCTGTGCATCGCGATGAAAACCGCGCTCGTGCGCGCGCTCTCGAACGAAGAGACGGCCGCGCTCGTTCGCGAAGTCTTGCACGTCGAGACGTTCGCCGACGCAGACGACGCACGCTATGCCGCGCTTGCCGATGCCGTCGAAACCGCGCGACGCGACGGACTACTTCCTCACCTCTGAGTGCGCGATGCCGTTCGGCCCGGCGTGCGCCCATCGCCAAGGAGCGCGAGCGCGCGACACACGGCTTCTTCTTTGCACGGCCCGACATGACCCGCCGGTGATGGCCATGCGAACTGCGCGGCTTTCGTCGTCCATGCGCGATCGCGGACGTCCGGTCCTGTCCAGGTGGGCGGCGAGCGCGGCACCTTCGCTTCGCGGTCTCCGTCGGCTTCGTGGAATGGAAACGCGATCGCCGGTGTCAGCCCCACGCGTTGTACGGGCGAGCCATCGGGAAGCGAGAAGAGCAGCGTCGTCACGCGGAGGAGACCGACGTGCGCGTCGTCGTCGACGTATTCTTGAGCGCAGCCCTTGCCGTAGGTCGGCGTGCCGACCGACGGACCACGGCGATACGCAGCGAGCGCGCCAGCGAGCATTTCCGCGGCGCTCGCGGTGCCACCATTCACGAGCGTCGCGACCGGCCCGGTCCATTGTTCGTCGATCGCCGGCACAGGCGCGTGATCGGTCTCGACGGCGCCGCTGCGGCTTCGCATCGGAAAGAGTCGCGCGCCCGGCAAGAATGCGCCGAGCGTGTCGATGGCGCCTTCAGTCGAGCCGCCGCCGTCGTCGCGAAGATCGAGCACGATGCCGACGAGCTTGGGGTTATGTGCACGCGCGAGCGCTCGCGAGAAGAGCTCTCCGAGATCATCGTAGATGTCCGGGATCGTGACGAGCGCGACCTCACCGGAGCCAAACGGAATCGTTTCGGAGACGAGATCGAATGGGTGCGTCGAACCGTTGCTCGGCGCGGGTCCTTCGGGATCGATGTGCACGACACGTGGCGCGCGATCGCCGTCACGCATCACGACGACATCGAACGCTTCGCCCGTGTCCGCCGCGGTGAGAGCAAGCTCGTCGAGCTGCTCCACGGCGAGGCCCGCGAGGAGCATGCCCGATACGTCCAAAATAACGTCGCCCACGGCGAGCGGCGCGAGCGGTGCGTCATCGATGCGGGCGCCGAGAAGCGTTCGCGTCGCGCGACCCCAAAGGCGCGAGGGCGCGTCTTCGTCGAGATCGACATCGTGCACGGCAGCTTCTTCACCATAGGGAGCCCATGCGCCGTGAGCGTCGACTTGCTCCACCCAGCCGCGCACCGCGGCAGCGAGCACGACTTCGCTCCACGCTTCGGCCGTCATTTCGGGGAAATATCGATTGCGTGCAGCTTGCACGTATTTGTCCACGTGCGCACCGAGCGTGGACGTGAGCGTTCCTGCGCGATCCGCAAGCTCGTCGGTCAAACCCGTTGCCGTCATCACGACCGAGCCAGCATCGCGCGCCGCGACGTCGAGGGCGTCGGAGAGGGCGAGGTTCGCGTCACCGTGTGCGGTCTTCGCGCGCGCGTCGAATCGCACGCGCTCGCCATCCACCCACGCAGCGAGCTTTCGGCCGATGCGGAGCGCTGCAGCGCAATCGCTTCCGCGCGAAATGTCCGCGAGCAGCGCCGGTGCATCCGCATCGATCGCCGCGAATGGTGCGGCGTCAGGTGCGACGGCCCAGTTGCCGTGTGGGTCGAGCCAATCTTTGGTGGCCGCGCCGATTTCCAAAGCCGTGGGCTCCGACGGAACGAACGCGAGCTCGGCGCGAACCTCTTTGACGATGGTGGCGGCATCGGCGCACTTCAGCGAAGCGAGCTTGCCCGTGGGCGCGTGAAGCGATGGGCTCTTGTCTTCGCCTTCTGACGGCGCCGCGGCTGCATCACGCACGTGCGCCGCGCTCGCGACAACCGCAAGCGCGGGCGACGCATGGGTGCCGCTTTTCAGCTCGTAGGCAAGCACGAGCCCGGCGACGACGCCGAGCGACACGCCAATCCCTACACGAAGCCGCATCCGCCGCCAGCGTAGCAAGCCGACGAGACCGTGGCACGTTATGCGTGGCCCTCGATTGAATTCTCATTGCGGTGGCGTCGGCGAAGCCAAAACGTACGTGAGGGTTCCCGCGCGTACGTAGAACGTCACGTGTTCGATCTCGTTGACGCCGTTATAAGCCACCGTCAGCGTATGGCTTCCGACGGGGACATTGAAGACTCCCGCGGAGCCGGTGCTGTCGGACACGGAGCGTGTCAAGTCAGGTTGGCCCTGGCTGAAATAAATGACCTTGCTGTCCGCCGCCAGGTCGGAGACGGTGATTGTCACGTTCGAAGCGTAGGAGTTGCGGCAGTCGAACGTCTGCACGAGCACGTGTCCTTCGCTCAGATTGAGCGTGACCTTGCTCGAATTCGCGAGCTCCGTGATTTCGTCCGGGCTGGCGCCCGAAGCGTAGGTTTGAAACTTGTCTTGAGTCAGCGGAAACGACCAATAGAAAAGCTCCGGATAGAGGACGCAGTCTGCTTGGATGTCGAGGAACCCCGTCGGACCCGTATTGCCGGCGCCGCCAAAAATTTTGGGGGTGAACGTGGCGAAGCCCAACGAGTCGCCTTGCTCCGTCTCGAGCGGAATAGCGCAATCGGGCGTGGTTTCGGCGCAGAGCCGCATAGTGACGTACGGGATCGGTGTTTGTTGGACGATGTCGAACGCGCGGACGACGAGGGAGGTGGATGCTCCCGAGGACCGCGGCCAGCTCACGTGGCCGACGCACGTCCAGTATTCGCCAAGCGCGCAGTCACTCGCGCACTTACCCGCAATCTGTGACACCGTGCCTTTGAAGAGCGTCGCGCCGTAAGGGTCTTGGGTGGCGCACTCCTCGGTGACGTCCGGAACGGGCGCCGAATTGACGCACAACGCGGTGGAATAACAGCCAGGATTGGCCAAGCAAGTCGAGACAAGACCACATGCGTTCGCCACGATGCACGACCTGCAAGCTGCGGCGACAGCCGGCGGAGCGATGTCGGCGGTCCAGCCACAAGCCGGACCACACTCGACGTCGCACGAGCTCGCAAGACACGAGGCGAGCGTCGGGTATGTCGAATCGTTGGTCGCATGATCAATGGTGCATTGCGAACGGCACGATGGATCATTCGTGCATGCGTCGAGACAACGCTCGAGCGGACCGCACGATGGCGACGCCGCGCATGCTTCGAGCTCCTGGCAACACGAAGCGACACCGCACGTTTCGCAATCGCCGTGGAGAAGCTCACCGCAAGTGAGCTTCGTGGGTGGCGCATCACCAATACCGACGAGGTTGGTGCATGAGACGATGACGCCGAGAGTGATCGCACCGGAGATCGTTTGACGGGCGTTCATCGGACGAACCAAAGATAAGTGGCGGCGAGTAGCGCAACGACGCCGACCGAAAACATGACAGTCGATGCGTTGCCGCTGCGGCGCGCGTCGTCGTTCATGCGAATCGTCGAATCCGGACACGGATCTGTCGTGCAGATCGCGGCGCTTGCACCATGCTGCGAGATCGCGTTGACGCCAAAGCCAGTTCCGACACCGAGCGCCGTGACTGCCGCACCAAACGTAACGATGGCGGCGACGTGGCGTGTCGAGAGCGGGTGATGCGATTCGTTCCGCGGCGGTGGGACCGACATCAGCGGATTGGGTTTCTCGCTCGCTGGCGTCAACGGAGAGACGCTGACTCGTCGATCGTCCCCGTCGCGCACGCTGATCGCTTCGGTCGTTCCGTTTCTGCCAGGCGCGGAGACGATGATGTGATGCTCCCCGGCGTCCACCGGAACATGTGTGCCCCAAGCTGCGCGCCCGATCGGCGTCGCATCGCACATGATCGTGAGCCCCGGCACGTCAGCATCTGCACCGACCACGATCACGATCTTCGCAACGCGTGGAAGAATCGCGGCGAGGTGTTGATCTGCAAGACCAATGCGATCGTCGCGATGGTCGCGTACGGCGAGAGCGCGCGCGTCGCGAAATTCTGCCATCGCACTCGCGTAGCGACCTTCACTTTCGTGGCACACGGCGAGATTGAGAATCGTTCCGGGGAGTGGGTTGAGGCGCCGGCTTTCTTCGAGCTTTCGACAAGCCTCCGCGACGTTGCCCGCCGCGATCAGCGTCTTGGCTTCATCGAAGAGCGTCGCGGCGAGTGAGCGATCCTGATCGGTGGGCTCCGCGCGGGCCGCCGTCGTGACCGTCGCGACGATCGACGCAGCAACGACCGCAAGCGCGCAAACTCCCCGCATCGGAACAACGGTGCCAGCACAACGCCGGGTTCGTCAAACACTCAATATGGATCACCGAGTGGATCGGCGCTGCGCACGGGCTTCGCCGATGGGGCACTCGCCGAAAGCGTTGGGGTGACACGGTGCGCGTCGACTCGCTCGGTCTTTTTTTCGGACGTCGTGGGCGGGATCGCGGACGCACCGGTCACGGGAGCCGTCTCGACTGCTCGCGTTGTGATCGGTGATGAGACAGGTGTCGTGCGCGTCGAAGGTCCGTCCGCCGTGATGTCCAATCTCGTCGTGGCGCTCGTTCGGGCGGGGTTCTCGCGTCGAAGAAAAATTCCGATGCCGGTTGCGACGGCAACAAGGCCAAGTGCGAGCACCGCAAGCCGCCATCTCGGCGGTTTCGGCGCGCTAGCAACCGTAGACGCGCCTTCGAGCGTTGAAATCTTCGGTTGCGACGCGGGCGTTGCCGTCGGGCGTGATTCGGCGAGCGCGGGCCGTACGAGCTCCACGCCGAGAGCTACTGCGAGCGCCGCCACTTCTTCCTGCGCGGACGGAAATCTTTTCTCGGGTTCGCGAGCGCACGCTCGACCGAACCATTCGTCGAAGCGTGGTCCGAGCGTACAGCCACGCGTGGATGGGGCCACCATGGGCTCGTACAAGAGTTGCGTGATCAGCTGAGCGATCGACCCATCCTTCCAATATGGTTTTCCAACGAGCAGTCGGTGAGCGATGAGGCCGAGCGTGAAGAGATCCGTTTGCGCAGTCGGCGCTGCGGCCGACGGATTGGCCTGCTCCGGTGCCATGTACAGCGGCGTTCCGAGCACTTGCCCGGATTGCGTCTTCTGACCGTCGGCGAGGATCTTCGCGATTCCGAAATCCAGAATTTTCACGAGCGGCGTCCCATCGTCGCGTTGCGTGAGAAAAAGATTTTCCGGTTTGAGATCACGATGGACGATGCCGAGCTCGTGTGCACGCGTGAGCGCTCGGGCGATCTGGTCGAGCCACGTGACGACATCCGTGGGAGCGACCGCACCGTTCGCAGTCGCGACCTCGAGATCCATACCGTCGAGCAACTCCATCACGAGAAACGGTGCGCCATCGAGCTCGGGCGCAACATCGGCGTCGGTGATCCGCACGACGTGATCGCTCTTGATGCGCGACGATGCGCGAGCTTCGCGCTTGAAGCGCTCTACCGCTTCGCCTGTCGCCGTGATGGTGAGAATCTTCAGCGCGAGACGTTGACCCGTATGAACGTGCTCGACCTCGTACACCGCACCCATTCCGCCCTTGCCGACAAGGCGAATCGGGCGATACCGACCCGCGATGATCGCAGGCAAATCGCCGCTATTCATGCGCGGTGCGCATCGGGCGTTCGCCCTGTTGCGCATTCTCCCCGTCCCGCTCCGTCATGTCACAGAAAGTACCAGATCGCTCTAGCTCGCGTCGCAGCCGAAATCCTCAAGCCACATCCTGCAAATCGCGGAGGCGCTGGCGCAGCTTCGTGAGCGTGCGCTGCTCCAGTTGACGAACGCGCTCTTTGCTGACGCCCATCTGATCGCCGAGCTCTTGGAGCGTTTGGGGCTCGTCGCTCATCAAGCGTTTCGACACGATGAGCTTCTCGCGATCGCTGAGATCGCGAAGCGCTTCACGCACCGCAACGCGCGATCGATCGCGGGCTTCGGTGGCGCCCGCTTCGTCTTCGGGGGAAGGGCCGGCGGCGGCGAGGCGATCGATCACGGCCGTGCGATCGTCGCGAGTCGAATCGAGGCTCGCCTCGCGCGCTTGAAGGAGCGGCAACAGATTGCGCACGCGCTCGACGGCAAGTCCGCTCACTTGCGAGAGGCGCTCGGGATCGCTCTCGCGCGTGGTGCGATACGCACGAAGCGCGCGACGTTCGGCTTTGGTGGTTCCCAGGCGAACCACGCGATATCCGCGCACGACGTATTCGCGAATCTCCGCGCGAATCCAGTAGGCCGCATACGTCGCGAGGCGGCACTCGCGCGCCGGGTCGAACTTCGCGACCGCGCGAAGCAGCCCGACGTTGCCTTGTTGGATCACGTCTTCGATCGGAACGCCCCAGCGCCGATACTCGAGCGCGATGGCAACGACGAACGGAAGACACGCTTCGATGATGCGACGACCTGCGTCGCGATCACCCTTTTGGAAGCGCACGGCCAGCGCGCGCTCTTCGACTCGGTTCAGCGGCTCTACATGGGAAAGACGCGCCCGGTACGCCTGAAGGGATGGAACCTGGAACATGCCTCTCCTCCAATGCATTGGCGATACCAACGTCGCGAGGGCGGATTTGGCTGCATTTGATACCCCGGCCACGAAAAAAACTCGGAGGCCGTTGGGGCTACGCAGGCGTTTCGCGTTTTGGCGACCTATCATCTTGCGATGTTGGTTTTGCGGCTCGTTGGTTTCTTGATCAGGCTCGCTCTCGCGCCGCTCGTGTGGCCTTGGATCATGCTGCGGAGGCGCGTTCCGAACGGGACCTGGCTCCAAATCGAGATCGACGGCAGCGTTGTCGAGTTTCCGGTGAGCCGGCGCAGGCGATTCTTGAGCTTTGGTGGGCCTTCGCGCGTGGCGCTCTCGACATTGCACGAGCTCGCGGATGAAATCGCGAAACGCCGGCGCGTCCGCGGCGTCGTGATCGTGCTGCGATCCGTTCGCGCAGGAATGGCGACCGCGACTTCCTTGCGCATGGCAATCGCGCGGCTTCGTGAGGTGTGCGAGGTGGTGGTTCACTTGCCGAACGGCGGCGACACGAAAGAGCTCTACGTCGCAGCGGCCGCAACGCGCATCATCGCGGCGCCGCACGCAACGCTCGCGCCGGTCGGTTTCGCATCGAGCTCGCACTACGCGAAAGGTGCGCTCGACAAGCTCGGCATCGCAGCCGAGCGCCTCGCGATTGGCGCGTACAAGAGCGCGGGCGAAACGCTCGACCGCGAATCGATGAGCGACGCACAACGCGAGCAGCTCGGCGCCGTGCTCGACACGTTCTACGACGAGCTCGTCTCCGCGCTCGCCACGGGTCGCAAAGTCGACGAAGGCGCAGCGAAAGCGCTCGTCGATGGCGCGCCGTATTCGTCGGAGAAAGCCGTCGAGCTCGGCCTCA
The DNA here is from genome assembly GCA_038239005.1 of Polyangiales bacterium. Classification (GTDB taxonomy): domain Bacteria; phylum Myxococcota_A; class Polyangia; order Polyangiales; family Polyangiaceae; genus DASXHD01. Next base: position 84,143 of record JBBSFE010000004.1, read on the forward strand.
TCGACGCGGTCGCTTACGAAGACGAGCTCGCAACGGCGCTCGGCAGCCCGCGCGTGATGGATGCGAATCGATTTCTCTCGGCGCGTCGCGCGCGCGTTCTACCGAAGCTGCGAAAGAAGCGCGTGCTCGCGATTCTCCCGCTTCATGGCGCGATCACGAGCGGGTCGGGGCCGTTCGCGGTCGACGATCGCTTCGTCTCCGCGGTGCGCGTGCTTCGCATGAGCTCGAGGGTGCGCGGTGTGCTGCTTCACATCGATTCACCTGGTGGCGGCGCGCTCGCATCCGATCGCATTCACCACGAGCTCGTGCAGCTCGCAAAAGAGAAACCAGTCGTCGCGTATTTTGGAAACGTCGCAGCGAGCGGCGGCTACTACGCGGCGGCGGCTGCGCATCACATCGTCGCGGAGCCGACGACCATCACGGGATCGATCGGCGTCGTCGCGGCGCGTCTCGTCGTCGAGCCACTCCTCGCGAAGCTCGGCATCGTCACCGAAACGCTGAAGCGCGGCGCGCATTCGGCGCTCCTCGATCCGCTCCACTCGATCAATGCGGAAGAGCGAGCCGTGCTCGAGCGCGAAATCAAGAGCTTCTACGACGGCTTCGTGGACGTCGTCGCTGACGGCCGCAAACGCACACGCGAAGAGATCCACGCCGTGGCCCAAGGCCGCGTATGGACGGGCCGCGACGCTCGAAAAAACGGCCTCGTCGACGAGCTCGGCGACGGCCGCGCCGCCATCGCAGCCCTACGCACCCGCGTGGGGCCTGCCGCGCAAAAGATGGAAGTCGCCACGCTTCGTACGCCTTGGCAAAAGGTCCCGCCGCTTTCGCCCGCCACGCGTGCGCTCGCGCTGTTCGGGCAAGAACGCGTCCTCGCGCTCTCGATCTTGCCGGATATTCTTTAAGACGAAGGTCCTCGCCTCCTCTTTTTTTCCGTTTTTTTTCCGTTTTTTTTCCGTTTTTTTTCCGCTTTTTTTCCGCTTTTTTTCCGCTTTTTTTTCGTTTTTTTTCCCTTTTTTTTCCTTTTTTTTTAGTGGCCCCCTCCCGCTCGTGCTCGCCGTCGTGCTCGGCCGTGCTCGGCGCCAAGGTTCACCCCGGTTAACGCGTCTTGCGCCTCCGCGCGGCCTTGCGCGCGACGGCTGCGCGCGAGCGCCTCCCCCACGTCCTGCGCTTAGCTTCGGACGGGGGAGGGATTTTTGAACCCGGGGAGCTCCCAAGATGGAAACGCGAAGCTGCGTGAACGGAGCGGCAAAAACGGATTGGTCTTGGAACATTCCCCGGGTTCCAAAAGTCCCTCCCCCATTTGAGCGGAGCGAAAATGTGGGGGAGGCGCTCGCGCGCAGCCGTCGCGCGCAAGGCCGCGCGGAGGCGCCATGTCAGGTCAAACATGTGAGTCGCGGCGCCGAGCACGGCCGAGCACGACGGCGAGCACGAGCGGGAGGGGGCCACAAAATTCTCGGGATACAAACTTCGTGGACACAAACTTCGGGGACACAAACTTCGGGGACACAAACTTCGTGGACACAAACTTCGTGGACACAAACTTCGTGGCACGCAAACTTCGTGGCACGCAAACTTCGTGGGACACGCAAACTTCGTGGCACGCAAACTTCGTGGGACACGCAAACTTCGTGGGACGAACCCGACGAGGGGGAAATAGTTACGAAGCGCCTTCGCTGAGAAGCTTGGTCATCGAGGCCTCATCGGCGGGCGTGAACGGATACTGCTCGAACTCGGAGCTTGGAACCCACTTGAACGCGTTGACGTTCTTGGCTTCGAGCTTCGGCTCGAGGAGGTGGCATTCGTACAAAAACAAATCTACCGAGTAGTGCTCGTATGGATGGCTCACGAACGAGATGAGCTTGCCGCATTCGATCGTCGCGGCGATGCGGTGCAAAAGCTCGCGCTTGAGCGCGTGCGCGTCGGTCTCGCCGGGCTCGACTTTGCCGCCGGGAAATTCCCAGAGTAGCGGGAGCACCGCGGCCGGGCGGCGTTGCGTGATGAGATATTTTCCATCGCGTTCGATCACTGCCGCGACGACGCGAATGGTACGGACGACCACGTGGTCACATCGAGATTCGGAAGAGCTGCTGGCCCATCAGGAGAACGTCACCGTTCTCGACGTGCGTCTCTTCGCGGAGGCGAATGAATGTGCCGTTCGAGCTGCCGAGGTCGGTCAGCGTGACTTTGCCGCCTTCGCAGGCGATGTGACAGTGGAGGCCCGAAACGTAGCCGTCTTCGGGGAAGAGGACGTCGCCGCGCTCGCGACCGATGTGGATGCCGCTTTCGGGGATCGGGAAGGCGTTGCCCGTGGTCTCGCGGCCGATGACGAGAGCGATGCGACCGATGTAGCCCTTGCTCGGCGCGCCGAGGCGTTCGACGCCGTCGGGTGAAGGCGGGAGCGCGTCGATCGATTCGTATTTCACGATCTCTTGGCCGATACGGAAGACATCAGCGGGCCCGAGCGGAACGGGGACGTCGCGTGCGAGCTTGCGATAGACGCCGTTCAGCGAGCCTTGATCTTCGATGCTCAGCTTGCCGGGGCCGCGCGCGCGGAAGATGGCGTGCTTCGGCGAGAGGTAGCTGTCGCCCGCGAAGATGCCGCCCGTGTCGCGACCGACGGCGAACTCGGGCTGCGACGGAAGCGTGTACGTGCCGGCTTCGGTGCCGTCGGCGCGGAGCGCTGTGAGAATGATCGAACCCGATGGGGGTGCGCCGCCCGTAGCGCCGGGTGCGGCCGTCGAGAGCGGCTTCGGTGCGCCGGCCTCACCGAGGCGGAACCCGCATGCGCCGCAGAACGTGTTGCTCGGTTGATTGACGTGCGCGCACTGCGGACAAATCACCGTGCCTGATGCAGCAGCCGACGCAGGCGCCGCGGCAGCCGATGCGGGCGCCGCAGCAGCAGCGGATGCCGGCGCAGGCGCAGCGGCGGGTGCGGCGGGTGCGGCCGAAGGAACGCGCGCCACGATGGGCGCGGTCTGCTGCACGGGTGGAGGTGCGGCCTCGATCGGACGACCCGCGGCGGGCGGTTGAAGCGCAACGGCCGGCGCCGGCACGGGCTTGAGCCCCTGCGGCGGCGTACGCGGCGAGAACGGCTTCGGCGCGGCGTCGCGTGGAAGCTCAGCTCCGCATCCTAGGCAGAACTTGTAGTGGTCCTGATTTTCTTTGCTGCACTTCGGGCACGTGATCACATCAGCCTCTTCATGTCCGCGGAGCTACGGAGTATCAACAGGTCGCAAAGCCGGTCAAGCCGAGCCAGGAGGATTCTATGCCGCAAGCCACGTTTCCGCCGATTCAGGTTACTGGGTCAGGCCAACTTTACGCGCGTTTCGTCACGTCGATGGGGAACATCGTCATCAAGCTCGAAGAAGAGCGTGCCCCCAACACCGTGAAGAATTTCGTGGGTCTCGCCACCGGAACCCAGGAATGGACCGATCCGAGCACGCGAGAGGCCAAACAAGGCGTTCCTCTCTACAACGGAACCATCTTTCACCGTGTCATTCCGGACTTCATGATTCAAGGTGGCGACCCGGCTGGCACCGGCCGAGGTAACCCCGGGTACCGTTTTGCGGACGAATTTCACCCCGAGCTGCGCCATAGCGGCCCTGGGATCTTGTCAATGGCCAACTCGGGCCCCGCCTCGAACGGCTGCCAGTTCTTCATCACCGAGCGCGCAACGCGGCACCTCGACGACAAGCACTCGGTGTTTGGAAGCGTGGTTGCCGGCGGCGAGCTCGTTGCAAAGATCGCGCGCGTGTCGAAGGGCCCCGGCGATCGGCCAACCCCGGACGTCGTCCTCGAGCGCGTCGAAGTGTTTCGCAGCCCAACGCCTCCGGCAGCTTGAGCGACGACGCTCCGCTTCGGGCGGTGCGCTTCGAAGGTGAACGCGTCATCGTGCGGTCGTGTGCGGAGGGTGACGCGCTCGCGTACCTTTCGTACTTCGACCGCAACCGCGCGCACCTCGAACCGTGGGAGCCCGCGCACGACGCCACGTTCTACACGGAGACGTACTGGCAAGAGCGCATGCGCTCGAACATCGCAGACCGCGCACGCGGCACGAACGACCGCATGGTGATTTTCGAAAAGCCCGACGAGACCGTGATCGCCGGAATGATCTCGCTCATGAGCGTGATGGCACGCGCCCCCGTGTGGAACGCGCGCATCGGTTACTCGCTCGACCGCACGAAAGAAGGCCGCGGCTTGATGAGCGAAGCGCTAGCGCTCATCGTGCGATACGCGTTCGAGGATCTCAACTTGAAGCGCTTGCTCGCGGGTTTCGTCCCCTACAACTCACGCAGCGCGAGCGTGCTCGAACGCGCCGGCTTCGTACGCGACTGCTACCTCCGCGAATATCTTTACGTCGGCGGCGCGTGGCAAGACCACGTGGACACGAGCCTGGTGAACCCGCACTGGCGGGTTCCTTGAGCACGCGTTGAGAGCACGCGTCGAGTCGTGCTCGCCCGTGCAGTTTCGCGCCCGCAGCGTGTAGATATGTCTGCGTCGATTTGCCAGTGAGCGCCAGAACGCATTTCGTAACCATCATGCTCGCAAGCGGCAGCGCGACGCTCGTCAAGAACCCACCCATCCGCGATCCGATCCCAGCCAAATTCCCTGCGATCCGATCCCAGCCAAATTCCCTGCGACCGTTTCACGGAGCGTGACCAAGCGCTAGATCACTAGCCTCCGCAGAATACGGCGGCGAGCGCAACGAACGAAGACTTGCTCGGTTTGCCCTCGCACATCGTGACGCCCGCATCGTCCCAATCGCACTCGGCGTCGAGGTACGGCCGGCAGTCGGTCGCGGCGGCTTGTTGAACACATGTCACGTACGCTGCCGCTCCGCCATTCGATGTGACCGGGCACACCGCGTCGCATGCGAACGCTTCGCAGCCTTGCTCGTCGCTGATCTTTTGCGCACAGCTCGAGGCCGTCCCGTCACCCTGCGCGACTGCGACGCAGCCGGCGACGTTGAGCTTCACGTGATCCGCGCTGACGACAACCGGACCCCACATTGCGTCGCTTGCCTTGGAGACAAGACACGTCGTGCACGATCCTGCGCTCGCTTCGAAGGCGGAGCACGCACCGCTCGCCAAGCCGGACGTGATGCACGCGTCGAAGAAATCGCCGAGCTCATTCGACGTGCACGCGCTCGCCGCGGGGTTTGGCGGCGTCATGGGCAGAGCGCTGTATGACGCAACACTCACGGGCGCACACGGCACACCCGCTTCGGGAGGCGGAGGCGGCGGTGGCGGGCCGCATGCGCTGGGGCCCGATGGAAGCGTCCATACAAAACAAGAATTTGCGTCCCGCACCAGGGTCCAACCGGGTCCCTCGGGATTTGGGATCTCGCATGTGAGGTTTGGGCAATTCGAATCCGCTGCCACCGACCCGCCAAGCGCCATGCAGCACTCGGGCTTCGGCGACGGCGCGCAACACTTGAGTGGTGGCGGTGGTGGCGGTGGATCTTGGTTACATGCCAACAAGATCACGCCGAGCGCGAAGCCTCGACGATTCATGGCAAGACAGCTCGCCAAAGTGCGCCTGGTGTCGTGCCCTGACCACGTGTCGTGTAGTAGACGTACGTTGCGTCCATCGCGACGTCAGAGACATGAAGCACGCCGCTAACGATCTCGGTGACGATCGCGAGCGGGAGATCGACGTAGTAGAGGGTGCCGTCGGTCGCGACGATCGCGGATCCGTTTCCGGTAGTCGCGAGGATGCGCGCGAAGCCGGTCGAGATCGACGAAGGCGTTCCGGTCAAACCAATGATGGAATCGAAAACCGGCGGCGGCCCGGCTTCCGCGTCGACCGTGTCGGCGTCTGCATCGTCTGCATCGTCTGCATCGGCACTCGCATCGCTCGCAGCGTTTGCATCGTCGGACGCGTCGCTCGCGTCTGCGGTCCCACCCGCGTCAAAGCTCAACGCCCCATGAAGCGTGGCGTATGCGCCGCCGGCGCCGGCGAAGAGCGATGTCACCTGACTCGCATCGATATCGATCGCGTGTGGCGGACCCGCATCCGCCGCCACCGGGAAGAATTGCACCGTGCCCTGCCATAGCGCGTAGTCGCCATCGTAGCTGAGCGCGAACGCTTTGTAGCCCTCGCTTTCGTTGGCCGGCATCACGATCACGGGTGCGCTCGGAGCGGTCGCGTCGAGATCGACAATCGAATATGCGAGTTGTGAGCTGGGGCCGAAGCCGCTCCGCGCGATCCAGTAGACATGCGACGCACGAACGTCGATGCCGCGTCCGGGGTCGACCGCTATCGCAAGCGGCGCTGCAGCGTCATGACCGAAGCTCAGCGACCAAACGTTTCCGTTGGGTCCTCCGTCGGAGTCCGACAACGTTGCCCAGTAGACGCTCGACGTATCGCATGCGAGCCCTCCGCTTGGCATGCCGGACGACTGCAACACGGTCGACGCGCCCACGCCGTTCCAAACGTGGAGCTCATCATCGTCGAAGTAGTAGATGTCGCCGCACGCGGCGAGACCGCGCGGAGCTCCCGAGAGTGTCGTCAAAAGCTCGGGCTTGGTTGACGCTGCGTCCTTCGAGCCGCCATCTTTCGTGCAAAGGCTCGAGGGCGTTTCACAGCCGTTGCTCGGGTTGCCATCACAGTCGGACCAGCCGAAGTCACACACGACCGCGCAACCTCCAAACCAGCCCGACTCTTGCCCCGTGCTGTGTGTTCCAGGGATCGCCGCCATCGAGCAATCCGTCGGGGTCTCAGCGAACGAACAGTCGGCAGCACCGAAACCGCAGCTGCTACCACACGAGCAGCGCGTCACGAGGAGCAAGAGTAAAGCTGGCCATCTCCGAGCGCGCGCCATGGGCGCGACTCAGCAATCGGCGCGCCAACGCGCATTCCCGCGGAATCAGGCATACAGCTGCAGGTTCAGAAAAACCTGAGCCGCGACACGTCTGCCAGTGTGCGCGTAGATGTGAGAACGCGCTGCTGACGCTCACGCGTTCGCGCCTCGCCATTCGTTCATTGCCGGCGGCATTGGTGGGCCCCAAGGGCTGCAATAGCTGGTCTTCACGACCCCACAACATCGATAGAGCGTGGGGTCGGGCCACGAGCCATCTGTCCACAAAGATGAGGTAGCGGATAGTGCGTGACAACAACTCACCTGCGTCACATCACCCGCGTCGAGCGTGCCCGCATCTGCCGCCGCGCCGATCGTGTCGATGCAGCATTGAATGAGCTCGTCGGTGATGTTCGCGTCGGCTTCGACTACGCCGGTGCACACGCCCGATTCGTACGAAGCGTCGAAGCTCGCTTCGGCCAGAGCGTCGTCGGTTGTCGCGTCCGGCACGGCTTGCTCGTCGATCACTTTGCCTCCGCACCCAATCGCGAGTGACCCGAACGCGAGCTTCGCCGCGTATTGAAGCGCCTTCCGTCGAACGTGTGGCTCCACGTGATGAGCGTAGCAGTTGTTCCAACGTTTCATGGCCCGATCGGTTTGATCGGCGCGGTCGCGATGGCCGTTGCGAGCGTGTCCAGGTACGCCGCGCGTTTCACTTCGATGCAACCTAGCGACTCCAAGTGCGGGTTCATGACTTGAGCGTCGAAGATCATGTAGCCGCCGTCACGCAGGCGTTCCACGAGCGTCGCGAATGCGATTTTCGAGGCGTCGGTTTTGGTGTGGAACATCGACTCGGCTGCGAACGATGAGCCGATGGCGACGCCGTAGATTCCGCCAACGAGGGCCGGGCCGTCCCACACCTCGAGGCTGTGCGTCCAGCCGAGCACGTGCAGTTGCGTGTAAGATGCAATCATATCCGGCGTGATCCACGTGCCTTCTTTTCGGGCGCTTCCACACGCGAGCATCGTCTGGCGAAACGCCGTGTCGACCGTGATGCGATAAGGGTGTTTGCGAAGCGTGCGGCGCAAGCTTCGGGACCAATCGAGCTTGTCGAGCGGCAGCAGCGTGCGTTTTTGAGGCGAGAACCAGCCGACGATTTCTTCGCCGTCTTCGTCCGTATGTGGCCACGGAAAAATCCCGCTGCGATACGCGCGCAAGATGGTGCCGGCGCGAAAGTCCGTCCCGACCGCGATGACATCGCGGCGCACGCGACGCGGATCGGGGAAGACAATTTCGGTTGGCGGCGGTTCGATAGGAGTCATGAGTGTGCGTGCGCGTCAGCGTCAGCGCACATGCTACTCACAGCCGGTTAGTGCTTCGGCATCAAGTCGGTGACGGTGACGATCGCGATGAGCGCGAGCATCATCAAGAGACCGACGGCGTGGACGCGCGCTTCCATTTTGCGGTCCGGCTTTCTGCGTGATGCGGCTTCGGCGCCCAGGAAAATCAGGCGGCCGCCGTCGAGCGCGGGGAATGGCAGCAAGTTGAAACCGCCGAGGTACGCGCTCAGCACACCGAGGATGAAGAGGTAATCGCCTGCGCCGTCTTTGGCGGCGGCGGCCATGTCTTTCGTGATGCCGACGGGGCCGCTCGCTTCGACCTTGTCCTTCCGCATAATCATTCGCGTGAGGCCGACGACCAAACCGACGACGACCTGCGGAGGGCGCGTGATCGATTGCACGGCTGCGTCCTTCACGCCGAGATGCTCGATCTTCTTGATCGGGTGAATGAGGATGCGGCCTTCGTCTTTCGAGCCCTTGGCGTTCGGCGTGACCGAGAGGTGCATCGGTTGGCCGGCGCGCTCGATCTCGATGTCGATCGCATCACCGGGGTGTGCGCTCACGTTTTTTTGGAGGTCGCTCCAATCGTGAACGGCGCTGCCGTTGATGGACACGACCTTGTCGTTCTCGAGGAAGCCAGAGTGCGCCGCTGGGCCGTTCGGCGCGGGGACGATCTTCATGCTCGTTTCATCCGCCGTGGTCACGCCGACGACGAGCGCCGCGAAAAACAAAACCGACGCGAACAAATAATTCGCGAGCGGGCCCGCGGTGATGGTGACGACGCGCGCCCAGAGCGATGCGTTCGCGTAGCTGCCCTTGTCGTTGACGTCTTGGTCTTCGTACGGGTTCATCCCCGCGATTTGCACGTACGCGAGGAAGGGAATCACCGCGAGCTGGAACGTCGTCGGGCTGCCCTTCGGTTGTTTGTGCCAGAGGCGCGGGCCGAAACCGATCGAGAACTTGATGACGCGCATCCCGTAGCGGCGCGCCGCGAGGTAGTGGCCGCCCTCGTGCACGATCATGAGGAGGGCCAGGCCGAGCGCGGCGACCACGTAGTAGGCAACGGTCATTGAGTTCAGCATAACGTCGCGCGAGCGCGCGCGCACCTGCCTGGCTCTACCGGTGGTAGAAGCGCACAATGCGCGCGCGTTTTGCGGCAGCTTTCGTGCTCGGTTTCGCACGCGGCGCGTTCGCGGACGACACCACGGAGGACGTTCACGTTCGCGGCGAGCAAGCTCAAGGGTTCGAATCGCGCGCGAAGCTCGATGACGCCTCGCGCGAAATCACCGATGCGGCTGGGCTCGTCGAGCCGCTCGTGGGCGTGCACGTTCGGCGACTCGGCGCCGACGATGGGTTTGCAACGATGTCGATTCGCGGTTCGTCGTCGAACCAGGTTTCGTTTTATCTCGCGGGCGTCCCGCTTCCGGCGGCGGCAGATCCCACGGTCGATCTCGCGACGCTTCCGCTTTGGCCCGGATCCCAGGCGCGCGTCTTTCGCACGTTCGCGCCCGCAGCGCTCGGGGCTGGCTCCCTCGGCGGAACGCTCGCGCTCGATGCGCCATCGGCCACGGGGCCCGAACGCACCGACATTTGGATCGCAGGCGGATCGTTCGGCGCCCTCCGCATGCGACTCGGTGACGTGAGCGATCTCGGCGGAGGCGTTCGCATCGCCACCGGGCTTTCCGCAAGTCGATCGGATGGCGACTTCTCCTTCTACAACATCGACCACAACGCGCCGATCAGCGATCCGCGCGAATTCATTCCGCGCATCAACGGCGACTTCGCGCAAGCGAGCGGGCTCGTGTCGCTCGTCGTGCCGCTCCACATGGGCGCATCGCAATCGGGGACGATGCGCGCCACCGTGATGGTGCAAGAACGTGATCAGGGTTTGCCGGGAAGTATTTTCGCCGCGACGCCGTTCGAACGACTTCGCAGCGATCGTGAGCTTGGCACCGTGGAGCTCGCCATGCCGGTCACACGAGGCGTAGCGACTTTTCAAGCGTGGGGTGTGAGGCAGGGAACCGATTTTCGCAACGTGCCGAGCGACACGCTCGACCCAACGCTGGAACGAACGACGATCGCGACGGCAGGTGCGAACGTCGGAACCAAGCTTCGATTCGGCGACGTGACTCTCGCGGGCAAGCTCGATGCGCGCGCCGAGCGTTACGCGCCGGGCGACTACGCAGGACCTTCGCCGCCGACTGGCGCAACGCGCGCGGCGTTTGGCGCCGGCATCGACGGCGATTGGCGCGTGAGCCGCGCCGTGACGCTCGCGGCTGCCGCGCGCATCGATGCGTGGAACGATGCGTCCGACGACGCGAACGCCGCGAGCCTCACGGCGCGACCGACAGCGCATCTCGGCGTCGACGCAACGAACGGCGTGGTGTCGGTCACGGCGCACGCGGGCTACACGTCGCGCGCGGCGAATTTCATCGAGCGCTTCGGCGCACCGGGCGGCTTCATTCCAAACCCAACGCTCTTGCCCGAATCCGCACTCAGCGCCGATGCGGGCGTTCGCTTCAAGAAAAAATTTGGAGCGCTGCGACTCCAGGGCGAGCTCGACGGGTTTGCGCAGGCGGCGCAAGACCTCATCGTGTTCGAGTACGTCTCGGCCCGTGGCCTACCGCACGCGACGAACGTCGGGCAAGCGACGATCGCGGGCGTCGAAGCCGAGGTCGAAGCGCGCATCGCGGGATTCGAATTGCGTGCATCTTACACGGGCCTGCATACGGAGAACCACGACGCCGATTGCAGCGCGGGGTGTCCACAGCTCGTTGGCCGGCCGGCGCACGACTTCGTCGTCGACCTCGCGTACACGCTCGGCCCGATTCGTTTTCGTTACGGCATCGACGGTGTCATCGGCACGACCGCCGACAGCGCCGGGACGATCGAGGTTCCTGCGCGCGTTCTCCAATCGGTCGGCGCGCGCCTCGACGTCCCTCGCCTTCCCGGCGTGCGCCTCGCCGTCGACATTCGCAATTTGTTCGACGTGCGAACGCTCAGCTATCCGCAAACGGTGACGAATACGTCCGTCCCGTATCCCGTCGGCGACGTTTATTACTTCCCGCTTCCGGGGCGCAGCTTCCTCGTGAGCTTGGCGTGGACGCCGCGCACTCTCACGGGAGCGGGTGCGCCGTGAAGAAGTCGATCATGGTGTCGGTGGCGCTGAGGTCCGTCGAGCACTTGCCGACGAGCGGAAGCGCGACGCCGCCGGGCCACTGGTGACCGCCGTTGTCGATCTTGCAGTGGACGACGTCTGCGCCGCCTTTGCACAGGCCCCACTTTTCGCAGGTGGCGTCACCGTTCGTGAAGATCGTCGTGGGCGGCGCGAGGCATCCGTTTTCGTTCACCCAGAACGCGAGCGTGTCGGCGACGGATCGGAAGTCGAGAACGCCCGAGATGTCGATCGGGATGATGGGCGTGCCGCCGTTATAGGGAACGATGGGATCGCCGGTGCCGTGGATGTCGAGCACGGGGATGGCGCGTTTGGGTTTGCACGTGGATGGGTCGATGCCAAGCACGCCTGATACGGGCGCGACGGCGCCGAACACGTCCGACATTTCGCAGCCGAGGCGATGCGAGAAGAAACCGCCGTTCGAAAAACCCGTGGCGAAGATTCGCTTCGGGTCGACGCAGTAGTCCTTCTCGATAGCCGCGAGCAAATCGCGTGTAAACTGCACGTCATCGACGCTGTTGGTCCATGAGTCGCCGCAGCAGTCTCCGGCGTTCCAGCTGTTGGCGATGCCCTGGGCGTACGCGACGATGTAATTTTTCTTGTCGCTCGACGGGTCCATGCGCGTCGTGATTTCTTGCGCTCCCGCCGTCTCGAAGAAGCCGTGGTAGGCGATGACGAGCATCGAGCCGAGCACAGCGTTGTAGCTCGAGGGCACGTGGAGATGCGCCGTGCGCGAGAGGCCGCCCGACTTCAGGTTTTCGTCGTGATCGCCCGAGCCGAGCGTTTTGCCCGTGCACGTGAACGTGGTCGAGGCGTCGCCGCCGAACGTTGGGCTCGGCGCGCTCGCGTCGGGATCGGGGTCGGCGGTCGGGTAGGCGTCCGACAGATCGATGCCGGAATCGGGGAACGCGGCGTCGGTGGGGGTGCCTTCCCAGTGGCCTGCATCAGCGTCCTCGCTCGACCCGCAGCCGACGAGAAATAGGGCTAGAAAAAGGGCCCCGAGACGCATCGCACTCCCTTAGCACGTGTGCTATTCCGCCGGCACCCATGACGCAATCGAATGCTCCCGGCCAACCCGGCCAACCGCAACAAGCCACGCTGCAGCTCACGGGAGGCGCGGCTATCCTTGCGCCGATCACTGCGTTTCCGAACGGGGTGCCCTCGAACGCGATGGTGCTGATTCCGATCGCACCGACGGGGCAGCCGATCGAGAAGAAGATCGTCGAAGGCCCGGTCGCCATCGAGATGGACGAAGTGTGGAAGCTCCTCGGGTTCAACGGGCCAGCGGTGCAAGTTCAAGACGAGCAAGGTCGCCCGATCATGATCGGCCTCGAAGATTTGCTCGCCGGGCTCGACAAGCACTGGGTCGAAAACCCGGACGACTTCGACCGCGCGAAAATCTACGCGCAGAAGCTCATGGAGCACGGCAAGAACGCGAAAGCGGAGACCGTGCTCTCGAAGATCGTCGCCAAGGGTGGCGGCGGTGACTTCTGGCTCTTGCTCGGCGTCACGCAGGCCGCTCAAGAAAAATGGGAGAAGGCCGAAGGCACGCTCAAGGGCGCGCAGAACCTCTTGAAGGACAACCCCATGGCGTCCATCGAGCTCGCCAAAGTCGCGCGCGGCAAGAAGGACAAAGTGGGCGAGCGCGAGCACCTCGATCGCGCGCTCTCGATCGCGCCGAACTTCGTCGACGGTTGGGCGCAGCTCTTCCTGTTTCTCAAGGCCGAGAAGACCGAAGAGTGGGCGATCAAAGAAATTCAAGAGATGGCCAACGCGCCGGTCAACGCCAAGACGGCCGCGCCGTTCATCGCGCTCCAAGGTTTCTACGCAGGCGACGAGAAAACCCGCGACCAGGCCATCGACTTCGCGAAGAAGGCCTGCGAGCGCAGCCCCGATGATCCGCTCGCGCTCCTCTGCTTGTCCGCGCTCTACGGCCAGGCGGGCAAAATCGAGGAAGTCGTCAAGCTCCTCGCCCCGCACGAAGCGAAGATGCAGCGCGACGTCCGCATCGCACACAACTACTTCGAAGCGCTCTTCGCGATGCGCGACATGGCGAAGATCACGGCCCTCCTCAACAAGCTCGCCACCGCTCCTTCACGCGAAGTGAAAGAGTTCGCCATTGTCCGCTCGCGCGCGATCGCCCAAATGCTCGAACAACAAAAACAAGCGCTCAACGCGGCGCAACCCGCCGCGCCTCCCAAGTAGCTCGCGTCGCGCAGCGTAAGACAGCCGCCAAGGCGCCAAGGCGCCAGAAGAAAAGAAAAGAAAAGAGGGGGTCGCGTCAAGTCGCGGGCGCGGGTCGGCGGCGGAGGAGGACGAGGAAGAGAGGCCCCCCGATGAGGGCGGTGACGGCGCCGACGGGCGGGGTTTGGTGGATCGCGTGGAAGAGCAAACGCGAGAGCGCGTCGCAGAGCACGAGGGCTGCGCCGCCGGCGGGTAGTGACGCCGGCATCAGTTTACGGACGTCGGGGCCCATCAAACGGCGGAGCGCGTGGGGGACGATGAGGCCGACGAAGCCGATGAGGCCCGTGATGCTGACGATCGCGCCGACGACGAGCGAGCAGCCGACGAGCGTGCGGCGTTCGAGCGTGGCGACGTCGACGCCGAGGTGACTCGCTTGCTCGTTACCGAGCGCGAGCAAGTTGAGGCGGCCCGCGTCGCGAAGCAGGACAACCATGCCTATGCCGACGTACGCCGACATGAACGGAAGCGACGCGTTCGATGCGGGCGTGTCGAGAAAGCCGACGAGCCAATAGAGCATCTCTTGTGCGAGGCGATCGGGGACGAGCGTTTTCAAGAACGTGATCGCGGCCGAGGCGACCGCGTTGACGATGACGCCCGCGAGAAGAATCGAGGTGCCGCTCGCCTGCGATGCATCGACGCGGCGCGAGAGGGCGTAGACGAGCGCGGTTGCGCCGAGGCCTCCGCCGAGCGCCGCAATCGGGAGAACGTTCGCGCCGAGAAGCGTCGACGATGTGATGCCACACGCGAGCGCGACCGTCGCGCCGAATGCGGCGCCGCCCGAAACGCCAAGCACGTATGGCTCCGCGAGCGGATTTCGCAGCACGGCTTGAAGCGCGACGCCGACTGCGGCAAGACCACCGCCTGCGACCACGCCGAGGATCACGCGCGGCAAGCGAAGCGCAACGACGACGCTGCGATCGTTCGACGATGCGTCGGTGATGGCGCGAATAATGGAGACGTCGCTCGTGCCGATCGAAAGTCCGATCGCGCACGCGACGGCGAGCGCCACGAGCGCGATCGCAAATGCCTTCATTCCACGTTGCGCTCGTAGAGAATGCGCAGGCCGTCGAGTGTGAGCTCTTCGTCGAACTCGTCGATCGTGCTCGAGAGTGGCGCGATCAAACGCGCGAGGCCGCCCGTTGCAATGACTTTGCACGGAAAACCGAGCTCTTCGCGAATGCGCGTCACGAGCCCATCGACGAGGCCGACGTACCCGAAGACGATGCCGGATTGCATCGCGGTGATGGTGTTCTTGCCGACGACCTTCGCGGGCTTGCTGATCTCGATGCGCGGGAGCTTCGCGGCGCGCGTGAAGAGCGCGTCCGCGCTGATGACGATGCCCGGCGCTAGCACGCCGCCGAGGTATTCGCCTTTCGGTGAGACGCAATCGAAGTTGGTCGAGGTTCCGAAGTCGACGACGATGACGCCGGATTTCCCGTCCTTCGCCGAACGCTCGAAACCGGCGACGGCATCTGCGATGCGGTCGGCGCCGACTTCGCGCGGGTTCTCGATCAAGATCGCCATGCCCGTGCGCGTGCCCGGCCCGATCACGACGGCCTCGCGACCGAAGCAGCGGCGCACGACTTCCATCATGGGCTCCGTGAGCGGCGGCACGACGCTCGCGATCACGGCGGCATCGACGACGTCCGGCTCGAGGTGCTTCATCGAGAAGAGCTGGAGGAACATCGCGGCGAACTCGTCGTTCGTGCGGCCACGGTGACTCTCGAGGCGAAACTGCTGGCGCAGCGTCGTGCCCTCGAAGAGGCCAAGCACGATGTTGGTGTTGCCGACGTCGATCGCGAGCAGCATCTAAGCCGCGCGCGAGCCTAGCTCAGCTTGCACGACGGAGCCAGCCGAGCAGGGCAGCCCGCATCGCCTGATGTACGTTGAGATGACGTGCACGTGCTTTCCGTTCGACCTCCCTCCACACGCGTGCAGGAAGCCGCACCGAACGAGCGATCGTCTTGCGCGAAATGCCTTTGCCCGGATGACCTCGTCGCAACAGAACGGCGTCGGCGCCCACCTCGGGCATTTCCCAAAGCGCCAGAAGCGACGGCCCACCGCGCTCGCCCGCGCCGGAAAACGCATTGCGGCGAACGGGACCAAACCGCTCGAAGTCAATCTCGAGATCGAGAACGTCAGTCGTTTTCGTAGTGCGTTTTTTCACGTCTCGTTGCCTTTCGCGCGCTGATGATTCTTATGCGATTCGCTGTGACTTCCGCGTGAACGACGTAGAGCAGGCGGTTGGCGACGGAATACCCAATCAGGACGAATCGCGCTTCGTGTAGTGCATCTGGATAGTAGGCGCCGAGGCGGTCATCGAACGCGGTCTTTGCTTCGTCGAATGTCACGCCGTGTTTGCGCACATTGGAGGCGGCCTTGCGTGGGTCCCATTCGAAACGCACGCGCCTATTGTAATACAATAGTGGCGTGCTGCACCACGTCGCCTTCGGCCACGGCGAACCAGTCGCCTTCGGCGCGGCCGACGCGGGCGTAGTCGCCGTCGAGATGCGGGAAGCGGCCCAACGTGACGAAAAACTGGCTCGATCCGGTGTCGCGACCGGCGAGCGCCATCCCGACGTCGAGCGGGCCAAACGGTATCGGCGAAGTCTCGCAACGGAGCGATGTCCCGGAGCCGCCGTACCCGTCCGCGTGTGGGTCGCCGAGTTGCACGACGAATCCAGGAACGACGCGATGAACGATGTTGCCCTCGAAGAAGCCCGCTTTGGCGAGATCGAGAATGCGACTCGATGCGATGGGCGCGACGTCCGCGTCGAAGATGATCGTGAGAATGCCGGCGTCCGTCGTGAGCACGAGCTTGCCGCCGTGGGCCGTCGCGATTTCTTTCGCAGCGGTGGGCGACGCGCTCGCCACACAAATCGTTTTGTCGTCACCGAGCAATCGGAGTGCGCGCGCTGCGTGATCGCGCATCGTCGTATTCGAGTCGCTGCATGCCGCCTTGGCAGCTTCCTTCGCGCTGGGTAGGTGTACGGCCGCGGCCGCATCGAGGAGACCCGTGCGCGTTTCGATGGCGTCGTCGCTCCACTTGAACGCCAGCGCGCCGGAAAGCGCTTTCGCAATGACGGGCGCCACCTCTTGGTCTGGCGTGCCCGTCGGAGGAGGCGCGTGCGGATCGAGCGCGTTTTTGCGTTCTTTCGCCGAGAGCGTCATCGCGCGATCGGGATGCGTCGAAAGCACTTCGGCGGCCGTCGCGACGACACCAGGATGCGGCGTGTCGCCGAGCGCGGCCGCGAGAACCGCGAGGCCTACGTCGCCGAGCTCGCGATGTCGACCGATCGCCGAGATGGCGTCCTCGCGAATCTTCAAGTGATCGCTCTTGGCGAGCTCGAGCCACGCCTTGCGACGGTCGAGCCCGAGCGGCCGACGAAGGAGCGAGGAGAGGCGCGCGCGGTCGAGAATTTCACCGGGCCCATCACACGCGCGAATCGTTTGCGCGTCGTACGAGCCTTGCGACAAGAGCGACGCCGACGTGCATCGCAGATTCGCGAACCGTCGCGCGAGCTGCGCGGGAGCATCGCCCGCGGGCTTCATCGTCGAAAGAGTCGTGAGAAGCTTCGTCGCTGCGGGCGGAGCCGTTTCGCCGAGCGCACCAAGGCCGACGATGATTTCGCCGTACACGTCGCCCGCAGCCGTCAGAACCGCGAATGGGTCGTTCGGATCGGGCACGATGTGCGAGAGCGCTTCGACCACGGCGACGCGTCCAGATTCTCCTAGTTTTCCGAGTGATCGCATCGCGTCGATGCGCTCGCTCCACGTGAACTCTGGCGTCGTCGCGACGCGCGATAGCTCGGCGATACCGGAGTCGCCCGTTTTCCCGAGCGCTCGCACCGCGAAGACACGTGCGTCGGATTTGGTGCCTGCGAGAGCGAGCTTCGCGGCAAGCGCGAGTCGTGATGCGAACGCATCGTTGAATCGCTCGGCACGCCCGAACGGATAGAACGCCGCGACGACTCCATCGGCGGCCGCATCCAAGAGCGCCGTGGCCGTGTCGTCGTCCACAGCGCCGCGACGTGCCGCGACATCGCCAATGCCGTAAGCGGCTTGCTCGCGGGATGCGAGCGAGCGCGCTTTGCTTTTGACCCACGCGGCGAGCGTCAATTCCGCGAGCGGGCCGCCGCAGCGTCCGAGTGCGCGCGACACTGCAAAACCAAAATCGATCGGTGCGCGTGGTGCAGCTGCATCGGACATGTCGAACGATGCTGCGCGCGCCGCGAGCGCACGAACGCGCGGCTCCTCGTGACCTTTGCACGAAAAACCGAGCCCGTACGCGCCCCACGCGGCCGTCTCGGGGTCCTCGTCGGCGAGTGCGCGCATGAGCCCTGCTTCACTCGCTCCATCGGCGATGCGTGAAAGCGCGCGCGCAGCATGGCGACGCACGTTCACATCACGACTCGTGCGCATGCCGTCGGTCACGAGCTCGGCGCGGCGTGCGTCTTCCGCCATTTCGATCGACGCAAGGTCGGCGCCGGCATCGATGCTCGCATCTTGCGGCGACGCATCGGACGCACCACTGGCATGACCGCACGCCGCGAGCGACAACACGGTCAAGAACACCAAGCGCGCGACCATACGATCGAGATTCGCCGCGACGCGCTCGCGCACATTTCGATACGCGCGTTGTCGCCACGTAGCCCGCCCGGGATCAGCGGCGTGCGTCACGACGACGAACCCTTCATCGCGAAAAAGCGCAGCCGCGCGTCGCATGTGCCATGCGCATGTCACGAGCACCACGCGGTCGATGTTTCGCTCGGCGAGAAGCGTGCGAGAAAACCGCGCGTTCCCGCGTGTCGTGAGCGAGCTTCGCTCTTGGACGATCGCATCGCCGACCCCCAAACGCCCAAGCTCCTCGGCGAGCGCTTCCGCCTCGAGACGCCCAGCCCAAGCCCGCCCGCCACACGTAACGACGACCTCCGGCGCATGCGTCTTCACCGCATCCGCTGCGGCCCGCGCTCGCCTTCCCAAGGCACCTGCGAGCTCCACGCCACTCGGCGACATGATGCGGCAGCCGAGCACGACGACGGCACTTCTTGACTCGCCCCGAGCCGGCGGCCTATCACGAGTCGAGGACGCTTTCGCATGCGAATCACCTTTTGGGGAGTCCGCGGGAGCATCCCGACCCCCGGCCGCGAAACGGCCGAAATCGGCGGCAACACGAGCTGCGTCGAGGTGCGCGCGGGCAAGCTGGTGCTCGTTCTCGACGGCGGCACGGGCTTGCGCATGCTCGGTCAGAAGCTGCTGAAAGAGATGCCCATCACCGCGCACATCTTCTTTTCGCACGTGCATTGGGATCACATCCAAGGTTTTCCATTTTTTGCTCCCGCGTTCGTCGCTGGCAACACGATTCACCTCTACGGTGGCAACGACGTCTCCAAGACGCTCGAAGAAACGCTCGCCGGGCAAATGGATTACCCGAGCTTTCCCGTGCACCTCTCGCAGATGGGCGCCGCGATGCAGTTTCGCGATCTACGCGAAGGCCAGGAAGTCACCCTTCCCGACGGCGAAGGTCACGACATCACTGTGCGCACCACGCGCGGCAATCACCCGAACGGCGTGTGGATCTACCGCATTGATCACCAGGGTAAATCCGTTGTCTACGCGACCGACACCGAGCACTACGCCATCGTCGACCCGAAGCTCCTCGCGATCTCGAAGAACGCCGACATCCTCATTTACGATTCGCAATACACGCCCGAAGAATACTCAGGCGTCGGCGCGAGCGGGCCAAAGTCTGGCTGGGGTCACAGCACGTTCGAAGAGGGCGTGAAGATCGCCAAAGGTGCGGGCGTGAAGAAGCTCGTCCTCTTCCACCACGATCCCGGGCAATCCGACGCCATGGTGCGCGACAAAGAGCGCCGCGCGAAAGAACAGTTCGCGAACTCGGTCGCGGCCCACGAGGGGCTCGTCATCGATCTGTGAGACGCGCGCTACGGCGCGACTTGGTTTTGCGGAACCAAGATTGAAGCGGACTGCGCTAGCAGTTGCATACGGAGCGTGCCGTCGCCCGCGACGGAATATGTCGCACGGGCGGGGTCGAGGACGTCGACGAGCACCGTGTTTGGCGCGGCGTTGACCTTCATCGCGGTGACGTCGCCCGTCGTGCTGCTCTTGAAGGCGTTGGTGTTGAACACGACGAGCGCATAGGCCGCCGCGGCATCGCCGCCCGTGCGTTCGTACGCGAGGATGCCGGCATCGTTCTCTTGGGCCACGTGCGACGTCGAGTAAACGACCGTGAGATCGCCGCGGCGAAGCGCGACATACGCCTTGCGAATCTTCGCGAGCGTAGAAAAGTGCTGCCAGGTCGCGTTCGATTCGTCGAAACCTGCCGTCCACAGCACTTCACGGTTCGCCGGATCGTTGCCGCCCGAAAATTCCTGCTCCGTTCCGTAGTAGAGGCACGGGATGCCGTCTTCCGTCATGAGGAGCGTGAGCGCGTTTTGGAGCGCGGCCTTGTCGCCTGCCGCGTCGAAGAGGAATCGACCGACGTCGTGGTTGTCGAGGAAGCTCACGAGCGCCTTCGTGGGCGGGATGCCGATGCCGTCGTCTTGTGGCGCGCTGCCGTAGCTCGTCTTGCGGCCGGCCCAGAGGCTCGCGATCTGATCGGTGCCGCGCTGCGACGCGGGGTCGTGCGCTTCGGCGAAGACGTCGTGGAACGCTTGGTAGTGCTGCGAGAAATAGAAAACGCTGTCTAGCTCACCGGGCACGGTGTAGCTGCCGAGGAGTGCGTCGTCGCCGTCGAACGCTTCGCCGAACATGAGGAAGTTGTGTTTGCCCTCCGCGCCGATGCGCGAGCGCACGCCTTTGGTGAAGGCTTGCCAGAACTCGTGCTCGACGTGCTTCACGGTGTCGATGCGAAACCCATCGAGGTCGAACTGTTCGACCCACGAAGCAAACGCATCGATCATGTAGGCGCGCACGTCGGGCAATTCGGTGGCGACGTCTTTGAGACCGCCTGGGAAATCACCGAGCGTGCGCTGCGCTGGGTCGTTATAATCCAGCACGCGCCCGAAGCCGTGATACGCGCCGGGCGTGCCCATCAAATCGGGCGGCGGCGTGCGATTGATCGCGGGGTCGTCGATGAAGATGACGGGCGCGCGCCCCGCGGGGCCTGCCGATGAAAACGACTGAACGCCCGCAGGATTCCAATCGGGATCGTACTCGTTGATGCGCGTCAGGGGCGACGTCGACCCTGTGCCCGAGAGGTACTCGTCGGGCTTGCCGTTCAAGTTGATGTCGTAGAAAAAAAGCTGCCCCATGTGATTGCACACGATGTCGAGCACCACCTTCATCCCGCGAAGGTGCGCGCCGTTGATCATCGAGCGAAGCGATGCGGCGTCGCCGAAGTGTGCGTTGAGCTGATGGAGGTCTTCGGCCCAGTAGCCGTGGTACCCGTCGACATCTGCGTCGGAGTCGACGTTCTTGATGATCGGCGAAATCCAAAGCGTCGTTACGCCGAGGTCTTGCAAGTACTGAAGATGATCCTCGACGCCGCGCCAATCGCCGCCTTGGTACTTTCCGAGAAAGCCGGGCGCGATGGTGAAGTCGTTGTTGATGTCGCCATCGGCGAAGCGATCGACGATGACCTGATAGATGACCTCGTCGCGCCAATCTTGAACGTGCGTCGCGAGCACGGCTTTTTGCGCCTGCTCGGGAATGTCGGCGCACGCGAACGCGGCCAAAAGCGGGAGAATCGTTTTGTGCTTCATGGATAACTCGACGAGTTGAACCACCACTCGACGTTGAGCCCGAGGTAGTGCTGAACGTCTCGCTGCGAGCGAACGTCTTCGGTTGGGTAGAGCGAGCGAAAGCCATCGTTCGGCGCCGAGAGCGCGTAGATGATGCGAAACTGCGGCCGCTTGAACGAGCCGCGACCGAGCGGAGAAAAATACGGCATCACCGCGAAGCGCCACATCGTCGCGAGGAGCGCTGAGCCGTCCTTGTCGGGGTACGCGTATTTTCGCGCCTGCAAGCTCGCGTCGAGCGCGACGCCGAAATATTTCCCGAGGTACACCTGCGGTCGCACGTCGATCGCGCCTTCGGAATATCGCTGGAGGCTCGTTGGCGCTTCGCTGCCGTCGCTGAAGTAGCGGTAGTAAGCGCCCGCGAGCACGCCGAACCAGTCTTTTTCCCAGTTGCCGCCGACGGCGAAGAGAAATTCTTGTGAGTCGCCGGTCGTGTGATCGTTCGCGAACGTCGTGGGCGCGGCGAGCACGTCGTACGCCGCGAGACCACGCGCGTATCGCGCGAAGATGTTCACGTGCGTGTCGCGTTGGCCCGTCCAGAAGCCCATTTCGGCGCCCGCCATCAAACCCCAATCGGATGGGAGCGCTTGCTGCTGACTCGACACGGGGTCTTGGTAGACGCCCGCGCTGATCTCGTGCGCCTCGCCGTACACGATGAGCTTCATCCCGGCCTTCGAGGATTTGCGCCGGAAGAATTGCGTGTACTTCAAAGATTCCACGATACGCGGTCGATCGAGCGACACCACGCCCGTTGCGCCAATGCCGAACGGTGAAGGCTCGGCGATCGTTTGGTATTGATAGGGGCTGTCGAGGCGCGCCATGCCGACGTGCGCGGCGATGCGTGAGTCGGTGCGTTTGATGTCGTAGCTCGCGCCGCCGCCGATGGTGTTCAAGTTGTCGAGCGGCCACCAATCGAGCAGGTAGATGTCGTCGCCGCGGTACATGCGCGAGCCAATCCACGCGACGAAATCGTCGACGCGCGCTTGCGCGTAGAGGTTGCGCACGAGAAGCCCCTGCTGCATGTCGCCGTTGAAATGGAAGAACGGCGCGGTGAGCGCGAGCGTCGCGACGACCTTCGACTGAACGTTCTCTTTGAACGTGTCCTCGCGACGAAGCTCGAGCTCGGCGTAGCTGTCTTCATCGAAGCGCGGCCCGTGCGACACGAAGTTGATCGACTCGGCGACGCGCCCCGCGAGATCGCTCGCGATGCCCATGCGTCCGTACGATCCGAATTCGAATGTCCCGTCGGCGTGCGCCACGCCGGTCGCGAGCAGCAGCGAGAGAATAGGGCAACCCCAGGCTAAAGCCTGGGGCATGCGAAGAACGCATGGATGAGCACGATTGAAGTCCGCCTTCGGCGGACTCGCATCTCTCGTCTCCAGTTGTGTGTCCGCCGAAGGCGGACTTTTCGTGGACTCCACAATCGTCTTCTTGCCTGCCCCAGGCTTTAGCCTGGGATGGCCCAGTGAATTAGTCCGACTTCCCGGATTAGGGCGCAAGAATCGCTTGGCCCCACGGGGCGAGCGTGAGCGTTACGGTTTGACCCACGAGCTTGGCGCTTGCACCGCCGAGGGCGTCGGTGAGCGTGGTGCCGTCGGCGATGCCGAGCGAAGGCGGGAGCGAGAACGCAGCGAGCTGCGATGACGACGTGCGATTCACGGCGACGAGCGCGACGTCACCGGCAGACGTAACGCGCGCGAAGACGACGACCATCTCGTTTGCGAAGACGTGCACGTATGCGCCGCGGCGAAGCGCGACGATATTTTTCCGCGCTTGGCCGAGCTTGCGCACGAGCGCGAGCGTCGTCTGCTCGTCGGCCGAGAGTGATGACGAGTCGCCGCGCCAGCTCGCTCGGTTGTTCGGATCGGCGCCGCCCCATTCGCCGTATTCGTCGCCGTAGTAAATCATCGGCGCGCCGGGTTGCCCGAGGAGCCACGACATCGCAGCGCGAAGCCGCGCGTAGGGCTCGCTCGTCGTCGGAGGTCCGGCGATGTTCGTCCATTTGTTGCCCGCGGTGCTCGGCGACGACGTGATCGTCACGAAGCGCGGCGTGTCTTGGCTGCCAATGTACGGCGACATGATCGAACCGTTCGGATACTCCCAGCCGCTCGCTTGCGACCAGTAGTCGGCGTGGATCATCCCGTGTGCGTCGCTCGCGAAACCTGCATCGGCACGGCGTAATACAGCGGGAAATCGAACTGGCCATCGAGCGTCCACGGGCCGATGGAGTGGCTGATGAGATCGTACTGCCACTTGTTGCATGACAAGTCGCAGTCGCTCCAGCCCATCGCGGTCTCGCCAGTCATGAAGACGCGCGTTCCACTTTTCTCGAACTCGCGACGCACAGCGGTGCCGATGTTCATCACGGCGGCGTCGGGAACTTGCTTTACGGCGTCGACGCGGAACCCATCGAGGTCGAATGTGTCGAACCACCACACGGCATCGCTTTGCATTTGCTGGCTCGCGTCGGGGACGGTCCAGTCGATGTTCGGGAGATAGTTCGTGAACACGCAATCGAGGCGATGCGAATCCCAATCGCAGTTGTTCGTTCCGCAGATGCATCCTTCGTGAAACCAATCGGGATGCGCGGCGAGGTACTCGTGGTCTTGGTGTACGTGGTGCACGACGAAATCCATGAGCACGCGCATGCCATGAGCGTGCGCGGATTTCACGACGCCTTGCAGTGCTGCTGCGCCGCCAAGACGCGGATCGACCTCGCGTCCTTTGATGGGCCAATAGCCGTGGTAACCGGTGACGAGGTCGACGCCGTCGGAGTCGAGATACGCGCCCTTCGGATTCGTGTTGAACGGCGTGAGCCACAGCGTGCGGATGCCGAGTTGATCGAGCGAGCCGCTCTCGATCACTTGCTGGACGCCGGCGAGATCGCCGTTGTGAAAATCAGCGCGCGCATCGACGCTCGATGTTGGGCCGACGTCGTTCTTGGGATCCCCATTTTTCAGGCGGTCGGTGACCGCCATGTAGATGAGCGAGTCGCGCCAATCGAATGCGTCGTCCTCGATCCAAAAGACGAGGCGAAGCGGCTCCGCGGTGCGACCGAGGCGATCTTTGGCATTCACGAAGAGCGTGTACTTGCCGTTCGCGAGGCCCGCGAGGTCGATGTCGAGCGACGACGCCTTTGGCGTGTCGGAAAAATCTTTGCGGAGCGTCGTCGTGATGCTCGATGGGTCGAGCTGAGTCTGCGCCGCGCCGGGCACGAACGACACATGCGCCGCATAGTGGCCCAAGGTGATCGCTTGCGAAGCGAGCGCCAGCGACGGGAGATAACAATCCGACACGGTGACGCCCGAGTTCTCGATCGCGCCTGCGTATTTTCGCGTCGTCGAGAGCGGGTCGAGCTGCCACGTGCCGTCGACGATGAGCTTGTACGCGTACCAACCGGGTGCGAGCGGAACCTTCGCGGTGAACGTTCCGTTGTCGTTCGTCATGGCAACGCCCGGCGAAGAGAACGCGTTCCATTCCCCGGCGACGGACACGGTCGTTGCCGAGGTGCCCGATGGTGGCGTGTAGACGAACGTCGTCTCGCACGCGCCGCCGTCGACGTCGATCACGGGTGCGTCGGTGGGCGCGTCACCATTCGTTGATGCGTCGGTTCCCGTTCCGGCGTCGCTCGTGCTCGTGCCGCCGCCACAGCGCATCAGGAAGAACGCGAGAAACAAGAGCCATGAGGGCGAGCCGTCCCCGATCATGCAACCGCCCGACGAAGGGGCGCTCCCCGCGTCCGAATTGCTTGCATCTTGCATGGATCCTGCGTCGGGTGTCATGGCATCGGGGCCGGCGTCGCTCGGCTCGTCGGGCTCGGCTGCGAACGCGTCGCAGCTCGGCACGATGGGCGCGCCGCGATCGAGGAGCGAAAGGACGTAAGCGCCGGCTCCAAAGCCGACCATCGGCGCGGCGCCCGTGTAGTCAGCGGTGACGCGGTCGTGGAGCTCGGACAGGATGCCGAAGTTGTCGCTCGCTTGCGCAACGTTCCACGAAAAGAGATCCGCGCTCGGTTGCGCTTGCCCGCTCGCTTCGAGCGCGCGACCGACGCGCATGTCGACGAAGATCCATTCCGCCGAGTCGTAGACACCGCCGCCTTGGTTGCGCATGAAGCCGCGCCCGCTCGGTGGGACGAGCCCTGATTGAATCGAAGCGAGCGTCGCCTTGGCCGTGTGCTTCTTCGGATCGACGAGCCCAAAGCTCACGGCTTCGATCGCCGCCGCATCCAGCCAGGCCGTTCCTGCCCCGAGTGATTCGGTGGCTTGGGCGATCGTTCCGTCAGCGGCGCGCAGCCCGAGGATGGCGTCACGCGCTCTTTGTCCGGCGGCCAAATACTTCGATGCGTCCGCCGTGTCGCCGAGCTTGGTTGCGAGATGCGCAGCGGCGCAGAGCCCACGCGCGGCAGCTGCGGTCGTATAAGCGAAGTGCTTTTGGTTTCCGTTCCAGTGCACTTCCCAAATGCTCGAGTCTGCGGCGATGAGGCCGCTCGTTTCTTGGAGCGACGCGAGCACGTCGGCGATCTTGGGCTGCACCGTAGGCCACCACGTCGTCAGTGACGTCTTGTCGTTCGACGCATCGACGTACGCCTCGAGAGCCCACAAAAATAGGCCGAACCCATCAAACTCGACGTTGGGCCCGTTCGAGTCGACGTCGCTCCATTCGGCGCCGCCTCCGTAATATCGGACGACCGAAATCTGATACGGCGAGCCGACGTAGCTCTGATACGCGCCTCCTGCGAGCGGCGCACCGAGCTCGAACGCGAGCGCGCGTTTGGCTTCCGCCGTGTGGCCCGTGCGGGCGAGCGCGACGGTCGAGTACGCCATGTCGCGAACCCACGTGATGTTCCACTGCCCCGGCGCGACGGCCGCGAGAATTTGTCCGTCACTCGCATCGCCCGCGTTCACTTGCGCCATGCGAAGCATCGCTTGCGATGTCGCGAACAGCGATGACTCGAGCACGCTCGCACCCGAAGGCGCAGCGGACGACCAAGATTTCCAAGCCGCGATCTCGTCCGACAAAACTTGATCGGGCGCGCGCGATGCGATGAACGTTCGCACCGCATCGACCGATGCTTGCGCGTCTGCGCCCGCATCGAGCACGGAGTACCAACCGGCGTACGCAGATGCGTTCGTTGCGATATTGGAGAGCGAAAACTGATGGCCGCACACCGCGTCGGTCGTCGGGCTCGATGTGCCCGAATCGTTCGCGAGATCTTGCCCCGCAACGAGGCGTTGATACGGATTGTTGGGCGTCGACCCGTGGAACGACGATGCGCCAATCGCGCCGTAACCAAACGCGACGCCGCTCGGGCCCCATTCGTAGAACGCATCGCGCGTCGCGTTCCACGCGATGCTCTCGCCATCGGCTCCGGGCGATGGTGCGCCGCTGCCAAGGTGATAGTTGTCGAGCGAGAACACGTCGACTGCGCCGGTGCCGCTCGTGCGCGTCACTTTCACGATCGTGAAGAGGGCACAGCGCGCGAGATTCATCGGCGCGAAATCCCATTCGTCGATCGTGAGCCCGAGCGTCGCGCGAACGACGTGCACGATGCCCGTGCCCGAGACGTATTCGACGAGCGATGGCGTCACCGCACTGAGCCACGACCCCGAGGTCCCAACGCGAACGCCCGGGTAGGTGTCATACGCAAAGTTGCGCGACTGCGCGCCTGGCGACGCGCTTTGATACGGATGCTCCAAGAAGAAATCGACCTTGTCCTGCGCTACATCGAAAGCGGCGGTGATGCGCCCGTTCGACGTGGGAACGAAGGGCGTCGACTGATGCGGCTCGGCGAGCGCGAATGCAGAAGGCGCGGCAAGAACCGCAAGGAGGAGTGCGTAGGTCTTCAGGGCAAGCGCGCTTACCATTTGTCCATGGCGGCGCCATCCAAAAAAGTAACTCATGTCTGAGTCACGCTTTTTGATCCTCGGGTTTCTCGCTGTTTTTGCAGCGTGCGGCGGCGCGGCCACGCAGCCGACGGTCGTCGTCCACACGGCCGGCGAGATGTGCACCGACATGCCGCCGGGAGGCCAAGACGTCTACGAATCGGTTGCGGCCAAAGCACGCTGCGATCACCCGGACATGGTCGCGGACCCCGACGGGTACGCCGTTCGCCGCATTCCCTCGCGTGGCTCCGCGCGTTTCGTCATCGACGACAAGAAAACGGGCAAATCATTTTGTTGTTACGAGGTCGACGCCACGACCGGGATGGTCTCGCTCCGAAACTGAGGAATGGTACCGTGGGCACGTGGAGCTCACGCCCGAGGAGAACACCAAGTTCGAGCGACGCTTGTCCCGCGCGATCATGGTCGTGCTCGTGGTCGTCGGTGTCGTCGGGCTCTCGATGGCGTTCATGCCGCGGCAATTCGAGATGGGGCGCGCGCTCGTCATCGCTACGCTCGTCAGCGCTGCGCTTCGGCCGTGGCGACTCGGTCGCGTTGCGCTGTGGGCGTGCTCGGTGACGTACTTCGCGGCGTTCGTCGGCGTCACCGCGTGGAGCGCACACGCAACGATGAGCGCACACGGCATGCACGCGAAACTCGGCAACCAGATGTTCACGGGCGCCGAAGTCGAGACGTACCTCGCGACCAAAGGCGTCACGCCGAAAAAATCGCTCTTCGTTCGCACGGGCCTCTATCTCACGCACATGGAGTTCTCGAGCGCGAACAACGTCGCCGTGAGCGGATACGTGTGGCAGGTCTACCCGCCGGGCACACCGAAGGAGCTCCAGAAGGGCGTCGTCTTTCCCGAGGCCGTCAACGGCGGCTACGAGAACATGCAGCCGGCGTATGACGTCACCAAACCGGACGGCACACAAATCCTCGGTTGGCACTTCGACCTGAATTTTCGCCAGCGCTTCGACTACGCGAAGTACCCATTCGATCAACAAGACGTGTGGATTCGCATGTGGCACCGCGACTTCGAGCAAGGCGCGATCCTCGTTCCCGATTTCGTCGGCTACCCGCCGTGGGTTCCGTCGGACACGATCGGGCTCGAAAAGCAATTCGTCTACAATGGCTGGAGCCCCGTCTTCACGGGCTTCGGGTATCTCGAAAATACCTACGCGAGCACGTTCGGATTCGGTGACTACACGCCGAAACCGCCATTTCCGGAGCTTGTCTACACGACGAGCCTCCGGCGCCTTTCCACCGCGCCATTCGTGAACCACGTGATGCCGCTGATGGTGACGTACGTGCTGACGTTCGCGATCTTGCTCTTCATGGTCAAAGATGACGAGCGCTCCTTCAACATTTTGTCCGCGCTCACCGGTTTGTTTTTTCTGACGCTGCTCAATCACCAACAGATCAACACGGTCGCGTCGGCTGATGGCGTGTCGTTTCTCGGCCTCGCATCTGGCATCATGTACGTGAGCTTTTTTGGTGTCGCCGCGAATGGGCTCGCGGTCGCGCGCGCGGAGGTCCCATTTTTGGAGTGGCGCCACAACATGCTCACGAAGCTCATGTTCTTGCCCGTGACGTCGTTCATCCTCGCGATCGTGTCCGCACGCATTCTCCAGCGCTAGCGAAACGGCCCCGCGGCGACGATGCCACGGAGCGATCGCAAGACGAACGCCATCGATTCGAGGCGCGGAAGAAGCGTCGCGGGATCGGCCGTCGTCGTCGGTAGGAAAAGCGCGAGCTCCTCTTCGTTGGCGCGGAAACCCTCGATCGCGAGGAGCGTGCGGAGCGCTTCGCGTGCTGTCGCCGAGAGCGTGGCGTCTTCGACCGATGGCGCTCGTGAGAGCGGCGGCTCGATGGGCGCGCGTACGATCGTGCCGATGGGCTCGAGGTCGCGGGGCTCCCACAGCGTGCCGATCGAGAAGCGAAAACCCTGAAGCGTGGCGTCGTGAATCCACACGCGGCCCGGCTCGAAGCGACCGCCGAGCTCGGAGGCAAACGCACGCCACGCATCGACGTGCGCTGCCATTGCGGCCGGCGGCGGGATGCGCCCGACGGCCGCTTCGATGAGCTCGAGTAACCGCAATGCCGAGCGCGCGACGGTCTCGAGCGTCGACGGTGCCGAAGCCGCACCTGCAACGCGCACGTGTGCGAGATCATCGTCGAGCTGAGCCTCGGTTGCCGTTTCGAGGTGCGCGATGAATGCATCGTCGAAGAACGCTGCGAGTTGGGCGTCCTCGCGGCCCACGATCGTGAAACGCTTGGTGCGCGGCGACCACTTGCCAAGCACGGCAATCGCATCAAATAGGCCTTTTTCCGTCAAATGAACGTCGAGGCCGAGATGCGGGTACCGATAGTGCGCAACGATACCGAGCGTGCCTTCGAACGCTTCGCGCGCGAGCTTGAGCGACACCGGGCCGCGCGAGGCCAGCATCGATGCGTCGCCGTCGTCGTAGGTCATGCCCACGCGCTGCGCGACGATCGCCCAAAGACGACCGAGCCGCTGGCGACCCACGGGGAGTCCGCGTTGCGAACGAGGTGGGCGCTCTTCGTCGGGTGCGACGCGCATGACGTCGAGCGGAACGGTGAGCACGACATCGGCGCCCAGGATGACGTCGACACGCACTTCGAACTGCCACTTGAGCGCGAAGATGCGCGCATCGATCGACGGCCACATTTCTTTCGGGAGTGCGAATCGAAACGGATAGCTCTCACCCTCGAGCGGCGCGCCCGACACGAGCGTTGCTGCGTGCCGCACGACGACGTTCACCGTGCGAACTGGCTGGCGTGTTTGCTCGTAAGCGACGAACGCGACGTTGACGCGACGGATGCGTTTGCCTTTGATGTTCGCGAACGACACCTCGCCGCGGAGAATGTCGCCCGGAACGATCTCGGTCGTGTCGAGTGCTGCCTCGATGTAGATGTGATTCGCAGTTGGCCCGGCGACCTCGGTCGCAACGAGCGCGCTCGGGCTTCCGCGAAGCGAACGCGTCGGTGCGCCGACTTGAAGCGCGAAGACCGCGCGGCGATCGATCCAATACGGAATGACGACGCGCACCTCGAGATGATACGAAACGCGGCACCAACCGCGTGAGGGCACGTAGCTCGGCGGAACGTCGGGCGCGATCGCGAAACCGATGCGGTGCCGATGCTCGCCCTTCACGAGCGTGCCGGGCGTCCATCGATACGTTTGCGGCTGCATCAGCGCGAGATTCGAGGTCGCGCTCGTCTTGCCTTGCGGGATCGCAGTTGTAGCTTGGCCGGTGAGCGTGACGTCGACGTGCTCGGTGGGCGTCTCCGAGCGGCTGCTCAGAATGACATCGGCTTCGAACTGCCCGCCCGGCTCGAGTGGCGAGCGACTGACGAGCAAGCGAACGAGCGGGCGACTTCGCACGCGCCAATCATACTCAACGTCCGATGGTGGCGACGTCCGTGTAAAGGCCCGACGAGGAGTTTCCGAACCCGCAGCTCACCGCACCCGCGACGCTGTCGTAGAAACCGAAATCGCTCGAGCGAAGCGGTGGTTCGCTATCGCGCTTGATGAGCGACCAGCCTTCGTGGCCCGCGCGCATGTCGAGCCCCCAAAGACCGACCTCGGTGGTCATCTCGTCGGCGGTGCCGCCGAACACGTAGAGCGAAGGCCCGCGCGGATCGACGACGAAGCATCCGTTGCGGCGGCCGGGTGCGTGATTGGGCTCGGTGCCGTCGAGCACTTGCGACCACACGGGCGGCGACTGACGAAGATCGAGCGCCCATGTGTCTTGCGCCGCGTTGACCGGATCGGCGCCTTTCGGATTTTGCGCGCCGCTATAGACGATGAAACGACCAGCCACCTCGTCGGTCCCGAAAAAGAATCCGTAACGCGCGGAGGGGCCGGCGCCGTTGACGCGCGTCCACGTTGCCGAATCGCCCGTGATTTGCGCGGTCCACGTGTCGGATAGTGCAGACGACGCGCCACTACTGATGCCACCGAACACGACGAAGGTCGCCGTCTTCGGATCGTAGCCAAACCCGTGGAGCTCACGCGCTTGCGGAGCCGACGTCTGCGTGAGCTTTTTGAAGACGAGAGCGCCGCCGCCGTAGTCGACGCGATAGAGATCGTTCGTGTCGGTGGTGCCGCCGGTGGTGTAGCCGCCGAAGAGGTACGCCGTCGTTGTGCCGGGCATGCGCACCGCGCGCGCGGATGCGGTCGGCGGAAAGGCATCGCCCGTCGGTGTGACGGCGGTCCACGTTCCCGCGCCGAGATCGAGCTTCCAGAAATCGGCAAGCGCGGTGCCTTGTGGCGAGTATCCGCTGCCGCCGATGAGCATTGCGGAGCGTGCGGCTTCGTCGATCAAGAACGTGCCGTGCTCGCGCGCAATCGGCCCGGCGCTGCCCGTCCACTTCAGATCATTTTTCCACGCAATCGGATCGATGGTGATCGGAACCGTGTAGTCCGCCGTTTGCCCGCGGCCATCGTCGAGCGCGACCGTCAGCGTGTCTGCTGCGGGTGCATCGAACGACGCATGCAGCGTCGCCGACGTCGAATCGGATTCTTCTTCGATCGCTCCAACGTGAATCGCTTCCGTGATGGGATCACCATCAGCATCGGAAAACGCGAACGGAATGATTTGCGTCTCCCCTTGAACGAGGTGGATGGATGCAGGCGCGCCCGTCCACATGGGCGGGGCGTCGGACGCGCAGGCGAAAAGGATGCACAGGGCGAGTCGTTTCACGGTTCGAGCGAGGAGCAATGGGTGTGCCGTCCATCAAACCGCCTATTTTGCGCTGCTGGAAGTGAGATCGTTAGGGTCCTAACTGTTATGCTCGGGCGCATGAAGCGCATCGCCCTCCTCACCGTCATCGTTCTCACTGCGTGCGGCGACTCGAGCCCCGGTCCCGCCGACAGCGGTGGCACCGGCAACGACGGCGGCCCGAGCGGGTGGCGTGCGGCGGTTGGAGCAGGCGGGCTCATCGATCAGACGTTCGACGATCGCGTGTGGAATGCACACATCGCATTCGACGTCGACCTCTACGCCGTCACGTGCGTCGGCAACATGAAGGGCTGGGCCGCGGGCGCGAACGGAACCATCGCGCACACCGAAGACGGCGGACAGAGCTGGTCGAAACAAGCCAGTCACACCACGGCGAATCTCCGGGGCGTTCGCTTCGCCGACGCCATGCGCGGCGTGCTCGTCGGCGATGCCGGCGCACTCGCACGCACCGAAGATGGCGGCGCGACATGGTCGACCGCTGCCTCGGTCACGACCGCGAATCTCACGGGCGTCGCTGCGACATCGACCGGCACGTTCTTCGTTTCGTCGGCCGGTGGTGTTGTCCTGTCATCGGTCGATGGTGGCAAGACGTTTGCGCCAACGGCCATTCCCGGCGCGATGGACCTATCGACGATCGGCTCGAACGCCACGGGCGATCTCGTGATCGCCGGCGACTCCGCCGGTCATCTCTTCACGAGCACAGATGGCGCGCATTCGTTCCGTCTCGAGGCCACTGCAATGGGCGCAGTTGGCGCAGTCTCCGTCGCTGGTGAGTGGGGCGGCGAGAGCGCATGGGGCAGCGGAACGGCCATCGCCGTTGGCGATCACGGCGTCGTGATGCGGCGCGCACCCGACGGCATGTGGGCCATCGTTCCTACGAGCACGACGGCGAACCTTCACGCCGCGCTCATCACGAGCACGCTCACGTACGTCGCCGGCGACGACGGAACGCTCCTCTCGATGAACGGCACGACGTTCTCGAGTGTCGCGACCGGAACGCACGCCGCGCTCTACGCGCTCGACGATTTGTGATCTCGCGTCAGCTCAAGGCGCCGCTGCGGGAATCGTGACGGCGGTGGGCGTCGCGATGGTTCCGCCGGCGGTCCCTCCGGCTTGTCCGTCCGTGTTGTCGCCCCAGCAAAGTATCGAGCCGGGTGCCGACACTGCGTCCGTCGGAAGGTGGCCAACGACGCACGTGTGGCCCGCGCCCATCGTGATCTTGCCAACGTCTTTGACGCCCATGATTTGGTCGATGTTCGTGCCGTGACTTTTGCCGAAGCACCACAAGAGCCCATCGGTGTCGATGACACACGTCTCGGCGCCGCTCGTTGCCACGGTAAGTGGGATCTTGCTTTGCGGAAGCGTGATGGCGGTCATCGCTGCGGGGTCGACCGGATTGGTGCTTGTCGCGTTCGATTGATGCTGATCGTTTTTTCCGAAGCAGTAGAGCGCGTGGGGAGCGTCGGTGACGAAGCATGTGTATGCGTCGCCAAGTGCCATGGAGATGATCGTCGCGGGCGGCGTGATTTTGTTCGCGGGCGTGAGCGGCGTGGTCGCCGACGATCCCGACTCCTTCGATGCATTGTCACCGACGCAAAAGAGCGCGGCTGTGCCGCTCGGCATCGGCGTCGCAACGAAGCAAGTGTGCGTCGCGCCGAGCGTCAGCATCTTGCCGGCGGTGAAGACGGTGCCGTCGTCGGTGGCGACGGTGGATGACGTGGTGCTCGCCGAGCAACCGCCCGTATCGTAGAGGTCGTTCTGACACGAGGTGTTGTCGCCCCAGCACGAGAGCTTGTTGTCGAGAATGCGGAAGGTGCATGTGGAGCTCGTGCCGAGCGCGAGACCGTCGGCTTCGGCTTTGGCGATGCCGAACTGCGAGTCGAGCGCGAGCTGCGGCGCAGCGACGACCGTTCCGACGTTGCCCTGACCGCACTGGCCTTTGGTATCGTCACCCCAGCACCAGATTTGTTTTTGCGTGTCGATGCCGCACGTGTGCGCGGCGCCATGGCTGCTTGCGATGTGCAGGAAGCTCGGCTGCGGGTTGACGCCGTTCGATGCCACCGCGAGCCCGCCGCCCTTGGTGCCGCCGACCTCTTCGTCTTTGCCGAAGCAGTACGTGACGAACGTGCCGCCGTACGAGATGAGCATGCACGTGTGCGCGGCGCCGGCCACGACATCCACAATCATCGGAATGGGGGGTGCGGTCTCCGCTTGGTAGTACTCGATGGCGACGTCGGCGGGGCCGGTGTCGCTGGCATCGACGGTGGTGTCGTTGCCGGAGCAGTGAGCCACCGTGGTGAGCCCGAAGGAAAGGGTGCAGAATGCAAGCATCGTCCGCTTCATGATGCGTTCAGCATAGAGCGATGTGCGGCCGCGCGCACTGTCGACAGCGGATTTGACAGCGTTCGAGGCATGGCCATCACCACGGCTTGGTAGCGCGCAGGCGTGAGGCGAGCGTCGGGAAGCAGGCGTTCGAGGAGGTCAATCGCATCGGCCATGCGCTGGAGATCGCTGCCGCCGACAACCGCAATCATCTCCGCGACCGTCGAAAGAAGCACGACGGCGGCGTCGATGTCCTCGCCCGCCTCCGGAGCATCCGCGTCGGGCTTGGGCGCGGGAAACCACCGATCGAACTGACGTTCGAGTGCCGAACGCTCTTTGTAGAGAGAGCGCGCGCGTGCGACCTCGCTTTCGCTGAAGTCGCTCGCAACGAGCCCCGCCTCCAAGTTCGCCTCGCGGCCCGTGTCGAGCATGTCGAGCGCCTCGACCTCGCGCGCATGACCTTGCGTTGCGATCTCCTCGACGAGCTCTCCGATTTGCGACGCGAGGGCTTCCGGCGACCCACGACCTTCGGCGACGGGCGGCGGATGAATGGCGCCGCCTGGATCGCCCTCGCCCGCAACGATGGCCTGGAGCGATGGGTCCGAAATGAAATGGTAAAAGGCGCGCTCGCCCTTCGCACGCTGCTTCGCGACGATCGTGCGCAGAGCATCGTTCTGTTCGCCGAGCGCGACGACGCTGAGCCCAATCGGGATCGCGCCGAGCGTCTCGCGCGCCTTCGACACGCGCTCTTCATCGACCGCTGAAAGTCCGTCGGTGACGATCACGATTTGCGCGCGCGACAGCTCGGGGTCGTTCGCTTGCGCGCGGGCGATGTCACCGATCGTGGCCACGAGCGCGTTCTCGATGTCGGTGCCACCCGTGCGCGCCGTGCCGAGAACTTCTTGAAGCGCGACATCGACGGACGCGACGCTATCGACACGTTGCGATGGTTCCACGCGATCGCTGAAGTACCGATAAAAGAGCATCACGCGCGCGAGCTTGGCGTGCTCGAGCATGCGTTTGCGCAGCGTGAGAAGCTCACTCGCGACGATCGCATCGCGCATCCGAGCGCGCGGACCGAGCATCGAGCCGGAGCCGTCGAGCACGTAGGCGCGCACCTCGCCGCGCATGACGATTTTCGTCTTCGGCTCTTGTTCGTGCGCAATGAAGCGACGCGCGAGGAGGCGACCTGCCGCGAGATCGAGGACGAGCATGCGTGGGTCTTCGATGATGGCGTCGGGGAGATCGCGAATGTCGGTCGCCGGAAGGAGCGCCAAATCGGGCGTGGGGAACGTCACCGCGCGTACGTGCGTCTCGTATTCGATCGTGCGAACCGGAAGCAGCGCGCCACCGAGGTCGAAGCAACCATCGACCGCAACCGCCGCCGCCGTGATCGCCGTCGCTCCCGCGCCAGAGAAATACATCGTCGCTTGCGCTCCGAGCTCGCGCTGGGCGATGTCCTTGCTCGCCGAGAGCTGCTTGTATCGAGCCGTCGCCGATGTGTAGGTCTTCTGCACGAGCTTGGAGACATCGAGACCGAACATTTCGTTCGCGCTCCGCGCGAGCGATTCGGCGCGTGCGATTCCACCGCTCGGGCTCATCGTCTCCATCGCGCGCGACGTCATGGAGAGCAGTCGCTC
The DNA here is from genome assembly GCA_038239005.1 of Polyangiales bacterium. Lineage (GTDB taxonomy): Bacteria > Myxococcota_A > Polyangia > Polyangiales > Polyangiaceae > DASXHD01. The sequence continues at coordinate 120,071 of JBBSFE010000004.1, forward strand.
GTCGCGCCCGCCGACCGCCGCGGTTTGCATCGCGCACAGCGTGGCATAGGCACGGTCGCGCTCACCACGTGTCGTTGCTTGACGAAGCTGGTGCGAGAGAGCGGTCTCGGTGGAAACGCCGGCGGCTTCGAGGCGATCGATTCGTGCGATTTGCTGCGCGAGGCTCTCAAGGCGCGTTTCGCATCCTTTTTTTTCGAGCGGCATCGCCGCGCTCGCGCCGAGCAATGCCTGACGCGCGGCTTCGAGGAGGCGGCGTTTTCTTCCGAGGAGCTCGCTCTCCGCATCGGCCGCATCGACGAGTCGATCGACGCTCGCGAGCTCGAGCTCCACGAGACGCCGCGCGCTCGCTGCGCCGTCCGCGCCGTTGGCTTCTTTGGCGTGCGTACGCACGGTGAGCGGCGGCAAGAGTCGAGCTTGCGAAGTGTGCGCGATGAGCGCGCGTGCGTCTGCGTCTTGGCGATCGATCGCTCGCTCGGCGCGCACGATCACTTCGTACATGCGACGAAGCCACGCGCCGCACGTCACCATCGGTTGTTCGTTGACGACGCACGCTCGCTCGACCGCCGACACGTTCGCTTCGAGCTCACGCTTCGCATCTTCGAGCGTGCCCATGAGCTCGGTCGCATCGATGTACGCGCCCGAGTGCGACATGCGAATGCGTTCGACAAGGCGTGAGACCTGTGCCGTTTGCAGATCGGGCTCGACCCCGAGCCGCGCGAGGATCGGCCTGAAAATACGGCTAAACGGAGCACTGATGTCGTCGGGGTCGAGCGCGACGCGTTCGATGCGCGCCGCAAGCGCGTCGAGGTTTTTCGTCACCCGAGCACCGCGGCCCAGGCTTCGTCCGCGCGCCTTTGGAGCAAGCTCTCGAGCTCGGTGTGCGAGCGATCGCGAAGCGCCTCGATGCGTGCGCGGATTTTCGCGACCTCGGGCGTGCGATTCGGAAACACGTCGCCGACGACCTTCGCTTCGAGCGCGGTGCGGAGCAGCGCTTGCTCGTCGAACGCGACACCGAAGAAACCGGACGCCGTGAGCTTCTCGAGCTTTTGTTGCGGCGTCGATGCGCCGGTCGTGCTGCCGTCGAACCACTTCTCGAGAAACCCAATGGTCGCGTCGAGGCGCGCGAGATCGACTTCGGCGACCGACGTCGCGAGATCGGCGGGCAGGCTTCGCGCGATCTCGCGCAGCGCCGAGACCGCAGCTTCCGGATTGGCCGTGCTGCGAAGCGTTCGCTTCGGTGCAACTTGCATCGCGATTTCGATCAGCGTGCACGCGCCCGGCACCCGGTGACCAATCTGCCGAAGCTTCCGGTATTGGTCGACCGTGGGCTTGTCGAGCGGCGGAAGCCCCGTTGCCTTCGCTGCCCGAACGAGCGTGCGTGCGGTGGCCGCGAGGAGCTCGCGTGGCGCAAGTGCGGCGCGAAGCTGATGCTGCTCGAGAACCTCGAGCACGTTCTCGACCTGCGCGACGAGCTTGCTGCGATCCGGCGCCGAGGCATGCTCGAACGCGGCGTTCACGAGCGGCAAGATGCGCGGACCCACGACACGCGCCTTGACGTTTCCTGGTGCGCCAATCGCGACGAGCCGCGCGCTCGTGCGATCGAGAATGGCGAGCGGCGCTTCGAGCAGGCTCAAGATCGCGCCGAGATCGCGACCGTCGTTGCTCAGCGCGAAAGCTTCGGCTGCATCTTTTCGGAAACCCGCATCGAGGATCGCGGATGCTTCGTCCTCCGCGCGTGCGGCAGCTTTGCGCCAGAGCTCGTCGCTGCGTGCGGCGTCGTCTTCGTCTGCGCCGCGTGCGCGAATTTGGTTTCGATGCTCCACGAGCTTTTCCAGATGCTCGATACGCTCGGCCATCACGATCGCCGCGCCAGCCATTCCCTGTGACTCTGCGAGAAGATGCGTCGCGAGCGCGCCACCGTTTTCGACGAGCGACACCGCTTCGTCGAGCAGCGCAAGCGCGCGACCACGTGTCCACCGTGCCACGCCGAGCGTGTCGCCTGGAATTTTCTCGACCGCGTCGGCTGCATCGACGAGCGCGGCAACGCTCGCACCGACCGTGTCGTGCATGCCAGATGACGCGAGCACGCCTTCGCGCATCGCGCGGGCCGTAAGCTCCTCGACTGCGGCGCGAAGATCGTCGGGCGCCCCTTCCCTCACCGCGCCTCGTGCGAGCTCGACGAGCCGCTCGGGCGTGAGCGTTTCGACATCGAGCGGCGGCTTGGGAAGCACCGGAGCCGGCTGCGCAGAGCCACGCTTCGACTGCGGCGGCCGCTTCTTCGGTTTCGGCGGCTGGAGCTTGGCGATGCAGCGATCGAAAATTTCGCGCTCCGTCCGAATGATCGAGAGTTGCCTTCGCTCGCGCGCATCGGTCTCGTGCGCCAGCAGCGCGGTGAGCGCATCCGGCACGGGTCCGCCGAGCAGGATCGAGAGGTGCAGCGCTTTCAAATCGCCGAACCCGACTTCGAGTGAGCGCCCCTTGTTGAAGAACAATTTGTCGTAGACGCACACGGCACGAAGCATTCGGCCGGAGCGCACGGCCGTGCGCGTCGAGAGATACCGCGTCGCGAGAAACTGCGGGTCCGCGCGCTCGGCAGCGCCTAGCTCGTCGTCGAGCATGCCGAGGAGGGTCGCGAGCGAGTCGCAAATTTCGTCGGGCACGTAGACCGACTCGGTGGCCGCTTGGAGCGCGTCGAGATCCTGAATGGTGAGCGACTCGACGAGCCGCGGCGTTCCCGTTCCACCGACTTGTTTGCGCAGCACAGTCGACAAGTTCGTGGTCGTTGCAAAACCTTTGGGCACGAAGCTCACGAACGCAACGCGATCGACGAACGCCAGCAGCGTTTCGCGCGAGCCCTCGAGCACCTCTGCGAGATAACGATTCGTCGTCATCAAGGCGCACTCGATGGCGCCGCGTGTGGTCTTGCTGCCTTGCTTGAGCTCGCGTTCTTGAAGAACGTTGAGCGTGGAGCGAAGGAGCATGTCGCGTCCGTCGAAGACTTCGTCCAAAAACGCGTGAACCGCGCCGAGCATGCCCTCGTCCGTGAAGTGCTCGGTGCGACCCGTCTCCATCAGCGTTTTGAAATTGATCGGGCCGACGAGATCCGTCTGCACTGTGCTCTCGGTGAACTGGCGCGCGAAAAGGCTGGGCTGGCCCGTGCGTTCGTCGACGACGCGGCGAAGCACGGCCGAGGCAATGCCGCTCTTCGCGGTTCCGGGCGGCCCCGTCATCAAGACGTGCTCGCGCGAGAGCAATCCGAGGGCGATCTGAGCGAGTAGCTCTTCCCGCTCGACGAAGGTGCGGCCGAGCTCGTTGAAGAATGCGACGAAGCGCGTGCCCGCGGCCTCGATCCGTTGCGGGTCGAAGTCGGTCATGAGCCCCACGATACGCCTCAGGTCCGATTGGCGTTAACCCTCAATTCGCGGTATCTGCAGCGCGTTCCATGCCCAAGTCCAAAGTCGCAATCGTTCGCACCAAACCCGAGACGGTCCTCGCCGATTACCACCGCGTGATGAACCTCGCGGGGTACCGCGACGTCATCCAGAAAGACGCGGACACCGGCCTCAAGGTCAACATCTCGTGGCACTTCTTCTACCCCGCGTCATCGACGACGCCATGGCAGCTCGAAGGCGTCATCGGCGCGATGAAGGCCGACGGGTACGATCCCGATCTCATCCACGCCTGCCACAACCGCACCGTCGTGATCGACGCACACCTCGGCGAGCGTGAGAACAAACAGATCGACGTCGTCGAAGCGCACGGCCTCCGCAACGTCCACCTCTACGAAGGCGAAGAGTGGATCGACGTGCGCGATGCCGTTGGCGATCTCACGAAAAAGTTTTTGTGCCTCAACGACGTCTACCCGAAGGGCTTTTCGATTCCGAAGCGCTTCATCGGCGAGAACATCATCCACCTGCCGACCGTGAAGACACACATCTTCACGACCACCACGGGCGCGATGAAGAACGCATTCGGTGGCCTCTTGAACGAGCACCGCCACTGGACGCACCCGGTCATCCACGAAACGCTCGTCGATCTCCTGATGATTCAGAAGAAGATCCACCGCGGCATCTTCGCCGTGATGGACGGCACTTTCGCCGGCGACGGCCCCGGCCCGCGCTGCATGGTTCCCCACGTGAAGAACGTGCTCCTCGCGAGCGCCGATCAAGTCGCGATCGACGCGGTCGCCGCGAAGCTCATGGGCTTCGACCCGATGAGCGATTGCAAGTTCATCCGCCTCGCGCACGAGCATGGCCTCGGCTGCGGCGACGTCCGCGACATCGAGCTCGTCGGCGACACCGATCTCGGCAACGAGAACTGGCACTTCGAAGGCCCGTTCAAGAACATGACGTTCGCGTCGCGCAACCAGCACCGCATTTATTGGGGCCCGCTGAAGAAGCCGATCGAGTGGTCACTGAAGACGTGGCTCGCACCGTGGGCGTACGTGGCGAGCGTCACGTATCACGACATCTTCTGGTACCCGGTCTATGGAAAGAAACGCATCCAGGATGCGCTCGAGAGCGACTGGGGTCGCCTCTTCCAAAACTGGGGCAGCGTCGAGCAAACGAAAGATGGTTTCCCGAACGTCGGGCAAGCGCATCCCGAGCTCGTGCGCATGGGCCTGAAGCACTTCCTCGAAGGCACGCGCCTCGTCGGCATGGCCGTCGCGGAGTCGCCCGAGGTTCAAGCGCGAAAGCGCCGCCGCGATCTCGCTGCGCACCCCTGAGGCACACCGTGGCACGCGCGATCGTGCGGAAAACGCGGGCGATCGCGTTGGTACGACATCTGCTTTGATTCGGCGCATGCGTTTCCTAGTTTTGAGCTTGATGGCCGCGCTCGCGTGCGGCGGTGCGACCACAACCGACGGCGGCGACGCCGGTACCGATAGCGGCGGTGGCGATGACGCGGCGGCCGTGACGTGCAACGGGCAGACGTGCCCCTCCGGCGAGAAGTGCGTCATCACGACATCGAGCGGCGGCGCGTGCGAGCTCCCGGACGACGCAGGCGTGTGCCCGAATGGAACGCACACCACCGGCTGCTGCGACAACACGACGGTCGGTTACGCGTGTCAGCCGCTGCCGTCCGCGTGCGGCGGCAAGCTGTCGTGCCCTTGCGCCGAGACGCTCTGCCAATGCGGAGGCTGCAACATCGACAACGCCGGCGATCTCACCTGCGCGTGTGAGTATCCCTGAGCCACCGCATCGCCGCGCGACGATGAGTCGATAATGCGATGCGGCTCGTCAACCGAGTCGCCTAGGGCGCGAAGACGCCGCTCAAGATGGTGGCGTCGCACTGCGGCCACGCGAAGAGTGTCGGTGATGTCGACGGAATTCCCGCGCTGTAGGAGGCGTCGATGCTGACGTCGTATTGTTTGCCGAGCTCGAGAATGCCCGGGGGAATGCGCAGCGTCGTGCTCGACGTGAAGATGCGCGCGAGGAGATCGACATTAACGCGGCTCGGCTTGACGGCGTTGACGCTGAGCTCGCGAACGGTGACGTAGTACGTCGTCACGGTGCCGAGCGATGGCGCGTTCCACGAGAGCGTAGGTTCCACGCCAACGCCCGTCACGTGCGTGAAGAGATCCTGTCCGTTGATTTTCGGGATGAGCACAGGCGAAACCAGCGGCGCCATCGGGCCGCCGTCTGGCGTGAGCACGTCGCTGCCCGACACACCGAAGAGACAGAAAAACGACGCGCCATAAAACCCTGACTGCGTCTGCGCTACGCCACCCTCGGCGGTCGGCGAGTCGAGCGTGATGTCTACGTTCGTGAAGAAGCTCGCGCCGACGTCAATCGCCCACTGCGCGGGAAACGGATTGTTGAACGTCACGGGAAACGACTCGAGGCTTCCGTTGCCGTTCGGCAGCACGTAGGTGGCGAAGTCGGGGCTGCCCGTAATGTAGCCGTGCCCACCGACTGGATTCGGATCGATGAAGATGAATTGATTGATCCCTTGAAGGGTCGGGTTGAGCTCGCCTGCGTGGAGCGCGAACGCCGAGTGATCCCACGCGATGTTGATCGTCGTCGATTGCCCAGTGGCCGTGAGCGCGGCGTCGATGGTCGTCGTCTGTCCGCTTGGTGTGGTTACGTTCGTCGCGACGTACGATTGTCTCACCGTGCTGAGCGTCGCCCCGGCCATCACGCTCGCGTCCACGAACGCCGTGTCGAGAACATAGAGCGTGTCGTTTTGCAGGAGCCAGGTGTCGCCGCCGACGCTTCGAATGTCGAAGTTCGCCACGCCCATGACGTCGCCCGGGTTGAACGGCTGCACGAGGCCAATGAAGTTCGAGTCGACTGCCCACATGCCGAGAACGTCGCTCGGCGTCCACGGCGTGAGCCCCGTGACGTTGAGGGCGAGCTGCGCGCCGCCGTCCGCGCTCGGACCCACGGGTTTGCCGACGACCCACTCGCTTACGTCGAGGTTTCGTTCTTTCGCGAAGACCCACGTTGCCGTGCCGGTTTGGCGATTGGGCGGCGTCACGTAGTACTCGACGCAATCGGGAACACCATCGACGGTGAACGATCCGAGCGTTCCTTGACCCGGATACGTCGTGAGGCCGCCGTCACTCGCGATCACGAACACAGCCGCGCCGGCGTCGGTGAAATCCCAAGAGCTAGGTACCGGCCCGTTGTTCGTCACGAAGTGGTCGTTCTTCGTCACGGTGATGCGGCCAGCGCACCCCGCGTCGGGTCCGCTGTCCCCGTTCGCGTCGGAGCCACCTTCGGGCACGCTGACGAGGATGCCGTCGTCGATGCCGAAAAGCTGCACGCACGCGAACGCGCCCATGGGCGCGAGCACGACGATGGAGAGCGCGAGCCGTGTGCGCATCATTGCACGAGCGTCGAGCTGAGACCGTAGATGTTCTTCGCTTGAATGTTGTTGAACACGCCGGGGAGGACTTCGTTCGAGATCGCGCCCCCGTTGTCGACACGGTACGCCCCCCAAAGTGGACTGCTCGCGTCGCCGTCGTTCTCGAGACCGATGATGAAGCCGCTCGGGTCGACGAACGAGACGGCGGGAATGAACGACGTCGCCGCGCCGAGCGATGATGCCGTTGGGGTCCACGCGTGCCATTGATCGGTGAAGACGAACGCGGTCGAAGGTGTCGCGTAGAGAAGTGCGCTGGGGGAATTCGAAAGGGATCCGGCGTCGACTTGCAGCGCCGAGGTCACGTTCGAGTTCGTGATGTCGATGGTGTCGATGCCGGCGCCGACGAACGTTCCCGAGATGCAGCCACCCTCGACGACGAAGATGCGGTGGTTTGCGTCGTCGAGCACCATCGCGAGCGGGTTCTTTCCGTTCAGCGGGATGGCATCTCCGATGTCGACAACGCCGCTGTCGTTGCCGTCGACGACTTGGTTCTTGCTGCCCTTGATCGGAACGACGAGAGCGCTGCCTCTGCACGCAAGACCCGTGTCGATGCGCTGCAGCGCAGCATACACGGTGTCGTTGCTGGCCGAGTAAACTGCGGCGACCATGTCGACGCGGCCGTCACTGTCTCCGGAGGCGACGAAGGGCGTCAGATCGATCTCGGATCCTGGCGCGATCACGCCACCGCTCGATTGCGTGATGTCGACGACGAAGAGCTTGTTCGAAAGATATCGGACGACGTAAGGAGCCTGGTCGAATTTATCGATCCGCTCATGGAAATAGCCGACGCGCGCGGGCTGTTGGTGCAGCATGGGCAACGTGGATTCCGTTCGTGCGAAGTATCGCAAGCTGCGCGGCGTGATGGATGAGCGCGTGACGC